>NZ_ATUY01000001.1 GCF_000420445.1 Actinotignum urinale DSM 15805
CAACACTGTTCCAGCGCCGGGACACTAGCCTACCAAACCAACCCCACCCCGTCAAACCCGCACCCGGTGAACCACCACACACAAGCCCAACAAAACAAAGCCACAAGGAAAACAAACATCCCAACCACCCCCAACCAGAACCAACCAGCCGAAGACGACAAGAAAAAACAATACACACCCAACACCCACAACGTCAAACCAAAAAACCATGACCCCCACCACACCACCCACAAACCCCAACAAACACACCAAAAACACACCAACCCAACACCAAACACACCCCACAAACCCCAACAAACACACCAAAAACACAAAACCCGCCCCATAGACTGCAGATAAACAGTTCTTCGTAAAGTACAGAAAAGCATACTTCATAGAAATAGAGCAGAAAGAGTCCTACATAGATTACAAAAAACTATGCTTCATCGAAAAAGAAAACGATGTTTCACAGAAACAGAACAAAACGCAATCTAAACCACAGAAAAACGGTACTCCGTCGTCGAAAAAAACGTTCTTCGCAGAGTACAGAAAAGCGCGCTTTGTCGAAACAAAAGCGCGCTCTGTAGCGATAAGAAATAAACGAAAACTTAGAACACTGAACCATCCACAATACGCACACCGCCACGATCTGCGGAAGCAGCCATAGAAGCGTATGCGCGCAAAGCCTTCGTAACTTTACGGTCGCGATTCTTCGGTTTCCATGGGGTTGGCCCCATCGCCTTACGCCGGCGATCCAACTCTTCGTCGGAAACATCGGCCATAAGTAGACGCTTGGGGATATCAATAATAATCTTGTCCCCTTCTTCAACTAAACCAATAGCGCCACCGGCCGCGGCTTCGGGCGAAATGTGCCCAATGGACAAGCCCGAAGTACCACCGGAAAATCGTCCGTCGGTAATAAGTCCGCAAACTTTACCCAATCCGAGCCCCTTCAAGAACGAGGTTGGATAAAGCATTTCCTGCATTCCAGGGCCACCCTTCGGGCCCTCATAGCGAATAAGAACAACATCGCCGGGCACAACGGACTTGGACAAAATCAGTTCAATCGCAGCTTCCTGAGATTCGACCACGCGCGCCCGTCCCTCGAAGTGGAACAGGGATTCATCCACGCCTGCGGTCTTAACAATCGCGCCGTCTTCGGCAATATTCCCTCGCAACACGCACAGGCCACCTTCTTTCGTATAGGCATGGTCTGCCGAACGAATACAGCCTTTTTCACCATCTTTATCCAGGGTTTCCCATGTGGTGTCCTGGGAGAACGGCTTTGTTGTGCGGATACGAGCGGGCGCCGCCTTGAAACGGTCAATCGCCTCATCTGAAGGCGCAACCCCACGAATATCCCACTTTTCAAGCCAGGATTTCAGATCGTCAGAGTGAATGGAGTGCACCGAATCTTGCAACATTCCGGCTCGATACATTTCGCCCAGCAACGCCGGAATTCCGCCCGCGCGGTGGAAATCCTCAATATGGAACTGCGTTGAGTTCGGCGCGACCTTAGACAGACAAGGCACCCTACGTGAAAGTGCATCAATATCTGCAAGAGTGAAATCAACCCCGGCTTCCTGCGCCACAGCCAAGAGGTGCAAAACGGTGTTGGTTGATCCGCCCATTGCAATATCCATTGCCATAGCGTTGGCGAAGGCGTCTTTCGTCGCAATGGATCGTGGGAGAACAGAATCGTCGCCGTCTCGATAATAACGGTTGGTGATATTCATAATCACTTTGCCCGCCTGCTCGAAAAGATCACGTCGCCGCGTCGCCGTTGCGAGCGTGGTTCCGTTTCCAGGCAAGGACAACCCGAGGGCTTCCGTCAAACAATTCATGGAATTTGCCGTAAACATACCTGAACATGAGCCACATGTTGGGCAGGCATTTTCTTCAATGCGGGCGAGTTCTTCGTCGCTCACGTAATCGTCCACGGCTGCCGTCATCGCATCAATAAGATCAATATTGTGGTCGCGTACGCCCTCCACGGGTTTCCCGGATTCCATGGGTCCACCGGATACGAACACAACCGGAATGTTCAAACGCATGGCCGCAAGAAGGTGGCCGGGCGTAATTTTATCGCAATTCGAAATACATACGAGAGCATCGGCCGTATGCGCATTCACCATATATTCAATGGAATCCGCAATGATTTCACGGCTCGGGAGAGAATACAACATGCCGTTGTGCCCCATCGCAATACCGTCGTCAATCGCAATGGTATTGAACTCGCGGGCAACCCCGCCGTTAGCCGCAATAACGTCGGCAACAATTTTTCCTACGTTTCTTAAATGAACGTGCCCGGGCACAAATTGGGTAAATGAGTTGGCAATGGCAATAATGGGCTTCCCGAAATCCTCGGATGTCATACCCGTTGCTCGCCACAGGGCACGGGCACCAGCCATATTACGTCCAGTTGTGGACGTTGCAGAACGCAAACGACGCATTTTTCCTCCTCATGAACTCACCATACTACGCCCAATACCACCATATGAAACAAAACGTATCAAAATGTGTCCGGTAGTAAGGTGAGGCGAACTTTATTGTGTGAGCGCATTTTTCCCACAATTTTTTACGACGACGATTATGCAACCGATGCCGAAACATCCCCCATTATGAGAGGTGTCTCGGCATCGAGAAATTGATGTGTGATGGATTAACGTCTACTGAACGCGAATTGTTGCAAGATTTTTCTTGCCCTTACGAAGAAGGACAACTCCGCCGGGAAGAATATCCTCGGCGCGCAATACCGCTTCAGGATCTTCCACCTTCACGTTATTCACATTAAGCCCACCAGATTTTTGGGTACGGCGCGCAGCCCCAATACCTTTTTCTTGCCCGGTTGCGGCGAAAAGACTCACGATGGAATCGCCGATGGCGCCCTGCGCGGTAGGCAACTCTGCAACAGCATCTGCCAGTGTTTCCGCGTCCAAATCAGCCAAACCTGTTCCGCCAAACAGTGCTTTGCTTGCATCTTCGACACGTTGCATGGTTTCCTCGCCGTGAACCCAGCTCGTAACATCGCGCGCCAGGGTGCGTTGCGCATCTCTACGATGCGCCGCTTGCCTAACCTGCACCTCAAGTTCTTCAATTTCTTCACGGGTTCGGAAGGTAAAAACTTTGAGCATGTGAATAACGTCTTCGTCGGCAATATTGAGCCAGAATTGGTAGAACTTGTAGGGGCTAAACATCTTTGGATTTAACCAAATTGCCCCACCCTCAGATTTGCCGAACTTCGTCCCGTCGGACTTGGTAATCAGCGGATTCGTCATTACGTGAACAGAATCTCCCGTGACGCGACGAATAAGATCCATCCCGCCAACAAGGTTACCCCACTGATCATTTCCACCAACTTCGAGGGTGCATCCGTACTTGCGGTACAGTTCAAGGTAATCGTTGGCCTGGAGGATCTGGTAGGAAAACTCGGTGTAGGAAATACCTTCCTCGCTATCCAAACGACGCGCAACAATATCTTTGGAAAGCATTGTCCCTAAACGGAAGTATTTGCCGAGGTCACGCAAGAAATCAATGGCGGACATATTTGCTGTCCAGTCAAGATTGTTGACGAGCCGGGCCGCGTGTTCTCCTTCAAAATCGAGAAGCCCCAACAGCTGGTTTTTCAACGAATCTACCCAATCAGCCACAACATCACGCGAGTTCAAGGTACGTTCTTTGCTAGGGCGTGGATCTCCAATGAGTCCCGTCGCTCCCCCAACAAGAACAAGCGGATTGTGGCCAGCTAACTGGAGGTGACGCATCACTTTCACCGCAACCAAATGCCCGTGATGCAGGGATGGAGCGGTGGGATCAAAACCGCAATAGAAAGTAACTGGCCCGGAGTTCAGCGCTTCCCGTAGTGCATCTATGTCGGTGTGTTGAGCAATAAGCCCACGCCATTCCAATTCTTCGATGACGTCTTTCACGTCAGTTCCTTTCGATGTGGTTATGGTTGTTTCCAACCGCTGATCTTTATTATTGAAAAATTATTGAGTTGTTGTGGCTGAGTTAGCGTTCATGCCGTGAGCGACGGGTGGTTTCGTTATGTTTCATCACCTCATATTGTCCATATTGACGACGACGAACGCGCAAACTTTCACAACATACATACCATTTCGCCGTGGCTTTCACACCCTAGCCTGCAGGTTTCGGACACTCTTTTACTTCATAGTTATCCGAGAATCTGTGAAATATTGAAGGGATGTCACGGTGTCGCGTGCGCGCTGGAGTTGTTCGGCAACGCGCTCTGGGGCGGTTCCACCAATTCCCGCGCGTGCTTTCACACTTCCTTCCACGCTCAACACTTCACGAACCCCCGATGTGAGGCGCGAATCAATGGACGTGAAGTCGTCGTCGCTCAAATCCCACAATTCGATTCCGCGCGATTCGCACAACGCAACCGCGGCACCGGAAATTTCGTGAGCTTGCCTGAACGGGACACCCTGGCGAACAAGCCATTCGGCGATATCTGTTGCCAACGAGAATCCTTGAGGTGCGAGCTGTGCCATGCGTTCGTAGTGAAGAACCATGGTGTCCACCATTCCGGAAAACGCGGGAAGGAGAACGTCGAGTGTGTCTATTTGATCAAAAACGGGTTCTTTATCTTCTTGAAGATCGCGGTTGTATGCCAAAGGCATGCCTTTGAGCGTTCCTAGAAGGCCGGCGAGATCCCCGATAAGGCGCCCCGCTTTTCCGCGCGTCAATTCTGCAACGTCCGGGTTTTTCTTCTGTGGCATAATCGATGAACCTGTGGAATAGGCGTCATCTAAGGTGACGAAATCGAATTCTTTGGTGTTCCAAATAATGATTTCTTCCGCAAGACGTGAAAGATCAATACCAATCTGTGCGCAAATATATGCGAATTCTGCGACAACATCCCTGGATGCAGTGGCGTCGATGGAATTGTGAGCCACCCCGGTAAAACCAAGGTCAGCCGCAATATCTGCGGGATTCATGCCGAGCGTATTTCCTGCCAAGGCACCCGCTCCGTATGGAGAAAGCGATGCGCGCCTGTCCCAATCCACGAAGCGTTCAATATCACGTAACATCGGCCACACGTGCGCCAATAGGTGGTGCGCAACAAGAATGGGCTGGGCGTGTTGCAAATGCGTACGTCCAGGCATCACAGAATTTCCGGCCTTCATTGCCTGGGAGATGAGCGCCTGAACAACATCGAGGAGCTTGCCACCAATGATTCGGGCTTCGTCGCGAAGATACATGCGGATAAGCGAGGCGATCTGATCGTTTCGGGAACGCCCGGCACGCAATTTACCACCAACATGTTCTCCGGCGCGTTCCATAACGCCACGTTCGAGCGCTGTATGGACGTCCTCTTCGTCGGGATATGGTTGAAAATCACCGTTGGCAACATCGGTACTGAGTTTTTCCAATGCGCCAATCATGACGTCAAGTTCTTCGTCCGTTAACAAACCCACCTTGTGAAGTTCGCGGGCGTGTGCGCGAGAACCTGCAATATCGTATTGTGCTAATCGCCAATCGAAATGGGTTGATCGGGAAAGTTCGGTAAGCGCGTCAGCCGGGCCACCGGCAAAACGGCCACCCCAAAGTCCTTTATGTTCAACCATGTGTATTATTGTACGTTTTCCGTCTCGAGTTTAAAGCCTTGGCTCGCAATAGCGGGCAATATCTCAGCCCTACGCGCTACAACACTTTCCATGCAGTCGGCAATCGTTGCGGTGAAAGGACCGAAGGGGGTGCCTTTGCGCAAATCAATCCAGGGGGTTATTTCCTCGTCGTACTGGGAAAGGGATGTGATCCAGTTGTCGGGTTCTTCATAAGTATTTGTGTGGATGCGGAATTCTTTGGGCATACGCGGTTTTGTTTGTGGATGTTCGGCGGGAACTCCCATAATGAGCCCAAGAACAGGGAAAGTAAGTTCGGGCAATCCGAGGATTTCGCACATTTCGTGAGGGTCGTTCAAAATGCTTCCGAGGAAGGTTGTACCGAGCCCCATACTTTCGGCTGCGTTAACAACATTTTGTGCCATGAGTGTCGCATCTGTGAATGCGGCGACGAAAGCGTCGTAGGAGGACGCGGCGTATCCGGTTTTTCCTAGTTCTTTGGAAATACGGTAGGCCCTGCGGGTATCAACAATGAAAATCCACAGTTCAGGAGCTTCTGCCACGTATTGCTGGGTGCAAACCTTGGCGATACGGTTGCGGATTTCGTTATCGGTAATGCGGATAATTGAGGAATGCTGAAGTCCCTGTGATGAAGCTGTTCGTATTGCGACGGTTTCCAGGGCTTCGAGAGTTTCGGGCTGTAGGGGTTTGCCGTCGAACTTGCGAATGGTGCAGTGGTTAATCTGGTGCTCAATTGTTGAATTTGTACGCATATGTCCATCATAACGTTTTAAATAGTGAGGCACAGGAAAAAATTGTTCGTGAAACGCGCCGTCTTTCGGGTGGTACGTGGCGCGCAACGGCATTAGGCACCCGACACGCTAGGTGCGAAAAGCACCGCGCAACATACCTTACACATAGAAAAATATGCCTCAACCTGTTAAAATTATGCGTGCACATAAAGCAATACATACATGTGCGAATAGCTCGCGTTCAACGTGGGCTTTTTTCTAACCCGACGTCTGTAGTTCAAGGCTCCTTTCTTGTATCCTGAATGCCCTTCCTGCACCGGCGCCGGGACGCAATACGTGATTGGATATTATGCCTAACTCTCGCTATTTCCAGGTTCCTGGATCACCGCGATATTTTGACCGTAACAAAATTCTCCTTGTTCTCATGGTGGCTCTTGTTATTTCTCTTGTTCAGGTGAGTTCGGTCAATAACCTCCTGCCCATTATTGAAGAACATCTTCACGCACAACGCGCAGATATTCAGTGGGTTCTATCTGGGTATGCTCTTGCTTTCGGGCTTCTTCTCGTTCCCGCCGGGCGTATCGGTGATATTTTCGGGCGTTCATCCATGTGGATTATCGGCATGGCTGTTTTCACGCTTGGTTGTACACTATGTAGCCTGGCAATTTCGCCTCTCATGCTCAATACTGCTCGCATTATTCAGGGTGTGGGCGCCGGTATTTTCTCCCCTCAAGTAACGGGTATGATCCAGCAGTATTTTGAAGGCCGGGCACGCGCGAAAGCATTTTCCTATATGGGCTTGGCCGTAAGCGCGTCCGTTGCTGTTGGTCCTCTTATTTCAGGTGGTTTCGTCCAGCTTTTCGGCACTATTGGCTGGCGCCATTCCTTCTTTTTTAATGTTCCGTTAGGGCTTATCGGTATTATTTCCGGCTTCTTCCTTCTCCCCTTTGCTAAGGAACGACGAACAGTTGGTAAAAAAGCCACTGAAGTAGCTGAGGAATACCGAAAAATTCAAAAGAAAAAAGGACGAATTTTTAAGGGACGTAAAGGATCCAAAGTTGATCTTGATCCTATAGGAATGCTTCTTCTTTCACTCACTGTTTTGTGCCTTATGTTGCCGTTTATGACAATGTTTTGGTGGCGCTGGTTCCTTCTCATTATTGGTTTTTCTTGCGCCGGTTTGTGGATTAAATGGGAAGAGGTTTACGCGAAAATGGGGCGTTTCCCGATGGTGAATTTGCGCCTGTTCAAAATTGAATCCTACAGTTACGGTACAGCTATTGGCGCGATTCAATTCCTTGGAACTACATCTGTTTTCGTTGTTACCTCAATGGTTTTGCAACAGGCTCTCGGCCTATCTGCCCTACAAACGGGCTTGATTGGGCTTCCAAACGCAATTTTGTCCGGTATTTTCGCCATTATTGGTGGACGTTTTGCGATTAGTCACGGGCGCGAATGCCAGTTCGGCGCACTTCTTCTTGCCGCTGTGTCTGTGGCAGGCGTTATTCCACTTGCCTATACCTCATTACAGTTGGGTTGGAGTCCATGGTTGATGTCTATCCCTCTGGCTCTGCTCGGTTTGGCAATGGGGCTTCAGGGTTCCGTCAACCAAACGCTCACCATGATGCAAGTTCCCGCAAGTCACGGCGGAACAGCTGGTGGATTCCAGCAGACCTCTCAGCGTATTACTACAGCGGTGGGTAATGCGATGATTACCGCAATTCTCTTCGCTTTCGTATCCAGCGAGCACCACGCTACCCCACACGAATGGGTTCTTGGTTCCGCGGTCGCTTTTGGAACGATTTCTGTGATTGTGTTGATTGCAACCTTGGTTGCTTATGTGTTTATGCGCAGGCCACGTGCCGGTGCGATGGCACCGAGTAACGTATAAAAATATATGACGAATTTCAATGCAAGGTTGAGTTGTCGAAAATAAATAAGTGGTGGGGCGAGAAGTTTTTTCTCGCCCCACCACTTATTCGTCGTTAGTTGAGTTTTGCCTTTCCAATGGCAACCCCGCGACCAAACTTTACATCACGCGCCGCTGCAAGCTGTGCTGGAAGACCCGTGAGTTCAATAAAGCCCTTTGCGTGGCTTTGATCGAAGGAATCTCCGGCATCATAGGTTGCAAGATTGAAATCATACAGGGATGTTTCACTCTTACGGCCATTGACGACGGCGCGACCCCCGTGAAGAACCATACGAATATCGCCGGTCACATACTGCTGGGTATCCTCAATGTAAGCATCCAAACTGCGCTTGAGCGGTGAGAACCACTGGCCTTCATACACAATATCGGACCAGCGATCAACCACTGTACGCTTGAAACGCGCCTGTTCACGATCCATGGTGACATGTTCGAGATCGCGGTGCGCCTGGATAAGCGCCATAGCACCGGGTGCTTCATAAATTTCACGAGATTTAATCCCGACGTAACGATCTTCCACAATATCGATACGCCCAATACCTTGAGCTCCCGCGCGCTTATTCATTTCCTGAATGGCTTGAAGCGGAGTAACATCCCTGCCATCTATCGCAACAGGAATACCTTCTTTGAAAGTAATCACTACTTCGTCGGGAAGTGGCGGATAGGTCGGATCATCCGTGTAGTTGTAGACATCTTTTGTCGGGGCGTTCCAAAGATCCTCAAGGAAGCCCGTTTCAATAGCACGTCCCCACACATTTTGATCAATAGAGAAAGGGTTATGATGTGTTGTTTCAATAGGAAGATCGTGCTTATTTGCGTAGTCGATAGCGAATTCGCGTGTCAGGGCAAGATCACGAACCGGGGAAATACAATGCATATCTGGCGCAAGGGACGTAATTCCGTTTTCAAAACGAACCTGATCGTTACCTTTTCCTGTGCAACCGTGAGCAACCGTCGTCGCACCAAATTGGCGAGCTGCCGCAACAAGATGTTTCACAATAACGGGACGTGAAATGGCGGAAATCAACGGATATGCATCCATGTAGAGGGCGTTCGCTTTGAGTGCCGGCATGCAATACTCGCTCGCAAATTCATCACGAGCATCGGCAACATAGGCTTCCACAGCCCCACAATCAAGAGCGCGTTGACGGATGGTTTCGAGATCTTCGCCTCCCTGTCCGACGTCCACGGCAACCGTGACAACCTCGGCACCTGTTCTTTCCCCAATCCAGCCGATGGCGACGGATGTATCTAAACCACCCGAATATGCCAATACGACGCGATCTTTCGCCATGATTTCTCCTTTTTACCTAGATAGACTCTTCGGACTTATCGCCCAAATTGAGAAGTTTTTGAGTAACTATTTGCGCACGTTCCACACTGTTCATGACAAGAAGAACGGTGTCATCTCCAGCAATGCATCCGAGAAGCCCGTCAAGATTTGTGCGATCCATTCCCGCCGCCAAAAGTTGAGCTGCTCCCGGAGGAGTTTTGAGAACAATTTGGTTCAGCGCCGTATCTGCACTGAGAAGTATTTCTCGTATCCAGCGAGTGAGACGATCACCGGAATCGACGCTATGATCAGCAATACGGTATGCCATCGTTCCGTCAATACGAATTTTAACGGCACCTAGTTCATCGAGGTCGCGAGATAGGGTTGCTTGAGTTACTTCAACACCCGCTTGAGATAGGTGGTTCCTCAACTCGTTTTGTGAACCAATGGTATAGGTTTGCAAAATGCTTGTAATTAGCCCCTGTCTGGCGCTACGACTTGATGGGATACCGGAACCCATAACATCTCCTCTCGCAGGTATCTATATGCGAATATACACAGTATTTTCACATACCTCTCATGCAACAATGAATAATTATACATAGCGTTGCATATTTCAACAACGTGCGATGGTATGTTGTAAACCACCCCGAATGAACGAGTACCTGAACCCGTGTGTACACTCCCATGAGTACACGCCCGTGAGCACAGCCAATATTTATTATGTTCCGTCCCCCGCGGGTGGCCCGTGAGCACACACCCGTGAGCATATCACTCGTGAGCACATCACTTAAACAAAGGGCGTGAACCAACACCCAGCAGACTACCGCACAACCACCTCGGACAGTTGGGAAACAGCCGAACAAAACTCGTCGTATTTATCCTGCTGGCGCTGAATTAAGGTGAGCAAAGATTCGTCAACAATCTTAGCAACCGCCTCTTCCATCCTCTTCTGGGCATCAAACCTCCCACGGTGACGGGCAGAATTCACCATGGAACTACCCCACACCAGGCACAGTCCACTTATCACCAGCGAAATCACGGTAATAAGGAGAGGAACCGGGAAGGCAAAAATCGGTTCAAAGGAGGGGAAAGACCCGCCAGTTGATTGCACAATAACATCGACAATCCACCAGATAAAACCAAGAAGAATACATTTTGTGCTCAACCACTGAAGCCAACCACAGATACGCCACGACACAGGAATATGTTGTTCCACTTCACCAGCACGAACAACCGCCTCCTGAATATCCCGTGAAATATCATCTACCCGTGCAGATGAGGACTTATGCAGAGTTAACCTCCACAATCTAGGCATCTTATTCGCATGAGGAGCTGAACTCGTCCCTAAACGAGCCTCAACCAGAGCCTTCAAGGGCGCCCCAGGTTCACGTACAGCGTTTTCTTCCAGGGATCTCGCACCCTTCTTCGAGCCGGGAAAACGCCACAGAGACCAACGTACCTGCCGGTGAGCCTGACGCGCACGCTTATCCCCAGCCCTACGGGCAATCCGTTTCCCCGTTGCGGCTTCACACAAATCATCGACGAGAGTATCTTGAGATTCGCCCTCCAGCGAAACCCCGCTGTTCTCGTACATTTCCTCGGCGATACGCCCGCCAAGTTTCCTTAAATCAGCTACCAAACGTTGAGCAGAAGCCCTTTTCTTCGATGCAACATACGCCAAAGCACCACGGATTTCCTCAACACCCTCCCCGGTTACCGTCGAACTTACCGTAACATCGCAACGGATACCGTCGAGAGAAAGAAGATGGCGAACATGGTTGACAACGGCATCGCGCTCCTGGCTGGGAATACGATCAATTTGATTCAACACAACAAGAATATTTGCCTCGTGTTCTTTTAATTCGCTCAAATAATCTTCGTGAATCACAGCATCCGCATATTTTTGCGGATCGAGCACCCACAGCAACACATCCGCCCGCGAAATAATATCTGCAGCCCTCTCGTGATGCTCAATCATTGTTGAATCCACATCTGGAAGATCAATAAGCACAAGATCTTGCATGGATTCCGTGCTCATTTGAAGCAAAACCTCACGGTAATCAATCCCGAGCCAGTCCAGAATATCGGTCGCATGCCTGCCCGTCACAGCTTGAGGATTCTCCGTTGCCGGACGATGTGCAGAAGTTTTAGCAACATCTTGGTTCACAATAGCGTTGAGTAACGACGATTTACCTGACCCCGTTGCGCCTGCGAAAGCAACAACCGTGCGCTCTGTCCCAGCCAATCCGCGACGGCGTGCCCTTTCCAAAATTTCGTGAGCGGCCTGCCGCGTTTCGGAGCTAAGATAATCCTCACCTAACGCCAAAATGCGTTCAACATATGCAAGACCTGTAGGAAGATTAATGGTCACGGTTACCTCCATCGCCTTATGGCAGCCTCTTTATACAATTCATGAATATCGTGGTTTAACACGGAAGAAACCTTCAGAGACGACAAGCGTGACTCATAAGGGATGGCTTCCTGGGTAAGAAAATCGTTGGCGTGTTGAAGAAAATCATTCAGTGCTTTGTCCGCAACCCTCGATACCTTCTCCGAATTTCCCTCCCCTATCAATTTTTTCACTAATTGATGGGCGCGCTCACGTGTTTCAACGGATTGACGCTGAGCATCTGTTGGATTTTCAGGAGTATGTGTCAAAATAAGGAGTTTTAACGCGACACCTAAGAGGTGAATATCGTGTGAAGGTGAAGAATAGGACGACGGCGCTGACGCTTGGGAAGTTGACGGCGAAGAAGATCCTGAAGAGGCTGACGGTAATGAATCCATCGAACCGCGTGTATGTTCTGAAATAACCGCCAAAATACGCTCCTGCCACGTTGTGACAACCTGCTGGGCAGCTTCACGCCTATCTTGAATAGTACGACGATGCGATACCCCCGCTTGAGCTATTTTTTCTCCGTTTTCGCTCGACTCTAAACGTCGTATAAGATCGGAAGCCATGTTTTCTCCCGCAGATAAAAGCAACGAAATCAGCGCGTTCTCAATATGGGAATCTAAATCGGCATTTTCGTAAGGCAAATTCTTTTTAAACATTGACGCAAAACGGCCAGCAACCCCCTGAGAGGCTCGACGTTTTTTCCCGCCACACCACAAATACTCCAAAACTTTCACCCAACGTGCAAGAACCTCGTCGCTCACAATATTTCCGTCGTCAATATTTTCTTCAATACGTAACATTGTTAAACGTTGAGATTCGTGCAGGGATCCAATAAGTTCGCGAACTGTAGCAACCTGCTCATCATAGGCTTCGCACACTATATGTCCGTCGGCAAGAAGGGACTCCACGGCACCGCTGAGGGTTTGCCGCGCGGCGCTCATCCGGGAATGAGTATTCGTGCTGAAACCACCCACCCAGGCCCGCAGAGGCGCAATATCTTCCTCGTGAATAGGTTCATCCCCGGAATTCTCCATAATGACGAAAAGTGGCGCGCTACCCAAGCCACGTTCCTGTAGGCGTCGAACCACGTCCGGGCGAATCTCAGCCGACACCCCGGCAGGAACACGGTTAAGGACAACCGCAATCACCGCGTTGCGTTGGGCTGCCTCATCCAATAGAGCCCACGGAATGGCATCCGCGTACCGGGCTGCCGTCGTCACAAAAATCCACACGTCTGCGGCCTGGAGAAGCTGGCCTGCAAGAAGTCGATTCTCGCTAATCACAGAATCAATATCCGGGGAGTCCACGAAGGCGACCCCCGCGGGAACATGGGAGGATTCTGCAATGCGCATCCGCGAAATCGTGCCACTGTGAAGCCCGTGCGGCATGTGGGCAACCTTGGAAGAATCCGTTACGCGCGTAAGCTGGGGCAAAATTCTTTGCGACGTAAACCATTCCCCCTCGCCCGCGCTGTGCACGAGGACGGGTTCGCGCGTTGTGGGGCGGATAGCGGAGGATCGTGACACTTTTTCGCCGATGAGCGCGTTAAGAATTGCCGATTTGCCAGAACCTGTGGAGCCACCGATAACGCACAGAAGTGGCGCTTCGGAGGAGTTCATTCTGGGGAGGATATAGTCTCCTAGCTGGTTGTATCCCTCTTCGGCAGTGTCGTTTCCCAACTCGGATAGCGGGGTTTCGAAGGGGAAGCTCAGCTCCCCCAAAGCCTCTCTTAAACGTTGGAGAACATTGAGAGCGTCGGAAGAAAAATCGACGTCATTCATGACTCAGGACCCCCTGAACGTCCACACCAATATCCTTAGCCGGTGGCATCCACGTTTCCGGATTCGCGCTCACCTGTTCTCCGGTGCGAACATCACGAACCTGTTCGCCCTCACTCGTCGTGAACCACACGAACGGAATACCGCGTTTGTCCGCGTTTTTAATCTGTTTTCCAAATTTCGACGAATTATGGGACACATCCGTAGGAATCCCGCGCTCACGCAACTTTTGGGCAATGCGCGCTGCGTGCGGGCGCTCCCCCTCATCATTGACCGCAACATAGACACACGCTGGAACCTTGCGCGAGGGCACGACAAGCCCGCGATCAATGAAACGGGAAAGGAGGCGAGAAACGCCGATGGAGAGGCCAACCCCAGGGAACTTCCGCTTCCCGGCTTCCACAAGGTTATCGTAGCGACCACCCGAGCATACCGAGCCGAGATCCTCGTGGCCTATGAGTGTGGATTCGTAGACGCTCCCCGTGTAATAGTCCAAGCCTCGTGCAATACTCAAGTCTGCTTGCATTGCGCCCGGAATAAGCGAATTCGCTCCCTCAATGAGGTTCGCCAGTTCTTCGAGGCCCTCATCGAGAAGATCTCCGCGCGCGCCCAGCGCACGCACCTTGTCCACGAATGAAGCGTCGGGCGTGCGGATCGTGGCGAGTTCCAGGGCAGCTCGCGCCTGAGCTTCGGTTGCGCCAAGGGTTTCTTGAAGTTCCTCACTCAATTTATCTGGGCCGATTTTATCGAGTTTATCGACAATGCGAAGGACGCTTTCCGTGTCCTCAAACCCGACAGCCTCATAAAAACCCTGGGCAAGTTTACGGTTCGATGCCCGCACAACCACGGGCGGAAGCGGAAGTTTGCTGAATGCATCCACCATGACGAGGGGAAGCTCAATATCGTGGTGAGGCGCTAGTTCTCCCTGCCCGACAACATCAACATCTGCCTGGTAAAACTCGCGGAAACGCCCCTCCTGAGGGCGCTCCCCGCGCCACACTTTTTGAATTTGGTAACGTTTGAACGGAAAATCGAGCTTGCCCGCATTTTCAAGGACATAGCGCGCGAGCGGGACAGTGAGATCGAAATGAAGTCCGAGCTTGGATTTCTGGCCTTCCTCGCCCTGCAAACGATTGAGAAGATAGACTTCCTTGGAGGTTTCGCCCTTGCGAAGGAGCTGATCCAGAGGTTCAACGCTTCTTGTTTCCACACCGGAAAAACCGTGAAGTTCAAAGGTTGAGCGTAATGTATCAATAACTTTCTGTTCGACGATACGACCTTCAGGGAGCCATTCGGGAAAACCGGAAATCGGAGCAATCTTCATGGGGTCATTATTTCACGGTTTTGGAACGAGTTCCACGTAGTAGGACACACCGGCGCGGAAAGTTGCAGAACAAGCACTCCCCTCCACACGGTTTCGCGAAGGTTGTACGACGGAAAAATATCTAACGCACACCGCAGTACGACGTTTTCCGGGATGTTAAGCTCGAGCAACTCAACCCACAATGCGCACAAACTTTGAACGCAAGCTACTAGGTGTGCCTGAAAGATGCGCCGGATAAGCTAGATACCAATGTAGGAGCGAAGATACGGGGAGGCCTTTAACTCGCGCGAAATCGTTGAGGGTTTACCGTGGCCGGGGAAGAAAATCGTTGAATTTGGAATAGTGTCCACCGTGTAATGCAAGGACGCACGCATCACGTCGTCGTTACCACCATACAAATCCGTGCGCCCAATCCCATTACGGAAAAGGAAATCGCCGGTAATAAGGAAGTTCGAGCCAAAACCCCAATCGGGAAGTTGCGGGGTGAAAGGATCACGGTCGAAGGAACCCGAGAACTGGAAAATCGTCGTCCCCTGGGTGTGCCCTGGAACATGGTGCGCACGCAAACGAACACCTTTAACCAATTCGGCTCCATCGCCCTCAAACAAATCCTCAGGTAGCGAGAAACAACGCCCCGGACGAATCCACGGATGCCCGCCACCCATTTCAATAATATGGTCAGCCAAAATTGAGGTGGCAAGAGGATCGTCGAGGCGGAACATATCCTCCTCGTGGATATAGAAAGGAACGGAATCGCCAGCAATAACGCCGGCATCCCAGAGGTGATCCGCGTGACCGTGCGTTGCCATCACGGCCCCCAATGTTAAACCTCGTGAAGCCAGAGTGTCCTTCACCCAGGTGGCGCTACCGGCACCAGCGTCGACAACAAGAGCTTCTTTCGCGGTAGAATCAGCAAGAACGTAGCAATTTGCTTCAAGAGCAGTATCGGAATAGCGCAAAAATATCATGTAATAACGGTAACTTGTTACGTTATTTTTTTCCATGTGCTGAAATACCCTCCATAAGGAAGAAAATCAGCGTAAAGTGAAACATAATGTTGTCCGCGACGATATGACGTCGTTTTTCGAGGAGTATTCATGAGTGAATCCACACCCGCACCCGTGCAGGAACCTGTCAACGCTTCCGTAGCTGAAAGCGTCCAGCCAACGCCAACACCCGTCGAACCCGTGGCACCGCCCCAGGCACCAGTAACAGAAGATACGAGCGTTTTGGCCACACCAGAAGGTAAGGCTGCGGCAGAATTTGGCCGTGTCGACGACGAGGGTAAAGTTTGGTTGCGTACCGCAGAAGGTGAACGTGAAGTTGGGCAATACGCTGCTTCGGGAGGCAAAGAGGCCGCGCTGGCGCTATATGTCCGTCGCTATCTCGATGTGGTCACGCAAGTAAAACTTTTAGAATCACGGTTGGAAAAAATTAGTCCGGAAGAAAGTCGCAAAGCTCTGAAGGCAATCAGCAAGGACATGGAAGAACCGGCAGCCGTTGGGGATCTCGATGCCCTGCGTACCCGAATCGACCATGTGGCAAAGAAGCTTGAAGAACACGCGGCGGTTGTTGCCGAAAGACGAGCACAGGCTAAAGCAGAGGCGCTTGCCTACAGAACACAACTTGTGGAACGCGCAGAAGAAATTGCGAACACCGATCCTTCACGCGTTCACTGGCGTAATTCCCGTGAAGAATTTGCACAGCTTTTTGAAGCCTGGAAGCAGGCACAGCGCGGGCGCGCCCGTATTGACCGCCCCACAGAAGAAGCGCTCTGGCAGCGATTCTCGCGCGCACGCACATCCCACGATAAGGCAAGGCGCCAGCACTTTGCACAGCTGGATGCACGCAGAGCTGAAGTGTCCGCGGCGAAAGAAAAACTTATTACACGCGCCCAGGAGCTGTCCACCTCAACTGAATGGACAGAAACCGCAAACAAATACCATGCCCTTCTTGAAGAATGGAAGAAAGCTGGACGTGCAAACCGCCGTGATGACGACGCACTGTGGAAGAGGTTCATGGAGGCTCGCCAGCCGTTCTATGATGCACGCTCAGCGCACTTCTCCGAGGTTGATGCTGAAAAGTCTGAGAACTTGAAGGCAAAGCTGGCGCTCGTGAAAGAAGCAGAAAAGGTTCTTCCCGTGAAGGATATTGATGTTGCTCGCGAAGCGCTACGTGAAATTGGTGAACGCTGGGATGCCATCGGGGCTGTTCCTCGTGATGCCTATGCCAAGACGGAAGGTCGCATGCGCGAAATCGAAAACAAGGTGCGCGTTGCGCAGAACGATCAGTGGAACCGTACCGATCCAGAAAAGCAACAGCGTTCCTCAGGTATGGCGGCCCAGCTCGAAGCCCTTATTGCACAGCTCGATGAAGAAATTGCGCAGGCTGAAGCTACCGGCAACACCAAGGAGCTAGAGAACTTGCAGGAGGCACGTAAGGCACGTGTTGCATGGCTTGAGCAGGTAAATAAGGACCTGTAGGCGCTAATAATTTTAAGCTGGCTGAAAATTAGCCGGCGTGGGGGGTGTTACTACTTTCGTAGTAACACCCCCCACGCATGTTATATCTCCGTGCTCACTATATCCCCGGTTCCGTTATACCCCGGTTCCGCTATACCCCCGGCCTTCCCGCCACTCCACTGCCAGCTAGTATCCATGCCTTAGCGCCAAGCAGATTCTCTACCAGCCGGAAGTTCCCTCATTTATCCACAGATCTTTATTTCAACCCGTTACCCCAATTTTCTGTGGATAGAGAATTGACGTTTTTTCTCTACCGTCGATACTTACTATATGGAACCCACACAAACATGTAACCGTAAAGAAGGCGTCGTTATCGGAGACGAGGGTCTGCAAGGAATGGCAGACAATACGTTACGTATATTGCGGTATCACGGATTACTCGTTGAAATCTCGCAAAACGTGTATGCTCCTAAAGATCTGGTGGCAACATCATCTTTGCGGGCCAGAATGGTTGAATTATGTGCACCGCGCGGAGCAATAGCGTGTTTACTCTGCGCCCACTGGATTTACACGGGAAGATGGCCAGCAAACTATCTCCCCCATTTTTCCTTTGCGCACCCAAAAAGTAGCCGAAACCCCGTCGTAATGCGTAAAAATATTCCCGAATACCAATTGCGCTATTTTGCGGATTTTCCCGTCACAACACCCCTCAAAACCCTCCAAGATATTGCCGAACGATATCCTCTCGACACCGTTTTTTCGTGTGCCTTAAATCTTGTGTACAGCAAACATCTCACTGCTCAAGAGATTTCTATCGTTGCAAGCTATCTGGACTCCAAACGCTACTCCACGGCACGTAAAGGACTACATAGTATTGCCCGATACTTAGCCTCCACGTAGTATGGCTACGCCTAGGCAGGGAACTGGCGACGTGCAGGCGCGCACCGTCGTGAAGCTATTGGTTTCCTACGCCCACGCAAGGAACTGGCTGCGGGCGGGGTTTGGATTTCGGGCGGTGGCGTGTTTGCTACGCCCACGCAAGGAACTGCGCTTAGAGCCTGCTGACTTTTTTATGTTGCGACGGCTTAGAATTTGTGACGCGGTAAGCGTCATACACGCCCTCAATTCGTCGTAAATCGTTAAGAATTCGCGTCAAATGATGGGGATCTGCCATTTCGAAGGTGAAGTTCGAGCGGCTCATGCGTTCATTCGTCGTGGTCATATTACCGGAGAGAAGATTCACGCTGTTATCCAGTAGTACGCGGGAAATATCGGAAAGCAAGCCCTGGCGATCCAAAGCGTCAACCTGAATCTGCGTAAGATACACGGCATCGGAATGATTCGCCCAGCTAACCTTGATGAAACGATCCGGATTCTTCATCAAGTCAATAGCATTCGGACAATCTGCACGGTGAATGGATACCCCACTGCCACGAGTAATGAAACCCACAATAAAATCAGGAGGCAACGGCGTACAACATTTGGCGAGTTTAATCATTACATCGCCCGGTTCCATTCCGTCCACAATAACGGCATTATCGGAGGAACCGGCGGTGCGATGCTTCGTAATCGTTGTTGGTGTAACAGCTTCCGCCATGGATTCTTCGGCACCCGCCTGCCCGCCCTGAGAAGCGATGAGCTGGCGAACCACAGTTTCGGAAGAAATATCGCCCTCGCCAATGGCAACATAAAGATCGCGAACATCTTTACGTCCAAGTTCACGCGCAATCTGCGAAAGGGTCTCGAAACTCATGAGACGCTGAACAGGCTGATTCTTCTTACGAATTGCACGAGCAAGCTTATCCTTACCCTCTTCAACAGCCTCTTCGCGCCTACTGCGCTTAAACCATGCACGAATCTTTGCTCGCGCCCTCGGAGTTGCTACAAAATCAAGCCATCCACGGCTAGGAGCAGCATCCTGATTCTTAGACGTAATAATTTCAACAATATCGCCAGATTCGAGTTTATGATCCAAGGTGACAAGTTTATCGTTCACCCTGGCGCCAACAGTATGGTGGCCAACTTCGGTATGCACAGCATAGGCAAAATCAACCGGGGTTGCCCCCATGGCTAATTCCATAACCTCTCCGGCAGGAGTAAACACATACACCTGATTGCCGGAAATATCATAGGATAACGCCTCAAGGAACTCGGCAGGATCGGCTGTTTCACGCTGCCAATCCACAAGCTGGCGAAGCCACGCAAGCTGGGCAACCTGATCGCTGTTCTTCGTAGCATTACCCGTTTCCTTCTTTGCGTTCGGATTTTCTTTGTAACGCCAATGCGCTGCCACACCAAACTCGGCACGCTTATGCATGTCATAGGTACGGATTTGAATTTCAAGGCTACGATTACCCGGCCCGATCACCGTCGTATGAATCGACTGATACAGGTTGAACTTCGGGCTGGCAATATAGTCTTTAATACGCCCTTGGATAGGCGTAAACATAGTATTTGCGACACCGAGAACCGCGTAACAATCCGGGATTGTTTCTACCAGAACACGTACGCCCACAAGATCATAAATATCCTCGAAATCCTTACCGCGAAGAATCATTTTTTGATAAATCGAATAGTAATGCTTGGGACGCCCGGTAATCGTGCATTTAATATGGGATGAGCGGAGTTCCTTTTCCAGCATCGTCTTAATTTTCGAAATATATTCTTCGCGTTCAGGAGTGCGTTCCTGAACAAGAGATTCGATTTCGGCATAAACCTCAGGGAACATAACCTTAAAACTGAGATCTTCCAACTCCCACTTAATCGAATTCATGCCGAGGCGGTGAGCAAGCGGAGCATAAATCTCCAGCGTTTCATGAGCTTTAGAAGCGGCCTTTTCCTTAGGCATATACTTCCATGTCCGCGCATTGTGGAGACGATCAGCGAGTTTAATCAACAAAACTCGAATGTCTTTGGACATCGCAATAACCATTTTGCGAACGGTTTCAGCCGCCGCGGCTTCCCCGTATTCAACCTTGTCCAACTTCGTCACGCCATCAACAAGCAACTCAACCGTTGCACCAAATTCCTTGCGCACGTCCTCAAGAGTGTACGGCGTATCTTCAACCGTATCGTGGAGAAGCGCACCTACAATAGTGTCCTCATCTAAACCCAACTCTGCCGTAATCGTGGCAACAGCGACAGGATGCGTAATATAGGGTTCACCCGATTTTCTGTACTGGCCCCTATGGCATTTTTCAGCAACATTATAGGCATGGATAATTCGGTTCTTGTCCATGCCCTTGCTCCCGATAGCGCGCATAATCGGCTCAAGAGCCTCAGGAACCTGTGTTGTAAAACGGCCAGTGAGCCACGAAAGCCGGGAAAGTACTCGGGGATTTTGAGATTCAGACATGTCTTCTCCTTTTCCGGCTTAAAAATGAATCACGACATTACGTGAACTATGGCGTTATTCTACCCTTTCTGTAAGGGGTAAAGAAAACGGAGAGAACATTAATTTTCTCTCCGTTTTCCATTTAGCTCATATACGACGTAAAGACGTATTAATTCCCCTCAAATGTGAGGATGGAATCAATGAGACGTCCTTCAAGAGCCTGACGTCCCCCCATGCCTGCTAGCTCAATAAGGACACACAATCCTGTAGCAATTCCGCCACTTCCTTCAATAAGCTCAAAGGCAGCGTTAGCGGTACCGCCCGTCGCTAAAACGTCGTCAACAACGAGTACGCGTTGTCCATCCTCAATATTGAAAGGTTGGACTTCCATACGAGCACTTCCGTATTCGAGATCGTAATCGACACCCAAGACTGGCCCAGGCAAACGCCCAGCTTTGCGAATTGTCACCATTCCCAAACCCATAGCGTAGGCCAAAGGCGCGGCAAGAATGAAACCTCGAGATTCCAATCCTGCCACAGCATCAATTTTTCCCTCATAATGAGTCGCTAAGGAATCAATCAGGGTATGGAACGCCTTTTTATCCGCAATAAGGGGCGTAATGTCACGGAAGAGTATTCCCGGTGCAGGGAAATCTTGGCGTTCGCGAACATAGGAACGCACCATATCTGTGAATTCAGGAGTGAAAGGTTCCATTACTTCTTTCTCCGATTCTTTCTACGAGGTTGTGCTTGATTACCACGATGATGTCCAGCTGCGACAACCCCCACCAGATCTGCATCGTCGTCAATGGTTTCACCGCGTTCTTTAGCTTCCTCACGCCTACGCTTTGATTCTTCCTGAGATTCGAGAACTTCCTTCGTATGCTTCTTCACCTTAGGATCTGTCTCCGTAAGAGTTACGGCAAGCGGAGCTGCAAGGAATACAGAAGAATATGCGGAGAGGAGCAAACCAACGAAAAGCACGAGCGCTAAATCGCTAAGTGTTCCCGCTCCGAGCACGTACACGCCGATGAAAAGAATCGAGGCAACAGGAAGAATAGATGTTATGGATGTGTTAATTGAACGAATAAGGGACTGGTCAACTGCACGATTTGCCGATTGCGCAAAAGTATAACGGTGCTGTTTCATAACGTTTTCCGTATTTTCACGCAACTTATCAAAGACAACGACGGTGTCGTAAAGCGAATACCCGAGAATTGTGAGCAAACCAATCACGGTTGACGGACTGAATTCAAAACCGAAAATACAGTAAATCCCCACCGTAACAATCAGATCGTGGAAGAGCGCCAAAATCGCGCCCAGAGCACTTCGCCAGTTACGCATGTATGCCCACAGTGCGATTAACACGAGAATAATAAAGACAACGAAACCTTGCAGTGCCTTAGTGGACAAATCTTGCCCCCATACCGGACCGATAAAGGTTGACGTGACATCATTTTGGTTCGTGCCGTAAGCAGTTGCCAGCTCCGAACGGATTTGTTCAGTTTGTTCATTGCTCAGACGCTTCTTCTTGTCAACACCTGCTGTTTGAATACGCAGAGAAGAATCGCCAACTTGTGCAATACGAGCACCATCAATGCCAACGTACTTTTTCATAATGTCGGTGGCTGGCTGCTGGTTCACCGTCTTTGCGTGGGAAACCGTGAATTGGGATCCGCCCGTAAAATCGATACCCATATTGAGTCCGCGGGTCACAAGCGCCACAAGGGACACGACGAAAGCAATAATCGCCACGGTGTACCAGATTTTACGGCGCGGAATAACGTTGACGGTGCGTTTACCGGTATAGAGATCATTACCCAAACTGTACATAGACATTAGGCGTTTTCCTTTCCGTGAGCTTTACCGTCAACATCATGGGCTGTTGGCGTGGCATCGGTAGCAAGAACTTCACCGGATTCATCATTCACGTCCGCAATGTCTTCCGGTTCGTGAACGCTAGATTCTTGGGGTGCGTCCTTGGTGTGGGCGTTCGCGCGACGTTCCGCAGCTCTGCGTTCGGCAAGAGACATTCCGTTCGTCTCATGTTCTTTTAGGACGACGGAGGACGGTTGAGATTTTGTTTCCTTCGTTGTCTGTTCTGCAGTTGCCGCGGATGCTTTCTTGCCCGCTTTAGCTGTTCGGGAGCCTTTATCTTTAATACGTGCCCTGCCTCGATAGTGCGGAACGGCATTCAGATGTGCTGCTGACATACCGGACATCTTGTGACCTCCACCGAAGAATTCGGTGCGAACGAGAAGCGTCATAACCGGGAAGGTGAAGATAAAGACGATAATCAAATCGAGGATTGTTGTTAATCCGAGCGTGAAGGCAAAGCCTCGAACGCTACCGACTGCGATGAAGTACAGGACTGATGCCGCAATGAGGTTGACGCCGTCGGAAATAATAATGGTACGACGTGCTCGATGCCAGCCTCGGGCGACCGCTTGACGCATTGTCTGCCCTTCACGAATTTCATCTCGTATTCGTTCGAAGAAAATAATGAAGGAATCGGCGGTAATACCGATGGAAATAATGAGACCAACAACGCCTGCCATACTCAATCGGTACCCGATGGTTGCCGACAGCAAACAGATGGTGAAGTAGGACAGACCCGTTGCCAAAACAACCGAGCCGATCGCAACGATGCCTAGTGCGTGGTATTGCCACAAAAGGTAGCCGACGATGAAAAGAAGCCCAAGAACACCGGCAATAAGGCCGGCCTTTAAGGATTCAGAGCCGAGCGTTGCAGAAATTTGCTGTTCGGACTGCACCTCGAATTCGAGTGGCAGTGAACCGAACTGGAGCTTATCGGCAAGAGTTTTGGAGGTTTTAGCGTTAATGCCACCACCGGAAATCGTTGCCGAACCCTGGTTAATTTGTGAGGAGGGTGCCGGATCGGAAATCACTGTGGAATCTAAAACAATGGCGAAACGGTTCATGGGTGCCTGAAGTTTCGCTAAACGCCCTGTTACCTCGGAGAAAGCCTTGGCGCCTTGAGAGTTAAATTCAAGATTAACAACCCATTTGCCCTGTTGTTGATCGAAACCTGATGCCGCTTTTTTAACAGATGTTCCCTCAATTTCTGCCGGTCCAAGAATGAGCTTTGCGGCAGGAATTTTTTCCTTGTTGACAACTTCGGCAGGACGGCATGCCACAAGCGGCTTTGTGGGATCATCTTTCCGAACCTTATTACCGGGCTTTGTGCAGTCCAAGGTTGCTATATCGTAGCTGACCTGTTCCGTACTTGCCCACTGTTGATCGGATGCGTTGGCAGGTTTTGTGGCAGGTTCTGATGAAAGTTTTCCGTCGTTATTGGAATCTGCTAAAGCCATCGCTTCACGTTTAAGTTCTTCACCTTTGAGAGGCTCAGTAAAATCCTTACTTGACGTAATCTTTTTCCGTTCTTCAGGTGAGACCTGCCCCTGCGCAGTTTTTTTCTGGAGTTCAAGCTGACCTTTAGTTAACGGCGTTGGTGCAACTTCGGCCAAAACCGGACGCATACGCAAAACCGCTGAGGTACGCACGAGATCAAGGGTTTCTTTGCTGGGTTGTCCCGGAAGTCCGACGACGATATTCTGCCCACCCTGCGAGGTGATTTCAGCTTCGGCAACACCTGAAGCATCGACACGCTGGCGGATAATTTCAATAGCCTGATTCACATCTTCAGAACCAATGGCTGAATTATCCGTCGTTTTTGGTGTAAGAATGAGTTCCGTTCCGCCCTCTAAATCGAGTGCGAAATCCGGAGTGAAATGCGCCTGCTTATTTGTCCAGGCTTGGAATCCTAGCGTTCCTCCAAGAAGCAAACATAGGAGAATTAAGGTAAGAAGCCGGCGCTTCGCTTGGCGAACGCCGGTGTTATGTGATGATGACATTTTCTACTTCCGGGTAGAGTTGTTTCGATCTGTATCCTCAGAATTATCCTGATCGGTAACATCCTTTGAATCAGAATCGTGAGAACTGGAAGTCGCAGTTTTTTCAACCCCTAAATCGGGGGTTTCAGTGGCGTCTACAACATCGTTATTGTCGAGCTGCGCCGCCTCTTCCTCCGTGATTGGAGCAAGGGGAATTTCCATAGCACCACGGATTGCTTGACGCATCCACACGGTTTCATCACCCGAGGGGCTTTCCAATGTTACTGCGTCGCCATCAATAGAAACAATTTTTCCGAAAAAACCTGATGTTGTGACAACATCCGTGCCCGGAACGATAACTGATTCACGCTCTTGCTCCATACGAGCACGGGTCTTTTTACTTTGTTGCGACATGAAAATCATTATTACTGCCATGACGGCAAAAATAATTAAATATTCCACGACTTCTCCTCAGAATTTAAACATGTACTGTGCTAGTTTACCCGTATTCTTGGCTTTCTCGCTGATACAGACACATTTCACAGTATGATTTTCCTTTACTCTTCCCACAGCATAGGAGAATCCGCGGGAGGTTGAAGCCCTAAATGCCGCCAGGCAAGAGGCGAAGCCATTCGCCCACGCGGAGTACGAATCAAAAAACCTTCTCTCACGAGATACGGTTCGGCAACCGTTTCCACAGTTTCTGGCTCCTCACCGACACTGACCGCAAGCGTTGTGAGGCCAACCGGGCCTCCATTAAATCGCAGACATACGGCTTCAAGAACCGCCCGATCCAAACGATCTAATCCGCGCGGATCAACCTCAAAGAGATCCAGGGCCGCCTTCGCGGCCGTAATATCTAGCTCCCCGGTTCCACGCACCTGCGCCCAGTCTTGAACGCGCCGCAAGAGTCTGTTAGCAATACGGGGAGTCCCACGCGAACGCCCCGCAATTTCACAGGCAGCCTCCTGGGTGATTGTCACCTGAAGTTTTACCGCGTTTTTACGCACAATACGCGCCAATTCTTCCGGTTCGTAATATTCCAGATGTGCGGTAAAACCGAAACGGTCACGCAAAGGCGCCGGAAGCAAACCCGCGCGCGTTGTTGCACCCACAACGGTGAAGAAAGGAAGCGGTAGCGGAATAGATGTTGCGCCCGGCCCCTTCCCTACCATCACGTCAACACGAAAATCCTCCATGGCGAGATACAGCATTTCTTCCGCATTACGCGCCAAACGATGAATTTCGTCGATAAACAACACATCATTTTCTTGGACAGACGATAAAATTGCCGCTAAATCACCCGAATGTTGAATGGCGGGCCCTGAGGTCAGACGTAAAGAACCGCCAACCTCATGCGCAATAATCATGGCAAGCGTGGTTTTTCCCAAACCCGGTGGCCCAGACAGCAATACGTGATCGGGTGTACGCCCGCGAGCAATCGCCGCGTCAAGCACGAGGGAGAGCTGATCTCGCACTGTTTCCTGACCCACAAAATCAGATAGCTGCCGCGGGCGCAACGCCGCCTCAACAGCCCGTTCAGAATCTTGTGCTTCAGGATTCACCATCTGCGTAGAAAAATCTTCAGACATAGCGCTCATTATCGTCGTGCTCCTAGAATTTGAAGGCTGGCGCGAAGCAATACCGCAACCGCAGCGCCGGGAGTTTCCGCCACCGCCTGCTCATAAGCCACAACAGCATCACGTTCAGGCCACCCCAACCCCACAAGGGCTTCCACAACCTGCCCGCTTCCTCCGAAACTAGCGTTCCCTCCATCACCACCGGCAAAGGAACCGCCCGCCACTGCCGGGCCGAGCTTATTACCCAACTCTAAAATAATGCGTTGAGCACCCTTCTTCCCAATACCCGGAACCCTGGTAAGCGCCGCCTCGTCCTTATGCTGAATCGCGGCACGCAAGCCATCTGGAGAATGAACGCTCAACATGGCTAGAGCCACCTTCGCCCCAATACCGGAGACGGACTGCAAAATTTCGTACACATCACGTTCGTCCTCCGTCGAAAAACCGTAAAGAGAAGGAATACCATCACGAACCGCGACCATTGACGTGAAAAGAACACAGTCCTCCCCCTCCCTCACGTGAGAAAGAGTTTCCGGCGTGCAATAAACTTTTACGCCAAACCCCGCGGTTTCCACAACGGCAAATGTAGGCGCAACCCGTGTTACACGACCACGAATATGTGAGAGCACCACCCACCCCTTTCGAACGTTTGTTTGAAAGTCTAATAGATTGAGGGGAAAAAGTCTTGTTTACGCGCGGATTATTGTTTGGCGCGCTTCGTGGAGGAGGATTTTTTTGCGACGACGGGGGCAACCGCTCCAGCCCGCCGGCTCATGCGCTCGGCACCTGCCCACAGTTTTTGGGCCGGAGTTAAATCGCTACCTTCTGCCCTCGGCAAAGCGCCCGCGCCTCCATGTTGAGCATTATCCACACGCTCTTCCATGTGGATCGCTCCCCCACGCCAGGCGTGGGCTATTGCAATCGCTAAAGCATCCGCAGCGTCCTTGGGGCGAGGTAACTCCTGCAAACCTAAAATGCGTTGCACCATTGTTTGCACCTGGATTTTTTGTGCGCGCCCGCTTCCCGTCACGGCCGCTTTCACCTCGGAAGGCGAATGAAGCCCGAGTGGCAGATGCGCCCGTGCGGCAGCTAGCATGGCAATCCCCGCAACCTGCGCGGTTGACGTCACCGAACGCACATTCTCTTGGGCGAAAACGCGTTCCACAGCCACAACATCGGGCTGAAATTCTTCAATCACCGCATCAATTTCGCGCGCAATCAATAAAAGCCTGTGGTGCGGGGGCAGATGAACGTCTGAACGCGCAACCCTCATATCAACAAGACGCACCCGGCGCGTTGGATCGGCATCTATTGTGCCGAGTCCGCACCGGGTGAGCCCTGGGTCAATTCCGAGAACGCGCAACTATGCGTCCAGTTTCGCCATAATTTCGTCGGAAATATCTGCGTTGGAATACACTTCCTGAATGTCATCCACATCGTCGAGCGCATCAAGAAGTTTCAACAACTTTTGCGCACCAGCTTCATCAAGTGGCACCTCTGTGGATGCAACGAACCTGGTTTCTGCCGAGTTGTAATCAATTCCGGCTTCCTGCAAAGCTGTACGAACCGCCACAACATCACCGGGAGCGGAGGTAATAATGAACACATCGTCCTGAGCTTCAACTTCTTCGGCACCCGCATCCAAAACAGCCATGAGAATATCGTCCTCAGTGTTATCTCCAGCCACGGCCTCCACAACACCTTTACGGCTGAAAAGATAGGACACGGAACCCGGATCTGCAAGATTTCCGCCGTTGCGGGACAGTGCGGTACGCACATCACTGGCGGCACGGTTGCGGTTATCCGTCAAACATTCAATAAGGATGGCAACCCCGCCAGGCCCGTAGCCTTCGTATGTAATCGAATCGTATTGAACTGAATCGTCGGTTTCGCCACTGCCACGCTTGACCGCGCGGGTAATATTATCAGCCGGAACAGAGTTCTGTTTCGCTTTCTGGATAGCATCGTAAAGCGTTGGGTTACCGGCTGGGTCACCTCCACCCATACGTGCCGCAACTTCAATGTTCTTCACTAGACGTGCGAAAAGCTTACCACGCTTGGCATCATTCGCCGCTTTCTTATGCTTGGTGGTTGCCCACTTGGAATGTCCTGACACAGGCCCTCCAGTTTCGATATACAAAGTTCCGTGGTTATTGTACGCCTAGTAGAGCGTTTTCCCTATATTAGCGTTCAAAAATTCACAGTTGGCGCACAGGTTCGGCTTTTCACCACTATTTTTCGACGACGGAAAACACCTTTCCATCCCACCCGTCCAATAAACATCGAACAACCTGGGGAAGGTTGTGTGGGTAGCTTGGGATTGCCTGAGGCAAGGCACTATCTGCCTCAATATTTTCAAGGGTTCTCCACGCGAGCCCGTCAAGGACTTCTTTTTCGAGGTCGGTATAGCTCACGCCCTCTTGGGTAAGGACATCACGTGCCTGAGTATCGTTCAATTTCGCCCAGAAAAATACTTCGTGTTGGCGCCTGGTTTCCTGCGAGAAATAGAAAACAGCTTCGCGTTCAATAACCGGGCCAGTAAGGAGTTCCGGGTCGAGGTGAACCCCGGTTTCTTCATGAAATTCTCTGACGGCTGCGTGGCGCGGGTTTTCTCCTGCGTCTATCCCACCGCCGGGTGTGAACCACCAGCGATGTAAAGGATCTTTATCGTCGTGCCCCTTCATGAGAAGAAGGCGACCATGCTCATCAGTGGCAATAATTCTTGCGGCTTTTCGGAAAAGGAGGCCGTCCTCTCCCATTATCCAGCCGTTACTATCGGGCTGGACGGAGTTAGTCATCGTCGAAATCGATTCGTTGTGGCATTGAGGTGTGGCCGGCGAGTCGGAAAATACGCACAAGCGGTTTTTTCCACAGGCGTTGTGCCTGGAAAACGTGAGAATTATAGAAGGTTCGCGCCATGCGGACATTAATACGTGCCTGCTCAAGTTGAGGGTATATGCGCGCACCTGCCCGACTCAAATTATCCGTCGCCATATCGTCAACGGCATACCTTAAAGTGTGGGTGAGAAACTCCTCCGCTTTAATTCGTTCGCGTACAGTGTTGCTTTGACCGTAAGAACCGTTGAGAAATTCCTGACGAGAACCTCGAATCTCGTCGAGCCCATCATCCACAATGGGGAACATGCTCGTATCCATTGCCTGCTGTGCGCTATCCGTCAAAATCAGTGCGGATGCAACATCAATATCTGGTGTATGCGCGAATTCCATGGCGTACCGTGCGCGTGCTTGAAGGGCGTGTTCGAGAACGCGTCGCGATTTGAGCAAGGTGGTGTTGAGGCGATCGAGGCGGCGCGCAACACTCACCCCCTTCCAAAACACAAGCAACCCCACAATAACGACTATGAGAACATACCAATACCACGTCATTATTCGCTCCATTCGTCAAGAGGAACATTGGCGGTACGAATAGCTGTGTCATATACGGCGAGAATCTGGGATGCAACGGTTTCCCAATCGTACCGTGTTGCTTCTGCTTGCGCGGCCTGTGAAATGAGCTGACGGTGCTGCGGATCTCTCAATTCTTGGCAGATAACACGCGCCAAATCTTCCGAGTTTTCGTTTTCGAAATGAGCACCAAAACTCCCATCCCCCAAAACAGCGCGAAATGCCGGAATATCGGATGCCACGATAAAAGCCCCGGCGCTCATTGCTTCTGTCAAAATAATGCCGAAACTCTCCCCGCCGGTATTGGGAGCGACATATACGTCAACGCTCGCCAGAAGCCCGGCTTTATCTGCGTCGCTCACTCTTCCCAAGAATTCGACGGCTGGCGCTGCCTGCCCGAAAAGTTTGAGCGCAGCTTCTGTCTCCCCGTTTCCAGCAATGAGGAACCTGGCGCCCGGATATTCGTTCAATATAGCGGGTGCTGCCGCGCCAAGTTCGGGTAGGCCTTTGCGGGGTTCGTCTAAACGCCCGAGGAAAGCAATGGTGGGGTTTTCCGTCGTCCCGGTGAAACGTTCATCGCGTGGAACGTGAAATTCTTTGGTGTATACGCCGTTGGGAATAATATATGCATCGCCTCCGAGGTAGTGCATTGTTGTGCGCCTGGCTTCCTGGGAGACGGCGATACGCGCCTGAATTTTTTCCATGACTCTACGCAAAACCCCGCCGAAAATATTGAAGGCGCGGGATTGTTCCATCGCTACATGGTGTGTGGAGACAACGGGACATTCTGCCGCCATGAGCGCGAGCATGGACACGGAAGGTGCGAAAGGTTCATGAATGTGGAGGACGTCGAAATTACCTTCATCAACCCAGGTTTTCACAAGGGTATTGACGCGCGGCCCGAAGGACAGGCGCGCTATTGAACCGTTGTAGGGAATGGGGAGGGATTGGCCGACGAGGGTCATGTAACTGGGTGCGTCCTCAACCGTTCCGGGTGAAATAACGGAGACCTGGTGGCCACGCTGGATGAGTTCTTCGGCAAGATCACGAATATGAACCTGCACTCCCCCCGCGGCGTCCCATGAATAGGGGCAGGCGATACCGATTTTCACTGCGTCACCTCCTCTTTTGCTTCCCATTCGCGCTGGCGTTTCGCCATGATTTCTTCCCAGCGCCTTCTGCCTGCTTCAAAGCGTTCTGGATCGAGATCCGCAACAAATACTTTTTGAAGCATATGCCAATCTTCAAGGTGTTCACTCACGCATTTCTCGAAACGTGATACCCATTCTTGGCTCATTCTCTCAATATCTGCCTGTTTTTCACGGGGCGAAGCGTCTTTCTCAACCTTCGGGTACACGAACTCGTCGGAAGCGAGAATCATGCGCCACCGGGTGCCAAGCCCCTCGCGTTTTTTCGCCTTTTTGTAGTAGCTAAAGAAGCAGGCTATCGGGCGCCCGGTTTCCTGGGCGACGATTGCGGGGCCTGCTGCCACCATCATTTTTTCCCCGAAAAATTCCACCGGAATACCGCTTGACGTGAGGTCGCGATCCGCAAGTATTGCCGATAATACCGGGGCTTCCTCAGTGTCTCGCACAATATTGTGGATAGCCCCGGCGCCTTTGACGACGGGGTAAATCGTCATCCCTAAAGATTCTCGAAAATCCACGAAGGATGTGAATAATTCTTCCGGTTCGAGTTTTTCGACGAGGGTGTGGACGGGCGCTAGATGGTTGCACGCCCAGGCTCCGGCCAAATCCCAATTTCCCATATGCATGAGGGTTGCAGGAAGGGCGCGCCCGGCATCAAATTCTGCATGTACGTGATCGAAATTCCGGGTAACTACACGGCGTTGAACACTCTCATCATCCCACGATCCAAGCCTCAGCACTTCATAGTAGTAGCGCATATAGGATCGCATACCAGCGCGAGCTAAAGATCGTGCCTGCCGAGCTGTCATATTCGGGCGAATTCGCGCCTGATTTCGTTTTAGTTGCTTGGTTCCGCCCAGGGGTAAACTCCCGGCAACAGTCCCTACCGTGTTGAATAATCCACGCCCAAGGGATTCTGGGCATGTTCGAACGATTTTTTGTGCGATAGAAAAGACCGTTGTTATTTTCATTGATTCACCTATTTTCGATTTTTGCGCCGGTGACTTTGTTGATACACAGTGCACATTCGTTGAAGAACCGTTATCCATCCGGCAACTGCCAGGAAAATAATTGCCGTTCCTAATGCCCAATTCCACCATCCGGCTCCGGTCACTAGGGCTCCCAGTAGGACGACGACGAGCCTGTCCGCACGCTCAGAAATCCCTACATTCGCGGTTAACCCCAAGGATTGCGCACGTGCTTTTACGTAGCTGGTGCACAGAGCCGCAACGGTTGCACTCAACGCAACATATATGAGGGAAACCGTTGCGTTTCCGTAAAGGTTGTAGCGGAGCATCCACATAATAATGCCGGTAAAAATAGCGCCATCGGCAACCCTATCAAGGGAGGAATCCAGGAAGGCCCCCCAGGTGGAGGATGTTCCAGTAAGCCGCGCAATTTGCCCGTCGAGTGAATCAAAAATAACTGTCGCCATAATGAGAATGGTGGCGATTACGGGGTGTCCGAGCGGATACAATACCAGCGCCCACAGAACCGTCAACACGGTTCCGGTAATAGTGACCGCATCTGCAGTAATACCGGCGCGTACACACAGTTTCGCGATGGACCCAAAAATCATTTGGGCCACACCGCGTCCTGACCTGGAAAGCATGAGTTATTTCGCCTCGTACTTTTCTTCTTCGGGCTTGTTGTAGCGTTTATTTACAACGCTCACAATGTGTGCAATGGCGGCCCCTTGAGGCACCCCGTTGCACTGTTCGCCATCTCTAAAGCGGAAGGATACCGCGTTATTTTCTGCGTCCTCGCCACCCACAATGAGGGTGAAGGGAATTTTATCCTTGGAGGCGTTACGGATTTTCTTTCCGAAACGATCATCTGAGGTATCCACCGTGACGCGAATAAATTCGGAGCGCAATTTCTGGGCAATATCTTCACAGTAGTTGTTGAAGGCATCGGCAACGGGAACGAGGCGTACCTGCTCGGGGGCCAACCATGCCGGGAATGCCCCCGCATACTGCTCAATCAAAACTCCCATGAATCGTTCGATTGCCCCGAACAAGGCACGGTGAATCATGACGGGGCGCTTGCGGCTACCGTCGGCTGCCGTGTATTCCAAATCAAAGCGTTCGGGAAGGTTGAAATCAAGCTGAATTGTGGACATCTGCCAGGTTCTGCCGATTGCGTCCTTTGCCTGCACTGAAATCTTCGGGCCATAGAATGCCGCACCTTCAGGATCGGGAATAAGTTCGAGCCCCGAGGCTTTCGCCACCTCTTCCAAAACCCGTGTGGCTTCTTCCCATACTTCGTCGTCGCCAATAAACTTCTTCGGGTTTTTGGTGGAGAGTTCCAAATAGAAATCATCTAACCCGAAATCACGCAAAAGGCTTAGAACGAAGGTCAACAGTGAACTGAGTTCCTCACGCATTTGCTCGCGAGTGCTGTAAATGTGGGCATCGTCCTGTGTGAAGCCGCGTGCGCGCGTAAGTCCGTGCACCACACCTGATTTTTCATAACGGTACACTTGCCCGAATTCGAAAAGACGCAGGGGCAAATCGCGGTAGGAACGCCCACGGCTCCGGTAAATCAGGGAATGCATGGGGCAATTCATTGGTTTCAGGTAATAATCCTGGCCCTGTTTGGTGATGTTGCCTTCCGCATCGGTTTCTTCATCAATATGCATGGGAGGGAACATGCCGTCCTTGTACCAGGAAAGATGCCCGGAAGTTTCAAACAGTTGCCCCTTCGTAATATGCGGGGTGTAAACAAAATCGTATCCGGCTTGAATATGGCGTTTGCGCGAATAGTTTTCCATTTCCATGCGAATAATTCCGCCTTTGGGATGGAAAAGTGGTAGCCCGGAACCGACCTCTTCAGGGAAGCTGAAAAGATCAAGTTCTGTTCCTAAACGACGGTGATCGCGTCGTTCAGCTTCCGCAATACGATGCTGGTAGTCCGCAAGCTCTTCTTTGCTGGGCCACGCGGTTCCGTAAATACGCTGGAGTTGATCGTTTGCCTGATCGCCTTTCCAGTAGGCTGCCGAGGATTTCGTGAGCGCAAATCCGTTGCCAATGAATTTGGTGGAAGGAAGGTGCGGGCCTCGGCACAAATCCGTCCAGATAATGTTTCCGTTGCGGTCGACATTATCGTACATGGTGAGTTCCGCACCGCCGACTTCAACGCTTGCGCCTTCCGCGTCCCCACCTTTAGAACCGATGAGTTCAAGTTTGTAGGGTTGCTCGGCTTCTTCCTTGCGCGCTTCTTCTTCGCTTACAACTCGACGCACAAAACGCTGGTTGTCCTTGACAATACGCTTCATGCGTTTTTCAAGTTCTTTCATGGTTTCGGGAGTTACGGCTGGAATATTCCCGAAATCGTAGTAGTATCCGTCCGTAATGTAGGGCCCAATTCCGAGATTGGCATCGGGATAGAGTTGTTGCACGGCTTGTGCGAGCACGTGCGTTGTGGAGTGGCGGAGAATATTGAGTCCATCGGGCGAATCAATCGTAACTGTTTGAACTGTTGCCCCATCGAGTGTGGCTAAATCAGTAGCTAAATCTTTCAGTTCTCCGTTGACTCGAAGTGCAATAATGTTGCGTTCTTTTTTAAAATAATCGGTTCCTAGAGTGGTTGATTCAATACTGATTGAATTCCCATCGAGGTTAAACGATGCCGACACAATATCTCCTTTGTTTTAGGGTGACACCGGTACAAGGGGTGCCATCTCTTAAGGTTACCAGGTCGCTCCCTCACTATTTTTTACGACGACGGCGGTTATCGCCACATTTCGTTATTTTTTCGGGAACCGTTTATTGTTTTACCCGTTTTTCCATACGAAAAGTTTGTGCTATGACCATGACACAAGGTACATTCTCACTCCTAATAAAGTTCTTACCTCCACAAACACGCCTTAATCTTGTGTGTGTTTTCGTGTGCACTGTGCGGTGCGTAAAACAAGGAGTGCACCCAATTCGAGATATGGTACATAAAACAAGGAACGGCGCCCCGTATTGGGACGCCGTTCGTGATTGTTTCTCTCGTTTCTCACATGAGAAACTTTCCTTGGTTCTTTACGCAGATGCGCGGAAGAACCAAGCTTGCTGTTCAAGGGCGATGGCCGCTGCGCGGAGAATATCGCCACTTAGCGAATCTTGATCGTCTACCTTATCGAGGTCGGATTTAATACGATCGGCTACTTTTTGAATGGCACGTGCGGTGGCCGGATATGCATCGTCAACCGCGATGGGGCCTTCACCTGGGTTATCCACGGCGCTTCCCTTGCTGACGGTATCGGCGCGTCCGTCGGGGAAAGCTCCGATTGTTGCGATACGTTCTGCAACTTCGTCATACTGTTCGCGAGCAAGATCCACAACTTCGTCGAGGGCGAGGTGGAGTTCGCGGAAGCGAGGACCCTGGATATTCCAGTGGTACTGCTTACAGACGAGGGATAGATCAATGAGGTCGCACAATGTGCGCTGAAGAGCATCTACTACCATTTTTTCAGCCATGTTTTTCCTTTCTGGCTTACGTTGTATATGCCACACGGCGTGGTTGGAGCCGTCTGACTTGAGTTTCCTGCCACGTAGCTTGAGTTTCGTGCCACGTGATTGTTACTGACGCCCGTAGACGTTAAGTCTTTACATGTGTAAGTCTAGGAGTTTTACCTGGAAATACTAGGCAGGTCACACTAACCTGACCAATTCCAGATAACGTCGCGAATCGTCGATAAAGCACTTATTTTGAGCCATTCCAGAAAACAGAAGGATTTTTATCGTCGTACAACAAATTTCGCTATAGGCATAGTTCTGTGTCGCCTACAGCCACGTTACCGTGCGCAAACCCACCCTACCCAAAAAATAATGAGCAGACATTACCGCAGGAACACGCTTGCACATTCAAACATGACATCCCCTCATTTTTCTGCCCAGAAATCACATGATAAAATTGAACTCCATGAAAGATAGTTTTCACGAGAAAAGCACAAAATTCATTTTCGTGACCGGCGGAGTCGTGTCCTCCCTCGGTAAAGGACTTTCCGCGGCAAGCCTCGGGCAACTCCTTACATCCCGTGGCCTTAAAGTCACAATGCAGAAACTCGACCCCTATCTCAACGTCGACCCCGGAACAATGAACCCCTTCGAACACGGAGAAGTTTTTGTGACCGAAGACGGTGCGGAAACCGATCTTGATCTCGGACACTACGAAAGATTCCTGGGGCGCAACCTCTACCAAAACTCCAACGTCACCACCGGAAAAGTTTATTCACACATAATTGCCAAAGAACGCCGAGGCGGTTTCCTCGGAAAAACCGTTCAAGTTATCCCGCACATCACCGACGAAATTAAAAACCGTATCCTCTCCATGGCAGAACCTCACGGAGACGAACCCGCCCCCGATGTAGTCATTTGCGAAATCGGCGGAACTATCGGGGACATCGAATCCCAACCCTTCCTTGAAGCCGCACGCCAAATCCCCCATGCCGTCGGCCGTAACAACACCTTCTATATTCACGTATCTCTCGTCCCCTACCTCGTACCCAGCGGAGAACTCAAAACAAAACCCACGCAACATTCCGTGGCCGCACTGCGCGCAATCGGCATTATTCCCGACGCCATTATTTTGCGAGCAGACCGCGAGCTACCCCAATATCTCAAAGAAAAAATCGCCCTCATGTGCGATGTTGATATTGATGGCGTAATCGCTTGCCCCGACGCGCCCTCTATTTACGATATCCCACGTGTTCTCTATAGGGAACATTTGGACACCTACGTGATTCGCAAGCTAGGACTGCCCTTCCAAGATGTCGATTGGTCGCAGTGGAATAAACTTCTGGATGCTGTGCGTGGCCCCGATGGAGAAGTTCGCGTCGCTATTGTCGGAAAATATGTTGATTTGCACGACGCATATCTTTCGGTTGCGGAAGCTGTGCGCGCCGCATGTTTCGCACACCATAAGGTTGCGAAAATTGTGTGGGTTACCTCCGATGATTGCAAAACAGCTGAAGACGCAGAAAAAGAGCTTGGCAATGTTGATGCGATTATTGTTCCCGGAGGTTTCGGATCGCGAGGCATTGAAGGAAAACTGAGCTCCATCACCTACGCGCGCACCCACAATATTCCGTTCCTGGGAATTTGCCTTGGCCTGCAATGCGTGGTTATTGAAGCGGCGCGGAGTATAGGAATGTCGGACGCCTCCTCCACAGAATTTAATCCTCACACCCCACATCCTGTTATTTCGACGATGGAGGAACAATTGGCGGCCGTTGCCGGGGAAGCTGATTTAGGCGGAACCATGAGGCTCGGATCCTATCCGGCAGTACTCGAAAAGGGATCCGTGGTGTGCGAAGCATACGGATCAACGAATATTACGGAACGGCATCGTCACCGTTACGAGGTCAATAACTCCTATCGTGAACAAATTTCAGAAGGAACTGGGCTACGTTTCAGCGGAACCTCTCCCGACGGACAGCTTGTTGAATTTGTCGAATATTCAGAACATCCCTATTTTGTGGCAACACAGGGGCATCCTGAATTTAAATCACGCCCAACGGATCCGCACCCACTGTTTGACGGATTGGTTAAGGCCGCGATTGCGAAGAAATCGTAACCACAACTGCAGTGTCCCCAAAACACGAAATACAACCCCGGAAAATCAACAAAAAACAAGCCCCCTCAACACAAAAACAAAAAACTTGTGGAAGTCAGGCCATAATGTGAATTCCCAAGAAATCTTAATGTGACACTGAGGATATAAAGATACTGTGGCTATAGAAGTGGTGTGGGGCTGGAAGAATTCCAGCCCCACACCACTAGTGCATTACCGGCGCGGTAAAAACGTTAGGCTCAAAGCCTAAAAACACCAGCCACACTCACCGCAGCGCGAGGTAAAAGCGCGCACCGGCATCGTCGTCGTAAAAAACTACTCCGAAAAATCCTATTCACGTGATAAATCAGCGGTCAGAGGATCAACCTTCGGCGCGCGCGTCACAATCTTGTGCCCCGCCCACAAAGCGAGGAAGAAGAACAAGCCCATGTAGCTCGACAGCACGGTGAGAACCGAACTTGTCCCCTGTAGAAGCTCGTGATTCTGCCCCACAATCACCACAATCAGCATAAATAGGGCGATTAGCGGACCCGCAGGATAGAAACGCGCCCTGAACGGCAACTCAGAAATATGATGTCCTTGAGCAATGAACGCCTTGCGGAACTTGTAATGGCACCAGGCAATACCCGTCCACGTAATGAAGCCTGCTAAACCAGACACGTTTAAGAGCCATAAGTATGCTGCGCCGTCGCCAATAAAGGATGTGAGGAAGGCAAATGCGCCAATAAGGGTGGTGGCAATAAGAGCGTTCATTGGCACCCCGTGGCGGCTCACGCGTCCGAAAATCTTCGGGGCGCTACCGTTGCGTGCCAGGGCATACAACATACGCGAGGAGACGTACATACCCGAATTACCCGCGGACAAAATCGCCGTCAAAATAACCGTATTCATAATTGTGGCGGAACCGACAATACCCGCTTTTTCAAAAATGAGTGTGAAGGGCGAAACCGCAACATCCTGAATATCTTCCGCCAAAAGATGCGGATCCGTGTAGGGAAGAAGGAAACCAATAACAAGAATTGCGCCGATATAGAACAGCAAAATACGGTAGAAAATAGCGTGAATTGCCTTGGGAATTGTCTTTTCGGGATCCTTGGTTTCACCCGAGGCAATACCCACCATTTCTGTTCCCTGGAAAGAGAAACCAGCGATCATGAAAATGGAGAAGGTTCCGAAGAAACCTCCGACGAAGGGAGCCTCGCCCACCGTCCAGTTTTTAGCACCCGGGCTCTCCCCCAGAATTCCCACAATCATGGCTATACCCACCGCGAGGAACACAATAACCGTCACAACTTTAATGAGGGCAAACCAGAACTCGGATTCACCGAACCCGCGAACCGTTAATGCATTAATCACAAAAAGAAGCGTAAGGAAGATGAAAGACCATATCCACGACGGAACTTTCGGGAACCAATATTTCATCACGATTCCAACGGCAACCAGTTCGGCCGCAACCGTAATCGCCCAGTTAAACCAGTAATTCCACCCCTGCGCAAAGCCGAACGAGGGCGAAACCCAACGTTTTGCCCATTCTTCAAAGGAGCCAACGGAAGGCAACCATGTGGACATTTCACCAAGGGACTGCATGAGAAGATAAACCATCATGCCGATTGCGCCGTATGCAAGGAGCGCACCACCCGGACCAGCCTTGGCAATCGAGCTACCCGAAGCAACCAGCAACCCCGTACCAATAGCTCCGCCAATAGCAATCATATTTAAGTGGCGCGAACTTAAACGACGGTTGAGCTGATGCTCCCCCTCGCCCGCGCTCGTATTTTCACGTGTTTCCATACGCATCCTCTACATTGAACACTCTGTGAGTTTATGGTGTTCTGCGTTGATTATTCTTCCATAGGATACCGCATTCACGGAAAAGCACATGAAATCGCCACTCTACGTACACATGTGACGTTTCAAGGTACGACGGTGGCGTGGCACCTTCATTTCTTCTCCGGCGTGCTCACGAAATCGTTCAATCAAATCATCCTCCAGTAATTCCTCATACTATGTAGAGCGGTTACTGGGGCTTTGGTCACTATGTGACTTTAAGGGAGAAATGTCTTCCACACCACAATTATCATATGGATGAGCAGATCCGTACAATACATATTGGGACCATTGGGCATAATTTGAAGATTTTGAACTGCTATACAAAAACCGCCGTTTCATTCTGTGAAACTAGCGGTTCGTAGTGGGCGATACTGGGATCGAACCAGTGACCTCTTCCGTGTCAGGGAAGCGCGCTCCCGCTGCGCCAATCGCCCGTGCTGCGAGGTGGGTACGGGATTCGAACCCGTGTACACGGCTTTGCAGGCCGTTGCCTCGCCTCTCGGCCAACCCACCGTGGTGATTATGAGATCTTTAGTTTTCTAGTTTTCTCAATAATCGAGCGGATGACGGGGTTCGAACCCGCGACCTCAACCTTGGCAAGGTTGCGCTCTACCAGCTGAGCTACATCCGCAGTAATCGTTTCCGATTTCTTTGCCGGCTTTCCGACGACGAATAAAAACTATACCTGTATTGCAAAGAATTTGTCCAGTCGTCATGATGAGGTTCATATCACCCCGAGGAGGTTTGAAAAATATCCTCTACCCTATGTACCCTTAATAAGTTCATCGGGCGATTAGCTCAGTGGTAGAGCGCTTCGTTCACACCGAAGAGGTCGTGGGTTCGAACCCCGCATCGCCCACCGATAGAATTGCTACCCCCTCATGTCCTGCGCTGTTGGCTCAACTATGGTGACCTACTCGAAACTCTCCCCTCCCTATGAGACTATTAAGGTATGAGAATTTGGCCAGGTAAACCATATCCCTTGGGCGCCACCTTTGATGGTGCCGGAACAAACTTCGCGATTTACTCATCCGTCGCAACAAAAGTTGAACTTTGCCTTCTTGACAACAAGAATAATGAAAACCGCATCGAACTACGAGAAGTCGATGCTAATGTATGGCACTGCTATCTGCCGAGCGTCCGTCCAGGGCAACGCTACGGCTATCGAATTCACGGCCCCTATGATCCGGACAACGGACACCGCTGTGATCCATCTAAATTCTTACTCGACCCTTACGCCAAAGCCATCGAAGGAAATATCGACAGCAACCAGGCAGTCTTTTCTTACGATTTTCTTGACCCCAGCAAGCCTTGCACCCAGGACTCTCTAGGACATGTCCCGGTTTCCGTCGTCATTAGCCCCTTCTTTGATTGGGGATATGATCGACCACCGCAACACAACTACAACGAAACCATTATTTACGAAGCTCACGTCAAAGGCTTCACCCAACGCCACCCAGACGTTCCTGAAGAACTGCGCGGAACCTACGCGGGAATGGCACACCCTCCCATTATTGACTACTTCAAAAGCCTAGGTGTTACCGCCGTCGAACTTATGCCCGTTCACCAGTTCATCAACGATACATCCCTTCAAGATCGCGGATTATCAAACTACTGGGGATACAACACCATCGGATTCTTCGCACCCCACAGCGGTTACGGCGTGAAGAGCGGGGGCGCGCACGTTGACGAATTCAAAGCCATGGTGAAGGCCTACCACGAAGCAAATATCGAAATTATTCTCGATGTTGTCTACAACCACACCGCTGAAGGAAACCACATGGGGCCAACATTGTCCTTCAAGGGCATTGATAACGAGTCCTACTACCGCCTCGTTCCGGATTCTAAGCAACACTATTTCGATACCACTGGAACCGGCAATTCACTCAATATGACCTCCCCGCATTCGCTCCAACTCATTATGGATTCTTTGCGTTACTGGGTCACGGATATGCATGTGGATGGTTTCCGATTCGATTTGGCGTCAACGCTCGCGCGCGAGTTGCACAGCGTCAACAAGCTCTCCAGCTTCTTCGATATTATTCAGCAGGACCCCGTAATTTCCCAGGTGAAGCTCATTGCCGAACCGTGGGATGTTGGGGAAGGTGGCTACCAGGTTGGCGGATTCCCGCCACTGTGGACAGAATGGAACGGCAAATACCGCGACACCGTGCGCGATATGTGGCGAGGCGAACCTGCTACCCTGCCCGAATTCGCCTCCCGCCTCACCGGCTCTGCGGATTTGTATGAAACATCTGGGCGTAGGCCTTTCGCTTCCATCAATTTCGTTACCGCACACGACGGTTTCACCCTCAACGACCTCGTGTCCTATAACGAAAAACATAACGATGCCAATGGAGAAGGCAATGCGGACGGTGAATCCAACAACCGTTCTTGGAACTGTGGCGAAGAAGGCCCCACAGATAACCCCGCCGTCACGTCGTTGCGCTCACGCCAACTGCGCAACTTTATGACAACACTTCTCCTATCACAGGGTATCCCCATGATTTCCCACGGTGATGAATTAGGGCGCACACAGGGCGGAAATAACAACACCTACTGCCAAGATAACGAAATTTCATGGATAGATTGGGAGCTAGACGAAGAAAAAATTTCACTCCTCAACTTTGTTCGTGAAACCATTAAATTCCGCAAGAACCACCCCATTTTCAGGAGGCGGCGCTTCCTGACGGGAACGGATAGCGTTGGCCAAGATGGCCTGCCGGAAATCGCGTGGTTCCAGCCAGAGGGAAGCCTTATGGTTACGGAAGACTGGGATAGTGGATTCGCACGTGCGCTCATGGTGTTCCTTAACGGTTCAGGGATTAAAGAACCCGATGAGCGCGGAAACCCCATTATTGACGACGATGTTCTCCTCATGTTCAACGCGGGCGACGAAGAACTAACGTTTACCATCCCCGAAGGTTCCTTTGGCAGGCAGTGGACAGAAGCGATAGATACGGCGGAAAGCGTTGAGTTGGATTCACAGTTGCTACCCGGAGAGTCCGTTGCATTGCTCCCCAAGAGTATGCGTGTCTTTGTGCATCCCTTCAGCGAGGATGAATTGAAGCCACTGCTGAGTAAGGCCACAATTGCGGTTCCCACAACGGTTCAGGCAACCGCAACCCCAACCTCGCAAGGGTATGTGAACAACGTTCACGATCCTTACCCTATGGCTACTAACTTAACCGCACATTTCAATGCGATAACTGCAGTGCCTAACGCACAACCTAATAATTAGGAGCGGTTACGTTTTCTGGCGCGCTGCGCAATTTTGCGTAGCGCGCCACTTGTTGCACGCTTGGCATAAAGTGCAAACTTGAGCGCCTTATAGAATGCCGGGCGCACGGGAACATCCCAGGCAGGAGCAACCGGAGTGTCCTCATGAACAAATTTACGCTTATATCCGCCAACGCCCGCCAACTGTGGGGCTCGTGGTGAATCAACGCCCATCATATCCACGGTTTGGACACCCATCTGTGCATAGGTCAGCATGGCAAAATAGTCGAGTAAATCAGTTGCACCAAGCTCACGCGCCTTCGCGCTTGCCGCGCCGTAATACAGGTATGCGCTCTTCGGGGTATGAATAGCAAGCGTCCACGCAATTGGTTCATCATTAAACCAGGCAACAAAAAGTCGTGAATATTCCGGGCCGAGCGCCGACAACATTTTTTCATACACAGCCTGCTCATTTACTCCGAAATGACTGTGCTCACCCGTTTCTTCCATAATCGGGTAAATTTCTGGGAACAGTGTGGAAGCGTTTTCTGTTTCGTCGCTACACCTTAAACCCTCTACACGCATACGTTGACGAACATTTTTCCTCCCGCGTTTACGGAAGGACGCAATAATTTCTTCACCAGTTTTATTCGCTACATCCACAATCGCGGTGTAATCATAGGTGACGCTTTGTAGAAGTTCGTGCATATCTGAACCCTCATACAATGCATGTAAACGCACAAAAGCAATACGCGAATCACGTGCCCGAATTCCAGCAACAAGTTGGGTGCGGAAAATGCGTTCCTCTTCAGGAGTTGGTGATTCCCCAATCCACACCGGCCCTTTTTTCGCCCACAAATACACGAATCCACGGCCCTGGAAGTGAGTCAAGGAAATCAATGCGCGAGGCTGTTCATCAACCATCCACACCAGGCGACCCCACGGAGCCCGCCCCGGAAGCTCGGCATCAAAAGCATCCCATATACATCGTTGTTCAACCGGAACATCCACATCGAGCGTGGAGGCGATAGTTTCATATTCGGCATTAGATACAGTAATGAATTCGCTGGTGTGCATATCGTCATTGTACCCGAATGCATCCCCATATTTTTCTACGTCCCTCTTACTTCCGCCCACGTCACTGACCTCGCCACAAAAACGTCTCATGCCACCAACATCTGCACTATCAAACGGCACCCAACAATCCCCCGGCTCTGCAACAACTCAACCACACGCTTATCCCCTATCCACAGCACCACCCAGCATTTCCCATCCACACTGTTCGCCACAGCATCCGATTTATCGAATAAAATAACATTTCTGTAACGGCGTGTCTGCGGTATATCAAGAGTTTCACAAGTTACTCTGTAGTCGTGTCTCAGATAGAAGCACCAGCGGATTTCTTAGAAGCCATAGAAACGTTACGTGGCCACACTTTCCGGCGTGATGTTCGTGTAGCACAAATACCACCGCCGGAAAATATTGCGCCATGGGCCGTCGCCCTTCAGGCTGAAACGGATGTTCCCAGCATAGATTCCCATCTACCCTACCGCGCCGGTTCACGCTTCATTGTGTTGTATGACCCCGAAAATATACACATGTGGGGTTCCCCGTTACGTATCGTATGCCACATAGGCGCCCCAATGGATACGACGATGGCCTCCGAAGAACTCATCACTCAAGTTGCGTGGAGTTGGCTTAATGAGGCTCTCGACGGACGAGGAGCCCGGCACACGAACCTCGTCGGAACAGTTACACGTACACAAAACTCTACGTTCGGCGGAATTGACCTCCACACATCCGCAACAGAACTTGAGTTGCGCGCATCATGGACACCCCACGGCACTGATTTATCCTCACACGTGCTAGCCTGGATTGATGCGTTATCTCTTGTTGCTGGGCTGGCCCCAGAAGGAACAGTATTGTTGATTCCGCGCCACTCAATTTGAACGCAAAGGTTCCGAGCTGTTCGGCATCCACCCAAATGGCGAGGTGTGAGCACCGGTAGCGAAGAATCACAACAGGAGTGAACCGCATATAAGTAACCGATAGGGAAAACCCGGCATACAAGGGGAATAACATTTCTTCCAACAATAAAAAACACGCCTATTCTCGCAAACGACGTTCACATAAGACACGGTCGGTAGATAATATCGCCACGCCCCTGCCACCGGGAGTTAAACATATTGATACTCCCCGAGGAGGCCTTCCGGAGTTAACGACCCGCGAAACACTCCCCAACGCAATTAAAGAGTTATCGCAAACGTCGGGCCCGTTCGCCATAGATACGGAACGCGCCATGGGAATTCGCTATTCAAACCGTGCATATCTCATACAGATTAAACGCGGAAACGGAAAAATCTACCTTGTTGACCCTATAGAAACTGAAGATCTTATGCCGGCTCTTGCCGAGGTTTTATCATCGGATCAATGGATTTTGCACGCGGCAGATCAGGATTTACCTTCACTTGCCCAGCTGGGGCTAACTCCCCTTACTCTTTTCGATACCGAAATGGCCGCCCTACTTCTTGGGGAGAAACATATTTCATTGCAGGCACAGCTTATGAAGCATGTTGGTGTCCATTTAGCGAAGGAACATTCAAATTCGGATTGGAGTAAACGTCCGTTAAACGCGGAACTTCGCGCCTATGCAGCACTCGATGTGGAATTTATGGTGGAGTTGCGTGATGCCCTGATCGATAGGCTTGATACTATGGGGCGTCTCGAATGGTGTCACCAGGAGTGCGAGGAAATTCGCACACAGAAGCCCAAACCTCCCAAAAAAGATCCCTGGCGGCGTTTCGCACGTGGCGCGAATATTACTAACCGTCGTAAATTGGGGATTTTACGAGAATTATGGGAAGAGCGCGACGCTATCGCCCGCGACAAAGATATATCTCCAGGCAAGGTTCTTAATTCCCAAGCGCTTGCCTTGTTGGCCGCACACCCTGGACGATCCCTGTCCGACGTGAAGCGTTCTCCGGTGTTACGACGGGAAAAACTGCGTTACCTCACCCCGTATTTTTGGGAGGCAATACGTCGCGGTTGGAACCTTACCGAGGAAAATCTTCCACCCCTTCACTTGGAATCGGAAGAAAAATATCCGGTGAATATGAGCGAGTGGAGTAAAAAGAATGATGCCGCGGCACTGCGTTGGGAAAAATTGCGTCCGCTGTTCCTTGAATTAGCTGAAGAACTAGGTATTCGCCAAGAAGTTCTCATGAAGCCTGCACGCCAGCGGGCTTTGGCGTGGAAAGGCTGGGATAGGCACGGGGTTGCTCACGCACTCGAAAAACTTGGTGCTCGCCCCTGGCAAATCGAATTGACGGCTCCCTACATTGAGGAAGCCTTCCGCCCCAGCTAAACCCTGAGCCAGGCACCAACGTCACCTCAAGCCCCTATTGGGCAACAGTAATCGTTTCGAAATGATGGGTGTTGGGGAACATATCGAGCGCCTGCATGGACACAATCCGACGCCCGCCCTCGTAAAGCGCGCGTACATCCCGCGCCATAGATGCAGCATCACAAGAAACAAGAACAATTCTGCATGCGGAGGAGCTCGCTATTTTTTTCGCCAGAGGAATACCTAGTCCTGTACGCGGAGGATCGGCAATAATAACGTCAGCATTCATTTCGTTCTCGCTCATACGCTCGTCAATATTTTTAGTTCGCGCAGTAGCTTGCGGGTAGGAACGCAGATTAGCTTTCGCATTGTCGACGGCACTGCGCGCACCCTCCAACGCAAGGATACTCCCCCGTTCGCCCACAATATCTGCGAGAGGCAATGTCATTAAGCCAGCCCCCGCATAGAGTTCAAGGACATGATCGCCACTCTCAACCTTCGCACAATCCACTACGGTGTGCGTCAGTTCTTTTCCGGCACTTTTATGCATCTGCCAAAACCCGTCGGCATTCACACGATAACGGTACTCTGTCCCGTTCACCGTCATCTTTTCATACACGTATGGCGTGTGGTTTTCTTCGCCGTTAACAGCCAGCACTCTGTTACCTACCACCACAACCGGTTCAGAGCCACTCGGGGCAACCGCTTTTACTTTTGCTCCATCGTGGAAAAGATTTTTTCCACGATTCTTGCCCGCAACACGGCTCATAAAGCTGCCATCAAATAACCCCACCCGCTCTTCAATCTCCGCAACCGCAAGTGGCATTCGTGAAATCGGAATAATTCGCCCCTTGCCTACGCGGTTCATGCCAAGCCTTCCGCCTTGTGCGGTGAGCTGGATTCTCGTGCGTGTATGCCAGCCGCCGGTCTCGTCGTCGCCTGGAATGGGACGGACGGTTGGTTCGATGCCTTGGTCTGCCAGATGATCCGTTAGCTTTTCCCCGCCGATTCTGCGCAGGGTTGAGCGCAACACCGTTGTTTTCCACACCTGTTGATAATCGAAACGCACGTGTTGAAGGCCTGCTCCCCCAACTCCGCCCGGACCGGCTTCTTCCCACGCGAGGGGTTGGCGGTAGGGCGACGGATTTTCGCACACCTCAAGCACTTCACCGCGAAGGAAGGTGGTTTTATCTCGTGTGATGCGCACTCGCACGGTTTCGCCGGGAAGCCCGAAATTTGCCATCACGGTTTTTCCGTCCACATGCCCGATGGCAACGCCTCCGTGCCCTATATCGGTTAGTTCAACTTTCACAGTTGTGTCCACTAGTTAGTCTTCTTCCGTTTGAATTTCGTAAGGTACCTGAACGAGCATGATACGCGAATCGTAGGATAAATCAGCAAAAATTCGCGGAACACTATGCTTAAGGAATATTCTGTGCCACAGGGTTGTGGACACAATTTTTGGAACTATGAGGATAACAACATCGTTCGGGTTGTTTTCTAAAAGTGCTCGTATATAGTCCACAATCGGTTCGCGCGTTCCGCCTGCGGGCGTACCTAAAACTGTGAGGCTCACCGGGATTTCTGATGCGCGCCACGCATTTTTTAAGGTGCGCGTCTGTTCGGGATAAAAATCGACGGTGATCGCGGTTGTTGTGGACGAGCGCAGAGTTCTTGCGTAGGTGACGGCCCTGAGGGTTGGAAGATCTAAGGTTGATACAAGGACGACGGTATGGCTGCGAACGGGAAGATAACGTCCGGACGTAATTTCTGCCGGCTTCAAATGTGCCGTCATTTTGCCTCGTCCTCGTTGGCTCATCATCATGATTCCAGCGGGCAGTGCCACGGCCGCCAAAGAGGTCAGTGCCCATAGCGGTGAAACGATAACGATATAGATTAAAATTCCGCCAGAACATGCACCGCAGACCACAAACATTAAACGGGCAATTGTTGCGTCTCTGCGCTCCTCGCGACGTTCCGACTTACGTAGAATCGCTGTGTTTGCCTGAGTGATTGCGGTGCAGGTGAGTACGAAAATCACGAAACACACAAAAACAAAGGCAACGGTTCCCGCGTGGGTGGTGGATAGGAACATGCCGAGAAATGCTGTCAGGATGGCAAAGCCCATAATCGCGGTACGACGTTCCCACTTGGCTTCTTTGGCTGCAAGAAATACGGGAATGGTGCGGTCAATGGCAAGACCGCGCAGAAGTTGCGGTAATCCGTCGTACAAACTAAATACGCTCACGACTCCGAAAATAATCATGCAGATACCGGAGACGAGGAGTCCGATTTTCCCCCACAGGGCGCTGGACATCACCAACTGAGGAACACCGACGGGGAGCGTCAGAATATTGACACGATTTTCCACATAGAAAGTGACAGCAATCACAAGTACGGCGGCGGTGAAAATTTTGGCGAGGAAACGTGTGTCTACGCGACGTTTTTTCATTTCCGGCCCAATATTTTCGGATACGAGAATGAGCAGAGCCGCAAGGAAACAAGAAATAATGAACACTGTTTCCAAGGGGCGCTGGATACGCGCGGGTATCTCCACAAGTTCAACGCGATTCACGAGGAGATCCATCATGGAAACAGGGTGGGTGGCTTCATACACGACACCCACAACGACGATAGCGATGACGGGAACGATGGCGCAAAGAAGCCCAATAATCATGAATGTGCGCGGAAATTTCCACCCTATCATAACGGGTAACACCCCGACGATAAGGATAGGAATCATAATAAATCTGCCGTCGAAAGTAATGGGGGTGAGGGCGTTAAATCCCAAACCCACCATTCCGGCGGACAAAATTAAAAGAAGTAGATACCCGACAACCCGGCACGAAGCAGTAATCATGCCAAAAGGGCGTCCCACATATTCGCTCACGAGCTGATGTGACGTTTTCGTGGGCAAGTGCCTCGTAATCCATCGCTGAGCCACAAAAACACAGGCCAATATTATAAGACCTAGAGATGCTATGGTGGCAACATGTGCTTCGTTCGCGTAGGGTGCGCCACGTTGAATAGCGCGAGGTAATACCAGGGTGGCGAGTGTTGCTGCCAGCGCCGCCCCTATTTTTGCATGTGCCGTATTTTTTTTGCGTTGTGCCATCACTAGCTAGGCTACCTTGTTCACGATAGTCTTGGGGTGTGCATTTTATAATTATGGGTTGCGGGCGCGTGGGCGCCACGTTAGCGATAAGCTTGGAAAATCTCGGACATTCGGTTGCTGTCATCGATCAGAACTCGGATGCTTTCATGAAGTTGCCCGATTCATTTAGCGGACAGCAGATTATTGGAACCGGTTTTGATCGCGATGTACTCCGGCGCGCGCATATCGAGGGTGCAGAAGGTTTTGCGGCGGTTTCCAATGGCGATAACTCGAATATTATTGCCGCGCGCGTCGCCCGAGAAACCTTTGGGTTAACAAATGTTGTTGCCCGCGTGTATGATCCGACTCGCGCAACCCTCTACGAACAGCTGGGTATTTCGACTGTTGCACCTGTCGCGTGGGTATCGGATCGTGTATTACGACGATTAATTCCCCTCGGCCCGCACATCAACACACACGATCCGGTGGCAAAGGTGTCCATGGTGGAGGTCAGTGTTGATGAACGCTGGTATGGCAGGGATGTTTCCGACATTCAAGAGGCAACGAATTCTCGCGTAGGGTATATTGTGCGTGCGAATCGTGGGATTATTCCGAGTGACGACACCATAATTCAAGATGGCGATGTTGTGCATATCCTGGTTCCTACCGATGATGCGGCTGGCGCGCAACATATTTTGTTGAATCCGGAGCGGTGAGGCGATGAGAGCTGTCATTATTGGGGCGAGGGCCGTTGGGCTACATGAAACAGGAGCGGTGCAATCATGAAAGTTTTAATCGTTGGGGCGGGGGCCGTTGGGCTGTCGGTTGCGAAAGAACTAACAAAATCCGGGCATGAAGTGTCCATTATTGATAAGAAAAATACGGCGATGTCGGTTTCTTCTGCACCAGAAGCCTCCTGGCATTTAGCTGACGCCTGCGAGATTCCGTCATTAAGGAGCGCGGGTGGCGAAGAAGCAGATATTTTGGTTGCGGCTACCGGCGACGATAAAGCCAACCTTGTGGTTTCCCTTCTGGCAAAAACAGAGTTCGGAATTGGGCGCGTTATTGCCCGTGTTAATAACCCAAAAAACGAATGGTTGTTTACAGACAATTGGGGTGTTGACGTCACAGTTTCGACACCCCAAATTATGACCACTCTGGTTGAGGATGCTGTTGCCGACGGGCGCGTCACCCAGGTACTCAAATTCCATAAAAGCGGGGCGAGCTTGTGGCAGGCAAGTATTAGCGAGGATGCCCCGATTATTGGACACACTTTGAAAGATATTTCTCTTCCCGGAGACGTCATTATTTGCGCTATTGTTCGCGACGGGGTTCCGGTTAAAGCCGATCCCGATATTCTCATAAACAGCGACGACCACATTCTCCTCCTTGCGGGTGAAGAAGCCGGAGATGTTCAGGGAATCGAGGGATACTTTAAGGCTGAACCCGCAAATAATCCTTAACGGGTGGAAGGCGACGTACAAGAAGCCATGTTGCCCAAAGAACCGCACAGAATAAAACCGGGCCACACACAATTTTGATGACGCTCAAGCTTGCCGTGTATCCGCCTCGATAGAGCGGAATTTGGATAATTGCGCGCAAGGCGAACATGGCAAACCATATCCACGTAATTTTTTGATAGGTTGCGCGCGTGGCTAATGCGACGGGATGTGAAGAGGTACGCCAATGCGATAAATCGCCACGCAACATACCCATCACAAAACCTAACGCCGGATATTTTGCGATAAGCGACATGCCCACAATGATTGCGTAGGCGGAATTTGTGAGGATACCGGGCAGAAAATACGCTTCACTTCGCCCGGAAAAATACGCGAAACCAGCTGATACCGCGACCATTCCAACACCGCCGAGCGCCGGGACAGGATCAATGCGTTGAATAAGCCTGACCACGACGGCAAACACTGAAAAAATGAGTGGAGCAATAACGCTTATCTTCATGTCACGCGTTGCAATATATGTGACGACGAAGATGAGTGCCGGCACATTGCTTTCAATAAGTCCGCGTGTTCCGCCTAATGCTTTCCAGGCGTCGAAATCTGTGCCAAGCGTCGCGCCAAGACGCGACGAGCGCGAAGCAGGTTCCTCAGGCTCTGCAGACTCCACCGGCTCCACATACTCCACAAACCCCTCAAACTCCACAGGCTCTACAGGTTGGGCGCTAGATGGCACGTCTGAGAATTCTGCATGGGCAGATGTGTTCGGACTATGTTCATCAGAGGCGTGTGTCATGGTGTCACCTGGAGAGGGTAAATTGAGGATTGTAGGCGTAACGGAACCCCTTTTTCACAAGGGGAACAATGCGTGCCTTTATTGTCTGTCCAACTTCCATGCAGGCAATCGTCGTACGTCCTTGAAAAATCAGTTGTACTGTTCCGTCGTCTGTTGTGACAAGAACATACACATTGGGAACCGCACCTATGGCAGGGTAGGTGATAGCAATAATTTCTCCTGTTATATCGACAGGCGAAGCCATTAGTGCACTTCTTTAATTTCCGGACCTCGTTGCGGAAGATCCAATGATGCTTCTTCTTCCTCGTCAGCTTCGCCGAGGTGAGGAAGGGTGAGGGAAATTAATTCGCGTGGGGGTTTCGGCACTTGACCGCGTACAACAACAATTTGATCGAGAAGATTTTGAATCAGGGCGTTTCCGTTCTCAAAATCAACAGCAGCCTTGCCGGTAACAGCAACTCTCAACAACCAGCGCGGACCGTCGAAACCAAGGAAACGAACCGGCGTAGCACCGTGTTCGGCGGGCATAACAGCTCGAATTTCCGTCCCAAAATCTCCCTCGTCTTCGGAGAAACGTCCACCTTGTTGCGCGACGGAGGTAATCACATCACCGCGAATCTCATCCCAGAGGTTTGCTGATTTCGGGGCGGCAAATACCTGGATTTGAATGGCAGAATCACCATAATCGTAAACGACTCCGAGGACAACTTCTTGTTCGTAATCGACCGAGAACTGAATTGTGGCGTTATCTACGTCTGGAATGTGAAGAGCACCAGCGTCGATAAGGTTAGGGATGTCGGCAATCTCGCTTTCATCCCAAGGACCATGTTTTTTAACGGTTTCTATACTCTCAGATGTTTCGGATTCCAAGGCAACTTGTTCTTCGTTTTCGTCGCTACCTTGATTTTTCTTTGAAAATCTTGAGAAAAATCCCATTACCTGCTCTTTTCTTGATTAACCGGCGCAATCCGCACAAACGGGAAGGCCGTCCTCCATATGATCTAATTGTGAACGATGGTGAACGAGGAAACACTGCGAACACGTAAATTCATCATCTTGAGCGGGGATAACATTCACTGAAAGTTCAAGATTGGATAAATCCGCTCCTGGAAGCTCAAACCCCTCGGCTGCCTCGACTTCGTCCTCATCGACTGCGCCTGACTGCTGGTCCGAATGGCGTCCTGCAACCAGGGGAAAGGCATCATCGCGTAGTTCTTCGTCCTGCTTGCGCGGAGCATCGTAATCTGTTGCCATATCTCACTCTCCAAGTAGTTTTCTACACCATGCGTAACATACGCATAAATATGCGTGGAAAAACATGTATAACACATTTTTTCACGTCAGACAAAATGGTTTCGCGCGCTAAGTGTAACAGTAAGCGGTAAAAAGTAAAACACACCGCTAAGATATGAAAGAATAGTGGGAAATCGTGGCACTCTTGTAGGGAGTCATTGAGTTAGGGATGTTATGAAGAAACTTGAACTTCTGGGGGTTCAACCCGGTGAAGATAATTTAATGCTGAACGATGCCGAGGGCAACCGTTACCTTCTTCCTATGACTGATGCCTTGCGTGCGGCCCTTCGTAAGGATCGCACCCCACATACATCCGCGCGTGACCCACAAACTCCCATGAGCCCCCGCGAAATTCAGGCACTTCTTCGTGAAGGGCGAACTGTTGAAGATATTTCCGAGATTACCTCGATTCCAGCTTCCCGTATTTCTGCGCTTGCTCGCCCCATTGAAGCAGAGCGTAACTACACGGCGTTAACTGCCCGCCAATACACTATGGGGCGAGATATTGGTGGTTTTTCACTCGAGGAACTCGTTACCTCGCGCCTTGTCGGGCGCGGAGTTGACGTCACCACACTTGAATGGGACGCGACGCGCAAAGCCGATAATCCCTGGATGCTTCGCCTCACCTTCACATCAGCTAGTCGCGAACATGTGGCATTATGGGCAATTAATCTCGATAAAAAATCGGTAACTGCCCACAACGATGAAGCGTCTTGGCTGTCCGAAACCTCCCTGAGCACAGATGCTGGGCCGTGGCGTCCCGCCAATACTCCCCCGGCTCCCCAGGTTGCTGATTCTCCTCAGCAAGACTCCCCAGATATTCGCCAAGAATCTGTTGTTGATGAGGTTCTTGCCAGCCTGGATTCCCAACGCGGTAAAAATCGCCCAATGCCAGATGCCGATATTGATGTTGATCCCGACGATTTCGACGGAGCGCATTTCGCACCCGAAGAGGTGCAGGATTCAGGTGATAAGAAGGGGCCAGCCACCATTGTTGCCCTCCCCTCACGAATGGAACAGCTCAGCGGGCAAGCAGCTCTTCTTGAGCCAGAAAATGTGGATAACAGTTCCTCGAAAAAAGCGGGAACGAAAGGTGGAAGCGCAATTTCTGGTGTCTCAGCCGTTCGCCCACTCACCTCTGAAGATAACGAAACATCATCGCCTCGCCACGGCAGAAAAGGCAAAAAGGCAGAGGCCGAGAGCTCTGGGGATACTTCTAAATCCTCGTCGAAAAAGAAGAAAAATTCTCGACCATCCATGCCGGCCTGGGACGAAATTATCTTCGGCAAAAAAGACGATTAGTTGTTGATGCACGCAAGAATGGGTTGTGGCACCCAGTGTTAATAACGAACTAGTTATGGCACCCCGCGTCAATAACAAACTAGTTATGGTAGTCCGCCTCAACAACGAACTAGTTATAGCAACCCCGCACGTTAATAACAAACTAATTATGGTAGCTAGCGCGTCAATAACGAACGCGCATTAGACGAGTTCTGCGAACAACGGAACCAACATTTCACGACGGGTGAGCGAGCCGTGCACGCCTTTCAAAAATGGCATACCCGGTTTGCGCCCCCTGCTATCCACAATACTGAGTCGGCCCGCTTGGAATGCGAGAACATCGCCCATCACAGAGGCAGAATGAGTGCTGAGTTCACCGAAAAGCCCTAAAGTTCGACATTCTTCTTTGGTCAGAACCCACGAATCTTCCCCAAGATAGGAACGCCAACGTTCAGAAACATTTTCGGGTTCCTTCGTGTAGAGGTGCAGGGCGCGTTCTTCGCCCGATACAAGATCAACTCCCTGAGCGAGGTTTGGTGTTTGAGCAATATCGATGCGCCGGTTCGGGTCAATCATCCCGTGATCTGCGCTCACAATAATGAGGGTGTCTTTAGGGAGTTTTTGGGCAAGATAAGCTAGGCCTGCATCACAAATTTCGAGGTTTGCCGTCCATTCCTCAGATTCACTGCCGTAGCGGTGGCCTGCATGATCCACATCTCCCCAATAAAAATATGCGAAACGCCCACCCGACCTCAGGAAACGAGCTGTTGCATTAGCCCGCTCCTCAAATGTTGCACAGCCCTGGCTCGGCATCCCCCTCCAGGCCGCCAATGTTAAGCCCGACCCCTCGTGTTTCGGTTCGTGGAAAGCCATCAACATGGGTGTTTCTTTATTATTTTCCGTGTCCGAAGCCGAAATACCCTGCGTAAAAGATGGGGATGAAAAGCTCGTCGTAGAAGTGGCAGAAGAAAAGCCATGCGCAGAAGTAGCAGAAGAAGAAAACCCGTGCGCTAAAGCGCCAGAAGAACGAGATTCACACGTATCAACACTAGAGACGCCGCCTCCTAGTTGCTCTGCCAAGGTGGGGATGGGTTGCCACTTTCGCTGATCCACCCCGGAATTCTCGAAGGTAATAAGGGAAAAATTCTGTTGAGTGACGGGAGATTTAAGCGAGTAGGACAGCATGGCGGTTTGTCCGGGCAACTCTCCCGTAGCAAGAGCTGTTAAGGCGGCAGCCGTTGTGGATGGCGCGCATGTTATGAGGGGTTCACGCTGTGTCCAGTTTCGCAATGTTGGTGCGTGCCCTATTCGACCAGCAAGATTCTCATACCCAAGTCCGTCCACAAGAACCAAACAAACCCGCGAAACCTGAGGTAAATCAAGGAGTTTGCGAGCCTGTGCTCCCGTGCCCAAGCTCGTGACAGTAGGCAAACCAACCGCATCCAGGCACGCCGGCATGAGGGCTCGAAGGGAGCGCGAAGAGGGCAGGAGGAAATCCGCCGGGGGCACATTATTTTGCGCACTGTTCGACGAATTATTTTCGCCGGGCACCCGTCGTCGTACATTTTCTTCCCGATAATCACACATACCCCCATTTTACCTGTGGTAACGGACATAAAACGCGACCATCTTCTCGCACCCCACCACAAAACCTGGGAAAATGGAAAAATGGCTTCAACCAAAAAAACCAAGGAACATATTCTCGATATTGATGTTTCCGCAGAAATGCGCACGTCGTTCCTTGAATATTCCTACTCTGTGATTTACGCACGCGCCCTGCCCGATGCGCGCGATGGGCTCAAACCCGTTCAGCGCAGAATCCTCTTCCAAATGGGGCAAATGGGGTTGCGCCCCGATAAGGGGCACGTGAAATCTTCGCGCGTTGTCGGGGATGTGATGGGGCGCCTCCACCCGCACGGGGACACCGCAATTTACGACGCCATGGTGCGCCTCGCACAGCCGTTCACGATGCGCCTACCTTTTGTGGATGGTCACGGTAATTTTGGTTCTCTTGACGACGGACCAGCGGCTTCACGTTACACGGAAGTCCGCATGGCGCCGGCATCCCTGCCCATGATTGCGTCTCTTAGTGAAGATGTTGTCAATATGGTTCCCAACTATGACAACACACTTGAGCAACCCGAGGTCCTTCCCGCGGCCATTCCTAACCTTTTGGTGAATGGTTCCTCAGGTATTGCTGTTGGTATGGCTACAAATATTCCGCCCCACAACCTGGTTGAAGTGATTAATGGCGCGAAATATTTGTTGAAGAACCCGGATGCCACCCTTGATGAGCTCATGCGTTTCATTCCGGGGCCGGATCTTCCCGAGGGCGGGAAAATTATTGGGCTGGAAGGGATTCGTAGCGCCTACGAAGAGGGGCGCGGTATTTTCAAGACTCGCGCCACCTGCCATGTGGAAAAAATTACGGCACGCAAACGCGGGCTTGTTTTTACGGAACTCCCCTATCTTGTTGGCCCGGAAAAAGTTATTGATAAGCTCAAGGATGCCGTGACGTCCAAGAAGATTCAGGGTGTTTCCGGGGTACAGAATTTGACGGATCGTCACCACGGGATGCGGCTCGTCGTCGAACTGAAAACGGGATTTAATCCTGATGCGGTGCTTGCGCAGCTGTATAAACATACTCCGCTCGAAGATTCTTTCGGGATTAATAATGTTGCTTTGGTTTGTGGCCAGCCACAAACGCTAGGTTTGAAGCCACTCTTGCAGGTTTGGGTTGATCACAGGATTTCCGTGACTCGCCGGCGCACAGAGTACCGTTTACAGGCTGCGAAGAAGGATCTTCATCTTGTTGAGGGACTTCTTATCGCGGTTCTCAATATCGACGAGGTTATTGCGGTGATTCGCAGCTCCGACGATGTGGGCACCGCGCGCGAACGACTCATGAAGGTGTTTGATTTAAGTGAGGAGCAAGCGAATTATATTCTTGAGTTGCGTTTGCGTCGCCTGACGAAATATTCACAGATTGAGTTGGAGCAGCGTCGCGACGAACTTGAGGAAACGATTAAACGGTTGGAGGCAATTCTTGCCGATCCCGAGGTGCTCAAGCAGACTGTCAGCGATGAAATGACGGAGATTGCTCGCACTTTTGGCACGCCAAGGCGAACAATTCTTCTCGAATCCGATGGCGCAATTGTGGAGGACCCCAAGAATATTCCACTGGAAATCGCCGATGATCCCACCTGGGTGCTCCATTCGGCAACCGGGCTCGTGGCGCGAACTACGGACGGGACTCCCCCTGAGCGTCTCGGGCCACGCAAGGCACATGATGCCATTATTTCTCGCGTAAAAACGACGGCGCGTGCCCAACTTGGTGTGGTAACGAACCGCGGGCGGGTTCTTACGCTGGATGCCGTGACGATTCCGACTATCGCAGATGTTGCGGGTGCACCATCGCTTGCGGGTGGCGCACCTCTTCGCGAACTTGTTGCTTTGGAGAAGGGCGAGGCGCCTCTGGGGCTTATTTCTCTTGAAGATGAGTCTCCTCGCGTTCTCACTCTGGCAACCCGGCAGGGTAAAGTGAAGCGCGTCAATCATGATATTCCCGCCAATAAGGACGCTTGGGATGTGATAACTCTCGCGCCGGGAGATGACGTGGTTGGTTGCGGTTTCAGCGCGGATTCGGATCAACTTGTTTTTGTGACGACGGATGCGCAACTTCTGCGTTTTGAGGCGGGTTTGGTTCGCCCGCAAGGCAGGGCCGGCCAGGGAATTGCCGGTATTAAGCTCGCCGACGGAGCTGAACTTCTGCATCTTGGCGTTGTTGATGGCGACGATATTGCCGGAAGTTTAGTGGTGACGATTGCTGGACCACGTGATGCGTTGCCCGGTACTGTTTCGGGTAGCGCAAAAGTTACACCTCTTGATCGTTTCCCCTCAAAGGGACGTGCGACGGGCGGGGTTCGTGCTCAACGTTTCTTGCGCGGTGAAGATACTCTGTTACTCGCCTATATTGGCGCTGAGCCTTTGCGTGGCGTATCGGATAGCGGGCAACCCGTGGATCTTCCGGAAGTTGAAGAAAAGCGCGATGCTTCAGGGCGCGCGTTACCTGCACCCATCCACGGAATCGGGTAAGGCACCTACCTCAAACGGCCATTCAGAAAAATCCGCCCTGCACCCAACCACGGAATCGGGTAGGGCGCCTACAGCTGGTACATAAATGTTTTTGTTTCGGCGCAGGCGGTGAAGCCCAATTTACGGTAGACCTCAAGGCGGGACTGCTCACGTGTTTGGTCGCCCGGCATATGGAGTGGCGGGTCCTTAACGATAGTCACATCCATAACACTGTATTCCATCCCGGAAGCGTGCTGAGCCGTCGTCGTTACATCTAGAAGTGTCACAAGATAATCGGTACTATACGTAGAATGGATCGCGAGTTCGTCGATATATCCTTCCTTCCAACCTAACGCATCCCAATCCTGGGGGTAGGCAGAAGCCAAGGCATAACCGGCAACTCGTGGCCGATCCCCTCGTTCGTCGAGGAGAAGATAACTCCAATCGCGGCGCATACTACTGCGCTCAACCTCCCACTGACTTGCGGAAAAGATTGGGTAGTCAATTTTTTCGTCGTGGAAAGAATTGTGGGCGAGAAGCGCCGTGTTATCTTCCTCTTCCGTAACATTCACGAGCCGCATCCCGGCAGGTAGTGGACGCGCATGCTCCACAGGCTCCTCGTCAAGACGTCGGCGCATTTGCAGATAAGAATAGATGTGGGTGAAACCGGCATCAAGGAGGAGGTGGGCGCGCATAGTATCCCATTCTTCCGTGTAGGCAACCGCTGTTGCATTCGATACCCCGTTCACCACCGCCATTTCGCGAGCTATGCTAATAAGCTGTGTGAGCTGTTCTGTGCTAAGTTTTTTCGCCTCGGCTTCGCTCATATCTGGGGAAAGAACACTGGAAATGATAATATGCGGATCGCTACCGGCGACGCCCGCCATACGCACAAGACCATAGGACACAAGGTTTGCCTCGTCGTCAAGGGTTCCGAAAATTTCGTATCGTTGCGCGCTGTCTAAAAGTTCATAAATTTCGTCCAGCGAGGTACGGAACGGCGCCTCCACTGCTTCTTGATAGGTAACGAGAAGGGCATGCATAGCCGGGGCGTTACTGCGATTAAGCGGATACCAAACTGACCCGGTGTGCCTCATAGTCCTCCTTTATTTGCGTGCTGTGCGCACTTCATAACTTGTGCCCTTTTCGCGTACATTCAGGATTCTATACGGTTAAAAGATTTTTTGCCCGCAAAACGTATGTTTCTTCAATATTCGACGATAAATCGGCTCATTTACCGCGTATGAAAATCGAGCGTCGTGAGGCAAAACCCCGCGCATTACCAGGTATTAAACCTAGGCATCAATATTCGATAGGGAAACGCTACTGGCTCCTTCCACAATAAAATCGCGGCGTGGCCCGACCTCGGTTCCCATGAGGATGTCAAAAACTGATTCGGCTTCTTTGAGCGCGGCTTCGTCTTCGATACGGATTCGACGCAGGGTGCGTTTGCCCGGTTCCATAGTGGTTTCAGCGAGCTGGTGTGCATCCATTTCGCCCAGGCCCTTGTAGCGTTGGATGGGTTCCTTGTAGGTTTTCCCTGATTTTTCAAGCTTTTTGAGTTCCCTATGCAGCTCTTCTTCGCTGTAGGTGTATATGTATTGCCCCTTCTTTCCGCCTCTGCCCGAGACTTCTATGCGGTGAAGGGGCGGAACGGCAGCAAATACACGGCCAGCCTCAACAAGGGGGCGCATGTATCGGAAGAAGAGTGTGAGGAGGAGGGTACGAATATGGGCTCCGTCCACATCCGCATCCGTCATCATAATGACTTTCCCGTAGCGCGCCGCATCGAGATCGAAGGTGCGCCCGCTACCGGCTCCCACCACTTGAATAATGCTCGCAACCTCCTGGTTGCGCAGAATTTCTGCTGCGGAGGCGCGTTGAACGTTCAAAATTTTTCCACGAATCGGCAAAAGCGCCTGATATTCACTGGATCGCGCCAGTTTAGCCGTCCCCAAAGCACTATCGCCCTCAACAATAAAGAGTTCACTTTTTTCGACGTCATCACTCCGGCAATCCGCCAGTTTTGCTGGAAGTGTGGAATTTTCGAGCGCATTTTTCCGTCGTGAAATTTCTTTATGGACACGAGCCGCAACCCTTGCGCGCATTTCCGCAACAACTTTTTCAAGTAACCGGTTCGTTTCCGTTTTCTGGTCACGTTTTGTAGATCCGAGGATTTTCTTCAACTCGTCGGCAACAACCTTCGCAATAATCGCGCGAACCGGAGCTGTCCCAAGAATTTCCTTGGTTTGCCCTTCGAATTGAGGCTCCGGGCACCGCACGGTAACCACCGCTGTAAGCCCGGCGAGAATATCGTCCTTCTCAATTTTTGCGTCCTTCGCGGTGATTTTCAGTCGCCTCGTATTGGCCTCAATCAGGGCGCGCACGGTTTTCACAACACCCGCTTCAAAGCCCTGCAGGTGCGTTCCTCCGCCCGGAGTACGAATAATGTTCACGAAGGATTCTTCAAGTGTTTCGTAGCCTGTCCCCCACCGCAGAGCAACATCGACCTGGCAGGTGCGCTCCATCTCTTTGGTGCGCATATGCCCGGATTTCTTGTCCAAAACCTGCACATTTTCCGTGTAGGTTCCCTCGCCTTGTAAACGCATTGTTGCTGTCATGGCAGAATCGGGGGCAAGGAAATCAACGAAATCGACAACCCCGCCCTCATAATGGAAGGTTTCTTCGTGACGCCCATCCTCCCCCGGGGTTCCTTTCAGGCCTCGCTCGTCCACAATTGTGATGGATAAACCGGGAACGAGGAACGCTGTTTGGCGGACACGTTCCACGAGTTTTTCGTAGGAGAATTGCGCGGTTTTCAGGAAGATTTCCGGGTCGGCCCAGTAGCGTACCGATGTTCCGGTATGTTTTTTTGGTGTTTTTCCGACGATATCCAAGGCGCTTTCGTCGGTAAACGGGATAAATGAAGAATCTGGGTGGAGATTTTTTCCGGTATCTGTGAAACGGCCGGGTTCGCCTCGTTTGAACTGCATCCGGTATATTTTTCCGTTGCGTTTGACGTTCACGTCCATTCGTGCGGAAAGAGCATTGACGACGGATGCGCCCACGCCGTGAAGTCCGCCAGATGTGGAGTAGGTACCTCCCCCAAATTTTCCGCCAGCATGGAGTTTTGTGTAAACAACCTCAACGCCACTGAGCCCCACGCCGGGAACATTGTCCACGGGCACGCCTCGCCCGTTATCTGTTACTTCAACACTTCCGTCGCTGTACAAGATGACGTGAATTTCGTTGGCGAAACCTTCCAGGGCTTCATCCACGCCGTTGTCAATAATTTCCCACAGGCAGTGCATGAGTCCACGCGAATCTGTGGAGCCAATGTACATGCCGGGGCGTTTGCGTACCGCTTCTAAGCCTTCGAGAACTTGAAGATGCCGGGCTGTATAGTTATCAGATTGAGACACGCCTTCTATTCTATCGTGAACTTCCCCCGCTCTTTATGGTGAGTCGCCCACAACCCACAACCACACCCACAAGACGAACTCCCCGGGATTAGCCGGGGAGTTATTAATGGATATTATTTTTTGATATTTTTAACGGATAGATACGATATTTTTCCTGATATTTTTACCTACAGGATGCGGTATTTTTCTGTTTTACTGTTTTTCTCTTTATTACTTGATAGATGCACGTTCATCTTGAATGTACATCGCCCCGTCTTTCAAAACATCGAGGTGCTTATTGGCGTGGTGGCCACAAAAAAGGAGTTCGCCATAGGGCATGCATACGCGAACATACGCTTGTGCTCCACAGGCATCGCAACGGTCAACTGCGGTTAATGCTTCAACGTCTTGCGCTTGAGCGCGTTCATCTGTCATTAAAGTATTCACATATATATCAAAGCATTACACGGCTGTAATATTCCCGATTGTCCACATGGTATTGTGTTTTTGTTTTATCTCACAACGACGGCGGATTGCTCACAACCAGCAGAAACCACTTTATGGATTCCTCAACGGCACAAGGAAAAAAGAGGTGATGAAAGAAGGAGGTGAGCTGAGAAACGCTATGCCGTCGAACATCTGAGATTATCCTTCCACGTAGGGCGAACATCGTATGTCGACGAGGGCGCGCACGAACTGCTCGGAAAAGTTGCGGTACCTACAGGGTAAGCTGAATGGCATGGTTGATATTCGCCCGAATGAGACACGGGGTTTCGCGGTTGTCGATGTGGAAACAACGGGTTTGAACCCGATGAAGGACCGCATTGTTGAAGTCGGAGTTGTTCTTGTGGATACCGACGGGCATGTGACGGGTGATTTTTCGTCATTGGTTAACCCGCAGATGCCGATGAGGGCAACGTTTGTCCACGGCATTCGTGATGAGGATGTTCGATGTGCTCCAGTGATGGCTGATATTGTTCCGGATTTAATGTCGTTTTTTGAAGGTCGCGCGATTGTTGCACATAATGCGCGTTTCGATATGGGGTTTTTGAATATGGCCTTCGCTAATGCCGGGTATTCGGTGAAAATACCTGCCGCGGCAACGGTGTGCACTATGGAGCTTTCTAAAATTTATTTACCGCCTGGGCGTCACTCTTTGGTTGCCACAGCTGGGCGTGCGGGTATCGAGGTAACCAACCATCATCGTGCTTTAGCTGATGCATATACGGCGGCAGGGCTTTTACGCGAATATATCGAGCGCGAAAAACGCGGGGAACGCTACCTTGATTGTGCATTTTCCCGTGCGGGCGATAATGTTCTTCCCGCTTCCTGGGAGCTTTCTCTCAACGAAAGTATTCGTATCCAGTGGCCTTCTAAGCCTTCCCCTCAAGATGGTGCTCAAGGAACGTTATTTTAGCTTAGCAACCCTATGTGATCCGCACGATTCTTCTTGGAAGAAAGTGCTCATCGAACAACACAGTTGAAGTGCTCAGAATAATCGAATAACACTCTTGAATTGAACACAATAATCGAACAACACATTTTTAGCCTGACTACATAGTGCTAAATGCCCTAAATAGTCAGGCTAAAACTGAAAATATGCATTTCTCGCTGTTACGCCAAAGCTCTCGCGGTTATCTTAGTTAAAGTTAAACGAGTAATCGCGTTGACGGACTCATCGCGTTTAATCGAAGTAGTCGCGTAGAACTTTAATCGAGATAGTCGCGCAGAACCTGAGAACGGCTTGGGTGGCGTAGCTTGCTCATTGTCTTGGATTCGATCTGGCGGATTCGCTCACGAGTTACGCCATAAACCTTCCCAATTTCATCGAGTGTTCGTGGCTGGCCGTCGGTAAGACCAAAACGCATAGACACAACACCGGCTTCGCGTTCGGACAGTGTGTCCAGTACGCGCCCGAGCTGTTCTTGCAAGAGCGTGAAGCCCACTGCGTCTGCCGGAACAACAGCTTCAGAGTCCTCAATAAGATCACCGAATTCGCTATCTCCGTCCTCTCCAAGTGGTGTGTGGAGGGAAATTGGTTCACGCCCATATTTTTGAACTTCAACGACTTTTTCTTCCGTCATATCGAGTTCTTTAGCGAGCTCTTCCGTGGTTGGTTCACGGCCAAGTTCCTGAAGCATTTGACGCTGGACTCGCGCCAACTTGTTAATAACTTCAACCATGTGGACAGGAATACGAATTGTTCGCGCCTGATCTGCCATGGCGCGAGTAATTGCTTGGCGAATCCACCATGTTGCGTAGGTTGAGAACTTATATCCCTTGGCGTAATCGAATTTTTCGACCGCACGCACAAGCCCCAGGTTTCCTTCCTGAATAAGATCCAGGAAAAGCATTCCACGCCCTGTGTATCGTTTCGCCAAGGAAACAACCAAACGCAGATTTGCTTCCAAAAGATGGTTTTTCGCTAGTTGCCCATCTCTTGAAATCGCACGCAACTCGCGAATGTATTTCTTGTCATTATCGGGATCTAAATCGCCTTCTTGGAGAAGATGGGTTGCATACAAACCTGCCTCAATACGCTTGGCGAGTTCCACTTCCTCAGCGGCGTTCAACAATGCCACTCGCCCGATTTGCTTCAGGTAATCTTTCACGGGGTCCGCTGTTGCGCCCGCCACGTGAATACGTACCGCAGGTTCATCGGATTCATCAGAATCCTTCACGGTAAATCCACCACGAGAAACATTGCTGGATTGTTTGGAATCTTCTTCCTTAACCTTCGCTATTTCTTCGTTTTCTTCTTCCTTAACCTTCGCTATTTCTTCGTTTTCTTCTCCCTCTTCTTCGCCCTCGTCTACTTCTTCTTCAAGGTCTTCTTCAAGATCTTCTTCAAGGTCTTCATCAAGGTCTTCATCGTCGACGATGTCTAAATCTTCATCATCGAGTTCATCATCAGCTGAATCAACATCTTCATCGACGACGACATCCAATTCATCGTCCTCATCAGGTACAACTGGTACTGTTTTTTTAGCCGTGGTTTTGGCTGTTTTCGTAGACGTTGTTTCTTCAACTTCGGGCGCGTTATCTTCGCCCTTTACCTTTTTCTTCGTTGATTTTTTCGGCTTTTTTGCGCTTGATTTTGCGGGCTTTTCCGCCTTGTCTGTTTTGCTGGCTTTTTTCGTGCTCTTTGTGGCTGTGGCTGTGCCGTTTTCAACATTTTCTACAGTTTCATCTGCGTTTTCAGCTTTTTCTGTAGCTTTTTTCGTTGATGTTGCTTTCTTCGACGTTGCCTTTTTCGCAGTTGCCTTCTTTTTAGCGGTTTTTGTGGCCGTTTTTTTCGCTGAGGTTTTTCGTGCGGGCTTTTCGACCTCAACGTCTTTTTCTACAACTTGTTGCGTAACGACTGCTTTTTCTTCAGTTGCTTGTTCTTCTGCTTTTTTCTTAGCCGAAGCTTTCTTTTCCGCCACGTAAGACCTTTCCTTGCACAGGGACACACTGTATTTGGAATGAAGATATAACTATCCCACAATATATACCAATCACCCAAACGTTTCCCAATCGTTTTTCATTCCAAAAGAACGAAAAAGTAGCCCACGCCACACCTGAACGTGGTGATCCTGAAATATCCTCGCCTTTTAGGGCATCTTATGTTCCTTTCAGCTCACTTCATTTCGCCACGCATTACCCCCTCCCGGCAAGCGGGCCAAGCTCATCGGTAACCTTTCAGCTCACTTCATTTCGCCACGCATTACCCCCTTTCAACTAACCCCATCTTCGCTTTGCCTGACCGCCTCACAACATTCTTCATCTTCTTGGTCAACTTTCAACCAAGGCGGCAAGGCGGCACAAAGTGTGACTTTATACAGCAACTGCGCAAGACTATAATCTGGATCTTCCATTACTGCCTCGAACGCCCTAGCCGCCGTATAGCTCATATTCCCCATCCACCAGGATAAATAGGCCGAACCCGCGAGCGCCTGCACTTGTCCGTAGGGCGCAATTCGTGCCACGTCGTCCAAAAGTGTACGCATTTTTCGCGCCCTGTCGATATTGGGCAATTCCTTGCGTGTTTTTTCAAGTAGCGCTATGGAATCAATCTGCGCTAGGGGAACAAGAGGTTTATGCGCGAGGGCAATGTGAAGAATCTTGTCTCGAATCTTGTGGTGGCGTAATCCGCGTAGCATCCACGCTGCCCGCCTGTAGTTTTCTTCATTCGCGTCGAGAAAGTCGTGTTCTTCTGTATCGTTTTCATTTTCTTGTTTTTCCTCAGCCTCAAGGTGTGTGCGAATAATATCGTCGATTTGTCGCTCGACCTCTTCGTCGCTAACCTCCCATAGTGGTTCGAGATATTTTTCGACGGCTTCCCTCGTCGCTCTTTTTCCTAAGCGTAAGGTGAGCTTCGGTTCGTATTCAAAGTTATCTTCTATATCGATGATCTTCCCTTCATGAGTTATTTTGGGTAGGTTTTCCCATTCTGTGTATTCTTCTTCCATCATGTCCATGTATCCTTCTTTGTCCGCGATGAAGCAGTCAATTCTCCATCCTTTTGGGTCCTTCTCCTCCCACATACATGCGATTGCTTTGGATATTTCGCTAACGAGTAGGAATACGCGCTGTGCGCGTGGCGTGTGTAAAAATGTTGATATTCGTGGCACGTAGGCCGTAATAAAACATTTTTTGAACGCACATAAACGTATGGCGTCCACGAGTTGTTCGCGCACTCTTTCTGTTATGTCTCCCTCATGAAGGTTGAGCTTAATAAGGGGTTGTGTTTCGCTACCGGCACGGGAGTGTTCTCCGCATTCCACTCCATAGATCACGAGGTGATTGGTTGGGTGGAAACCAAGCATCGAGGGAACAAATCCGAGTATTTCTTCGGGTTGTGTAACGATGTATTTTTTCAGTGTCATGTGTGTATTTCACCAGGTGTGCAGTTCAGCGTTTTGGCTGATACCCATTTCTCTGGATAACTGCCATCCCCGGCGCCTTGTGGATATCTTTTTTTCCACATTCTCCACAAGGTGTGGAAAGAATTAGCGGTCACGCCTTGGGCATCGTAGGATAGGAGAATGCTCAACCTCCAGGATTTCCATGCCCGCGTCAATCTCTGTATTTCTCGCGCCTTGGCGTCGTTAGGGCGTTGGGGTACGCCTGTTATGGACGAGCTTTTCGCTTCGGCAATCACCATGTCGTCGAGTGGAAAACGTACCCGCGCAACGCTCGTGTATGCAGGTCTTCTTTCCGCGTGTCCAACGCCGTCTGAGGAACTCGTCTCCCAAGCTGTTCGCGCCGCTACCTCTGTTGAGCTATGCCAACTTGCCACTCTTATTCACGACGATATTGCCGATTCTTCCTCTACCCGTCGCGGTTTTCCCACAACTCACGCCAGCCTCACCGATTGCCATTCTCGTAACCAATGGGATGGGGATAGTGCGCATTTTGGTCTCGCTTCGGGAATCATGGCGGCTGACGCTATTTTCGCTCTATCGACTCGTGAAATGCTCGCAACCGGTTGCTTTGCTGCCGTCGAACTTTTATCGGATATGAATGAGGAGGTTGCCGTCGGCCAGTATTTGGATATGCGGGCCGAATGTCACCCTCACTCCACTTTGTCGGATGCTTGGTCTGTGATTACCCACAAAACTGTTTCCTATTCCGCCTTATTCCCTCTGCGAATAGGTGCGTCACTTTCAACGACGACGGCTGGCGCTGCGTTCCTCCCTCATGCCCCTTCTCTTTCTTCACGAGACGCCCATTATGGGATTTCCGAAGAACTTGACACTCACCTTCTTGCCTTCGCAACACCTTTTGGTGAGGCTTTTCAACTTCGGGACGATATTTTAGGGATTGTCGGAAATCCGGAAGAGACGGGCAAGCCCGCAGCTCACGATGTCAGCGAGGGTAAAAAGACTGTTCTCTACGCATTATTGGTGGATAAAATTTCTCCTCAAGAACTTTCCTGGTTGCTTTCTTTACAAGGTACGTGTTTAGACGGTGAACATATCGCCCGCATTCGTGAGTTATATCGAAATACGGGCGTGCTGGCAGAGGTTGAAGCGATGATTCATGTTCGTGAGAATGCAGCGCGCACAGCACTTACTTCGATGAACGCACCTGCACGTGTCCTTCTCACCGAGCTAGTGGATGCTCTATCGTCGCGCACTTCCTAAACACACTAACCACGCACTAAACCCACGCACCCACACACTTAGCACCCACTGAACACACACTTACACTTCCTCAACCCTCACTAAACACGCACCCACCACGCATCTAGCAAAACCCTAATAACACGCACCAAACACACAGTTATCAAAACCCTAATAACACGCACCCCAAAACCGCACCCCAAAAGTCCCATGTTTCTCAATTTTCGCAAACGTAACAAAACTATCTTCCATCTCATCTTTCACGATAGCGTGACATTTTCACAATCATCCACTATTGTCACTAGTGGATATTTGTGTACACACCCGCGCAACTCGCGCACAAGAACAAGGAAGAGGTTCCTATGAACTCTTCACAACGACGTGCCCTCCTTATGGAAGCGAAGGCCACCCACACGCCCCTCTTCAGCGTCGAAGAATTACGAGCACAACTTCAGCAAGAAAATCTTCCATCCCGTCCAGAAGTGCAAAAAATCGTCGCACAAACAGCAGCTCTTATGGGCGTGAACCCTAAACTTGCCATGGGGATTGCCTATATAGAATCCGGTTTCGATCCCGCCAAGGTCTCGGATACAGGCGCAATTGGCCCCATGCAACTTCTTCCCGGGGCGGTTTCTTGGGCAGAGAAAATGGTGGGGCGCCCACTTAATATGTATTCGCCGCGAGACAACGCAACCGCAGGCGTCGCAATCCTTCGATATCTGCAACGGCATACAGACTCCACACACAACGCCATTGCCGCCTACTACCAGGGCTTACGGTCACTCCAGAACGACGGCGCCTACCCATCCACACAAAAATTCGTCCTCCGAGTGCTCAGAGCAGTTTCGCAACTCTAGCGTCAAGAAGATGACGCAACTCTAACGTCAAGCACTTTCAAGCCACGACTTACGTAGCCTCTCATCTCAAACCGTACACACACCTGGATAACGCCTCACGCCACCCATTTACCACGTATCCTAAAACTATGCATTCTTTCACCCCCGGAACAACGGTTGACGGACGCTACGTTCTGCGTTCCCCGCTCGCATCCGGAGGCATGGCACACATCTGGCTGGCCCACGATTCACGCCTGGGACGCGACGTCGCCCTCAAGGCCATTCGAGACAATTATTCGGGGCACCCTGATTTTGAGGCGCGTTTCGATCGAGAGGCTCGCGCCATTGCGTCCCTATCCAATCCTCACATTGTCAACATTTTCGACCGCGGCTACTGGCAGGGCCAAGCATATATCGTCATGGAATACATCCCCGGCCCCAATCTTCGCCAGGAATTGCGCCGCCTGGGCACCTTCCCCCTCGGCCACGTCCTCAACCTTATGGAACAAAACCTCCAGGGGCTCTCCACCGCGCACCGCGCCGGAATTATTCACCGCGATATTAAACCCGACAATATTCTTTTGGACGCTCCCCTGCCAAGCTCGTGGCATAGCGACGCCCCAATGCCACTCCTTCTTCTCGCCGACTTCGGCCTTGCCCGCCCCGTTTCTTTTACGACGACGGCACAGGCTCCTAGGATGGTAAGCGTCGCCTATTGCGCACCGGAAATTTTAGATGGTGAGACTGCTAGCCCTGCATCGGATATATATTCTGAAGGTATTTTGTTCTATGAGTTGCTCATGGGGCGCCCGCCTTTTCTTGGCGAAAGCATGGAGGCAACGGCCCGTATGCACAGAAATCAGGATATACCGCGGGTGACTGATACCGTTTCGTGGATTCCGAAAACTATTGATTCGCTTATTGGATTGTGGACGGCTAAGGATGTTTCGAGACGTCCACACAATGCTACGGTTGCTTTGCGCGCGCTTAAAAATGTGCACGAGAGCATTGAACCTGAAATTCTTAAGATGCGTGTCCCGCTCCTGCAGCCTCAACACGAAACACCTGTACTTGCGCCGGGTTCTACACCAGAATCTGAGCCGGGTTCCGCACCGGAATTTACGCCGAGATCCGCACCCGGCTCCATACCACCCGTAGTCCACCCATCTGCCCGCAATCTTCCCACAGGCACGGAAACTCTCACCCCCACAAGGAAAAGGGCAAAACCTCGTCGTAAAATTTTCCGTTCAGTGCTCGCACATAGCGGGCTTCTTCTTCTCGCAACTGGTGTTGGTGTGGGTGTCGCCTATATTCAGTCAACGCGCCAAGATACGGTTGTTGTTCCTGACGTAAAAGGACAAACCGTTAGCGAAGCTCGCAAAATGATAGAAAAGAAAGGGCTAGTGGCCAACACCGTCACGGAAAAAACGGGTGATTCGAAATCTTCTGGGCGTGTTATCCTCACCCAGCCGGCAGCTGGGAAAAATGCGCGCACGGGTGATTCGGTGACGTTGCGAATTGCGCCATAGTTACCGACGCCCTAGATTTTTTGTTAAGAATGAAAAGATGGATTCTTATCAGTTGATGACAGCTCGTATTTCCGGTTCTAAGGACGCGCAGTATACGGCGAAATTATCTCGCGAAAATTAATTACATTTAGCGGTGGCATGCCGTGGGGCGGATAGCAACGCTTTTGAAACTACGAGCCCTCCCCTATAGGTGGAACTCCCGCAACATCTCCGCAATCTGGTAGGCGACCTCCAGGGACTGCTGATGGTTCAAGCGCGGATCAACCAAAGATTCGTAGCGTTCCGCCAACGTATCTTCAAGAATTTCCTCACTACCGCCAAGAATTTCTGTTACGTCATCCCCAGTGAGCTCCACGTGAATACCGCCAGGGTGTGTACCCAATACCTCATGGACCTCAAAGAAACCACGAATTTCATCCATAATGTCGTTAAAACGCCGGGTCTTAATACCATTCGACGCCTTAATCGTATTTCCGTGCATCGGATCAGACACCCACGTTACGGGACGCCCATCCTTCTTGGCCGCTTCAACAATCTTGGGCATCGCCTCACGAATAGTTCCCGCACCCATACGCGTAATGAACGTCAGCCTACCCTCTTCACCGTCGGGATTGAGCTTATCAATTAAACGCAAAACGTCATCGGGGTTCGTCGTCGGCCCTAACTTCACACCAATCGGGTTCCTCACGTGAGAGAACATTTCCACGTGAGCATCATCGATACCGCGCGTCCTCTCACCAATCCACAGAAAATGCGCGGAAGTAAAGTACGGCGTGCGCGTGCGCGAATCAATACGCATCAGCGCCTCTTCAAAAGGAATCACCAATGCTTCGTGCGAAGAATAAATCTGTGTTTGCTTAAGTTCCGGCCCTTCAATACCCGAAGCGTGAACAAACTTCATGGCACGATTAATTTCCGAGGCCATATTCTCATAACGCTCATAAGCCGGATTGGACACAAAACCCTGATTCCACTTGTGGACGTTACGCAAATCCGCGAAACCACCTCGCGTAAACGCACGAACAAGGTTCAACGTAGAAACAGAATACAAGTACGCTTTCGTTAAACGTTCCGGATCGTGTAACCGCGACTCAGGAGTAAAATCGAAACCGTTAATAGAATCCCCAAGGTACGACGGAAGAGTTACGCCATCAATCGTTTCCGTATCTGAAGAACGGGGTTTGGAATACTGGCCGGCCATGCGTCCAATTTTTACGACGGGAACAGACGCGCCATACGTCAAAATAACGGCCATCTGCAAAATGGTGCGGACCTTATTGCCGATACGGTCTGCCGTGGTGTGTTCAAAAGATTCCGCACAATCCCCACCGAAAAGCATAAACGCCTCGCCCTTTTGCGCGTTGGCGATTTGGCCTTTCAACTGGTCACATTCGCCCGCAAAAACAAGGGGTGGCATAGTGCGAAGGTAATCCGTCACCTCTTTGAGGTGCTTGGGATCTTCGTAGCACGGCTGATGTTTCGCCGGTTTGTTACGCCACGTCTGGGCAAGGGATGTAATGACTGAATTATCGTCCTGAAACATGCGTTCAATACTAACGTTTTTTCCCGGTTTTTTCTTGAATGAACACAAAAAGAGGGGCGTCCCGATGTTTCTCACATTCGAAACGCCCCACTTCAGTTATTGCCATGCCGCTGTGGCATCTTGCCCTGCCCTTTAAGGACAGCGTGGAACAACTGCTGAACCTGTTATCCAGATTCGTTATCCTAGATTGGTTTTGATTTTAATTGTGGGTTTACGACGGTTGACTATCGTGTATAACACCTGTCCCCCATCGCACCGTATGTTTTAGTGGCCCTTAACTTCCTGACCGATGGACTTCATCGTGTCCTGGAACCAGGGCTGGGTGATGTCGAAAGCCTTGTGGCCCTTAATGCGGGCGAAGGCAATGTTTGTCAAAACATCTCCGTTTTCTTCATCGTGCCCAATCACGCCGGACTTATCGCCCAGCGCACAATCCACAGCCAAATCAACCATGCCCTTAATGAGGCGCAGATCTTCAGCATTGGCGTGCCATGCGCGGGAGAAGTAGCCGGACTTCTGAACCATCACCTTTTCGGCACCGAGCTTGGCTGCGAACTGCTTGGCGAACCATGCACCCGGGTTAATATCGTCGAGGCGAACATGGCCGAAGGGATCACGCGGAACTTCTTCGCCAGATGCTTCCATTTCTGCCACGATTTCATCAACGCCTGCACCTTCGGAAAGGAAAATGTTGACGTTGCCAATTTCGTCCATGACGGCCTTCAAACGCTTTGCTTCCGCTTCAAGATCAATCTTCATTTCGGGGAGGAATACTGCGTGAACATCCCAGCGTTCCTTGGTGAGCCCAAGAGCCGGAGCCCATTCCTGCTTGCCCACCCAGTCATGATAGTTCTTTGCGGCCTGAGCGGTGAGGTAACCACAGTTACGGCCCATTACTTCGTGAACAATAAGCATACGCGGGTTGGAACGATGCTCACCAATCACGTGCTGAGCGAAAAGTGAACTTTCTTCAGCTGCAGTCCATGCTCCCAGCGACTGACGAATCGGAATAATATCGTTATCGATTGTCTTGGGAAGGCCAACCACCGTCATGTGATAGCCGTTATCCTCAAGGTAGTGCGCCAAATCAGCTGCGGTGGTGTTGGTATCGTCGCCACCAATCGTGTGGAGAACGTCAACGCCATCTTCACGCAAACGATTCGCGGCGAATTCGAGCGGATTCACGCCTTCCTCAACAAGTCCACGCTTAACAAGATCTTTAGCGTTGGTGAGCTTTACACGAGAATTACCGATGGGGCTTCCGCCGTAATTGTGGAGAATCTTCGCTTGCTTGCGACCTTCGTCGGTAATCTTGACATAATTGCCTGTCAACAGACCGTGATATCCATACTGATAAGCAATAATTTCAACATCGGGCGCTACTTCTGTGTAACGTTCAATTAACCCTCCCACTGCGGAGGACAGGCAGGGGGCAAATCCACCTGCGGTAAGAAGAGCAACACGGCGAACAGTCATCTTTAACCTTCCAAATTAGCCTGATAGGAAATCTTCCCACAGCCAGTATAACGGCTATGATGGTTTTTTATGGAAGATAAGCACGCCGATGATATCTGGAAACGCTGCGAGCGAGATTTAAGCGAGGGCGAAACGTCGTCGCTCGGGTCGCTAAACTGGACACCAGATACCACTACGCCATTAGGTGGTCCACGCGACTGGATTCCCGCCGAAGAACCCGAATTTGATACAGATGAGTTTTTTGAAGAAGAAGCACGAGCTGAATTTTCAACTCCCCTTCCCTCGGGCAACAGGTGGGCGCTTCCCGCTTGGATTGGATGTATAGTGGGTGCGATTATTGCGTTGCTCAGCGGTAGCGGTTTACTTTTTTCCTCTACAACTATTACCGCATGTGGCGGAATTCTTGCTGTATTCGGGGCTGTTGTTGCCGTATTTTGTAGCGCACCTAAACACTCCGACACCGATCCTTGGGACGACGGAGCCCGCGTATAAACTGGCGGTTTTTTCACCTCTCACACATTGGCAAGCATTTCACCATAGTAGCAAGCCGGCACAGTTTATCTTTTCTCTATGTACCAAGATTTTCTGCACCCGGAAATATTAACTTAAATCAACTCACCATAAACCAAACTAACAGCGAACCCAACTTTCCCGCACCATACCAACGAAAACCCAGCAAAAAACAACACGTTCTGGCCAATACGCCGAAAACCTACGATTTAGTCCTATGCCCCGAAACATGTTGGCCGGTGGTGTCTTAGACACCACCGGCCAACATGTTTCGATGTTTTAGCCCCTAGTAGAAGCAGAGAATATCGGCAACAACCGCAATAGCTTTATCGGGTTTTGACGGATCTGGTGAAGGCGCTGTAATGAGCACACGGGACCCTTCTGGAATTCCTGCGAGTTTCTTAAAGAGTTCTTGAGAACTGGGGAATTCTCTGGCACCACTCGGAACTTCTTTCTTTGTCGGCTGCCAGGTATTTTCGATGTAATCAGGGTCGTTATCCCAGGCTGCCACTGCGAACTGGAGAACATATGTTCCCTGTTCGGGCAGAGGATTTCCATGCCCTCTCGCTATCACCTTTACCTGAATTTCTCCAGGCTTTTCCTGACCGTCTTTCACTTTGAGTTTTGTTACCGGCTCACCAACCGCACCTTCGTAGGAAACGGGAAGATTCTCAGGCGAGATTTCAACTGTGGCATCTTTTTGCCCGGCAGATGAAGGATTCCAAGATCCAAGAACCTCAACGTAAAAAACAATAACGTCATCTTTCCCAATTCCTGCCTGGGCGCTACCTCCCTGAGGTCCATAACCTAACTCAGCAGGAACAGAGACAATGATTTTGTCGCCAACATGGGCTTTTTCTAGAGAATACGTCCACCCAGGGATAACTTGCGAAAGTGGGAAAGAGATAGATTGCCCGCGTTTAAATGAAGAATCGAAAGCCTTATCTTTTCCCCACACTTGCCCAACGTAGTTCACTTTCACGCTAGCATTCTCACCAACAACAGCGCCGGAGCCTTTCTCCACGCTTTTCACCGTCAGTTTTTCCGGAGCTTTTTTATCTGCCACAGAAAAATCAAGAAGCGTATCCGCACCTTCGCCCTTTAATCCCGGCATACCCTTATCTGTGTACACGATTTCAGGTTTCTCAGTGGACTTTTGAGATTGCGAGCTTTGCGACGGATTATTCGTAGCTTTTGCAGACTTACTAGCCGATGAGCAAGCTGTCAACGCGAACGCCATGAGAGTGGCGAGTGAAGTGGCAAGTATTTTTCGCATAGTCTTCTTTCTGTTAGGAAATATCAAAGAATGCCCGGGCGCTTGTTGCGCATGGAAAATGCACTACTTGGTTTCACCAATCTTCTTGAGCATCAAGGCTTCAGCCAAAATAGCGTTACGCCAATCTCCCAAATCGAGAGACTCGTTGTGCGCATGTGCACGAGTATCAGGATCTTCAATACCCGTAATAAGAATAGCTGCGTTCGGGAATACTTCTGCCAAATCGGCGACGAACGGGATTGACCCGCCGGCTCCAATATCAACAGACTTATGCCCCCAGGCTTCCTCGAAAGCATCACGAGCAACCTGGATGTATGGAGAACTGGTGTCCACCAAGAAACCGGGGCCATCCTCTGCAACCGTTGTTTCCACAATGGCACCCCAGGGAGCATGTGCTTTCACGTGGCGAGCAAGCGCTTCACCAGCTTCATGCGTGTTCTGCCCTGGCGCGACACGCAAGGAAAGATACGCCTTACATGTTGGAGCAAGAGTGTTGGTTGCGTGGCTTGTTGGTGTTACATCCATTCCAACGACGCAAACATGCGGTTTCGTCCACAACGTTGACGTAATAGAGCCACTACCGAGCAACTGAACCTGATCAGGAATTGATGCATCCTGGCGGAACGTTTCTTCCGGATAATCAACATCCGTATGTTCCCAACCATCGAGACCTTCGACGCGGACGTCACCATTTTCGTCGTGAATAGAAGCAATAATGTGGGACATTGCCGTCACGGCATCAATTGCCGGGCCACCCATCAGCCCAGAGTGAATACCGTGATTCAACGTACGAACATTCACTTCGAGGCGAACAACACCACGCAACATTACGGTTAATGCCGGAATTCCGACCTGCCAATTCGCAGCATCTGCCACAACCATCACGTCGGATTCCAGACGATCCTTATACTTTTCCAAAAAGGCATGGAATGTGGGTGAACCAACTTCTTCTTCGCCCTCAATAAAGAGAGTGACATTCACGTTGAGATCATCGCCGAGAGCTTCCAGCGCCCCGAAGTGCATCATTACGCCAGCTTTATCATCCGCCGCGCCACGCCCGTACAAGCGACCGTTGCGTTCCACGGGTTCGTAAGGATCTTCTTGATCCCATCCTTCCAGGGTGCCTTCGGGCTGAACATCGTGGTGTCCGTACAAAAGAACTGTTGGACGATCCGCACCAACATGCTTATGTGCGAGAACCGCAGGGCGTCCTTTGCGTCCATCTTCTGTTTCAAGTTCAATTATTTCGACGTCAAAGCCCTGCTTGCGCGCAAGATCGGCAACAAAATTAGCGGATTTTTTCAGCATCGACTGGTCGAAAGATTCGACGGAAACTGAAGGAATACGGATAAAATCTTCAAGTTGCTCACGATGAAGGGGCAACTGCTTGTCTACAATAGTAGTTAGTTCTTGACTCATAATCTTTAGAATAGTCGTTTGAAGAAAATCGTGCCTGTCTAAGAACGTTATCTTTTTCAATTCGGGCTAATGGCGAAAATTCGACGTTTTACATGTAGACTCAGTAAGATATTTATGGATTAAAGATGGGTAGCACCATCGTCGTCATAAACAAGTTATTTTTTTGGGAGCATACATGGCTTTTGGTCGTAAAAAGTCTAGTCGTAACAACACGGAAGAAGAGAAGGTCACCCCACCTGCTCTTCCTAAGGGGTACACCCCGGGTAAGGGCGCTCCCACACCAAAGCGACGTGACGTTGAATCGCGCAAACGCAAACCCATTATTCCCGATAAAGTTTCGATGACGAAAGCTGAACGCAAGGCTCTGCGTGCCGAAGAACGCGCACGCAACAGTGCCCAGTGGGAACGTGAACAAAAGGCCTTGAAAGAGGGCGATATTAAGAACATGCCGATTGGGCACCGCGGTGAAGAACGCGCTTTCGCTCGTGATGCGCTCGACGCTCGTTTCCAGTTCGCCTCATATATGGCACTCATGGCGCTTGTTCTGATCGTTGGCATGTTTGTTGTTGGCCAGTATGGAACTCCCGCCCAGTTCAATGCTTTCGTGTTGAGCGTGTACGCCATCATCATTCTGATGTTTGTGGAGGCCTGGTTTAAGGCACGTAAAATTCGCCGTCTTGTTGCCTATCGTTTTGGTGACGCAAAAGTTCCGCCGCGCCTTGCCGGGCAAATGACTTCCCGCGCATTTACGCCGCGTCGTTTCCGTTTACCGCGTCCGCGTGTCAAACGTGGAGAATATCCTAAGGGTGGAGGCCCGGAAGATATGAAGGCGGCAATGCAATCCAAGTAAGTGACACTCCAAATAAGTGACACTCCAAGTAAACAATGCGGGTCACGTAGGTAAATAGATAAGTAAACAATGCTCGACGTAATGGCGTCGAGCATTGTGCATTTATTGCTTCAACCCCTAGTACTATTTTTCGCTTTTTGGCCCACGCACGTTGACAACTCACGCTTTGTTCAAACGCATTCGTTACTTGAGCGCCATTGCTTCAAGCACGTTACTTCAACAACACCCATTATTTCAAACGGTATTACTTCAAGCCCGGTTAACCATTGCGAAGTTTACACATTGCGAAGTGCGTGATGTGCCGGGCGCGACCAAATGAGCCACGCGAGGGCAAGAATCGCACCAACTGTGGGGAGATAAAAATAGGTACTTCCGGCTTCAAACCAGGGGTTCACGCGGTCAAATAATTCCGGTTTTATTCCCCCAATAACTGCGCACACAACATTGACGAACCATCCACACCCGGAAATCCACCTCATGCGACGCCCGTTGTGCAGTGCTCCGGTGGCCGCGAGCAACCACACTGTAGCCGCGACAAGTGTTGTGATAGATGTGGAAACATTACCCAGTTGAAAATCAAGTGTTGCATTCACGATGCCACGCCAAGCGAAAATAAGCGAGCCTGTAGCGAGAATAATAAGGAAAATAAGGGGCAACCCGCTAGCCGACCTTCGTTTGTCGCGAATTATTTCACATTTAACTCGTTCCACACGACATCCTATTTCTGTTCATTTCCGGACAATAGCAACGTGCATGACATATTTCCTACTAAAGCACCCATTATATATCCCATTGAATATTTATGCACCCTGGGCGCGAGACTACGCACGTACACCACAACACACGATTAATCTCCACTTGCGAAGCAACCTCCGCGGAACTTACACACGCACGCCGTCGCACAATCTTTTAAGAACGATGCGTGGCGTTCCAGTGACGCATTGATTCCGGGTATCCGACCTTCACAATTTCATAGAGAGGTACGCCGATTTCGTGAGCAATTGAGGCGGCCTCTTTAATTCCATTCACTCGGCGCCTTGTCCATTCCCCACTGCGGGCAACACACAAAATTGCCGCAGATTCACGAGGGGTTTCCGTTTCAAAATAGGCTTCCACGCCCTCACGGGTTTCCACAAACTCACGAAGATGGACGACGACGTGTTTGCGTTGAGGAAGTTCTATATTATCTGAGGTACGTTTTTTTCGTGAAAAGAATCGCATGGCTGAAGTCTACAATGACATCAATGCGCTTATTGCGATACAGGTAACAAAATAACGCTACTTTGATTACACTTTTAGGCAGAGCTTCTATGCTCAAAAACATTTTTTCAGGGAAGGGATTCGCATGGCAGAAACGAAAGAATATGACATCGTTATTCTAGGTGGCGGTAGTGGTGGATACGCCACCGCGTTGCGCGCCGGTCAGTTGGGCATGAAAGTTGCGCTTATTGAAGCCGATAAACTCGGCGGTACATGTTTACATCGTGGTTGTATCCCTACCAAAGCGCTCCTCCACGCAGCTGAAATTGCAGACGAAATGCGTGAGGCTGCAAGTGTTGGCGTGAAGGGTAGCTTTGAAGGTATTGATATGCCAACCTTGAATGCTTACAAGGATGGCGTTATCGACAAGATGTTCAAGGGCTTAACGGGTCTTGTTAAGTCTCGTAACGTTGATCTTATTTCCGGTTGGGGACGCCTCGTCGCAAAAGACACCATTGAAGCAAACGGTGTTCACTACAAGGGTAAGCATGTTGTTCTCGCCTCCGGATCCTTCTCCAAGACAATCGGGCAGGAAATCACCGGGCGTGTCCTTACCTCCACAGAAGCATTAAACATGCATGAAGCCCCCGGTTCTGTCATCGTTCTTGGCGGTGGCGTTATCGGCGTTGAATTTGCTTCCGCATGGCGTTCTTATGGAGCAGAAGTTCAAATTATTGAAGGTTTGCCACGTTTGGTTCCCAATGAAGATCCCGAAATCTCCAAGAACCTTGAACGTCAGTTCCGCAAGCGCGGTATCAAATTCGCGACGAAAACAATGTTCGATCATCTCGAGCAAACGCCCAACAGCGTTAAGGTCTTCACTCAGGACGGTAAGACATTCGAAGCTGATTACCTCTTGATTGCCATCGGGCGCGGTCCTTCCACCGCAAATCTTGGCTACGAAGAGCAGGGCATCGCAATGGATCGCGGATTTGTTCTCACCAACGAACGCCTTCAAACAAACGTCCCGGGCGTCTACGCCGTCGGCGATATTGTTCCTGGCCTTCAGCTTGCTCATCGTGGCTTCCTCCAGGGCATTTTCGTTGCAGAAGATATTGCCGGTTTGAATCCGAAGGTTATTAACGAAGATTACATTCCACGCGTCACCTTCTGCACACCTGAAATCGCATCCGTTGGTTTGAACCAGGATAAGGCTGAAGAAAAGTACGGCAAGGAAAACATCGTTGCCGCCTCCTTCAACCTCACCGGTAACGGTAAGTCTCAGATGCTCGGCGCTAACGGTTTCGTGAAACTCGTCAGCGTGAAGGACGGCCCCATTGTTGGCTTCCACGCCATTGGTGCTCGCATGTCCGAACAAATTGGTGAAGGTGAACTCATGGTTGCTTGGGAAGCCTACGCAAAGGACTTCGATGGCCTCATCCATGCTCACCCAACTCAGAACGAAGCAATCGGTGAAGCTGCTTTGGCGCTTGCCGGTAAGCCACTCCATAATCACTAGAAAGAACGAGGGAAAAAATATATGTCAGAACCCATTAAGATGCCGGCTCTCGGCGAATCAGTCACAACAGGAACCGTCACTGCTTGGCTTAAGGAAGTTGGCGATACTGTTTCTTTGGATGAACCTATTGTTGAAGTTTCCACAGACAAGGTAGATTCCGAAGTTCCCTCGCCTGCTGAAGGTGTTCTTGAACAGATTCTTGTTCAAGAAGATGAAGAAGTTGAAGTCGGTACGGTTCTTGCCTACATTGGCGACGGAAGCGGAGTTGGGACTAGCGCACCTGCTCCTGCTACTGTTGCTGAACCGGCACCTGAACCGGCTCCGGTAGCTCCTGTAGCTCCCGCCCCAGCTCCGGCAACCGCTGGCGTTGAGGTGAAGATGCCCGCTCTTGGCGAATCCGTAAACGAAGGAACCGTTACCTCCTGGTTGGTTGCTGAAGGAGATACCGTCGAAGAAGGCGATCCTATCGTTGAAGTTTCCACAGATAAGGTCGATTCCGAAGTTCCAGCTCCTGCAAGTGGCGTGCTTCAGAAGATTATGGTTCAGGAAGATGAAACGGTTGCTGTTGATACCGTTATCGCCCTTATTGGCGACGGCGCAGCGCCCGCAGCTCCTGCCCCTGCAGCACCGGCACCAGTAGCAGCTCCCGCACCGGCTCCTGCTCCAGCCGCCCCCGCTCCCGTTGCAGCACCCGTAGCTCCTGCGGCTCGCGCAACGGGCTACACAGAACCTGATGCTTACATCACCCCGATTGTCCGCAAGCTTGCTAAGGATCTCAATGTTGACCTCAGCAACGTTCAAGGTTCCGGTGTTGGTGGACGTATCCGTCGCCAGGATGTTGAAGAAGCAGCCGCAAAGGCTAAGGCTGTGGCAGATGCAGCAGCCACTCCTGCTCCGGTCGCTCCTGCTCCTGCTCCGGCAAAGAAGGCTCCTGTAGCTCCGTCCGCAGATGCAGCAAAGCTCCGTGGAACAACCCAGAAGATGACTCGCCTGCGTCAGGTTATTGCCAGCCGTATGGTCGAATCCTTGCAGACATCTGCTCAGCTCACCACGGTGATTAAGGTTGATGTTACGAAGCTGGTTAAGATCCGTGAAGCGAATAAGGCCGACTTCCAGAAGCGTGAAGCTACCAAGTTGACCTACTTGCCGTTCTTCGTCAAGGCAGCTGTTGATACTTTGAAGAACCATCCGAAGCTCAACGCAACTATCAAGGATAAGGACGTCGAATACTTCGACTACGAAAACATTGGTATTGCTGTTGATACGCCGAAGGGCCTCTTCGTTCCCGTTATCAAGAATGCTGGAGATTTGAACATTGCAGGAATTGCACGTCAGATCAACAGCCTTGCAGCTAAGGTTCGTGAAGGCTCCGCTGGTGCCGATGAACTGACAGGTGGCACATTCACCATTACAAACACCGGCTCCAACGGCGTTATGTTCGATACCCCGGTGTTGAATATGCCAGAAGTTGCCATTCTTGGCATCGGTGGAATTATGCGTGAACCAGGCATTGTGAAGGATGCGGATGGTAACGAAACCATCGGTATTCGCTCCTACCTGTACCCGGCAATCACCTACGATCACCGTTTGGTTGACGGCGCCGACGCAGGACGCTTCCTCAAGGACTTCAAGAAGCGTGTTGAAGAAGCAGACTTCCTCGGAGATCTGTAAAAATATCCACAATATGCATGTGTCTTCGCACAACCTGCGAAGCTAACGCATAAAAGCATAAACGTGCGGTAGCGATACATGTACATACTCTAAGTGTGGTGTGAGTTGAATCCTCAACTCACACCACACTTATTGTTTACAAAGCCCAAATGTTACAGAAATGCTCGATACATTTCGCCAGTATCGCACATCAACAATCCTGCTTGATTGTGCGATACTTTATTTCTTAACGGCACATATTCTTATTTCTACTATCAATAAATGTACGCGTTCTCTCCGTAGGTTTATCCCACCTCCTCAGCATTACAGACACATCGCTTATTGGCACGGCTCAACCAGACGCACAAGCCTCAAGCGTTCTTGGAGTTCTTAAGTGTTGCGAACGTTTTGAAGGCTCAACCACACGCACACGCCTCATGCGCACGCACACCCCAACAGATACGCTGACACAAGTACCACTACGGACACGGCTCGACCGCATGAACACGCCGCTCACTTTTGTTTAACGTCCACAAGGAACATTGCTGGCGTTGTTCAGGAACCACTTTTCCATCACGAAAACGCAACTTTTCCTGGACTGAAAACACCATCAATTTTCCGGCATCTTGCCACATAGCATCCCGCACAACCGTTTTCACTTCAGCAACCGGATGCGCTTCCAAGAACGACGAAATATTGCGCAAATATTCGTCGTTCCCTTCCCCAATAACATCCTTAACGAATTCAGGCCCCTGTGTAAAAGCAGTATCTAAGCTGGCCAGTAACTGCTGAGCAATATGTTGGGGCGAACCGTCCGTGTACAAAGCGCATTTTGCACCGTTTTTACACGCATTTTGTGACGGTCTTAAGGCTTGCGAACCTTCCGAACCCCGAGAACCCCGAGAATCCTGCAAACTTTGCGAATCTCGAGAGCTCCGCGAACCTTGTGAATCCCCCGAACTTTGCAAACCTTGCGAATCCCGCGAAATTTGCGAACCCTGCGTAGCTCGGGTTACTCGTGAATCTTGTGTACCCTGCGGACGAAATGTCCGATGCTCAACTGCTGTGGTTTCACTGTCCCTCCCCTGAGAAGGCATCGTCAATATTCCCCACGACAAACCTAAATATAGACCTATTGCAAAGCCACACAGTAAAATTGTTTCAACGCTTCGGCCTCGTCGACACCTGATTCGTCTCATAGTTTTCCCTCTCTTACCACATTTTTTGCGGTCGCGAAATGCCTCCAGTGTGAAAAATGTTTGATTTGGGCGCTAGATAGAGCATTACTCAGACTTTTCCACTAGAATTCACAGAAGTGACATATGGAAGGAAGAGCATGGCGAAGGACAAGAAAGCCAAAAAATCTAAGAAACCCGGAATGTTTAAAACTTTCCGTGATGCTTACAAGATAACGAAGAAAACCTATCCGAAAATCGGATGGCTTATGCTCGGGGGCGCAATTCTCGTCCTTGCTATCGCTTTGGGCATCGCCGCAGCTACCCAAAGCTGGATTTCATGGTCCATTATCGGCATACTTCTTATGGTTCTCACCCCCCTTGTTATTTTGACTCGTGGCGTACGCAAGGCAAGTTATGCACAGATTGAAGGCATGCCGGGCGCAGTCACCGCAATTATTGACTCCATGCGTGGCTCCTGGGTCAAGCAAAATGAACCCGTTCGCATTAACCCACGTACCCAAGATTTTGTGTTCCGTATCGTTGGACGTCCAGGCGTTGTCCTCGTTACTGAAGGACCTATCAACCGCGTACAAAAACTTGTTGACGACGAACGTCGCGCACTTCGTCGTATCTCCGCAAACGCACCTATTCACGTTATTTATGCAGGTAACGACGAAGGTCAGGTTCCTCTGCCCAAGCTCGAAAAGGCAATTAAGCGCCTCAAGAATCAAATTAGCCCCGGCGAAGTGTCCGCTCTTTCTCAACGCCTTGAAGCCCTAAGTAAAAACGCCCTCAATATTCCTAAGGGAATTGATCCGACGAACCCGCGCGCAGGACGTCGTTCTATGCGTTAAACGTAGGCTAACAAAGCCAAGTTGAGGTTACGGGGTCACCATCGCGGTGGCCCCGTCGTCGTACTGTGAACACACACAAAAGAGTGCAACATTTCACAACACCTCCTTACATAGAATCGATGGAAATCCGGCGAAAACCCGCCGTAAAACGAACCGTAAAACACGCATACAACACATTCTTTTTCTAGAAGATTGCGCTTCCACAAGACTATGAGAAAAGTCCAAAGGATTTTTTTCTTATCCACAGGTAGCCAATTATGCTCGCCACACCCTGTGTACAACTCGGCACTGGCTACCCACTTCAGAGTAAAATATGGACAAGTGCCCTGCCCCATAGGGTTTTATCCGAAAGGTTCCCGCGTTATGTTCTCCTCAGTGGAAGAAGTCGCAGCTTATATTGCAGATACGGATAACGGCATCGAGTTCCTCGATATTCGTTTCTGTGATCTGCCCGGCGTCATGCAACATTTCTCAATGCCCGCAAACGAAGCTACTGTGGATAATCTCAATGCAGGTTTCATGTTCGACGGTTCTTCAATACGCGGATTCACTTCAATTCAAGAATCAGATATGAAGCTCCTCCCCGATCCTTCATCCGCATTCATTGATCCCTTCCGCTCAAGCCCAACACTCGTAATGAATTTCCACGTGGTCGATCCCTTTACGGATGAGCATTTCGAACGCGATCCGCGCAACGTCGCAACCCGCGCCGAAGCCTACCTCAAGTCAACCGGTATTGCAGACACTGTGTATTTCGGCGCAGAAGCAGAATTCTATATTTTCGACGATGTACGCTACCAGGTCACAGCAAACCACAGCACCTACTTTGTTGATTCCGACGAAGGTTTCTGGAACTCCAACCGCAAAGAAGACGAGGGGAACCTGGGCTACAAGATTCCGAGCCAAAGTGGCTACTTCCCCGTCGCACCAACAGATTCCTTCGAAGATATACGTGATCTCATGTGCCACAACCTCACAGCGGTCGGTCTTCAGGTCGAGCGCGCACACCACGAAGTCGGAAGCGGAAGCCAGCAAGAAATCAACTATCGTTTCAACAGTTTACGCGCCGCTGCAGACGACCTCATGAAATTTAAATACGTTATCCGCAGAACCGCAGATATGTGCAACAAAACCGTAACCTTCATGCCAAAGCCACTTTACGGGCAGGCAGGTTCCGGTATGCACTGCCATATGAGCCTGTGGAAAAACGGCGAACCCCTATTCCACGATGAACGCGGATATGGCGGATTATCTGATATTGCGCGCTGGTACGTCGGAGGATTGTTGAAGCACGGACGTTCACTTGTGGCCTTCACCAACCCGTCGATTAACTCCTATCGACGCCTGGTTCCCGGGTTTGAAGCGCCGATTAACCTTGTGTACTCCGCACGCAACCGTAGCGCATGTATTCGTATTCCCGTCACGGGTTCCTCACCTAAGGCAAAGCGTGTTGAATTCCGTGTTCCCGATCCGATGGCGAACCCATATTTGGCGTTCTCTGCGGAGCTCATGGCAGGGCTCGATGGTATCCGTAACCGCATTGAACCCCCCGAACCCATCGATAAAGATATTTACGAACTTCCCCCGGAAGAACACGCAGCTATCGAGCAGGTTCCGGCTTCTCTGGAAGAAGCACTTGAGGCGCTCGCCAACGATTACGAATACCTTTTGGAAGGCGATGTCTTTACGGAAGAATTCATTCAGGCGTGGATTAACTACAAGATGGACACGGAAGTAACACCCCTGCGGGCACGCCCCCATCCTTACGAGTTCGAACTCTACTACTCCATGTAGCCTTGACTCTTACAACTATGTAGTCGTGTGGGCTTGTGGTTGCGATTATATATCGTAACCACAAGCCCACCTTTTCATGGTTTCGCCAAATCGGCACCTGTATTCCGAAGCCAGCACGCGCAAAACCACCACGACGCGCATGTGACTCACCTAAATTCTCCAATTTGCCCACAACCCAACACTCATTATCCAGCAGCTCGCTATGGGTGACATCAGTGCCGATGGCATTAAAGGCTACGCGATATTTAGGAATCTTCGCTTTGGGACGTGTAGCCGAAGAACAACTCCACAACTTTTGTGCGAGCCAAACGCACAGCGCGCGCTCGTTCTTCCAATAGTTCGCGCGACGTAGGAAAGTTAAGAATCGACACAACCCGTTGAAGCTCCCCCGGGTGGGTTGGCATTGCTTCCATACGTTTCCCCGTTTTGCCTGTGGCAAGGAACCTCGCGTCCCGCAAGGTCGCCGAAAGACTCCAGGCACGATACAACACCATGTAGGTTTCCTCATCAATAATTTTATGTTCCTTAAGGGCAGACAAGGCGCGCAATGTTGACGTTGTGCGAAGTTCCGGCACACGCGCCCCGTGCATCATTTGGAAAAGCTGCACAGTCCACTCCACATCCAACATTCCGCCCGGGCCGAGTTTCATGTGATCTCTGGCTGGCACCCCGCCCGGAATACGCTCTTTTTCCACACGGATTTTCATTTTTCTGACATTGATAATGCGTTCGCCGTCGCATATTTCTGGGTAACGATACGGATCAATAAGTTCCATAAAACGTTTCCCGAGATTATCGTCTCCCGCAACATGCCGTGCCTTAAGAAGAGCCTGGAACTCCCACGTTTTCGCCCATTGTTCATAATAGTCACGGAAACTGTGCATACTGCGGGCAAGTGGACCGTTTTTCCCTTCCGGACGCAAACCTGCATCGACATTTAAGGAGGGTTCCTCCCCCAAACTCGATAATAGTTTTAGTGTTTGTTGGGCAATTTCGCCCGCGTATTTCGCGCACTGCCGGCAATTCTTCGGGCAATCGTAGACAAAAAACAGGTCAGCATCGGAATAATACCCACATTCTTTGGCGCCGAAACTCCCCATGCCAATAACAGCCATGGGTGTTAAAGAGCCCGCTTCGCAACTCGCTACCGGCATTTGCATTCGCGCAGCGTGGTAGGCGGCTATCACCGCAATCTCGATTCCGAGACTCAACCCCTCATGAATATTTTCCACACTACTTAAACCCAAGGTTTGCGCCATTGCTTCGCGCATCATTTCACGACGACGCAAATACCGCCCGGCCTGCGCAATGCTCTCTGGCGTACTACGGCGGTCAATCATAGCCTTCAACTCGGTAACTAGCTGATCACGTGAAGGAGGATGTAAATGCTTGTCATCCTCAAGCCACGCCACCGATTCGGGCAACTCGGGAATGGCTTCCGCAAGGTATTGAGAGGTGGAAAGTATGTGTGCAAGCCGTTTCGCCACAGGCCCGCCGTCGCGCAACTCCCTCATATACCAACCGGTTCCGCCCATTTTTTCGGACAAAACACGGAAAGCAAGAAGTCCGGCATCGGGATCAGCCCCTTCAGCAAACCATCCGAGCATCACCGGAATAAGTTGCCGAGCAATCATGGCGGTTCGGCTTGTTCCGCGTGTCAACACATCAATATGTAGCATCGCCCCTCGCGGATCCTTATACCCAATAGCCTCCAAGCGGTCTTGAGCCGCCTCCGCATTCAAAGAAATATCTTCCGGGCTGAGCTTGGCCGCCTCTGGAAGGAGAGGGCGATAGAAAGTGTCACGATGAAGTGTGCGTACCGCGTGGCGTCGTCGTTCCAACTCCGTTACGAATTCTCCGCCCGTCCCCAAACGCATGGAACGGGCAAGCACGCGGAGTTGATCCTCCTTCACCGGCAGTAAAGGATTGCGACGCAACCGCCCTATCTGTAACCGATGTTCCACGCATCGCAACCAACGGTAATGGCTGTCAAATTCTTGCACCACCCTGCGGGACATATAACCCGCTTTACCGAGCGCTTCCAAGGCTCTCGTTGTTGTGGTTACCCGGATGCGTTCATCCGCACGCCCGTGAACAAGTTGGAGAAGTTGTACTGTAAATTCGACGTCGCGCAAGCCTCCTCGCCCAAGTTTAATATTGCGCGCATCTTCCCGGCCCAAATTCTGCTCCACCCGAGCCCGCATTTTCCGTGCGTCCTGGACAAAATTCGGGCGCGATGCTGCCTGCCATACGAAAGGCTGAATCGCCTGAATGTACGCGGTTCCCAACTGCGTATTCCCCGCCACCGCGCGCGCCTTGAGAAGCGCCTGATATTCCCAGCTCGCGCCCCACTTCTTGTAATACTCCACATGCGAGGCGAGCGCGCGAACCAAAGGCCCTGCCTTCCCCTCAGGGCGCAACGCCGTATCCACCGTCCACAGTGCCGGCTCGTTACTAGGGGCAGAAAGAATTTTCGCAATTTCCATAGCAAGAAGAGTCGCCCTGTCCGTATCCTCACTATTACCGACGTAAATGACGTCCACGTCAGAAACATAATTGAGTTCCCAGGCTCCGGTTTTCCCCAGAGCAATAACGGCAAGATCTTCTGGCGGATGAATCGGTAACTGACGACTACCTCGAAGATTCGCATCCGCTATAGCAAGTGCCCCCTCAAGAGCGGCACCCGCGAGCGCCGACAACCACCCGCAGATAAGGGGCATAATGAGCGTGGGGTCGGGTGCGTTCATATCGTATGATGCGATGCGCAGGACGCGATTGAAATAGTGAGCACGTAAAGCATCGCGAAGTTCAATCGTTTCGGGTGCCGTTTCGATTGCTTCACGCATCAAGCGTTTTTCTTCACCCTGCCACTGTTCCAATGTTTTTTCTTCGACTACGATAGGTGCTTTCACCTCCGGAAATTCTTCACAAAATACGGCAAGACTTTCCGGGTGCTGGACAATATGGTCGGCAAGCGCACGCGAGGATCCCAGAACAGCAAGGAGCCTCTGTGTTGCTTGGGTATCGAAAGTTTCATTACACGAGGTGCGAAGGCACTCTTCTTGTGGCGTTTCTTGTTGAGGGTTAACTTTTACGACTGCTTCTGCTACGTGAAATTCTGCCCCTTTGCCAGCGGTCCGTTCGGGCGTTAATGTAATTGAAGGATTGCTGGTTTCTTGTGTAGGTGACGGAAAAGGAATACGTAAAAGTTCTCGAAGAGCCTGGTCGGGATATGCGCAGTGTGCGAAACTGTGCGGGGTAACATTCCAGGCGAGAATACCTGGATCATTGAAGAGCTTTTCCGAAGAATCAATATCGGTAAAACCTGCGCTACGTAACTGCGGGCGAAGTGTAGAGCGCCCTTGGGAGCCTGGAATACCGCGATTTGGGCGTCCTGGTTCTGAAAGTCGCATGTATCCCCTCCTACCTAAATTGTTATCTGTCTGCGCAAAGTGCGTCTATTGCGTAGAGTGTGGCTTTTGCGCAAAGCGCATTTTTACACAAAGCGCGTCTATTACACAAAGCGCATCTGCCGATTTAAAGTGCTGTATTCCTGCGCAAAAAACCTCTTCATAGGCACATATATTTTTACCTACCCCGATTTTCTCTTCGCAGAACACGACACCGAATACCCTTACCAATCTGACCTGAAGCGTGCCCGTTCTAGAGGCGTGATTTGGCGCCTGTAGTTGTGCCATTCCGCTCGTTTATCTCGCAGATAGTAGTCGAAAGCATCCTCTCCGAGGAATCGTGCAACAAGTTCCGAATTCTCCATGGCTCGTAGTGCTGAATGAAGGGAACTGGGCAGTGATGCAATGCCGTTCACTATACGTTCCATATCGCTCATGGATTCAACATCTGTGTCGGTGGGCTCTTGGAGTTCGTATTTTCCTTCGATCCCGGCCAGTCCTGCCTCAAGAACCGCGGCGAAAGCTAGATAGGGATTGGCCGCCGTGTCGATTGCGCGATATTCCAGGCGTGCAGATTCAGGTTTGTTCGGTTTATATTCGGGAACGCGCACAAGTGCGGATTGATTATGCGGCCCCCAGCAAATATATGCTGGAGCTTCACCTTTACCCCACAGGCGCTTATAGGAGTTAACATATTGGTTTGTGACCGCCGTGATTTCGCGGGCGTGAATCATGAGACCTGCAAGGAACCTGCGTGCAGTAATGGACATTCCGTATTGTCCCACCGGATCGTGGAAAGCATTTTTATCTCCCTCAAACAGCGAAAAATGGGTGTGCATCCCAGATCCTGGCCATTTTTCGGAAGGTTTTGGCATAAAACTGGCTTCCACACCATGCCTCAATGCCACTTCTTTAATAAGGGAGCGGGCTGTCATAATCGAATCCGCCATGTCCAGACAATCGGCAAAACGCAAATCCACTTCTTGCTGCCCCGGCCCAATTTCGTGGTGAGAAAATTCGACGACGATTCCCACATCTTCCAGCGCTAACACCATGTCGCGCCTAAAGTTATGCGCAACAGAACGCGTGACGTAATCAAAATATGAGGCCGAGTCTATCGGCGTAGGATCTTCGTTCAAGGAGGATCCAGGCCTAAACAGGTAAAACTCGATTTCCGGATGCGCGTATGCCGTGAAACCCAGTTTTTCTGCGCGCGCCAGAGTTCTTTTCAAAATTGCTCGCGGGTCGGAGCGTGCCGGTTCTCCGTCGCGCGTCAACACATCGCAAAACATGAAAGCGAGGGTATCCGCCGGATCTTTTCCTCGAACAATCCTGAAAGTTGAAGCATCTGGACGTGCCAACATATCCGATTCGTAGACGCGCGTAAGCCCCTGGATTGCACTTCCGTCAAATCCGATACCTTCCATGAAGGCATCTTCAAGTTCTCCCGGCGATACTGCAACGGATTTTAAGGTTCCTGCAATATCGGGGAACCACAATCGTACGTACCGAACTTTTTCGTCGTTAATTGTTCTTAAAACGTGTTCTTGTTGGTTGTCCATTATCGTTCCTGTTCGGTCGGTGTGGTATCCGGCGTTTCTACCGTACCATCCTGAATTCTCAAGTGTGATGGGACGGAAAGTCTCATCCATGGGTTCAGCGCTTTGAAACGCATGGGATTCGCTTTGCATAATAATGAGGTCATTGAGGAAGTCACGTTCAAAGGGATTCGAATTAATCCTTTTTTCCTGTCGCAGGCACCATGACGAGGTGGTTGTGCAGTTCCGAGCCTTATTCGACCTTGCTTACATCCACAACATACGATAGTGAATCCATATGTCCTCCTGTATCCAAGAGTACACAACTATGAGATTCTTCGTGAATGTCGACGAAAATCTTCAGGATAATTAGCTGTACATCTTTATGCGACACAAGTTATATAGGTAGTGTAACTCTACTACTTTCGTCTGCCCCATCCTCCGCTATCGCCATACGTCCCACCTTCCGTTACCACCATCCGACTCACCGCGCACCTCGACATTAAAAGGTTTACAGTGGTGTGCATGAAATCTTTCCGCTCAGCTTTCGAGGACACATCGCCAATCATTGTCGGCTACCTACCTCTTGCTGTAACCTTCGGCTTATTCGCCGTATCGCAAGGCTTTCATTGGTGGTGGGCTGTCCTAACAGCAATGTGCGTCTATTCGGGCGCTTTGGAATTCATACTTGTTGCGTTATATACGGGAGGCGCGAGCCTCGCAACAGTTGCCACAGCTTCATTTTTCGTAAGTTTCCGCCATATTTTTTACGGCTTATCCGTCCCTATCTCTCCCGTTAAACCCTTGGCACGCCTCTATGTTATCCACGCCCTGACGGATGAGACGTACGCTCTGCTGTCCTCCCCCGCAGCCAAAACCTTCACGGGAGCACGTATTTTTTGGTGCCAGTTGCTCTGCCACTCAACCTGGGTTGCCGGCGTAGCCGTGGGCGCACTTGCCGGCACATATATTTCCGGCGATCTCACCTGGCTCGCCTTCACCCTCACCGCTCTTTTTGTCTGCATGTCTATTGACGCACTCAAAGCCTCCTCCCAACCCTGGCTTCTAGGAGCGATTGCCCTTGCATGTTCACTCATTTTCCTCTGGCTCGCCCCCGAATATACGATGATTGGTTCGCTCCTCACCTACGCCTGCATTAGCCTGATTGTCGGAAAAACCGAATGACCGCAAATGAACACAAACACCTGAAGGGCGCGTTTCTTTTCATCACTATCCGCCTTCTCATCACTCCGCACATCTGAAAGAGAACCATGCGCCTTATTCTTATTGTTGCTATCGCTTGGGCAATCACGTTCACCCTACGCTCTCTGCCCTTCGTTATCCGCTCCCGCGTAAAGAATTCCCGTTTTCTTCACCGGCTCAGCATCCTTATGCCCATCGGCATTATGATCGCGTTAACGATATACAGCATGAAGGGGCTTGAACATTTCGGCAAGATTCCTCTCATCGCTGGAATCATTACTGTTGCCGTACTTCATATGTGGCGTTCACACATGCTCCTATCTATCCTTGGCGGACTAGGCGTGTATGCTCTCGTTCTTGCCCTCACCGGCGCAATGTAATCACGCTTTCCACAACACCTTTTCCACACCCCATCCATCGCCATCTCTATCCACATCTACACCTATCCACAACCACTCTTTTCCACACCACCCTTTTCCACAACTAATTCCCACCCATCTCTATCCACACATCTCCATCCACATATCGTCCACACCTACACATATCGTCCACACCTACACATATCGTCCACACCTACACATATCGTCCACAACTACACATATCCACACGCTTTCCACCGCATTCCACACAACCTTTTCGCGCGTTCCGTTACCCCTCACTCATCGGGACGTGTAGAGTTGATATGAAAATGTCATATTCCGACGCGGTATTCACGTTCACCTCATACCGCTTCGGGTTCGTTTCGATTATTTTTTCGACGACGGCGACGGTGGCTTCGGTTATCGTCGTCGAAAATAAAAATGCTACCGGAGTCGAAAAATAAGGGAGAAGATAACACTATGAATTCGGCTTTAGCTTCACGCGCACCCCTGGGAAATACGCGCCCCGGAAAGCTTTCACCGGAACGTAAAGTTCCTAAGGGAATTGAGCGTCCCGAATATCTTTTTCATGATGGCCCGGAGGTCGTCACCGCAAGTGATGTGAAAGATGAGGAAACGATTGAGCGGATTCGCATTGCGGGGACAATTGCGGCCGATGCGATGTATGAAGCGGCAAAGCTCATTGCGCCAGGCGTGACAACCGATAAGCTGGATGCAGTCGCCCACGAATACATATGTGACCACGGGGCCTATCCTTCCTGCTTGAACTACATGGGTTTCAAGAAGTCGATATGTACGTCCATTAACGAGGTGATTTGCCACGGGATTCCCGATTCAAGGCCACTTGAGGAGGGCGATATTGTCAATCTCGATGTCACCGCGTTCAAGAGTGGCGTGCACGGGGATACAAACGCTACATTCCCTGTTGGTGACGTTGATGAAGAGTCACGCTTGCTGATTGAGCGCACCGCGCAGGCAACACTTCGCGGTATGAAAGCGGCGAAACCTGGGCGTGAGGTGAATGTGATTGGGCGTGTAATTGAAAAGTATGCCTCGCGGTTTGATTACGGAACAGTTCGCGATTTTACCGGGCATGGCGTGGGCGAGGCCTTCCATTCGGGGCTCATTATCCCCCATTTTGATTCGGCTCCCCTACACAACGATGTGATTGAAGTAGGCATGGTGTTCACAGTGGAACCGATGTTAACGTTGGGCGGAGTTGATTACGACATCTGGGATGATGGATGGACAGCGTCGACAAAAGACCGTGGACGCACAGCCCAGTTTGAACACACTCTCGTTGTGCGCGAGGGCGGGGTGGAGATTTTAACGCTTCCCAGCGACCCTACTGTTGGCTTAAGGCTGTAGGCACTGTGGGGAACGTTCCAGCGTTCCTTACACAAGAATGCGAATAAGTCAGCCTGTACGCCGGGTTCTGTTCCGCGAGCGCTGTTGCGCCCACGGCGGCAATCATCCATCTACGCCTACTGTTACCAGCAGGCTCTAGCAATCCACCCGTGCGCTCGGCGGGTCACCTACAAACGCGCACTATCTGATCTTGCTCCCGGTGGGGCTTGCCGTGCCAGTCATGTCACCATGCCCGCGGTGGTCTCTTACACCACCGTTTCACCCTTACCTTGCGCTACTGCGCCTGGCGGTCTACTCTCTGTTGCGCTTTCCCGCGGGTCACCCCGGGTGGGCGTTACCCACCACCGTGCCCTATGGAGCCCGGACGTTCCTCGAATGCGGTATCACCGCACGCGCGATTGCCCAGCTGACTTATTCGCTCACCTATTATATACACACCGCAAATTCTTGCAAGCTATCCATGACTAACGCACCACCCGTCTATCTCTAGATGCTTTTCCCTAGAAAATGCGCACTTAATATTTAGCAGGATAATAAAAATCAAGGTAGAACCGGGAAGAATAACTCCAGCCACTCAGCCACGGAAAATCGGGACATTAACATCAGTCGCTATATCGAGCTAACCCGCGACAGACTTCACGAGGTGATATAGGAAAATCCTTACGTATTTCGATATAGCGCACAGCATATTTTTAAGAGGCGTCAAGAGGATCTACGGTTTTCAAACCGATTTTATGCGCAACTCGTGCCATATTTTCATTGTGTGTGGCAACTGTCGTTAAACCACCTAATCTTAATGCAGAGGCAAGATGAATAGAATCTAAGGTTTTAATATGGGGAACAATAGATTCCGCCATTGTAAGTATCATTTCATCAATAGGGATAGTCGCAATACTATCCAATATTTTATCCCGTTCAAAAACATCGCGTTTTTGACGTCGAAGAACACGCGTGATTTCAGTTTGTAATATTCGTGAGGAAATAAGTCGTCCTTGATCGGCCATACCATCAAACCATCGAGCAACTGAAGGATCCCCATCCAATGCAAATACAGCTACGGACGCATCTACATACACATACTGCATTCTAATCCTCAGCCATTTCTTGAAGAAGTTTTTCAACTTTTTCGCGACCCACACGTGGCAAAGTTGGGTCTTGAGAGAGTCTATATTTTCCCGGGTGGCGAGCAGGGATGATACTCAACCCTGCTACATTTTTATCCTCATTAATAGGAATAAGTTGAGCAATAGGCACCTGATGGCGAGTGACGATATACGTTTCTCCCGCCTGCACTTCATTGAGGGCACGAGTTGGATTCTGCCTCATTTGTGCTACAGATATGGTATTCATATGATAAGAATAGACATAATATCTACATATTTCTAGGTATGCGTGTTGACACTACACACCGAAAATGCGGGAATTCCAAAACTTCTTCATGACGAGTGTGCGTGCCGGAGCGTCACGGCGCTTTTGTCCACCGGAAAGTTCGTCGATTTTTTTGTTGAGGTGATCTTGGAGATCAAGGAGAGCAATCATGTCCTTGATTTCGTCGTCAGTTGAGATTCCTGGGTTGTTACGCAAACCGTAAACGATGAAGTCGTATGCGGAAAGGTTTGTCTCCAAATGCTGAGGTCATTTAGGGGTGTTAATCCTACTCAACTTGTCCGGTCTCGGGATTCATTGAAAGATTGTCAAGATTCCCTAGTTCATTGAATGTCTTTGATCTATTCTCGGATTTACGACATTCCTGCGCGAGGATTTCTACTTCTTGCATACCCTGCTTTTTTGCTTCATCTTTAATCATTTGACGTTGTTCGGGGGTAATTTCTTGTCCAGAGGATTTCTTGTAGAGGTCGACGGCGATTTGTATCCAAACATCCAACTGGGCGTCCTAATCCAACGAGATGTACTCCTCGCAGGTTATTTTGCCACCTTTTGCCGCGATGCTAGCAGAGTCCTCCTTTGTCGCTTTGATGCTAGCAGAGTCCTCCTTTGTTGCTTTTTCGCTTGATGATTCCTTTGAGGAGGAACCTCCTCCACAGGCGCTCAATATCATCCCTGCTACAGACAATAAAGCAGTCGCCCTTAACAATCGAGCTTTCATTTTTCCTTTCGGTAAAGAGCGTTAAATCTACAATTAATTCATAACTTTACAGCCTTGCTTGGCACTTAGGTCACGTTTTCTTCACAACGGGCCCCACAAGAAGTTGTGGAGCCCGTAAAAAAATTTAGAAGAGTTTGCTACGCATAGATTCTGCAAGCATTATTGATAACGAGGAATCAGAAATTGACGATGACCCAGAATAACTATCGTTTGAAGAAGATTTATTTTTTTTGGACGAAGAACCCTTATCCTTTCCCGAAGAACTGGGGTCACTGAACCCTAAAACTTCTCCTACGGTTTTAGAACCATTTCCATCCCTTTTGCATACTTTGACTACTTGTTTTAGCAAGTATTTATCTTCCTTATAGCTCTTTCTTACATCTTGAATTTCTGAATCACTTATTTTGAAATTGTTAGATTCGGCGTACTTTTTTATAACCTCAACTATCACATCAACTTTGCCATCATCACTCATACTGACGAAACTCTTACATGTGGTATCAGCACCGTTGCTTGAACCGCAAGCACTCAAACCAAGACCAACAAAAGCGACAAGCATTGCTACAAGAATTTTTCGAGGATTCATTAATTATCCTTTCGTTTCGGAGCGACTCGCCACTCCTTACCTCAATACTTAATATCGTACGCCACGTGTACCATCGACACGTTATATATACATCCCCTTCTAGTGCACATTGTTCGCCACACTACCCAACCGGTCTCAACACGTTCTACAACTAATTGAATATTCGTAGCAAGAGAAAGAAAATGACGTTATTTTCAAGGAAAATACTACTTACCCATTTTTTTGTTAAGATTTTCTACCATCTCTTTAAGAGTCTGATCGTCCTTACCCTGACATCCGAATTCTATAATGTCCGTGTACATCTTTTTTTGACTTTTAGGAGCTTTTTCGAGTTTTTTGACATCTTTTCCTTTGCCATTACTTTCTGCAATAGACATTAGGAGCTTAAATCTTTCATCAAAGTTCATTTTCTTGTATTCACCACATGTGGTATTTTCACCCTTTGCTTGACTACCTGAGCATGCTCCAAGCGAGATGACACTAAGACCAACAAGAACTGCGGATATGAGACGGTAACGCATGTTATTTCCTTTCATACGAATGTGGTTACACCATAACAATTATTGCTCATATTTTTTATTCACACACGCAATATTACTCATCGAAATAACTGCGTTAGAAATTTTACGCCGTGAAATCCTACGAAATCGTCCTATAGCCCTAAATATTCCTGAAATAAAAAATCCGGGCACCTCTCAGATACCCGAATTTTTTGTCACGTCTTTCCTACATAGATTGTTGTAAAGCAACTGCCATTAGCCTAGGACTAACAGCAACCACCCTCGCTAGTTCATTTCGGTAAATTTCCTATCCCACGCCGTGCGCAAGGGGTTGGCATTCGCCAAAAGGGTATCGAATCGATCGTTGGAGATTTCCACAATCTGTCCAAGGGTCACGCGTCGCTCCTGTTCCGTCGAATTTTCAAGACGTCGCACACCTTCGTCGATCACACTTTGAACGGTATCGGTGGTGCGCAGGTAGGCAACAAACGGCATATCGAAACGCTGCCGGTACTCTTCGGCAACATTCCTCACAAGCTCACGTTCTTCCTCAGTAGGCTTTGTCAGAGCGTAGGAGCCACCGCCCTGGCTTGTGGAGGAATCTTCTTTGGGCTTGGTCAACATCACGGTTGCCATATCGGGGTAGTCGTGAATGAGCTCTTCTTTGCGAGCATCGTTGGCCGTCAGCACAGCAACCTGGATGGCTTCACGAAGTGCGGTCACGTTATCGAAGGGACGTGATTCCCACGCAACTTCCAAGGGCCAGGTCTGATTATTAAACAGTGAACGGAATGTTTCGACGAACTCGCCCTTATCCATCCTGTTAATCTGCCCGAGGGACACGGCTTTACCCTTGGCGTCGGCAGCCACGTATTCCTTCTGCTTACGCCCGGTGTGGAAGAAGAGAAGATTCAAAATAATAGCGGTAATCGCACCGATGGACATACCAGAGGAGACGAAAATTCGTGCCCATGCGGGGAATGCCTGCGCAACTTCCGGACGGAAGGATACGAGCATTGCCAAGCCGAGCGCCGTCGTAACAATAACAGCGTTGCGGTTATCGGACATATCCGCCTTGGCAATGGTTTGAAGCCCGACCCACGCAACGTTAGCGAACAGCGCAAGAGAGGCACCACCCAAAACAGAAGGAGGAATAGATGCGACGACGGCACCCGCCTTGGGCAAAAGCCCCAAAATAATCATGAACCCGGCGGCGGCCGTGGCAACCCAGCGTGACTTTACGCCGGTAACACGCACCAACCCAACGTTCTGCGCAAAACACGTGTAGGGGAAGGAATTCATAATGCCACCGAGCGTGGTCGAGAGGCCATCGGCACGTAGCGCGCGGCTAATATCGTTTTTCTGGATACGTTTCTTCACAATCTCACCTGTTGCGAAAACGTCTCCCGTCGTTTCCACCATGGTAATAATCATGACGATAATCATGGATATGCAAGCAACAATATTGAACTGGGGAATACCAAAGTAGAAGGGCGTAGTGACACCAAAGTTCGCAGCCTGGCCAACCTTGTCGAAGTCACTGTGTCCAAGAATCACCGATACTGCGGTTCCGCCAACAAGACCGATAAGCACCGCAATTGTTCCGAGGAATCCTTTAAAGAAGCGCTGAATGAGGACGATGGCAAGGAGCGTTCCGAAACCATAGGCAAGATCGCGAATCGCCGGGGATTGAGCTTTTTGCGCCAACATTCCGTAATAGTTGGTGAAGTCGTTGGCGGATACGGCAAGGAGCGAGGTTCCCATCACCAAGAGCACCGTTCCCGTCACAACGGGCGGGAAGAAGCGGAGGAATTTCGCAAACACCGGGGCTGCGAAGAAGGTGAAAATACCGGAAACAATGATTGCTCCGTAAATCATGGGTAGCGAAGCAACTCCGCCTTTACCGTTGGTGACGCCCAGACCGATGGCGATAATCGGCGCAACAGCTGTTGTTGTCACACCTTGGACAATGGGAAGGCGAACACCAACCCATTTCGTCAGACCAGCGGATTGGATAATTGTTGCAATACTGCAGGTAAGTAAGTCTGCGTTAATGAGGTGAATTGTTGTTTCCGCATCTAATTTCAACGATTGTGCAATAAGAAGGGGAACAATGACCGCTCCAGCATAGAATGCCAGAACATGTTGCAGGCCAAGAACTGTCAAGGCTGCGGGGTTGGGCACTTGGTCCACTGGATGTTTGAATTTAGCCGGTGCCGCTACGTTCATTAAATCAAGTCTCCTGGTTGTATGGATAAAAAATAAAAAGCCTTCGAATAGAAATTCAAACGCCGGAGTTTTTGATTACTTCTATTTTCGCTCAAGGTAAAAGTTTGTGGCGAGCCAGGTGAGAAAAATTTGGGAATTGAGATACAGAATACCTATTTTTACCTTTCTTGTATCACCTTTTGATATTTCATGTCCGCTTTTTGAGATTTCCATTTTTATAGTGTTTTTCGACGACGATACCCTTGCTTTCGTTTGCTACGGCACAAGAGGCACGATCGCTTGGCGCGACGCAACAGAGGTTGTCGCTCACTTAATAGCTCGGCTAGCAACCCCACCTCATCGCTCACCGCGGCACAACAAAAACTACAGAAAACCTCGTGCGTGACATTGAAAAAAGAGGGCGCCGGGGCAATAGGATGCAAAACACAACCCACACCTGAGTGACAGTGAAAGAGGGCATATTGAAAAGAGGGCGCCCCCCATAAGGGGCACCCTCTTTTCAGCCGATCGTAGCCTTAGCTTTCAGAGAAAAGACTTTTCCCTCCGAACCAAAAGCTACACATCACGCATAACGCATTAGCTCCAGCTCGCCGAGAGCGGACGGCCTTCCTCGTAACCGGAAGGCGATTGAACTCCAACTACGGCTTTATCGTGGAATTCTTCAAGATTTGCAGCACCCGCGTAGGTCATGGACGAGCGCACACCCGAGGTAATCCAATCTGCTAGATCTTCCACACCGGGACGCTTTGGATCCAAATACATCTTAGATGCGGAAATACCCTCTTCGAAAAGACTCGCCTTCGCGCGTTCAAAGCTGGAACGATATCGTGTCCGGTACCGAACCGCACGAGCCGACGCCATACCAAAACTTTCCTTGTAAGCACGGCCTTTTGCGTCGTGCAATACATCTCCCGTAGATTCGTTGGTTCCCGCGAACCAGCTACCCACCATCACGCTACCGGCGCCAGCCGCGAGAGCCAGGGCGACATCGCGCGGATGGCGAATACCGCCATCGGCCCAAATTGCGCCCCCGAGTTCGCGCGCCGCCGCTGCACATTCGAGAACTGCGCTGAACTGCGGGCGCCCTACACCTGTTTGCATACGTGTTGTACACATGGCTCCTGGCCCAACGCCTACCTTAATAATATCCGCGCCGGCGTTAAGTAAATCAATCACGCCTTCTCGCGTAACAATATTTCCGGCAACAATGGGAACTCGACACCCTGTTTTTTCTGCGTATTCATCGCGAACTTTGCTGACCGCCTTAATCACGTCAATCATTCGTTCCTGATGTCCGTGGGCGGTATCCAAAACAAGCACGTCGGCTTCGGCTTCCAGTAATTGGCGTGCCCTGCCTACAGAATCACCGCTAATTCCAATGGCCACAGCGATCTTCAAGCGTCCTTTATTATCCAGTGCGGGACGGTAAATAGAGGAACGCAATGCGCCTTTAGGGCTCATAATTCCAATTAATGCGCCATCGGCGTCGACGGCGACAGCAAAACCTGTTCGGGTTTTTTCTAAAGTAGTGAAAACTTCCTGGGGTGTAGCCTGAGGCGAAACTAAAGTGAAGGAATTCGTCATAACTTCATGGCATTGAACGAAACGATCAACCCCATCCGTTTCCCGCTCCCCCACAATTCCGAGTGGCCTGCGCTGATCATCAATCACGAGCACGGCTCCGTGGGAACGTTTCGTCATGAGATTCATAGCATCCCCCACTGTTGTTGTGGGGTCAACGATAACGGGTGTTTCAAACTGCGTAGGAGCATTTTTCACACGAGCAATGGACTGAACCAAAATATCTACAGGAATATCTTGCGGAAGAACCGCTAAACCACCTCGGCGCGCAATGGTTTCCGCCATCCGTCGCCCCGAAATTGCCGTCATATTCGCCACAACCAGAGGAAGGGGAAGATTCACGCCATCGGTGGAGGTCAAATCGACGTCGAACCGGGATCCGACCGCATTGCGATTCGGTGCCATAAAGACATCATTGTAGGTTAGTTCGTAAGCTGGTTTTTCTGTTAAAAATCGCACCCATTAATTCTGCCTTGTTGAGCAAAGAATGTCATCAGGTTTGTGAACTTTAATTGATACGTTCTCAGCTTTTCATATCTTTGACGACGAAAACTTATCACTTTTTGTGCCGGGCACCACAAGACATACGCAACACACAATTCAAAACTATTCACACTATCCACATTCAGCTCACATTTTTGTGTTGACGGTCACAATAATCCTGTAAAATCATGCTGTACATGATTGAGGGAGAATACTATGCCAGCCAATCCGAAACCCAATCCTCACCCAACACATACCTCACAACGCAAGGCGACAACAAAACGATGGCTTGTCGTCGCTATTATTCTTGCTCTCGTTGTAGCTTTCGGAATCGGTGGATACTTCGGATACAACGCTCTAACGAAAAAGAAGACTGACACGCCGATTTCTCCTCAAGCAAACCTCGCGAACGGCATAGAGAAAGCGTGGGAAAAGCCTGCTGAAATACATGTTCCTCACCTCATCGCCACCGGTATGTCCCCGCACGCTCTGGTCTTAAACAGCTCCCCAACAGACACACGTTACGCAATTATTGCTAACACCAAAGGCTCATCTCTAGCAATCATTGTGGACGATGAAGGCAAGGAAGTAGGAGATTCTATCGAACTTCCTGAGTGCGATTTAAACCCTGAATTAGGTGGCCGCATTTACACAGTCGATAACGGCAAAGTCGTTTGCAACACCCCAGAACTCGACCGCAAAGATATACGTTCTCAGAGTTCTGCATCACCATCAAAGAAAAACTCTGGAAGTTCTGAAACGAGCACAGACAACACCGCAACACCCTCTCCAGATTCGCAAAAACGTGATTCGAGAACCCCCTACCCTTATACTTTCCGAGAACAACTTTATGCAGATGACTCTGTTGTTATCGGCGTAACTCCCAAACGTTTTGGGGCACGAAGCATAGAAGCCTACAGCCCGGGAGAAAACCCCAAATTCCTGTGGAAAGAAAACTTCGATGTTCCAAGTAACGTTACTGTTTTCAAAGATGGCGTGCTCGTCGTATCTGAACGATTGGATCAGATACTCAACTTCCAGGTCTATAAACCACGTAAGGAACCCCTAGCGGAAAATATGATCCCGAGCACCCGTGGGCAACACACCTGGTGAGCGGACGAGAATCTCCCGCTATTGAAATAAATGAGAGAGTCATAAAGTATGGATTCGGATCCTTAGATTACATTCTAGAATTCAGAACAAGGAACAACACACCCTACCTCGAAAGAAAAGATAACAATTTTAAGGGCGAGAACCACGCTCCCTAATATAAACAGCGCACGTCCTCGTCTTTTAAGTAACACAGTCCCTAACACGGGGCGGTAACACAGGGTGGCGCCACAACACAGGACTCCACAACACAGGACGGTAACACACGGTGGCACCATAATCCAGGACGGTAACACAGGACGCCACAACACAGGGGCGTCGTAACACTCTACAAGATAGGTTTTAGGATGCCTTATTAACTTCTTTGTTCCAATCCTGGACATCCTTGCGGTTCGCAACCGTTAATGTGGGGCCACGCTTTTCTTTAATTGACATCACCACATAGTTAGTACCGAAATATTCCGCTCCACCTATGCCGTTTGCGTCTTCCATAGCGCGTTTCGCGGTTTTTTCATCGGCACCAAGAAGTTTGATAATGCATTGGGCGTCATTTTTCGTGAGCATCATTTTCCCTTCACGTTTCTCACCCACGACAATTCGCATTGCCTCGCCTTTTCCGAGAGGTTCAATGGTGATGGGCTGGCTACTGTCCCCTATAGTTTTTTCGACACCACAGCCTGTAGCGGCACGATAAAATTCGCTTTTCCCGGGCATCTTCTCCGCGCTGGGCATGCTCGGATTGCTAGGGCGCGCCTCAAGCGGATCCTTTTGTGATGAACACGCCCCCAATAATGAAACCCCGAACAACACGGACATTACTGCGCCCATGTATTTTTTCATGACAACCTCGTTTTCCGTTCCCCAAAACTGTTCACTCGTTTGACGCAACTTTTCAGTCTTGGAATATATTTTTAGGTTTGAGCACCGCTAATCGGTCTCCCGTAGAGCCTCCAGCTCCTCAAAATCAACGGGGACAATAATGCAGTCGTAATCTTCAGACAAATACACCTCATCCTCACCCTTATTTTTCACCAGCGCGACTTCCACCGGGGATAGATGAATGCCACCCGTCGTCGAACCATTGGGCGTTAATGCCATAACGGCATAATGTCCACGATTAGCTGCTCGTTCATAGAGTCCAACGAGTTTGCTATCAAGATTCGTGGCCACCGCATCACGTTGTTTCTTCAGCTCCGCAATCTGGGCGTCGCTTTGCGCAACCACATCCTCAAGCTCACTTTTCACGCGAAGCATTGAGGCGGTAAGCTCTTCAAACTGCACACCGAGTGCCCTCACATTTTCCTCAGAAGCCTCAACTTCTTCGAGTGCCTCAAACTCTACGGTGGAAAGCTCCTCAAGTTGAGCGCGCAACGTCGCCATTTCCTCTTCCAGGGTAAGCAAATCGCGAGAAGTCAAACCAACCCCGGCATTATATTTTGCTTCCTTATCCGCAACCTGCAACTGGACAGTTTCCGCCTCATTTTCCGCTTTTCTTAAGGCACGTGCCGCATTGTGCGCGCGTTCGCTACCTAAACGCTGATCACGGGAACACGCAGCAATTGCATTGACCAGTGCGCCGAGCTCCTTGCGAAGAGGATGCTGTTCATTATTTTTCCGTAACCGATTAATGTGAGAATCTAGCGCGGCAATGCGCAATAACTGAACCTGATCTGCATGTGGTGCTTTCATACGAACAACTTTACAGAAAAATAAACACGACCCCACATATTTCCCACCGTGTACGACGGAAAAGCCTTCTTTCCGCACCAACACCATCTGATCTTTACGCCCCACCATATACGACGGAAACACGTCAACAGTTAAGAAAAGGCATGGCACAAAGAAAAGTTATTTCACACGCAAGGCATACGGGACATGAAGCACGCGGGCGTTTTGGGAAACACTTTCGTCAATGTGTTGCACGTAGTAATACGCTAGCGGAGCTTTTTATCCACGGACAGCAATATTCCACGCATCTGTTGAGAGAGTGGAAATATATGTGTCGAGTTCGGGCAGTTCTCCAAGGAGGCGTTCTTCCATAACCTTCAAAAGTGGCCATTCGCTAGCAAAATGTGTGGCGCAAATCAGCGCGCATCCCCCACCCCAGATGTGATCCGTTGCTGGATGGTGGCGTAAATCCGCGGTAAAGTAAGCATCCGCGCCACTCGCGTTGGCTGAAGCAAGGAAAGAATCCCCACTTCCCGAGGAAATTGCGAGGCGTGTAATGAGCTGGTCGGGATTCCCGGAAGCCAAAAGACCTGCGGGGACTTTCGGTAGCCCATCCGCAAATTTTTCGACGAGAGCCTTCAGGGGCATGGGCTCACGTAAGGTCCCCACGCCGCCAATGCCACTTTCTTCATCGAGGGGGCGTTCAACATCCATGCCAACAATATCGGCAAGCGCTTTCGTAGAGGCCAGGACATCGGCGTTCGTGTGGGCGCTAAACAGGGCAAGCTGAGCGCGAATTGCTCGTGTAACCCAGGAACCCTTTGGTGTTGTTGCCGCAACTGTGGAAGTTCCTCGTAAATACAGCGGGTGGTGAGTGATCAACATATCTGCACCGCGCTCCAGTGCTTCATTGACAGTGGTTTCACAAGGATCCACTGCGAAGGCAACCTTGTGTACTGGATCTTCAGGAGCCCCTGCAATTAAACCAACCCTATCCCAAGGTTCGGCTAGAGAAGGAGGAAAAAGTTTATCGAGGATGGCACAAACGCTCTCAACTGTGTACGTCATGCTTTAACCGTACACGAGCAAGCAGAATCTGTCCCACGTAAGCTGTGTTACTTATGCGTTCACTAAGTACTAGGTGCGCTATAGGCGTGCTGTGCGTGTATTTTTACTGCGCATGTAGTGATCGTTGTGTACTAAGCACTAATTGTGTACTAAGCGTCCATTGTGTTCAACGTGCGCAGTGTGCTCTATACGCCCATTGTGCTTAACGTGCGCAGTGTATTCTACGTGCGCACAAGATTTAAAAATTTTGGGCATACTGGTGGGCCCGACCGGATTCGAACCGATGACACCCTGGGTGTAAACCAGGTGCTCTGACCAACTGAGCTACGAGCCCACGTAGGAGCTTACACAACAAATGGGATATTCCCAAATTGTTAGCGGGAATGAGAGTCAGCTCACCGAACTTCGTCGTAAAAAACTAAAACAACTCACCGCATCAACGCGACAACTAGCGTCGCGAACCGAGGTTAGTGAGCCGTACACCCGTCCACTCTTTGGAAATCGCCTGTGATGTTGTGGGTTGCATCCCGGCGGTTTCCGCAGCCTCTTCAACGAGACTTAGGCTTACTGAATTTTGTTGACGCATGGAGGGAATAAGTAGCCAGCACAAAGCCTGTCCACCATCAAGATTAGCTTTCACATCGAGGAGAAGATCGGCTAGATCATCGGCATCGCCGTCATCATCGCGCCACCAAGCAATAGCACCATCCACAACATCAGGATAGTCCTCATCAGCGAGTTCAGAACCAATTTCATCTTCAAGTGCATCACGTACATCGAAGGCTACGTCCTCGTCGTAACCAAATTCTTGGATGACGTTTCCCTTGTGGAAACCAAACAGAGTCATGCTTAAAGCACACAATAAAACCTCGATTTTTGCAAGCTGAGTCCATATTTCGACGTAGATATTTTTCATTTTTAAGACACGAAAATCTGAACTTAATCAGAATCATTCAAGGAAAAGGCGAGATATCAAGCGTGATGGAAACCCGCGTCACACGCCTATAACCAAGGTCTCAACCGGATAGCGAAATTCTCCTAAACCTCGGGGCAAAGTTGTAAACTGGAATTACTTATGTAGCGCCACTCACAAGTGCGCCTTGTAAGCGTTTTTTGAGATAAAACAAGGGGATGAAGTGACAGAACACGACGATAAGCATTTGGTACACGGCTATCTTCGGCAGTTGCCAGATAGTGATGCAGAAGAAACGCGCGAGTGGATTGATTCCATCGACGATTTGATTAAAGTCAGCGGAAAAGAACGCGCACGATTCATTATTGGTGCTATTCGCGAGCATGCACGCAAAGCCGGAGCTATTACAAAACCAGATTTGATGACGCAGTACGTCAACACTATTCCTTGGGATGAAGAACCCGAATATCCTGGAACTCCCGAAGAGCAGGATTTGGAACGTCAGTTCCGTAGTTGGACACGTTGGAACGCCGCCGTGATGGTTACTCGCGCACAGAAGCCGGGTATCGGCGTTGGTGGGCACATTTCCTCCTACGCCGCACAGGCGACACTGTACGAAGTCGGACAAAACCACTTCTTCCGTGGGCAGGACGCTCCCGGTGGAGGCGATCAGATCTTCTTCCAGGGCCATTCTTCACCTGGAAACTATGCACGCGCCTACCTTGAAGGACGTTTGACAGAAGCAGATCTCGATTCCTTCCGTCAGGAAGCATCCCGTACTTCCGGCGGACGTGGCCTTCCGTCCTACCCGCACCCGCATCAGATGAAAGATTTCTGGCAGTTCCCCACCGTTTCCTTGGGCTTGGGTGCCACAAACTCGATCTATCAGGCATGGTTCAACCGTTACCTGCACGAGCGCGGAATTAAAGATACCTCTGATCAGCATGTTTGGTGCTTCTTGGGCGACGGTGAAATGGACGAACCAGAATCACGCGGTATGCTCCAGCTTGCTGCAGGCCAGAAGCTCGATAACCTTACATGGGTTATTAACTGTAATCTTCAGCGCCTTGACGGCCCGGTTCGCGGTAACGCCAACATCGTTCAGGAACTTGAAGCATTCTTCAAGGGTGCCGGATGGAATGTTATTAAGGTTCTGTGGGGCGGTGGCTGGGATAAGCTCCTGCGCGAAGATAAGGATCACGCACTGTCTGATTTAATGAGCAACACGCTTGATGGTGATTACCAGGGTTATCGCGCCAATGACGGCGCCTACCTACGTAACAACTTCTTCGGGCGTGATCCTCGTACCAAGGCAATGGTTGAAGATTGGACCGATGATGAACTGTGGCAGCTTCGCCGAGGTGGCCACGATCACCACAAGATTTACGCAGCATACCGCGCAGCCCTCGCACACAAAGGAGAACCAACAGTTATCCTTGCTCAAACTGTGAAGGGCTACGATTTAGGATCCAACTTCGCCGGGCGTAACTCAACACACCAGATGAAGAAACTCTCTTCTTCTGATTTGAAGCTGTTGCGCGATACCCTGCAGATCCCGATTGATGATTCACAGCTGGAAGATCCCTACAGCGCACCTTACTATAAGCCAGCCGATGATCATCCGGCGCTTGTTCACATGCGTGAAATGCGCCAGAAGCTGGGTGGCTTCATTCCTGAACGTCGTGGCCAGCGTGAAGTTGTAGAATTGCCAACAGAAAAGCCGTTCAAGTCCATGGAAAAGGGCTCCGGTAAGCTCAAGGTTGCTACAACCATGGCTTTGGTTCGCCTCCTCAAGGATTTGATGCGCGATAAGAAGTTCGGTTTCCGCATGGTTCCAATCGTTCCCGATGAGGCTCGTACTTTCGGTATGGACGCGATGTTCCCGTCGTCAAAGATCTTCAATACGCTTGGGCAACACTACACCGCTGTCGATCACGATATGCTCCTGTCCTATAAGGAATCCACGCAGGGTCAACTCCTTCACACGGGTATTACAGAAGCCGGTTCTATGTCCGCGTTCTGCGCAGCCGGTACCTCTTACTCCACCCACAACAAGGTGATGATTCCGTTCTACATCTTCTACTCGATGTTCGGTTTCCAGCGCACGGGTGACCAGATGTGGCAGGCAATGGATCAGCTCACGAAGGGCTTCATTATTGGCGCAACCGCCGGGCGTACCACCCTTCAGGGTGAAGGCTCTCAGCACATGGACGGACACTCCCCCGTTCTTGCTTCCACCAACCCCGGAATGATTATTTACGACGCAGCATACGCCTACGAACTCGCACACATTTTCCGTGATGGTTTGGAGCGTATGTACGGCGAGGGTAGCGACGGACGTTCACAGGAAGTCATGTACTACTTGACGGTCTACAATGAGCCAATCCACCAACCCGCTGAACCCGAGAATGCCGATGTTGAAGGCATTATTCGTGGTATCCACAAGATTGCCGACGTTGACGGACAGGGAGGCCCGAAGGTCAACCTTTTGGCATCTGGTGTCGCCGTTCCGTGGGCGATGGAAGCAAAGAATATGCTTCGCAGGGACTGGGGTGTTGACGCAACCGTCTACTCCGTTACCTCATGGTATGAGCTTCGCAAGGACGGTTTGAAGGTTAACGAACACAACTATCTGCATCCTGAAGAAGCTCCGCAGAAGGCATTTGTCACCCAGAAGCTCGAAGGCGAAGAAGGCCCCTTCATTGCCTCCTCTGATTTCGAACATCAGGTTCAGGATTCTATCCGCGAATGGGTTCCTGGCACATATGAAACCTTGGGTGCTAATGGTATCGGGATTTCTGATACTCGCCCGGCTGCCCGCCGTCACTTCCGCATCGACGACGCTTCCATCGTTGTTCGCGCCCTATACGGACTCGCAAAGGAAGGCAAGATCGATCGGTCCGTTGTGAAGCAGGCCATCGATAAGTACGACCTGTTCAATGCCGTAGCTGGTAAAGCCATTCCGGAAGCATAAAAGGACTACAAGCAGTCACACTCAAGTTGAACGCATCATGAAAACACCAGCCATGGCGATAGAGAGAAATGCCGTGCACATGTAAATGCATGAGAAACTTCAACTTGTCGCATAATGTGGGGGTCAGTTAAAAACTGACCCCCACATTATGCGTACACAAGAAAAATATCCACTTGCGAACAAAGTGCAAAACACCAACGACGATAACGCTAGTGCCCAATAATGCTATTGCCCATTAACACTAGTCCCGATAATGCTAGCGCCCGACAACAACACTAGCGCCTTAACGCACACAAAATACCGCTAGTTTGCGTTAATTTTGGCGTTTAGCTCCACTGCCTGACGGTGCTTCTCAGCATCAAACTCCGCCCGGATTTCACCGCGCGCAAACCCGAAAAGAAGTGTTTCAAGCTGATCAACAGTATCTACGTGTTTCCAGGCAAGTTCCCATTCTTCAGGCCTTCCCGCGCCCCACGTAACCATAACCGTTGGGACACCGTTCTTGCCGGCGCCCTCAATATCGTAGATACGGTCACCAACCATGAGCGCCTCAGATGTATCCACACCGAGCGCACTCAAACGGTTCAATGCATCTTCAACAACATCAGCTTTGCTGTATCCCGGTCGCGTTTCAGGATCGCCAGCAATCACGTCAATATATTGCGCCAAACCCTGATGCTCCAGAATTGTGCGCGAATTCGTGTCTTTTTTCGACGTCGCAATTGCCAAGGGAACACCCGCATCATGGAGTTTTTTCACTAATTCTTCCATGCCGGGGAAACACGGCGTATCCAACATGTTTTTTTCGTAGCGAATACGGTATTCCATGACCATTTTCGCTGGGTCAGAAGCACCCATACGAGTGAAACCTTGCAAAAGGGGTGGCCCAATAAATTGTGTGAAATATTCAGGAGGTTCGGTGCGCCCTAAACATTCCTTAAGCGTGGCCCCAAAAGTTTGCTTAATAATCGCGGCTGAATCGTGCAGAGTGCCGTCCAAATCAATAAGAATGGGTTTCATAGGTTAATCCCGGTAATATCACCGGCTCCTTCGCGCGCTATCTTACCTTCCACAAGGTCAATCACTGTTGTTGGGCCGCTATCTGACGGACCATCCACAATAATATCAAGAGCGTGGCCGATTTCGTCGTCCACTTTCCAGCCCGCCATAAGCGGTTCTTCTTCTTCGGGAAGAATGAGGGTTGAGGACAGAAGTGGCTCACCAAGTTCTTCAACGATTGCCTGAGTAATATTGTGATCCGGTATGCGAATTCCAAGGGTATGTTTTTTCGGGTTCAACGTCATGCGCGGAACTTCTTTTGTTCCCTTCAAAATGAATGTGTAAGGCCCTGGCGTGAGACTTTTAATGAGACGAAAATCTGGATTCGATACAACAGCTAGTGCTCCGAGCTGGGCGAAATTATGGCAAAGTAACGTGAAATGGTGCTTATCTCCCACGCGACGAATCTCGCGAATACGGTCCAAGCCTTCTTTGTTTCCCATCGTACACACAATGGCATAGGCAGAATCTGTGGGGATAGCGGCCACTTCGCCACGACGCAGGGCTTCAACGACCTGATGGACAAACCTCTGCTGAGGATTTTCGGGGTGAATTGAAATAAATTGAGCCATACCTATATTCTACGAGAGTTTCCTGAACGTTTCCGAAACGCCCAGGAGTTATCCACAGGCTCCGTCGTTGAAAAACATCTGCCTACGGTATTCTTGACATGTGTGGTGTTTTTGCCTCTGCACATGTCGAACGGGCGCGCATGAAATTCCGCTCACCTACCTATTGTGCGGTCGAGATCGGCACAACCGCCAATCGGGAAAATATTGAACACAAGCCAGGCAGAACAATCCACACGTGTTTTTACGTCTGGGTAGCGATAGGGAAAATAATGGAGAAAATTCAAGAAGTGATGGCGACTATTCAGAACACGCTTCGCCTTGAGGGCTACCCGCATGCCACACCTAGTTTTTGTTTCGACGACGGAGATTGCGTCACCCGTTGGGCGGTTGCGGTTACCCTTGAACAGGTTGGAAAAGTGACGCTACCTGATTCTTCGATTAATGAAGCCACAACAGTTGCCGATTTACTTCGCCGTGCTTTTCCCGATGCGGATATTGACGAAGAAATGACGTACTTTGTCTCAGTTGGCACGGAAGCACAAGCATTAGAGAAAACGCCGTCAAAAGAGTCTCACGCAACGTCAACATCAAGTGGCGCGTCAAGTAAGGGCGTAGAGAAAACCGGAGGCTCAGCCTCCCCGCGCTTATCGCAGGACTCTTCCGGCACTGCTTTAGGAAATGAGTCCGGCAGGGAATCTGGACGCTTGCCCGATGGGGCAACCGATACGGCAACTGATATGACAACCAATGCGACAACCGGTACAGCAACAAATACGACAACCGGTACGGAAACCGATGCCGCAACCGGTACGGAAACCGATTCCGCAACCGAAACGGCCTCGGGAACGACAACGGAGGATGGACATCAGTTAGCGAGCCTTGAAGATCTTCTTAATTCGGGGCTTTTCAACTAAATTGCCGGGAAGCTCGCGTTTATCCAACGCGGTGAAGCCAGCGGACGGGCGCACCTGCCCCTGCATAACGGAATGGCTCAAGTTCATCATCCCAGGCTTGGCCGAGGGCGAGGTCGAGGAGACGCCGGAGTTCATGTGCGTTTCCAGCGGATTGTTCAATGGCTGCACGCACACGGTTTTCGGGAACAACGACGTTACCTGTGAGGTCGGTTTGTGCGTAGAAAATACCGAGTCCGGGCGTCGCGCTCCAGCGACCACCTTCGGAGATAGCGGTTCCGTCCTCAGTGATTTCGTAGCGAAGATGTTCCCACCCGTTAAAAGCGGAAGCGAGTTTTGCGCCAGTGCCCACTTCACCCGTCCATGACGCTTCTGCGCGGTTCATGTTAGGTAGGGCAGGTTGGGAAGTCCATTCGAAATGCGGTTGGTATCCGAGCACATTTGATGCCGCCCATTCAACATGCTTTTGAACGGCCGGCGTAACAGAATGAATAAATATGACGCCTCGAGTAGCGTATTTGTGTGCCATAGCATTCCTCCTGAACGTAAGTGGCTTTCCCCTTGCTACTTATTCGCTCAAGAATGCTGTAAATATTATATCTGTGCGCCGGAGCAAATCCAACAGTTCACAAAAATGTTCCCGCGTCCACAAAAAGGCGCCACTCACAACAAAAAAGCACCCACCGCGAGGTGAGTGCCCTAGTTAGGAGCTCCCGCAGCTGGATTCGAACCAGCAACCCTTCGATTAACAGTCGAATGCTCTGCCGTTGAGCTATGCGGGATTATTGCAACGCGTTATAGCTTACCAGCCGTGGCAGTATTCTCCAAATCTAAAACCACCTCCATGAAGAGGTTTACATCACAGGGAATGGCTACCACCGCTGACGCACCGCTCAATGTTGTGGCACGAGAATCTACAACGACGACGGAGGAGCCCGGCACGGAATTCATATTGCTTCGGAACATTTTCCCTGCGAAAAACATGAACACCATGAGCGCAACGCCGAATACGCCGGCGATAATCATGCGCCTGCGGGCGATTCGGCGCAGTTCATCCATGTCAATCTCGGAAGTTACTTCCTCAGCTTCGTCGTTCTTCATAATGCTTCTCCTTAAAACCCTGTCTCGCTCGGTTGCGGATAGTATTCCTTCATAATTTTCTTCTGGCGAATCCCGCTTAAAGCCTGATATGCCAGGCGCTTTACGTGCCAATCCTTCTTATAGGCCAAGGGATTCACTACATCCCCACGTCTGCGAATCGCACGTACTTTCCCGTAGAGTTCGAGATCGCGCAAATAGGTTTTATTCGCCAGAGAAATCGGCACAATTGCGAAAATCGCTTCTTTTGAAATGCGTTGCGCACCCGGTTCGCGCCCCAACACATCGTCAAGAAGTGCCCGCGCGTAATCCACTCCCCCGACCTTCATGTAGTAGTGCCCGCGTCCCGGCCTCGGATTCAAATCCAGCCAGTACTCCGTGCCGTCGCGCGGATCTACTTTCACGTCGAAGGAGAAGAATCCGCGCAAACCAATCTTCTCAACCACACGAATTGCCTCGTCGACAAAACGGCTATCCGGATCCGTCAAAATAAACGCGGCCGTCCCGAAATAGAACGGGTGATGTAGATTCAACAACACACGCCCGGACCCAGCGGCCGTCACGCGCCCGCGCGAATCCACATACCCGTTGACCACATACTGGGTGGTATCGTCGCCGGGAATGAGCTGCTGAACAAAAACGGGGAATTCTAAACCGTTCTCGCGCAACGCGCTCAGCTTCGCGTTAAGTTCCTCATAGGTATCAAATTTTTCAACCTTTTCGAGCCCCTTCGCGTGCTGCTCAAGTTTCCCCACAGACACCGCCGGTTTCATGACGACGGGGAACCTGATTCCCCCCACGGCTTCCTGCCACGTTTCGGGACGTTGTGGATTAAGTTCGACGCCACGGGCAATATGTAAGCCTAAAGATTCATAAATCTCAGCCATCGCAGTTTTTGAATCGGCTACCGCGATAACGGCCGGGTCGGCAACGGGAAGGAACCAGCGTGATGCGAATTCACGGGCATGTTTGGCAAAAGTGGCGCTAATTTCGTCGCTATTCGTTAAACCGATGAAGGTTTTGTCCGGGTAATCCTCTTCGATTTCCCGCATTACCTTCACCAACCCCTCTTCCGTATCGAAACCTTCAACCGGTATTTTACGAAAGTCGAGAATCGTCGACGGTTGGATTGCTCCACGCGAAACGTGAGCAACAACAAGAGGTTTAATCCCTACACTTTCGTGGAAAAGTCGGGCAAAGGCGTAAGCCTCAACCTCATAACCGAAAATAACGGGAAGAAACATATCTTTTTTCATAACGCTACCTTCTGACAACCTTCCGAACGATTCTCGCAACGGGGTGAATAAGACGAAGAATTTCCTCGATTTTCAAAACATACGCGAGCGCAAAATACACCACAACAATGGCGCTACCGCCACAAATGCACTGTATCAACGCGGTGTCCCGGCTCATTAGCCCGAAAAGCGGGCCAATCATTCGAGTGGCAAAATACCCAGCGCTTCCTGCGCAAACAATAACTATGTACAGTTTAGCGTGATAGCTGATTAATCCCTTTTTATCCCAGCCACCAACACGTTTGTTGAGGCCGATAAACATGAGGAGAGCGGCAAGGAAGTTTGAGAGCGACATCGTGATCCCCACGCCGATAACCGCCCACTGCGGAGGCAAGTAGAGGCAACCGATGCTAATAAAACTCCCGACAATCTGGAAGGGAAGGGTAATGAAGAAGGCTCCTCGCGTATCTTCGAAGGCGTAATACACGCGGTTCAGGACGCTAAACATGCCAATCCAGAACAGCCCGAAACTCATGGAACACACAACGTAACCGAGGGTGGCGGCTTCCTCCGCGCTGGACGAGAGGGCAAATAGGCGCGAGATGGGGACGCATAGAACAACCATGGCTGTGGCGCAAAGGAACATGATTGCGGAAACGAGCTTGACGGTGCGAGTAACGTCGGCTTTGAGTCTGTCAATATTTCCCTGGGCAGCGGCGCGAGATATGCGGGTGAATACGGCTGTTGCGACGGATACGACGAAAAGGGAGGTGGGGATGGAATAGATGGTGTAGGCGGTGTCGTAGGCGAAGTTACCCGCGATTTTTTCCATGTCCATACCGGCGTGGAGGGCGCGATCCGAGGCGCCAGCGGCAACGTTGGAGTCGAGGGCGGTGGGGACAATAGAAATAATCATCATGAGGAACACCCACCAGGATGCCTTCCCCGCGCTACCCAAACCGGAACCGCGCCAACGGAAATCGGGGCGGTAACGGATGCCGATACGCTTCATCGGCCATAATAAAATCAGCGCCTGAACGACGATACCGAGCGTGGACACCCCGCCCAGGAGAGCGACCCTCATAGACGTCCACTGTTGGGCGTCAACCGCATCTTGGGCTGTGACCGGACCGCAAATATAGAGAATCCCGACCATACCCAGAATTGCAACAACATTATTTGCGACGGGCGCCCACATATAGGGACCAAAGTTTTCTTTTGCGTTAAGAATCTGCCCTAACACGGTGTACATGCCGTAGAAGAAAACTTGAGGCAAACACCAGTATGCCCACGCAACAGTGAGGCGATACCAATCGTCGGACATTGTCGCCGCCATTATTTTTACGACGAAGGGCGAAGCGAGGGTAATAACAATCGTGAGGGAACCTAGGGCGACGATGGCGAGGGTGAGGAGCTTATTAATGAAAGCTTCGCCTTCTTTTTCGCCTTTTTCCGTGGCTCGCACAATAGCCGGGACGAGAACTGCGTTAATAAGCCCGCCGGCAATAATCATGTAGATAAGGTTGGGAAGTTTGTTCGCAACTCCAAAAGCGTTACCTGCGGGCGTGGTGAGCCCAACTACTGCGCCAAGCATAATGGGGGAACGGACGAGGCCAAGGATTCTGGAAACAAAGGTTCCCATGAACATAATGAAAGAATTTTTGGCGACGGAGGCTTTTTCGACCGTTTCTTCTATATTCTCTGAATTCTCTGTTTTCTCTGTAGGCGATTCCCCGGGAACCTTTTCCAAAGCGTCTGGTAATGATTCTGTTTGCGGTGTTCGTCCTTCGTTAGATACATTACTCCCTTGAGTGCGTGTATCGTCCCGATGTTGATGCATGTCTTGATACTAACGGGTAAAAGGTTCACATGCGAAATCAACACTCAGAAAAAGGGTGTTTTGCGAATACGCGGAATGTGAAAATTCGATGAATTTCGGGTAAAAAAGTACCCCCGCTGGGACTTGAACCCAGGACCAATGGATTATGAGTCCACTGCTCTAACCGGCTGAGCTACAGGGGCAACATGGACATAATACCAGGATTAGCTCCCGATGCCCATTTGTTCTTCACATTGGCGTTTTTGTTTTTCAAGTGCGACGAGACGTTCGGCCGCAACCCGCCGTGATGGATCATTTTCAGGCATACGCATAAGGGCTGAACGGGCTTCCGCAATCTGGCGAATAACGCCCTGTCGAATAATTCCAACAACAACTTCCCACGCGTATTTCATCACATTATCGGGGTTTCCTATGGGCAACGGCTCCGCCGTGATTTGCGATACAGCTAAGGCTAGCGCAGGGCCTGCCTGTTCTTTCACCGCTGAAATATATTGGGTTGTGGCATATCTCTCCGCGTCCCCTTCTGCCACGCCACGCGCCTGCGCTTCAGCTTGATGCGTCATAAAAGTATGGGTTCCCCCGGCTGCGCGTATTGCGTCGTGAATAGAACGATATGTGGGGGTCACGAACGTGTTTTCGGGAAGTTTGTCCATTTCCACATTGTCTGCGAACGCTGGAAGCTGGAGGTAAATTTGAAGTGCTGCACGCTCCGACTTCTCCACCGGATCTTTAATGTCATCCAAATCCGGCAAACGAATACCTGGTACGCGTGGGGCTTCTTGCTCTGCTTGTTGCGGTACGCCTCCCTGCGTGAGAACCTTCATGCCACCTTTATGATATGCCTCAAGAACCGCGCCTCGCACAATTTTTTCGTCCACCCCAAGTTTGCCCGCAAAGATACGAATATAACCTTCACGAATCACTCTGTCACGAATACCGGCAACAATGGGCGCGCCGGCTTGCAGACCAACGGAACGTCCCTCGGGAGTGTTCAGTGGCAAATTACGCAACACGGAATCGATAACAAAATCGAAGAGCGGGCGCCTAGATTCCACGAGTTCCCTCAGGGCGTCCTCCCCCAGTTTCATACGCATATCGCACGGGTCCATACCGCCGGGAGAAATTGCGACGAAGGTTTGTGCAGCAAATGACTGATCTTCCTTGAAAGCACGCAACGCAGCTTTTTGGCCTGCGGCGTCCCCGTCAAACGTAAAAATAACTTCGCCACCAAAACTCTGCCCGGTTGAGAACAGAATTCCCGCCGCTGGGTTATTCGTGTCCCGCAAAAGCCTACGAGCAATTTTCACGTGTTCGTGCCCAAAAGCCGTGCCACACGTTGCAACAGCCGTTTCCACGCCGGAAAGGTGAGCTGCCATCACATCCGTATATCCTTCAACGATGACGATGCGACGTTCTTCCGCAATAGATTTTTTGGCAAGATTGAGCCCGTACAGCACCTGAGCTTTGTGGTAGATCGGGGTTTCGGGCGTATTGAGATACTTGGGGCCGTTATCGTCGTCGGAAATCTTACGGGCACCGAAACCAATCGGGTCACCTGTAATCGAAAAAATGGGCCACATGAGGCGACCACGGAAACGGTCGTACAAACCGCGGTTACCGCGCGTGGCGAGACCCGCGGTTTCGATTTCGGCGTCTGTGAAACCGCTTTTGCGTAGCTCTTTATACAACGAATCCCAGGATTGTGGCGAGTAACCGATGTTGAAATGCGCGATTGCGGCGTCGTCGAAACCACGTTCTGTAAGGAGTTGGAGGGCTTGTTTGCCTTCTGGTGTACGTAATTGTTTGCGGTAAAAGACGACGGCGGCGCGGTGCGCGTCAATCATGCGCGCTTTTTTAGGACCTTGCGGGGTGCCTTGCCGGAAACTGCCCTCCTCGTAGTGAAGCTCCACCCCGTAACGGCGAGCCAGGACTTCCACAGCTTCAATAAAGCTTGTATTCTCCTGTTTTTGGATGAAATCAATAACGTCCCCGTTTTCTCCGCAACCAAAACAGTGATAGTAACCGGCATTCGGGCGGACGTTAAAGGAAGGCGTTTTTTCGTCGTGAAATGGGCAGAGGGCGACCATGGAATCCGCGCCAGAATTTTTCAAGGTGACGTATTGGCTCACAACTTCTTCAATTCGGGCGGTGGTTTTCACTCGCTCGATGTCCTCTTTACGTACACGACCTGCCATGAGATAAATCCTAGCGTGTGGAGATTGAGAGTTTCTGGATTATTCACGTCCGGCACAATCGGGTGGTGGCGACGGTGGTTATGGGGGTGCCTTAGTTCATTCTGGTTTGCGAGGAACGTGTAAATTGCGAAGAGCCACCAACATCCAAAGAGCCCTTAAACCCCAACACCCCACCAAAAACAACACGTTCTGGCCCATACGCCACACGTTCTGGCCACTACGCCGGCAAGGAGCAACCACGTTCGGGGCGGCGCTCGAATCTCTGGAATAGAATCAAAGCCCGGTATCTCACTTTTCGTTGAGATACCGGGCTTTTCTTGCTGTACACCGCGTAGGACTCGAACCTACAACCCACTGATTAAGAGTCAGTTGCTCTACCATTGAGCTAGCGGTGCTCGTTGTGTTTTGAACCGTCGTTCGCAACAAAAAAATATACTACACGCCCCTCCGCACCCGCGCAAGTCAGCAGAGGGTTTTTTCTATGTGTTCTGCCCCACTCTTTACGCCGGGAGGTTCAAGCTAATTTTAATGCTGGACCTTTATGACATGCTTATAGGGTGAACACTTCAGCTCAGTACCCCCAGCTCAATGTCGCCCTGGATCGCCTGGAAGATCGCTTCGGCCTCCAGGCTCCGGAAGATGCCTTGTATGAAGCCTTCACTTCGTGGGCGGAAAGTACAGGGCGCCCTCTCTACCCTCACCAGGACGAAGCTCTCCTCGCCGCCCTTGATCGTTCACACGTAATCGTCTCCACGCCAACGGGTTCCGGTAAGTCCATGATTGCCTTAACCGGCATTTTCACCGCCTTAGCCCACGGCGAAACCGCATACTATACCGCTCCGTTAAAGGCTCTCGTCTCAGAAAAATTCTTTGAACTTATCGCAGTTTTTGGCGCCGAAAACGTCGGTATGGTTACCGGGGATTCCTCCATTAACCCCCAGGCGCCCGTCATCTGTGCAACGGCGGAAATCGTCGCGAACATGGCACTGCGTGAAGGCAAACAAGCCGATATCGGAGTCCTTATTCACGACGAATTCCACTACTATGCAGATCCGCAACGCGGATGGGCGTGGCACGTTCCCCTCCTGGAACTTCATGACACCCAACATATTCTGCTATCCGCAACCCTGGGAAACACCGATTTTTTGGAAAAAGATTTGGTACGACGAACCGGGCGTAACGTCGTAACAATTACAGATGCAGAACGTCCCGTCCCTCTCAGTTTCCACTACAGTTACGAACAACTCAGCGAACTTATTAAAGAACTCACCACAACACACCGGGCACCCGTATATATCGTTCACTTTTCCCAGCGGGAAGCCGTAAGCCAAGCACAAGGGCTTCTCTCGATTTCCCTCACAACCCCAGAACAGAAAGAGGCTATCCGCAAAGCTATTGGAGATTTCCGATTCGGGTCGGGTTTTGGAAAAGTTCTGTCCAAACTTTTGCGCGCAGGTATTGGTGTTCACCACGCCGGATTGTTGCCACGTTATCGTCGTCTTGTTGAAAAACTTGCGCAGGCAGGATTGCTCCCCGTTATTTCAGGAACAGATACCCTTGGGGTGGGCATTAACGTTCCTATACGAACCGTTGTGATGACGGGGCTCGCCAAATTTGACGGTACACGCCAACGGCAACTCACCGCCCGCGAATTCCACCAGGTTGCGGGGCGTGCAGGGCGCGCCGGTTTCGACACTCAAGGGGACGTTATTGTCCAAGCCCCAGAATACGAAATTGAAAACGCAAGGCTCGTTGCAAAAGCTGGAGACGATCCAGTAAAACTACGTCGCATACAGAAGAAAAAACCACCGGAAAACACCGTGCTGTGGAGTGAAAAAACCTTCGAATACATTAAGAATGCTCAACCGGAAACACTCACGCCACACCTTCACATCACAAACTCCATAATGCTCAACCTTCTCCAGCGCGAGAACGGAAACATCAAAGCGATACATTCACTATGTCTCGATAACCACCTACCCGCACAGGCCTCAAACCCGCTTCTGCGCCAAGCAACAACCATCTATATGACCCTCCTACGCGCCGGCGTAATTCGCCACCATAGCATAGAATGGCAGGGGGAGCATCCCGAACGAAATTCCGTCGAATTTACTCACGATGTACCCGAAGATTTTGCTCTCAACTCACCGCTTGCGCCCTTCGCGCTAGCCGCAATCGACCTACTCGATCCGGAAAGCGAAAACTATGCACTAGACGTCATCTCCGTTATTGAAGCCGTGCAGGAAAACCCCAGGCCCATACTCATAGCACAAGAACGCAAAGCCAGAGGCGCAGCCATCGGGCGCATGAAAGCAGCCGGTATCGGATACGAAGAACGCATGGCTGAAGCCGATAAAATCACGTGGCCACAACCCCTGGGCGAAGAACTCAAAGGCGCGTTAGGCGTTTACGCGCAAACAAACCCCTGGGTAAAAGACTTCGACCTCACACCCAAATCCGTTGTCCGAGACATGATCGAAAATGCGCGAACCTTCACCGAATTCATTTCCGAATACGACGCAGAACGAAGCGAAGGAATCGTCTTGCGTTACCTTACGGACACCTATAAAGCACTACGCCAAACCGTCCCCCTCGAAGCCCGAACGCCCGAATTAGAAGAAATGATACAGTGGCTCGGGAAGCTTGTGCGAAGTGTTGATTCCTCACTGCTCGACGAATGGGAAGCCCTCAGAGACGGCATCATTACCCCGGGAGAAATCGCGAATCTCAACAGTGGCGATACCGTAGATGGATACAAGGAACTCGCATTTGGAGCCAACGAGGACGGAAGCATCACCCTCTCGCGCAACAAACACGCACTGAAACGCGCCATACGCAACGCAACGTTCCGGATTGTCGAAGCCGTCGCACATGAGGATATGCGCTACCTTGATACAATCACCCGGCCACCGGCATATCCTGGCGCACCCACCTGGGACGCAGATGCATGGATGGACACCACCGACCCCTATTTTGATGATTACGACGACATCAACACCGGAACAAACGCGCGAAGCGACACCTTCCTACGGATCATTGAACGCCCCGAAGTGGCGGATTTCGCCGAACTTGGACTGCCGGAAAACGCATGGGAAGATCTAGCAGAAAAACACCCACGCTGTTGGCTCGTACGCCAAATTTTCGATGACGGACAAGGCGACAACGCCTGGGGTTTCAGCGTTCTTGTGGATCTGGACGAAACAGACGAGGCTGGCGCTCCCGTCATGGATGTACTACACGTTGGGGAGCTGTAATGGAGGACGCATGGCATGTGGGAAAACGAGGTAGCGGACGAATCGCGGCACGTGGGAAAACAGTGGCGGAGGAACGCAACACGTTAGAGAACCGTAATGGAAGAAGCGCGATGCGTTGAAAAACCGTAAATGAAGGAAATGTGGCGCGTTGGAAACCGTGGCGGAAGAAGCGCAACACGTTGGAAAACCGAGCATACGATAAATTATCAGCCGGGAAAATAACAAACGAGAAGAACATACAGAAATATTATGAAAGGACAAGACATGACGAATTTCCCTACGGATATTCCCACCCTTGAAGAAATCCCAGGGCGAATTCATCGAGTTCGAGACGCTATTCGCGCATCTGAAGAAAAAGCAGGGCTCCCCGTCGGAGAAGTTCAGCTACAAATAGTGGTGAAATATCAGCCAATCGACAAAATCCGCGTAGCGCTCGATGCGGGAGCACGCTTCATGAGCCACAATATTATTCAGCAACTTGAAGACACAGAAACACAACTAGGAGCAACCTTCCGAAGCCCCCGAGGTTCGGAAAGCACGCAAAGCGCAGAAGGCACAGAACTTATTCACGATGCCTCCCAGTGGGACGGACGGGACTCCACCGCGCTACCCGAAGCCGGCACTCCCCCGCACTGGACGCATGTTATCGGGCACGTCCAATCCAATAAAGTCGGTAAAGCTCTCCAATTTTCCGACTGTATTGAAACCCTTGACTCGCTCAAACTAGCCCAGCGCATCAACCGCCTACAAGGAACACGCATCGAACGCGGTCTAGCAGACACGCCCTTCACCGTCTATATACAGGTCAACTCATCCGGAGCAGAAAGCCAATACGGAATTGCGCCCGAAAAAGTCGAAGAATTAGCCTTCCAGGTCGCCCAATTACCCTACCTACGCCTTGGCGGACTCATGACAATCGGCGCACACACAGACAACACCACAGAAATCGCCGCATCTTTCGCGCGAGTACGTGAACTACGTAATCAGCTCATCACCAGCATCCCCACATGCACCCAGCTCTCCATGGGAATGACACACGACCTAGACATAGCAATAGCTGAAGGATCCACCATCGTTCGCGTCGGAACAGCAATCTTCGGACCGCGCCCCCGCACGCAAAACAGGATCGCACCCCCGCACGTAAAACAGGATCGCACCCCCGCCCACAGAAATATACACATGCATCTGTCACTACAGAATTAACCAGCGTCCAACACAATGCCGGGACGCCAACCAACAACACAAAGATGACGTGCCTGGCAAAGACTTGAATCGCGAAAACTTCGGTTTCAACACTCGACACAAGCGTCGCAAGCACAAAGGTGGCGTTGCATTTCATGCAACGCCACCTTTCGCGTACAACCGTAAAAAACTACGCCAAACGATACAACCAACCGAAAGTATCCGGGCGCGTACCAAGCTGGATACCCGTCAACTCATCATAAATCGCCTTCGACGTATCATGCTTAGGCAACGTCACCTTGAAATCAGTACCCGTGAGGCTACCAATCGTCGTAACAACAGCCGCCGTTCCGCAAGCAAACATCTCCACAACCTCGCCACTCTCAATATCCGCAAGCAACTGCTTCAAATCAATCGTCGCCTCAGCAACATCTACACCATCACGGGTCAACAACTGCATAATGCACGAGCGAGTATTACCCGGAAGAATATTGCCGGTGAGCTTCGGGGTGCGAATCTTGCCATCCTCATAGACGACAAACACATTCATCCCGCCAAGCTCATCAAGATACGTGGACGTAGTAGCATCCAGGAAAAGAACCTCATCAAATCCCTTCGCGCTCGCCTCCATCTTCGGCAAAAGCGAAGAAGCATAATTACCACCCGTTTTCACGGCACCCATTCCACCATTACCGGCGCGATGGAACTCCTGCTCCACCCACACGTTAATCGGCTGGAAACCATTCTTGAAATAGGCTCCAGAAGGAGAACCCAGCAACAAATACTCGTAGCGAGTCGCAGCACGAACCCCAAGGAAACTCTCAGAAGCAAAAATGAAGGGACGCAAATAGAGGGTCTCGCCTTCCTTAGAAGGCACCCAACGAGAATCAGCAGCAATCAAATCAACAATAGACGCAAGGAAATCATCCATAGGGAACTCAGGAATCGCCAAACGATGATTGGAGAAATTCAAACGCGCCGCATTATAGCTTGGGCGGAACGTCCAAATCGAGCCATCCTCGTGACGATAAGCCTTCAAACCCTCAAAAACTTCCTGACCATAATGAAGCACCGAACCGGCAGGATCAAGACTCAGCGGACCATAAGGCTCAACCACCTTGTTATGCCAGCCCTTTTCCGCTGTCCAGGTTGCGTGAACCATATAATCGGTGAAAAAGTTACCGAAACCTGGGTTCGCCAAAATCTTCTCAACCTCGGATTCAGGCTTCACGCCCGGATGATCTTGCTTAACGAAAGTACCGGCAAGATCACTAGCTGATTTCAACGGCTCGGCGGCCAGCGCTTCAAGTTCTGCCGGGGTGGTTGGCATGCTCATAGTTATTCCTCATCATTCGTCAATATTTATGTGTAACTATACTCCCCGCGTACCTCGGGAAAATTAGTTGTTCAGAGAAACTCGTTCGTCGTACAACCATACTCCCCGCGTAGGTGGGAAAAATACTCGTTTTATTTTCAGCTGAAGCGTATTCACGTTAAAGAAGAGTTGCGATAGTATCGCCAATTTCGGAGGTACGACGAACGAGTGGCGCACCTGCCCGGGTGGCGTTCGCACGCGCAACCATATCCGCATCGATAGCGGATTCAATACGTGTAGCTTCAGACTCGAAACCAAGATGGCGTAACATCAAAGCGACCGACGCAATGGTGGCTGTGGGATCCGCTTTCTGCTGGCCCGCAATGTCCGGAGCTGATCCGTGAATTGGTTCAAACATTGACGGGAACTTGCCCTCGGGGTTGATGTTCCCCGACGCAGCTAATCCTACACCTCCCGTCACGGCTCCAGCTTCATCAGTGAGAATGTCCCCAAAAAGATTATCTGTAGCCAGGACGTCAAAACGTTCAGGGTCGGTAACAAGATAAATCGTGGCCGCATCCACATGGCAGTAATCAACCGCAACATCCGGGTATTCTGCGCCCACTTTCTCAATCATGCGACGCCACAAACCGCCGGCATTTACCAACACATTGTGCTTATGCACCCACGTGAGTTTCTTGCGAGGACGCGAATTTGCCTGCATAAAGGCATAACGCACAAGACGTTCCGTTCCAACAGCGGTGTTAACGGACACTTCCGTCGCGACTTCAAGATCCGTTCCCTTATGCATTGTTCCACCATTGCCGGAATACATCCCCTCGGTGCCCTCACGTACGACAAGGAAGTCAATATTTCCGGGGTTCGCAAGAGGCGTTGGCACACCGGGATAATATTTATTCGGGCGCAAATTCACGTAATGATCGAGGGCGAAACGCAGTTTGAGGAGAAGCCCGCGTTCCAACAGGCCGGAAGGGACGGACGGATCGCCAATCGCGCCTAACAAAATTGCGTCGTGGCGCTTAATGGCTTCAAGTTCTTCATCCGGGAGAATATCGCCCGTGCGATGATAACGAGCCGCACCAAGATCATATTGGGTTGTTGTCAGCTCCACGCCCGCCTGTTCCAACACGATTTTTAAGGACTTCAGCGCCTCTGGAACAATTTCGGGACCAATCCCATCCCCGGGAATAACTGCAAGATTAAGTGATGTACGCATGGGCTTATTCTAGTCAACTTTGAGGTTTGCACGCCCAGGTTATTACGCTGTGAACGACGGGTGGGTCCTGCGCATACATATTGACCAAAAACTAAGTGCGCATGGCATGACGAACTGAACAAATCTAGATTTTCATTAATACGAAGAGTCGGTCACCATTCAAGAATGTGGAGTGAAAGAACAAAACTGCGCAACACAAAACACAACAAAAAGAACCGCGCCGATGCGCGTACGCAACATTGCCCTGGGCACATTTCTCGATTTGGCAAGCTGAAGCACGTAGAATATAGGGGATTTTCTTCCGGAAAGGCTAATTTTATGCTTAAGGGTTCATCCATCGTCGTCGTTCATGGCGCCCGTATTCCAACGGGTTCTTTTGGTGGGTACTACACCCACATCCCAAACCACGAACTCGGGGCGGTGGCGGCACGTGAAGCGGCCCTGCGCGCAGGTATCGAAATGACCGACGTGGATGAATTCATTGTTGGTTGCGTGGGTCAAACTGCAGGAGATGCTTACATTTCCAGGCGAATCGCGCTGGGTGCCGGCGGGCGGATTTCTTCAACCGCGATGAATGTGAACCGTGTGTGCGGTAGTGGCTTGCAGGCAATTATTACGGGCGCTCAGCAATTAACGTGTGGGCAGCACCGCGTGGTGATGGTTGGCGGGAGCGAGAACATGAGTCGCCAACCCTACATGGATTTTGGGCGACGTTTTGGGGCGCGCATGGGTGGTGGCGAGCTGGTAGATGGCACGCTATCAATGATTTCCGACCCCTTTAATGGCGAGCCGATGGGGATTACCGCCGAGCGTGTGGCGGAAAAATTTGGGGTAAGCCGTAACGATCAAGACGTTTTTGCCGCGGAAAGCCAACATCGTGCGCAGGCAGCTATTGGGCGTGGTGATTTCGATAAAGAACGCGTCGCCTTCACGTTACCGTCCAGAAAATGGATGCAGGAACGCACCATTATCGACGACGAATATCCGCGCTCAAATGTCACCGTCGAAAAACTCGCGGCCCTTCGCCCCGCATTCCAGGAAGATGGAACCGTAACAGCCGGTAATTCTTCCGGGATTAACGACGGAGCCGCAATGCTGGTGCTCATGCGCCGAGAAGATGCTGAGGCGGCAGGCTTGACTCCCCTGGCGGAACTTGTTGGGAGCGCAACTGTTGGTGTGGAGCCGGAGCTCATGGGGTATGCGCCAAAGTTTGCAATAGAAAAAGTTTTGGCAGATAGCGGATTGAGCCTAAACGACATTGGATGGATAGAACTAAATGAGGCTTTTGCGGCCCAAGCAGTTGCTGTTATCCGGGATGCCGGGCTGAATCCTGACATTGTTAATCCTTTCGGTGGAGCAATTGCGTTAGGGCATCCGGTTGGTGCGAGCGGGGCAATTATTAGTTTGCGTGCAATTCTTAATCAGCGCGAACGCGGTATTGAACATTCGCTTATTACGCTCTGCATCGGTGGCGGGCAGGGCATTGCGGCTATTTTCCGCGCCCTGTAAAACGCTTAAGGCTTGTTCTTGCGCTCTGAATAGGCATTGATTTACGAGGGCGTTAACGTAATGCGTGCAGGATTGAATGTGGGGGCATGTCCGGTGGACATGCCCCCACATTCACGGCTCGTGACAATGCAAGCGCCTCAGCTCTCGAAAACTTTGGGCAGACATGCCCACCCGCCACGTGCTCGCTACTATTTCACGCTACATAATTACTTGCAGCATCCCTCTGCTTTTTCGATGAGCTTGCAGAAACGTGTGACGTAATCTTGAACGAAGTCCTGGGTGCGTTCAGTGTTGAATGCGCCTTCCTCATCAAGAAGTGTTGGAGATTGGCCGAGGAAAATCTCAGGCTGCCCTGGAATTGTGACATCGAAATAGCTGAGCGCCAATTTCAGGTTTTTCTGTGAAGAATAGCCACCCATGCGTCCAACAGAATGGCTGACAATGCCAACGACCTTGTTCTTCCAGGCAACATCTGAATTTGGCTTAGATCCAATATCGATAGCATTCTTCAAGCAGGCAGGAATCGTGCGGTTATTTTCGGGTGTCACGAAGAATACACCGTCAGAAGCCTTAATGGTTTCACGGAATTCCGTGTATTCCTTCGGGGTTGCCTTATCGACAGCCGGATCATCGTAATCGAAATCGTACAGAGGCAAATCGCGAATCTCCACAATTGTGGCTTCATAGCCTTCTGGGAACATCTTTAGAATGTTCTGAGCGATTTTGCGGGCAATAGAACCGCCGCGCAAACTACCAACTAGAACGGAAATCTTGCGGGTCATAAAAACTCCTTATTCTCTGGAACGTTTCAATTGTAAACCCGCTCACAGTGCATTGAAAGGCGCACCTTGGAAAAGGTGCGCCTTTCAATGCACTGGACAGCTTAATGCCCGCCTAAGTTATGTTCACATTCGCCTTAGCACTCAGCTCGGGCCAGATGCCCAAAGTCGTCAGGGAAAAATGTTCAGTTTTTGAAGGCGTGGACTGGCGCTGGAATATGCCCTCCGCGCGAGGCAAAGACTTCACTCGAATACGGGCTAACCGGCATAATGGGTGCCTTACCTAGCAAACCACCGAAATCGACGCTATCGCCTTCTTTCAAACCGATTGCCGGAATGACGCGCACCGCCGTCGTCTTGGAATTCATCATTCCAATAGCAGCCTCATCGGCAATCATGCCGGCAAGAGTCGTAGCCGGAGTATCTCCCGGAACAGCAACCATGTCGAGTCCAACCGAACAAATTGCCGTCATCGCCTCAAGTTTCGCCAAACTAATTGCGCCCATCTCGGCAGCTTCAATCATTCCCTCATCTTCGGATACCGGAATGAAGGAGCCGGACAGCCCGCCCACCTGAGAGCACGCCATCAGCCCGCCCTTTTTCACGGCATCATTCAGGAGCGCCAAAGCTGCCGTCGTGCCATGAGCACCTACTCGCTCCAGCCCCATCGCTTCAAGAGCGCGGGCAACAGAATCGCCAACCGCAGGCGTGGGCGCCAAGGATAGGTCAACCACTCCGAAGGGAACACCAAGGCGTGTGGCCGCCAACTGCCCCACTAGTTCGCCCATGCGCGTCACTTTAAACGCAGCTTTTTTAATGGCTTCCGCAACCTCGTTAAAGGGCTCACCCTCGGTTTTCTTAATGGTTCGTGTAATAACCCCTGGGCCGGACACACCAACAGAAACAACCACATCGGGCATTTCAACACCGTGGAACGCGCCCGCCATAAAGGGATTATCGCCCACAGCATTCGCGAAAACGACAAGCCTTCCGGCATTCATGCCGTGTTTCTCTGATTTTTCAGCGGTTTCACGGATAATTTCACCCATGCGTGAAACAGCGCTCATATTCATGCCGTTACGCGAAGAGGCAATGTTAACGGAAGAACACAGGAACTGCGTTTCTGCTAAAGCTGAAGGGATAGAGTTAATGAGCGCAATATCCCCGCTGGCAGCTCCCTTATCCACAAGCGCACTGAAACCTCCCAGGAAATCAATGCCGAGTTCCCGGGCAACACCGTCGAGCATAACCGCCCATTCGGTGAGGTCCGTTTCTCGCGCACCTGCAGCTACGAGCGCTATAGGCGTTACGGAAACTCGCTTGTTAATAATGGGAATACCCAGCTCATTTTCAATACCTTCACACGTTTCGACGAGACGCCCCGCATGATGCACGATTTTTTCGCGAACGCGACGGCGCGCAATTTCTCCGTCACTATCCGCGCAGTCAAGAAGAGAAATACCCATCGTGACGGTACGGATATCGAGAAGGTCTTCATTAATCATGGAAATGGTTTCCATGATGTTTTGAGCGGTTGAATCCATAGAGGACGTGTTTATTGAGGCGAAAGGAGTCGGCATAACACCCACCTAAATTCGGTGCATGGCATGGAAGATGGCTGCTGACTGGACGCGAATATCCAGAGCTTCCTTTTCTCCCAGTTCCGCCATAGCATCCTTGAATGTGGCAAAGTTTGTTTCTTCACGCAAAGATAGGTGAAGAATCATGGTGAAATATTCACCCATCAACGTTTGAGAAATATTTGTAATATTGGCGTGTTCGCGTGCAAGAGACGCGGACACTGCTGCCACGATTCCTGTTCGATCCAGGCCGGTTACCGTCATAATTGCTTCCATGCGCCTATCTTCCCAGGTTGATGGCGTTTGGGCTAGTTTTTTTGAGCGTCATGGCCTGTTGTGTGGTAAATATCGCGCTAACTACTTCTTCAACTCTTCCATCACTGGCGCGAAGCTGCTGTCGCTAATATTGCTGTAGGCGTTGCCATCAATCATGACTGCAGGAATGTACTTGAATCCATCCGCAAGGAACTGTTCACGTGTTTGCATCAGAAGTTTCTTGTAAACATCATTTTGAATCATTGTTTGCATGTTTGCAAATTTATCTGGGGCAATGCCGGCTTTATCCGCCGCTGTTTTAATAACGGCTACATCGGGTTCCGTGCGCTTTTCGGCGGTAACTTTTGGTGCCGATTCGCCATACAATGCGTGCTGGAATGCGACGAATTTATCGGGTTCGTGAGCCGCCACCCAGTAGAGCGCTTGAAGGGATTGGGTGGAGAACTTAATATCCTGGAAACGATAGTTCGGGTGGTAAACAAGCGTAATTTTTCCGGCTTTGGCTAAATCTTCAAGTTCTTTACCGTATTGTGTCTCGAACTTGATGCAGAAGGGGCAGTAGGGATCAGAGAATACGCGAACAACTTTCGCACCCTCGTTCTTCGTGCCAGCACGCAAGTCCTTACCCAGGGAAATACCTCCAAATTCATCTACGTTGGCAGGCATTGGTTCCGTAATTTTATCTTTCGCTAAGGTGCGAGGTGTCACAACTGCTTTTTCTGGCTTCGCGCTAGCAGATGCACTGCTTGAGGTAGAAGGTGATGTTGATTTTGCGTCCGGCACGGTTGAGGTGCAGGCAGTAAATAACGTGGCAGTAGCCAGTGAAGCAATGATGAGGCGCTTACGCATAATGGAACCTTCCAGTAGATGTACATTCGCATACTATCATTGAGTATTTTATATTTGCTCATGGCGTTTATTAACTCCCGCGTGTCGCTTTGTTGAGCTTGCCACACATATCCAATCAAGTAGCTTTTAGCATTACCGATTCCTCCCCTTTTACCTGCACGAGAATAACGACGAAATTATCTTCACGCCTTCACAATCGCCAGCTCCTCCCAATGCGTTGTGGCACGATTCGATAGCATCTCGCGCTTCATTTGCCACCTGGGAGGTTGTTTCATACCGCCCAATCCCAAACCAACAGAGCCTTCTCCCACATGGTGATTAACGTCGTCGATAATTTTTCCAAGACGTTGGCTTGCCTGGGTGGCTTGAAACGGGTCAAGGACGGGAACACTCCCGCGTGGCCGAATATCGTAAAGGGCAACTCCCGCGCGAACAAGTGGAATGCCGGGCTTGTATCGCGGAAAAAGGAGTGAGCGGGCCGCCCGATACACTTCGACGGGACTATCCGTGCGTACGCTTAAATCGCATCCTGCCTGGATTCTCACAAAAGGTTCCTTATACCAGGCACTTGAGGCAAAAGCCCACACGCTTCCCGCATCTAAGCCTTGACGACGAAGCCGCGTGGTCACCTTTTGCGAATATATGCTTAATACCTGTTCAAGTTCACGCATTGTTTGTATCGGCGAGGAAAAAGAACGTGAAAACATGACTTGCCCCTGACGGGTGGCATCCCTATCGTCGATCTCAATACACGGGTATCCCCGAAGCTCTAAAATCATTCGAGCCATGTTGACGTTAAATTTTTTCCGCATTATCTCGGGAGGAAGATCGCGTAACTGGCGGGCGTTATCAATTCCCAGGGTGCGTAAGCGTGCACCCCATTTCCTCCCCACTCCCCATAGGTCACCTACGGGAACATTACTAAGAATCGTGTCCATCTGGGCGCGCGAACGCCCATCAAAACTTGCAACTCCTTCCAAAAATGGAATATTTTTCGCACTTTTACTTGCAATTTTTGCCAGCGTTTTTGTGGGCGCAATCCCTATGCTGACGGGAATCCCAATCGTTTGAGCAATGGTTTCCCGAATCTTACGCGCAACACTAATAATGGAATGAGGTGTGCCGGACAGCGTACAGAAGGCTTCGTCAATGGAATACACGTCGACCCGTGCACAAAATTCACGCAACGTGTCCATAATCCGTCCAGAAATTGATCCGTACAGTTCATAGTTAGAACTTTTTGCGACGATACCCTTCGCCTCAGCAAGCTCCTTTATCTCAAACCACGGCGTTCCCATAGCGACACCCAGCCGTTTAGCCTCCCGGGAGCGCGCGATAACGCATCCGTCGTTATTTGATAGGACGACGATGGGGCGCCCGCGTAATTCCGGGTGAAAAATACGCTCGCAGGCTGCGAAACACGAATCCACGTCGATAAGGAGCGTTCTCCTAACCGTCGCTGATATGGAAACTAGCTCCGCCATTCCCACCTCTTCGCTTCAACTTTTACGAAAAAACTACTTCATGCACATACTTCTAACGATGCACCCTGCGCAAACATGTGGTGACAACTCCCCATATATCAAGTTCGTGCGGATAGATAACGGGGTATGAGGGATTCTCTGGGTGAAGTTCTGGCCCCGCCTGCGTAACCCGGAGCCGTTTTATTGTCAATTCTTGATCAGCAACAGCAATAACAACATCGCCATCTTTAGGAGTTAACGACCGATCAACAAGGACTTCATCACCATCCCAAATTCCTGCACCCATCATAGAATCTCCGGCAATACGAACAACATACGTTGCCGGACGATTGTGAATAAGATGCTGGTTGAGATCAATATCGCCATCAAAATAATCTTGGGCAGGCGAAGGGAAACCCGCTGGAACACAATCGCACGCCGTGGGAAGCAAGAGCGGTGGCGTAAGTAAAGCGACGCTTTGAACACCAACAACTTTATCGAACACATGTTCGATTATCTCACGTCCTCGCCCCTCGTGCAAATGTATATCTACAGCACCTCAAGACCGCGCACGCTCCGCCCCCGCCCAACATTCCGCCCAGGGGCAAAAAATCATACCGAAACCATCCAGCCCGCAAACCCATCATCCCAAGAATCAGGGCTCATCAATAAAGTAACGGGAGACGCGACAGGCGTTCCGCAGAACATATAAAACGTGTTATTTTTTCCGAGAGACTCTCCGCAGTTCATGCACATCATGATTATTACTCTATTTTAAACGCTCTTCACATTGAAGCGTGCAGGTCGTGAAACTCCACGCCATACCACAGCTTTCATCCCAATCACCCAAGCTTGGCGACACTAAGCCACACCACATCTTCCACCTCATACATAAATAGAAGCAAACACGGGGACTCACTATACGCGTGCATTTTCGGGAAATTTCCACAAATCCCGCTAAAATGTATCCATGCAGAAAAATGCAGGTGGCCCCATAAAAGTACGAAGAAAACGCGAAACCATTCTTAACCGCACAGGTTATCTCGGTTCATTTGCGCTCATTATTCTTCTTGCCATCGGCGCAATAACCAGCATTTTTTCCAGCAGAACCTACCCTTCATTTGCTGGCGCTCGCCCGATTTCTACGAACACTCACCCTAAAGTTGTCGTCCTCACGTCGGGAATTGAATGGGCAGACCTGTACTACCCCAATATTGGCGACCGAGCCCCTCACGGAAACCCCGAAGCCACCCATAGCCACCCTTCCGGAATGCGCTCCTCGTCGTCCATTACCTCGGAACGCTACGAACGACTCCTGTCCAACGCGGATAAACTTCTTCACCCTTACCAACCTGCCACCGACGACGCCGTTAACAAACTCACCACACAACTCAAATCCGCCTCACTTTTCGCCTATACAACAAATACGAAACGTAGTTTCTCCTGCCCCACAGACCAGTGGCTCACCATTAACACCGGCGGACGTGTGTACGACGAAAACTTCACCAACGCGATTGCCGAACAAAAAATAGCGGAACAAAAGGCGCAACAAAAAGCGGCGGAAGAGCAGGCGCGTGTCGACACGGCGAAGGCACTTGGACACCCGGTTGAAGAACCCGCACCAGCGCAAACGCCTGCAGAAGAAGTCCCCCATCCGCTCACAACCCTGCGATGCCAACCCGTCCGACTACCAGCACCCGGAGAAACGCTTCCAGACCTGGAACGATTGCGCACCCTTGTTTCTTCAAGCGCGAAAACCCTACGATTCGGGCTTGTTGGAGACGCTTTGGCTGGCAAAAAAATTGCTGCGGTCGGAAATGATACGGCACTTGCCACCGTCACATCCGACGGAAAAATTAACGCCACCGTTGTAAATATTCAACCAACGGACGTGGACTACAACAATGTTCTGCCACGCATTATTCACAACCACGACCTAACATTTATTGACGCGCGAACATCCCACTTTTTCACCTCACCAAGTTCAGCGCCACGTGATGCCCTCGATAATCTCAACACCACACTCGCAGCCATTCCTGCCGACGCGCAAGTTCTTGTGTATTCAACCGCGCCCAGCGTGAATTATGCGTCCCTTCAAATGGGCTTTATGTACGGGCCAGGAATTTCGGGCGGTTTCGCCTACTCCCCCTCTACACGCCATGCGGGGCTTGCTCAACCGGGCGATATTACGGCAACCATTCTTTCCTGGGCGGGAGTGCAGGTTGACAAACTCAATCTTCCGGGAAGCGTTTTGCAAACTGTTCCAGAAAACTCCTCGACGTTTACTGACCACATCCAACAGCTCACCGATATTTCCACTCGCGCAATAGCGACCGCGCAAAAACTAGGAGCCTCACTTATCCAATACACAGATGTTGCGTTAGTAGCAATTATTGTGTTGGCGGTAATTTTTGCAGTAAATCAGGGACTGCGACGCGGTTGGGCATGGATAGGTGCCTACCTATCCCTGTGGTGCGCTTCCATTCCGGCTGCTTTGCTTGGCATTTCCGCTTTCCCCTGGTGGAATAATGTGGCGCCCATGCGAGTATCCGTGGCGGCAACCGTTGCGTTGTCGTTCCTACTGGCCTTCGCTGCGCGCTTTGGCCCGTGGAAACACCACCCATCTGGCCCCATGCTCTGCGTAGGAATGTTCACCACCGCCTATTTCTTGCTCGACATTGTGCACGGTTCGACGATTCTTTTGGATTCCCCAGTTGGTTACGCCTCAATTTATGGCGCCCGCTTCTTCGGCATGGGAAATGAAGCCTACGCACTATGCACAACCTGGGTTCTGCTCATGTGCGCATTCCTTCCTCCCCTGGTAATAAATGGACGCTGGGGTACCTTCTTGAAAAAACGCGAAAAACTGTGGACGAACCTTATTATCTGCAGTATTTCCGTCGTTTTTATCGCCATTAATGGAGCTCCACAGTGGGGTGCCGATTTCGGTGGCCCAATTTCCTTCCTTCCGGGGCTCATTGTCCTGCTCTTGCTGGTCAACAACATACAAATAAACGTGAAACGGCTCCTTCTCATTGGCGGGGCTGGCGCGCTCGCCTCGGCCGGATTAGCCGTTCTTGACTGGCTACGCGGACCAGAAAACCAAACACATCTCGGCAAATTTGTGCAGTCTGTTGTCGACGGAGACATGTGGCCCATGATTGCAGAAAAAATTCGTTACAACATTTCCTCATGGGGAAATATGAGCTACACCATTCCCTTTATTGTCACCATAATTTTCATTATCCTCGTCGTTGTTCCACGCATTGGTGGACCTCAAATCCTCGGCAATAAAATTGGAACGCTACTTTCCGGGCCGACACCACGCACTCATTCCGTGCCACCCATTTTTACCTGCGCACTTATTGCCGTAGCCGTGACGCTCTTCTTCGGCTATCTTCTTAACGATTCAGGAGTTATTATTCCCAGCTTAGGTTTCATTACCTTGACTTTCGCCTACGCATCCATGTTGTTACTCTGCGATAGCCGTCGAACTACAAAAAGGGAAAGCTGTAACGCAAAACCGTAAAACGCAGAGCACAGCGAAAAGCACAAAATGTAAAAAATAAAAGCAAAGCAAAAAGCACAACGCAAAGCACAAAAGCGCAAAGAACTTCCCCGGCTAGCTATTTTTAAGACGTCCTGGTCGCGCCACTATAGCCATCACATACCTTGATTCCCGGCTAGCTATTTTTTAAGGACGCCCTCACCTGCATTTTTGCACGAAGACGCAACCCTCCACGCACAGCCCACCGCAATGGAGCCTGCCACGGACGCGAATACACATCGTCAATATAACGAGCCGCAGATTCGTGGTGTGCGCGAATCATTGCTTCAGGACGCGATTTCCACGAAGCCCCGTGATCGTGAATAATAATGGACGACGGCACAAAAACAGACATCCAGCCGGCATTATGGAAATCCTGTCCAAGAGCAACATCTTCAAAAAACATGAAGTAGCGCGGGTCAAAACAACCCACATCCTCAAAAGCTTTTCGTCGTACAAGTAAACACGCACCGGACAACCAATCAACCTGGTGAGCATACCTCACATCATTGTGTTGGTAACGACGAGAGAAGGGGTTACCGGGCCATAAACGCGTAAGCACGGCATGCCCGCCACCACTAATAATCCGTGGAAAATGGCGCGCCGAAGGATATACGTCCCCGTTGCTCAACGTCGTTAACGGACCAAAAGCGGCACCTTTCGGCCAGTTGCTAGTTTCTTTAAGAAGTTCATCCAAGGCGTGTTCAGTTAACACAACATCGGGGTTGATAACAAAAAACCATTCGCCAGTAAAATCTTCTACTCCGAGATTCACGGCTTTCCCGTAACCCAGATTGCCGGGGGCGTTAATCAACGTAGCGTCATGTTTTTCCGCAAGTTTCGAGACGAGTGAGGAATCTTCACCATTATTGACAATGACAATTTCATACGGCTCGTGAAGAGCTTGAGGAATGGATGAAAGGAAAATATCCATTTCTTCGCCCGGATTATAGGCCACTGTCACAACACGCAAAGTCATAAAACCAGGCTACCGGGAAAAATGATGTATGCCTAAAAACGTGACAGGCAACCTATAGACATTCCTTACACAACGCGCCGATTTATTGAAGTTAAACATCAAACCCGTATGATAGGTACGTGAAGGAAAATCAGCAACTTGCCACTCATATGGTGCAAACACGGCGCCCACTATATGCTATGCGTATTGTCCTCCTTGTTCTTCTCGCTATTGTGTTGACAGCGGGTTCAACATTTGGCTTCGGGTGGATGCGCTATCAGGGGAATATTAAGCGTTCCGATGTTTCTAATCTTGTTCCAAGCGCTGCAGCCACGCCCGTTGATTCTTTAGCCGGGCAGGCATTGAATATTCTTGTTTTGGGCTCGGATACTCGTGCGGGAGCTTCAAATATTGACGGCGTGGGCGAAGAAGGCGGTATGCGCGCTGATACCACCATGATTGTTCACATTAGCGCCGACCGTCAACGTGTTGAAGTGGTGTCAATTCCACGCGATACCCTCGTCGATATTCCACCCTGTACCGTCCGGACCAGCCCGAACGGGCAGGAAACTAGAACAATGCGTAAACAATATAACGCCATGTTCAATTCCGCTTTCTCCCTTGGCGGTACGTACGGGGATATTCCGTCCGCAGCGGCTTGCTCAATGAACACTCTTCACGAACTTACCGGGCTCACATTCCACGGCTACGTTGTTGTTGATTTCGCATCATTTGTTTCGACGGTTGATGCACTAGGCGGAATTCCGATATATATCCAAGAGCGTATGAAAGATAAGTACGCCGGACTTGATCTTGAACCCGGATGTCGCCTTCTTCATGGACAGTCAGCACTCGCTTTTGCACGTGCACGTAAACAGCTGGGAGACGGTTCAGATGTTAGCCGTATTACCCGCCAACATAAACTTGTCAGCGCTGTTTTCAACGAAGCACTCAAAACCAATATGCTCACTAATATTCCTACTTTGATGCGCTTCTTGGATGCCGCAACCCAGTCGTTGCAAACAAGTAAAGAAATAGGCAATATTTCCAACATTGTTGGTCTGGCAAACTCTTTAAGCCATCTGAATATTAATTCAGTGAAATTCTGGACCATGCCGTACGATCCTGCAGATAACCGTGTTACTCCCAATAAAACAGCCAAGTACATGTGGGAAGCACTGATCAAAGATCTTCCTATTAATGCCGAAAAACACGGAGGAAACGGCAATGTTCGCGCAATGCCTCCTGTTGAAGCACAACAGGCGCCCTCTGCCGCTCCTTCCCAAGGAGCACAACCGCAACCGGCACAACCCGAACAAGGAAACGCTCCTTCGGGCGCTACACAAGCACATCCAGCTCCGCAAAATTCTGCGTCCTCTTCCGAAACTCCACAACCCACACAAACGGAGACACTTTCCCCAGAAGAACTTAATTGCACCCGAGCGAATGCGAAGTAGCATCCACTATGTCCGGAACATCACCTACACCACCGAGTTTTCAACCTAAAAAACGCAGGCCACGCCCTTCTTCCGCTGATGCGCATCGAGTTGGGCGCGGAAAGGCACCCCGTATTATCTCTGCACCGGTTGTGTCCTCAGACGTTCCAGAACTTTCGACACCTAAGCCACCTACGTCCCCTGCGGGTGGGCATCATGTTGGCCCCCGTCGTCCAACAGTTTCTTCACGAAAAAACGCTACCCCGGCAGATAACTCTGAATACAACGTAAACTCGGCGGCAAACAATCCGCAGCCGCCCGCGCAAGAGCCTCTTCCAGGTGCGAATCTTAACCCAGGCGAACAACCACCAAGTTTCGCTCCGATACAGCACACCTCACCTTCGCAAGATTTCTCATCTTCTCAGCAGCCGTCGCAATCAGCCGGAAAGGTTCGGCGTTCACCTCAAGGCGCCCCTGTTGCGCCACATCGGCCCCCTTCCCAACCTCCTGCAGGCTTACCTTACGAAGAAGACGCACCGAAGCGTCGTTTCAAACTTCGTCCGCGTCGCATACTCAAATGGACACTTCGCATTTTCATCATCCTTCTTATTTTCCTTATTGCCTGGCCACTGTATCTGCTGTGGTATGGAAATAGCCGTTTGCATGATGTGGACGCCCTCACGGGGGCATCGGACACCCCAGGAAATACCTATCTTATTGTTGGTTCGGACGCCCGTGAAGCGGACGGCATTAACGATCCTACTAAGGGCGAACGTGCCGATACGATTATGCTTCTTCACGTTCCACGTTCCGGCAATACGTCACTCATTTCGCTTCCACGTGATTCCTATGTGGAAATTCCGGGCGAGGGACGCGGAAAACTCAACTCGGCATTTTCCTACGGTGGCCCGAAACTACTTACGCAAACCGTCGAAAAACTTACTGGTCTTACCGTCGATCACTACATTCAAATCACTATGGGTGGTGTTCAACATCTTGTGGACGCGGTCGGTGGCGTCAATCTCTGCTATGACAGTGACGTCGATGATGAAGATTCACAGATGAAGTGGACTGCCGGTTGCCATGATGTTAACGGCCAGCAGGCACTCGCTTTCTCGCGTATGCGTAAGGCTGATCCTCTGGGTGATATTGGGCGTACCAACCGCCAACGCCAGGTTGTTTCCAAGGTCATTTCAAAGGCCGCATCAACTTCCACCCTGATTAATCCTTTCCGTCAACGTCAGCTTGTGGGAAGCGTCGCCGATATTTTGAAGGTAAGTAAGGAAACCTCTATTATGAATATCGCGAAAGCTGGATGGAGCTTACGCGGTGTTATGGGCGAGGATGGTGTTGCTGGTGTTCCGCCTATTGCCGATCTCGGATATAGGGTTCGTGGCCAGTCTGTTGTCCTCCTTAATTCTAAAGAGCTACCAGAATTCTTCGCGAAAATGCGCGACGGAAAACTCACGCGCGAAGATGTCCTACCTCATTTTGGCTAATCCCTTGGTGTTGCATGATGAGCAAGGATTGTTATCATCGCTTTACTCGCTGGATACTGCGCGGGCAAACATGGCGTGAGTGGGCTACGGAGTTTGCACAGTTTTGCACTGTTGGTTTAGGCGCCTACATTGTTAATGTTGGGCTTTTTAATCTTCTTGCCTACTCGAATGTTCTTCATTTACCTGGGGATAAGTCGCTGACCGCAAAAACTATATCCGTCACTGCTTCTGTTATTTTCGCGTGGGTTGCCAACCGTTTGTGGACGTTTAGGGAACAACGTTCCAGTTATAAACTCCGCGAATTTCTCCAGTTTGTTGCCGTCAATGCGTGCGGATTACTCATTGAGCTTGGATGCCTGGTGTTTTCTCGCTATGTTCTGGAAATGCGCACACAACTTGCGGATAATATTTCATCCAATATTATTGGTTTAATTATTGGCACGGGTTTCCGGTATGTTATGTATCGTTACGTTATTTTCCGTAAAGTTTCATAAATGTACGACGGTAACGACGCGATAGGTTGTCATTTTCTTCATTATTTAGCATTCACCACTCGTTCGGTAACTGTCCGATATGTTCCTAGTGACGTAGCATTCCGCAGAGTCTCGAATGCCAGAGTCTGGCGGAGAGGTCTGTCAGCGATGCGACTTGATCGATGACAAGGCGTTTTCGTCCGGCTTCGTCCGCCGCGCCCCAGTGTTCGCGTAGGTGTGGTTCAAGTTCTTTCGGATTATTTTTCAGTGCGTCGACGAGATCGAAAATCATGGCGCGCTGTTCCAGATATATATGTTGGCGCGATTTTACGCCCATAACATATGCGACTGCTATTCCTTTAAGCGCCGCAATTTCTGCCTCTGTTTCTTGAGGGATAACCAGGGAACCGTTGTAACGTATGAGTTCTTCTCCGGGATATTCTCGTATGGTTGCACGACGAACCGAGTTGACGAATCGACCAATAAGATCAGAGGTGAGATCTTTGACAATCGCATAATCCTTGTATGTGCCACGGAATTCGGTAGGCCAGGCTTCTTCTACTAGTAGCCTCATCATTGCCTGGCATAGCGAGTCTTTGCTGGGATATGCATACCATGCGAGCGTTTCTTCAATAATGCGTTCGCGTTCCTCGGGGTTGCGAAGGAGTGCGGGGTTGAGGAAGCCTCGTACGATTGCGTCTTCAACATCGTGGATTGAGTAGGCAATATCGTCCGATAGATCCATAATTTGGGCTTCTATGCATTTATGTGTACTATTTTCGGGTTGTTGGCCTTGACGTATCCATTCATAAACATCGGAATCATCTTCGTAATAGTTAAATTTTGGCGACGATGGATCATGTGGATGCTCCCCTTTAGGCCACGGATATTTTATGACTGCATCCAGGGTGGCGCGCGTGAGGTTGAGCCCTGCCGGACGCCCTAAATCTGTCATTCTTTTTGGTTCCAGGCGGGTTAGAATCCGCAGGGTTTGTGCATTTCCTTCAAAACCGCCAATGTCCTTCCCTATATCGTTAAGCGCCTGTTCTCCGTTGTGCCCGAAAGGAGGATGCCCTAAATCGTGAGCCAGACACGCTGTTTCCACAATATCCGGGTTGCATCCAAAATGTGTGGCAAAAGAACGTCCGATTTGTGCTACTTCCAAGGAATGGGTAAGCCGTGTGCGAACAAAATCGTCTGTTTCGGGGCCTAAAACCTGGGTTTTTGCCCCGAGTCTGCGCAATGCTGACGAATGAAGAACCCGCGCCCGGTCCCTTTCAAAGTCTGTGCGTGAACGTGATTTAGGTGGTTCGTGAACCCACCGTTGCCTATCTGCATCAGAATACATTGCGAGCCTCCTTATGCTTTGCCATGGAATCGTTTTCCTTCAACCTCAGCCCGACTTTTAACCACCATCAACATCTACTTCCGCCTCATGAATTTTTGCCGCCTGAGCCTCACTTAGTTCGCGAGAATCCAACCATCCATCCGGCAGGCGTGGCTGTTTTTCACGCCCTGCCCTACCGCGAGCGCCGTGAGCGGCGTCCGGAAATCCCTGGTTGAGATCTAGTTCTCCGAGCCGTTCTTTAAGCTCGTCGAGCGTGGATACAAGCCCCAGGGTTTGCCTTTGCGCACCTCCCACAGCGTATCCGCGTAAATACCATCCAATATGTTTGCGCAGTTCACGCATTGCACGGTTTTCGTCGTGGAAATGTTCAATAGAGAGTTCCGCATGGCGGATAATCGTTTCGGCGACCTCCCGTATTCCAGGTAACCGCAAGGCATCGCTTCCGTGCATCATTGCTGCTATATCGTGGAAAATCCAGGGACGCCCCTGAGCGCCCCTTCCCACGGCAACTCCGCAACATCCGGTTTCTTGCATGCAACGTTTGGCATCTTCGGCTTCGAATATGTCGCCATTTCCCAGCACAGGAAGGGCTGTTTGCCCCACAAGATCGGCTATATATTGCCATTGAGCTTGGCCTGCGTAGTGTTGTGCGGTAGTTCGAGCATGAAGGGTGAAACCCACTATGCCGGCATCTTCCGCGATTCGCGCTGTATCTTTGAAGGTTTCATGATCGCCATCGATTCCGATGCGGAATTTAATGGTGACGGGGATAGTGAAATCGCGATCTTTAGAGGCTTCGCGAGCCGCCTCCACTGCCCGGGTAACCAGTTCCTCATACAAATCAAGTTTCCACGGAAGAGCTGAGCCTCCCCCTTTGCGGGTAACTTTGGGCGCAGGACACCCGAAGTTGAGGTCAATATGATCAGCACGGTTTTCACTAATCAACATGCGAATTCCTGCGGCCACGGTTTTAGGTTCCACACCATAGAGTTGAATGGAGCGCACGGGATCCAAGGGATCGGGTTCAATCATTGTCATTGTTTGACGTTCCCGTTCAACAAGGGCTCTTGACGTTATCATTTCGCACACCCACAAACCAGCAGGGGCGAAAGTTCCGGGAATATGCTCCTCCTTCAGGGGGTGATATCCTGCCGCGCGCAAGCCCTTTTCCGCCTCTTCACGGCATAACTGCCTAAAGGGCGGGTTCGTAACGCCGGCCATTGGAGCCAACATCACCGGAGTTGCAACGTAAAGATCACCGAGGTGAATACCCCGAAACGTAGCCGTAGCGTCCATAAATCCTCTCACGTAAAACCTTGTTAGTGGTACGACGATGGTTTCGACGAAAAACTGTATCGAAAAGGTACCTTTCGTCGTTCTTAAGTTTAGCTTCTTTCTCCCTCACTATTTTTTGCTCGAACTTTGATTCGCTGTGAAATGCATGTTCTATGAGTGTTACAACTGGGAAGGTGGGCAGTCGTCCGTCGAACATCCGTCGTACATACACGCACAAAAGACTGTATATATTTCAACACCCGATGAACATACAAGACACTTTAAACTCCGGGTGTAAAATTAACAGCGAATTGTATATCTCCCAATAGAGGAGGAGCCGTGGAATCCATTCGCATTCATATTCATGACATTCTTGAAGCTGAACCACTTGATATTCACGGAAAAAGTATCGGCGAAATAACCGATGTTTTTCTGGACGCCGTCAGCCAAGAACCTATTATGATTCGCGTGGAAACTGGTTTCATTTTGGGTAAAACCCGAATTGTGCCGCTTCGTGGATCTTCTCTGACAAACAGGCACCTCACGCTTGCTATTGAAAAAGACGCCATAGATAAAGCTCCTGATTTTAAGGGAGATAGCTTGAGCAAGGAAGAACGCGCGCGAATCTACGAATACTATGCTTCCTACGAGCTCGCCAACGGACATTTTGAAACGCCTCTGGCACCCAGCAATGAAGATATTGAACGATACCGTAAAGTTGCCATCATCAAGGACATCGAAGCGAGTTACTTCTAGTCTTTTCTAGTCTTTTCTAGTCTTTTCTAGTCTTTTCTAGTCTTTTCTAGTCTTTTCTAGTCTTTTCTAGTTTTTCGAAGTTTTTTCCCGCACAGGCGGGAGCAACACAATAATGGACTGAGGGGCACACACCTCCTACAATCTTTTCCCGCACGGGCGGGATAACTTCACGACGATATCGCCATCATCAACATCATGTAGTTTTTCTCGCACGGGTGGGAGCAACTGAGGCAAGCATGGCGGCAACCGCCGTCGTTAACGGAATCGCCAAAACAAGACCAATTGAGGTTGTCAGCGTCCGTGTTATTTCCTCCGCTATAAGTTCCAGTTGCACAAGATCAAGCACCGGCCTATCGTACATCGACGCCAAAATCAGTAGCGGCAGGGAGGCGCCCACATACGCGAAGGCAAGAGTGTAGACAGTTGAGGCGATATGGTCGCGTCCAACAGCCATCCCCCTCATAAATAAGCGCCGGCGTGGAGTTGATGGCGATTCTGCGTGAAGCTCCCAAATCGTCGAAACTTGGGTAATGGTGACGTCGTTCAAGGCACCCAAACCGGCAAGAACCATACCTGCCAAGAGAAGTGAACGCATATTTAAGCCACCCAGAGTCCACGAAAGTTGAATGCTTTCCTCGCCTACAGCTCCGGAGAGATTTTGGGCGCCTACAGCCCAGGTGGCCAGCGCCGCGGTAATCACCAAGCCGCAGAACGTTCCGATAACAGCCGTCGTGGTGCGAATAGAAATGCCGTGCGCCAAATAAATGGAGGCGAACATCATCGCCGAGGCCCCCGTGAGAATCACCCACATCGCGTTTTCTCCCGAAGCGAGCGCAGGAATCATAAAGAAACCCACCACAAGAAGGGAAAGTGACAGCCCGCCGAGCGCCGCGAGTCCCTTCACGCGGGCAACACTAACAATCACCACAATATAGAGAATCGTGAGAATGAGGAGGGGGCTGGAACGCTCATAATCGGCGAAAATATAGCTCGGTATTGCGCTGGGTTGTGAGGGCGACGAAGGCAGCGCGGTGCCAGATGGCTGCGGGGTGAAACGCGCCTTGACGTGGTCGCCAACAGCCATGCCGGAGGCCACGATTTCCGCCGAAACATGAAGTGGAACCTCAATTCCGTCCACACTCATGCGCACATCAGTTTCCCCAATATCGGAGGTTTTCCCCACATGGGTAATCACGCCGGAAACCTCCTGGGATGTCCCGCTACTGGCGGGAAGGGAGCCGATAATGCTCTCGCCGCGTGGCCACAGCATCACCAATCCAATGAGAGTCGCCAACGCTAAAGGGACGACGATACAGGCAAGCGCCCGTGCCACCTTCGTTCGAATCTCGGGTGGCAGGGGCGCTTGTTCTGTTGCATGCGCATGACGATGCATTTAGCAACCTACAAGTTTTGTTGCCAAATAGTCACGTACACCGTCAAGAGGAATACGCACCTGCTCCATCGTGTCCCTATCGCGAATTGTTACCGCATTATCGTCGAGGGTGTCGAAATCAACGGTGATACAGAAGGGCGTGCCGATTTCGTCTTGACGACGGTAGCGGCGCCCCACGGCACCTGCCTCGTCGTAATCAATATTCCAGAATTGACGCAAGTCATCGGCAAGTTTTTTGGCGGTCGGTGTTAATTCTTCTTTACGCGAGAGCGGAAGAACAGCCGCTTTAACCGGCGCGAGGCGCGGGTCGAGGCGAAGAACCGTACGTTTATCCACCCCACCCTTCGTATTTGGCGCCTCATCTTCCACATAGGAGCTGACAAGGAATGCCATGAGGGAACGGGTAAGCCCTGCTGAAGGCTCAATAACATACGGAGTGTAACGTTCGCCAGATGCCTGATCGAAATAGTTCAAATCCTTACCGGAATGCTGAGTGTGGGTAGAAAGATCAAAATCTGTGCGGTTTGCAATACCTTCGAGCTCTCCCCACTCTCCGCCCTGGAAACCGAAACGGAACTCAATATCGACCGTGCGCTTGGAATAGTGGGACAGCTTTTCTTGCGGGTGTTCGTAAAGGCGCAAATCTTCCTCAGGAATTCCCAAATCCTTATACCAGGCGAGGCGCTGATCAATCCAATACTGGTGCCATTCCTCATCTTCACCCGGCTTCACGAAGAATTCCAACTCCATTTGTTCAAATTCGCGGGTGCGGAAAATGAAGTTTCCGGGAGTGATTTCGTTACGGAAAGATTTACCAATCTGCCCAATACCGAAGGGCGGTTTTTTGCGCGACGTTGTTTGGACATTAAGGAAGTTCACGAAAATGCCCTGCGCCGTTTCGGGACGAAGATAGTGCAAGCCAGATTCGTCCTCCACAGGACCAAGATAGGTTTTCAGCATCATGTTGAAATCGCGAGGTTCCGTCCACTGCCCCTTCGTCCCGCAATGCGAGCAACCGATGGAATCGAGGGTAATGCTGTCGGGATCGTCAATATTTTTCTTCGCCGCAACATCTTCCTGGAGCTGATCCATACGGAAACGCTTGTGGCAGGACAAACATTCAATAAGGGGATCATTAAAAACACCCACATGTCCGGAGGCAACCCACACATCGCGTGGCAAAATAATTGAGGAATCCAGGCCAACAACGTTATCGCGCCCTTGAACCATGAAGCGCCACCACTGGCGTTTAATGTTTTCTTTCAGTTCTGTCCCCAACGGCCCGTAATCCCAGGCGCTGCGCGTACCACCGTAAATTTCACCGGCTGGAAAAACAAAACCGCGACGTTTCGCAAGGGAAATAACATTATCAAGACGTGATGGAGTAGCCTTAGCCAACTTCTGTCCTTTCACATTGATGCGCCCAAGGCGCTTACGCGCCCGGATTGACGCGCAAACTATCCCAATTCTACAAGGATTAAGTTGTCTTCCATAGTTCGACGGGTGTGAAGCATCCCCTACACCACTGACTACATGCACGAGACTCCTACACATTTTCGACGGAGGCCTGTTACGTGTAATCTCCACACAGATCGCCTTGTGGCAACAAACTCTACTCACCAAATATATAACCCATCACACCACGCACAACAAATGTAAAACATCCTCGCATCCCAGCCAATAAACCCCTAATTGACAATGATTATCACTCGAGTACACTTAGACTGTGAATATCTTCAAAAAACTTAGCGCACTGTTTGTCGTTTCTCTCACCCTACTTGCAGGATGCTCCGGTTCTTCGGCGTCCTCACCCTCATCAACCACTTCACAGGATCCCGCAAAAATCAAAGCAACCGCTTCGTTCTTCCCTATTAAATGGCTCGTCGAAAATATTGGTGGAAAACACGTTACCGTTACCTCTGCTACGCCCACCAACGTAGAACCCCACGATTACGAATTTTCACCCAAGGAAGTTTCCAAACTTTCCGCCTCAGACGTGGTGTTTTACGTCAAAGGTTTCCAACCCTCACTCGATCAAGCACTCACCTCCCTGGGAACAGATAAATCCGTGGACCTTTCTATCGACGCGGAACTCGTCAGCCACCCCGATCAAGCACGTGCCTGGACAAATCATGGAAAAGGTAGCGAAGCCCAAATCGACCCGCATTTCTGGCTTGACCCGGTACGAATGAAGAAAGTTGCCGCACGTATTACCGACGCCCTATCGAAAATGGATCCAGATCACGCCGCCGATTACGCAGCGAACGCGAAAAAAATCGAGGACGAACTCACACAGCTCGATGCCGATTTCTCAGCCAAACTTGCAACATGTAAAGAACGCGCTATCGTATCCTCGCACGCCGCCTTCGGCTACCTCACAGACCGCTACAAGCTCGTCCAACTGCCCATCACCGGCCTGGACCCCGATAGCGATCCCTCCCCCGCAAATCTGCGCGAAATCAAAATGCGCATGAAGGACTACAAATCCACCGTTATTTTCTCCGAAATTCTTTCGTCGCCCAAGGCTGCCGAAACTCTTGCCCAAGAAGTCGGGGCGAAAACAGCGAAACTGGACGCCATGGAATCAGATACGACGAAGAAAGGCTACATTGCGGGAATGCGTGCTAATCTAGAGAGCCTCCACTCGAATCTTCAATGTGAATAACATCTATGATAACCCCCCTATCATCATCCCCGCACCAGAGCGTGGGACAGGTGTCTGCACTTGAAGCAGATAACCTGTGTGTTACGCTCTCGGGCATCGAAATTATCCACAGCGCAAATTTATGTATCTCCTCAGGGGAATCTGTGGGTATATTTGGCCCCAACGGTTCAGGAAAATCCACCCTGATTAAAGGGCTCCTTGGCGTTGTCCCCCACACGGGAACCGCAAAAATTTTCGGGCAAGATATTACGGTTCGTTCAGCAGTAGAGTGGAATCGTGTAGGTTACGTTCCCCAAAACATGACACATACGGGAACCCTCCCGGCAAGCGCGCTTGAGGTGGTAAAATCCGGCCTCATTTCGGGCAAACACCTTTTCAAGGATCGCGGACGCAAAGCCCGCGCAAAAGCCATGGAAGCGCTGGATGCCGTCGGCCTGGCACACCGCGCAAACGATACCGTCCGTGTATTTAGTGGAGGGCAGCAACACCGCGTCCTTATCGCCCGAGCCCTTGTCCGCAAACCTGACATTCTCGTTCTCGATGAACCCCTCGCAGGAATTGACCGTGAATCGCGCGAAGAACTCGCAACGATTCTCACACGGTTACATGGTGAAGGCATCACCCTCGCCATGGTCTTGCATGAAGTTGGTGAACTCGGGCATCTTGTCCAACGCCGTATCACAGTGGAGGCAGGCCGTGTCTATTCATGAGTTTCTTTTCAGCCCCATGATGTTGCGTTCCCTCGTTGTCGCTCTTCTTGTTGGGCTCAGCGCCCCGATTATTGGAAGCTATCTTGTCCAACGTGGAATGTCGCTGATGGGTGACGGCATCGGCCACATTGCTCTCACTGGTGTTGCCATCGGCTGGATTGCCGGCGTCTGGCTTCACGGAGATTCCACGCGCTACACAATTCCCTGCGCGCTCATTGTCTGTATTCTTGGTGCCCTCATTATTGAATGGGTTCGCTCCAGTGGATACACTTCCGGAGATACCGCGCTCGCCATTTTGTTCTATGGTGGAATCGCCTGCGGGGTGCTACTGATTTCTCTCGTGGATGGCACCACCGCGAATCTCAACTACTTCCTCTTCGGTTCCGTTACAACTGTCACGAACCTCGATATGTGGTACACCGTTGCCTTAACTGCCTTCTTGTTGGTGGTTGGTATTGGCCTGCGCGGTCCCCTTTTTTCCGTGACGAACGACGAAGGTTTTGCCCGCGCCTCCGGTTTACGTGTTCACCTGTTTAATGTTCTTATCGCGACGACGGCAGCGCTCACAGTTGCTGTTGCCATGAGGGTTGTAGGTGTCCTTCTGGTGAGCGCCATGATGATTGTTCCGGTGGCAACCGCTCAACTTGTGTGCCATTCCGTCGCCTCTACTCAACGACTTTCTATGGCAATTGGTGTTGTTAGTTCCGTTTCGGGTTTAATTATTACATTATACTGGTCTGCTTCACCCGGTGCTATGATTGCAGTACTTCTCATCTGCATATATGCACTCACCGCATTAATTTCAGCAGTTTATCGTCGTAATCATAGGAGGGTTCATGAACGCGCCAAAACCGCGATCAACAATCCAGCGTAAAGCAATTGTTGCGGCCATTGATAATGTGGATGCTTTCATTTCAGCCCAAGATTTACACACCGCTCTTCTCAAAGAAGGACGAAAAATAGGTCTAGCAACCGTTTACCGGACACTTTCCTCACTTGCTGAGGAGGGATATTTAGATACTCTTCAGGAGGGAACCGAAACGCTCTATCGTTCCTGCGATAACCATCACCATCACCATCATTTAATTTGTCGAACCTGCGGAAAAACAGTGGAAATCACGGGTGAAGGCATTATTGAGGAATGGGCAAAACAGACAGCTCTTGCCAACGGTTTTTCGGATGTTGAGCATGTCCTTGAACTTATTGGCTACTGTGCTGAATGTGCCACCGAACATCAAAAAACCTCCCGGGCGAACGCCGAACACGTCGGCGCAGAAATGTAGGTTTTTCCGTGGATAGTTTTTCATTTTTAGCCGGTAAATCCTTTCTTTTCATCTATCTTTTTCTTTTTGTTGTCGTAAGTTTGCGTTCTTCTGCAACGTTTTGGCTTGGGCGTTACGCGACATATTTGTTACGCAAAGAGCGTTCTTCCTCAAGTCCCTTTGCTCAAAAAATTCAGGCGTGGGCGCGCAGTCCCCGTTTTGAAGCTGGCCAACGTAAGGTCGCCAAACGTGGTTGGCCACTCATTACCCTGTGTTTTTTCACCATCGGCGTGCAGAGCGTGATTCTTGTGGGCGCCGGGCTTGCCCGCGTCAAAGGATGGCATTTTGTTGCGGCGGCTTTCCCGGGCTGGATTGGTTGGGCACTCATTTATTCAACGGTTGGCATGGTGGCGCTAGCTACGCTCTGGGCAGCTATTCTTGGTAGTGTGTGGGCGTGGGTGGCAATTGTTGCCTGCCTCATTATAGGGACGTGCTGTATTGTGTGGAGTCGCTCGCGGGCAAATTCACGCAAAGTTCAAGATTAAAAGTACAACCACATCAGGTAAGGATTCGCGTGGCCAATCCTTACCCCGTAACTTTTGAGGAGACTACATGTACGAAGTTGAGGTCGAACTCCCCATCACCCTAGGGCAGTTTGTGAAATTGTGTTCCTTGGCTCAAACGGGTGGCGAGGCTCGGGAGCTTATTACAAGTGGCGAGATTCTTGTCAACAACCAGGTTGAAACACGACGCCGACACAACCTTAATGAGGGTGATATAGTGAGTTTGCTTGATTCTCCTTACGAGGATATGCGCTTCAGAGTTGTGGGTATTTAAAGCACGTTTCATAAAACAGATATTTTTTATGAACGCTTCACAAGCCCCAACCTGACAGTTAGTATTTTTGTAGTTTCGTTCTTTAACATAAATGAGGTATCTAAATGTCGGTTATCTTTTCCCCTCTCACCTCCGAGCAGTACACACAATTCATGGAAAGCGGACCCCGACATTTCATTTCCCAGCTCCCCGACATGGGCAAAACGTATACCTCGCTTCATCGCAAACACAACTATGTTGGGCTTATTGATACGACGACGAACACCGTCGTCGGTGCGGCGCTCATGTATTACCAGCCATGGAAAAAATTTTTTGAACGTGCCCATATTCTCTATGGCCCTACCCTCACCTGGGAACGCAAGGATTACGTAACGGCTTTCTTCAGCGGATTACAACGTTACTTGAGGAAAAAGCCTCGTGTTCTTTCCCTTCATATTTCACCTATTCTTCCCCGCGCTTTTTATGAGGACACAACAAAAGTTGCAGACAATTCTGTAGCCACAAAGGTCACCAATTTTTTGACGCAGGGTGGCTACTCTTTCGTCGACCAAAATAAGCATCCAGCACCCGATAACCCACCCCTATTTATCTACACAAAAGATATTGAGGGAATGAGTTTCGACGAAGCCCTCCCCACACTCGCTAAAGGTTTGCGTCGCCGTTTCCGCAAAGAAGATGGGTACGGTGTTCAGGTTCGGTGGCTCACCTCCAAAGATTTCGATATTTTCCGTGATTTATACACCTCCACAGCGAACCGTGCAGAAGATATGCACGCAATGTCCGAAAACTCCCAGAAAACATATAAAACGCTAATGGACCACATGGGGCCGGATAAGGCGCTTCTCTGTGTCGCATTTTTCTCCGCGGCACGCTATATCAAACAAATTCAGGAAGAACGTGAGGCGCTTCGCGAACGCCTCGCAATCCTCAACGAACGAAAAGAAACAAAGGCGCGCAACCGGGAAATTAATGAGATTACCCAGCGTTTTGAACAACTCGACAAAGACGAAAAATGCGCACGCGACACCGCCGAAACTCTTGGTGACAGCGATATTCCACTCAATTCCGCGCTAGGTTTCGTGTGCGGAAAAGAGCTCGTTCTTCTGCTCGGTGGCATGAATAAGGACCTCGTGGAGTTCGCGCGAGATTACCCCGTAGAGCGTGCTCTGTTCAAGTGGGCTTGCGATCACGGCATGTCCATCTACAACACCTTCGGTGTTTCTTCCATCGACGACGACAATGCGTCCGATGCTCACGTCCTCGCATTTAAGCGTTTAATGCGAGGCAATATTGAGCAGTTTATTGGCATGTATGAAAAAAGTCTGTGGCCGTGGAGCAGGGCGTTAGGCGCTGTTGTTAACTAGATCAAGCAACCACATCTCACGCACATAGGGCAAGCAACAGTAGCGAACCAGGTAGCGAACCAGGTAGCGAACATTACCTTTAAATCCCCAGCACTGCTTTAGCGATTCCGAAATAGATCAGCAAACCTGTGGAATCACAGAAGGTTGAAATGAAGGGGTTGGAAAAGACTGCGGGATCCGCACCAAGTTTTTTGGCGAAAATGGGCATAATTCCGCCCACGGTGGCGGCCATTGTGCACACGGATAAAAGAGTCAAGCCTAACACGACACCCAGTTCATAGCCGTACACAAGCGTGCCCAGCAAAAAAGCAATGGCCCCTAAAGTGAGCCCAAGAACCGCACCCACGCGCATTTCTCGCCCGGCAACAACGAGGGCATCTCGCGTTCGAACGTCGCCCAAAGCAAGTGCGCGCGTTACGGTTGTGGCCGCCTGGTTTCCCGTATTTCCACCGGTTCCCGTCAGCAACGGAACAAAGAGGGCAAGGGTAACAACCTGAGCCAGTGTCGCCTCGAAAATATCAAGAACGTGGACGGTGAGGATTGCCGAAATCGCCAAAACCAGCAACCAGACAACTCGGGAACGAACAATGGCGAAAATCGAGGTAGACAGATAGGGCTGGCCGAGCGGTTCAGCAGCACCGCTACGGGCACTATCTTGGGTATCGGCAGCATCAATAATTTCTGCAGCGTCGTCGAATGTCAAAATACCCACAACACGACGTTCCGCATCAACAACCGGAATAGCGATATGGCTCAAATCCAACTGTTCACGAGCCGCGCGTTCCGCATTATCGTGAGTGTAAGCGAAATCGGATACCGCCATAAGATCCCCGACGCGCGCATTGTCATCGGCAATAATGAGGTCACGCAAGGAGACAACACCCACGAGGACACGTTGTGCATCCACAACGGGAAGAGTATAAATTGTTTCTTTTTCTCGTGCAGCCTGTTTTGCCAAAACAAGGGCTTTAGCAACCGTGTAGTCGGGGTGGAGGGTAAGTACCTCCGGGCTCATCCAACGCCCGACGGAATCCTTGGAATAGCCCAGAAGCGAACTCGTTAACTCGCGTTCATTGCGGGGAAGGCCTCGCAACATGCGCTGAGCAACCTTCGCTGGCATTTCTTCCAGAAGGGTTGCTCGATCATCAGGATCGAGCCCGTCGAAAATCGCTGTAACTTCGTTGGCACGAAGCGCATCGAGAAGAAGTTTTTGGTGACGCGAATCCAGAGCCTCGAAAACGTTGAGAGCTCGCCCTTTTTCAAGGAGGCGGTAAATCACCGCGGCTTCTTTGGGAGGCTGACGTTCTATTAAATCGATAAGGAGACCAGTTCGCGTATTGGCAAGAATTCGTCGGAGACCATCAAAATCCGAGTTTTTAATTTTCTCCTCTGATAACTCTTCGATAAGCTCCAGGGCATCACTCACTGTTGACCTCCTTATGTTGTATTTTCCGGCGAACCGGCCTATCTTTTTCCGGTAAACCGGCCCATTAATCCTTGCTAACCGGCATATCAATAGTTCGACGAACCAGCTTTATTATGAACCAAACTTTTTCCGTGCCACCCACGGCCTATTGCACGCGCCACACCAACCCGTTATCCCACGATACAATGCCTGCCCAACAAAACTTTCAAATCAGAGAAAAGACCCGTCTGAGAGTTAACGTAAAAATCCTGAGATACTTGAACCACGGTTGTTTTATGTTGTCCTTGAATATGAAGACGTACCGGTGAGCTTCCCGGATAGCTACGCAACAGGTCAGACAGTCTATTCATTATATCAGACGTGCACATTCGTTCCATCAAAACCACGTCAATAGGTGAATCTGGAAGGAGATCATCGCCAGGTAACTGCATATCCCGTGCAGCCAACTGAATATTTCCGTCCCGATCGCTCACCCGGGCATGAATGATTGCCACCTGATCTTCAACCAGGAGCCCCGCAACAGTTTGATAGGTTTGCGGAAAGAACAAAATCTCCGTACTTCCCGTCAAATCTTCCAGCACAACCGTCGCCCACATTTTGCCGGTCTTTTTCGAAATACGAGTATTCACCTGGGTAATCAGGCCCGCTAAAGCCACGGTTTGCCCGTCGGGAATCGTGTCCTCATTCATGAGTTTCACAACCGTCGTATCCGCGGCACGGTTCAAAATATGTTCAATTCCCGACAGCGGATGATCCGATACATACAACCCCAACATGTCGCGTTCCAGGTTCAGTTTCTCCTTCTTGTCCCACTCGGGAATATCGGGAATATTGACCTCAACGCTATCGGCAACAACCGTCCCGCCAAAAAGATCAAACTGCCCTATCGCCTCATTCTTTTTTCGCGACGATACAGCATCAATCGCCTCCCCCACCACGGAAAGCAAGCCTCGCCGCGAATACCCCATGGAATCGAAGGCACCTGCGCGTACCAAACATTCCACGCTACGCTTGTTCAAAACCTCTAAGGGAACCTTATCGAGGAAGTCCTGGAAACTCTCGAAACGTCCTTTCTTTTCGCGAGCGCCCAAAATGCCGTCCACGACTTTTGCTCCCACATTGCGCACGGCAGAAAGCCCGAATCGGATTTCCTCCCCCACGGCGGAAAAGTTCGCTAAAGATTCATTCACGTCTGGTACGAGCACGTTAATTCCCATGCGGTGTGCCTCGCCCAAATAGAGCGCGAGTTTATCCTTGTTATCCTGGCGTGAAGTGAGCAAAGCGGCCATATATTCTACGGGATAATGCGCCTTCAAATAGGCTGTCCAGTAAGATATGAGCGCATAGCACGCCGAATGAGACTTGTTAAACGCGTAGGAGGCGAAAGGCTCCATAGTTCCCCATAGTGTTGTCACCGCGTCTTCACTAAACCCTTTAGCCCTCATGCCCTCTTCGAAGGACACATACATTTTGTCCATCACATCTTTTTGCTTTTTACCCATGCCTTTACGTAAAGAATCCGCCTGCCCCATAGTGAAGCCAGCCACGGTTCGGGCAATCTCCATGATTTGTTCCTGATACACGATGAGGCCGTATGTTGGCGCCAAAATAGGTTCCAGGATTTCTTGCAGTTCGGGGTGAATGGAATCGATTTTTTGTAGCCCGTTTTTACGCAAGGCATAGTTGGTGTGAGAGTTCATTCCCATTGGCCCTGGACGGTAGAGGGCGGATACCGCGGAAAGATCGTCAAATTCTGTTGGTTTCATCTGTTTGAGAAGCGTGCGCATTCCGCTTCCATCAAGCTGGAAAATTCCGAGGGTTTCCGCGCGTTGTGCGAGGGCGAAGGTTTCAGGATCATCCAAAGGCACCGAATCAATATCCAGAGGTTCTTTATTATTTGCGACGATGTTTTCGAGCGCGTCCTCAATCGTCGTCAAATTTGATAATCCTAGGAAATCCATTTTCAACATACCCAGTTCTTCACATTCCGGGTATTCAAACTGGGTAATAATCGCGCCGTCTGAGGGGCGTTTCATGAGCGGAATAACGTCCGTGAGGGGCACGGAACTCATGAGAATCGCGCAGGCATGAACTCCCCATTGGCGCGTTAGCCCTTCAATCCCCTGGGCAAGGTTAAACACTCTGCCCGCATCGGGATCTTCCGTCACAAGGTCGCGGAATTCTCCGGCTTCCATGTAACGCTCGTGTTCCTTATCCATGACGCCGGAGAGCGGAATATCTTTACCCATTACGCTGGGCGGAAGCGCCTTGGTGAGCCTATCTCCCATTTCGAAGGGGTATCCCAAAACGCGCGCGGAATCTTTGAGCGCCTGCTTGGTTTTAATTGTTCCGAACGTAACAACCTGGGAAACCTTATCGTGCCCGTATTTATTTTCGACGTAACTAATGACTTCTCCGCGTCTGCGTTCGTCAAAATCGACGTCAATATCCGGCATGGAGACTCGTTCGGGGTTAAGGAAGCGCTCAAACAGGAGACCGTATTTGATTGGGTCGAGTTCCGTAATACCCAGGCAGTAAGCGACCATGGAACCGGCTCCCGAACCTCGCCCTGGCCCTACGCGAATTCCCTGCCGTTTTGCCCAGTTAATGTAATCGGCAACAACAAGGAAGTATCCGGGGAACCCCATTTGGATAATAACATCAACCTCATAGTTAGCGCGCTTGCGAACATCGTCGGGAATTGTTGTACCGTATCGGCGGTGAAGGCCGCTTTCTACTTCACTGATGAACCACGAGGTGACGTCGTGACCTTCGGGTACGGGGAAAACGGGCATGTAGTTTGCGCCTTGCTCTGCGGTGGTGAAGCTAATCTCGCATCGTTCGGCTATTTTGAGCGTGTTTTCCATGGCGCCAGGAATATCCTTGAAGAGCTCATACATTTCTTGCGTGGAGCGCAGATGGTAGCCTTCGCCGTCGAATTTGAAACGTCCCGGATCTTGGAGGGTGGAACCGGAGTTAATGCAAAGCATAGCGTCTTGGACGGCCGCGTCTTCTTTGGTGGTGTAGTGGGAATCGTTGGTTGCGATAATGGGTGCGCCAATTTTGTTGGCGAGTTCTATGAGGGCGTGTTGTGTTCGTCGTTCAATGGAGTTGTTGTGATCCATAATTTCGACGAAATAGTTGTCTTTGCCGAAAATGTCCTGCATTTTTCCGGCGGCTTCGATGGCTTCATCCATTTGGCCGAGACGGATTCGGGTTTGGACTTCCCCGGAGGGACATCCTGCTGTCCCAATAAGTCCTTCATGGAATTCTTCGAGGATTTCCATATCCATGCGTGGCCATTTCCCCATTTGGCCATCGAGTGATGCACGTGTATCGAGACGGAATAGGTTATGCATCCCGGTGTTGTTGTAGGCGAGGAGGGTCATGTGGGTGTAGGCACCTCTAGCCGAGACGTCGTCTGCTCGTTGGGTTTCATCGCCCCACAAAACTCTATCGTGTCCGAAACGCGAGGTTCCGGGTGTCATATAGGCTTCTACCCCAATGATGGGTTTAATTCCTTGCTTTGTGCATTCTTTATAAAATTCAAAGGCTCCGAAGCAGTAGCCGTGATCGGTGATGGCTAGTGCGGATTGTCCGTGGGCTTTTGCCTGGGCAACGAGGGGTTTGATTTTTGAGGCGCCATCCAGGAGAGAATATTCCGTGTGGACATGCAGGTGTGCAAAATCTTGAGGTAGAGCCATGCAATCCATCTTAGTGGCAGGTGGGGCAATCGGCTATTGACTCACCCGCGCTATTTAGGACTCATTTTCATTCCGCTAGCCCTCAAGCACACCATTCTTATATCTTAAAGAGGCATAATATCCTGACGGGAAAAACTAGCGAAGTAAAAACAACATACCCCGATGTAAATCCCCTGGTGGATCTATGAATAGCACTCCCGCAGTATCCGTCGTTCCAAAAAGAAGAAACGAATCGAGCAAGAGCGCATGATGTGGCCACCACAGACTCAACAAAACTAGGAAAGACGCGGATAGCGCGACGAGCCGAGCCTACTCACGGCGCGCTACCCGTGGCACTAGGAAAAACGGCGGAAAGGGGCGGAAAACCGCCTGACTGAAGTAGGCCTCCCAGGACGCTAGGAAAAGACGCCACCACGCATGGTTTCTAGCGCGTAGTCCAGTTCGGGCGGGTAGGGCGAAGTGAATTCCATCCATTCCCCGTTGGGGTGTTCAAATCCGAGTCGCACCGCGTGAAGCCATTGGCGGTCAAGTTTCACCTTCTGCGCTAATCCTGGATCTGCGCCATACATGGCGTCTCCAACGCAGGGGTGTCCGACAGCGCTCATATGCACACGAATTTGGTGGGTACGCCCGGTTTCCAGATGGACCTCCAGGAGGCTTCCGCCTGCCATCGCTTCCAGCGTGGAGTAATGCGTAATGGAGTGCCTCCCATCTTCCCTAACTCCCATTTTCCACTGGTGTCGGTAATCGCGCCCAATAGGTGCGTCAATGGTTCCCCTCGATGGGTCTGGGTGTCCTTGAACAAGCGCATGATAAATTTTTTCCGGAACCCTATCCCGAAACTCGTTTTTGAGAAGTACATATGCCCGCTCAGATTTCGCAACAACCATGCATCCAGATGTCCCCACATCTAAGCGGTGAACAATTCCTTTTCGTTCCGCCGGTCCATAACTGGAAAGTTGCACTCCCGACGTCATGAGAGCACCTAGAACATCCGCGCCAGTGAAGTTTAAGGATGGGTGGGCTGCAAGCCCTGCAGGTTTATTTACGACGACGAGATCCGCATCCTCGTACAAAATCGGGATGGGTTCAGTGCTTTGTATGGGTTGGACTCGCTGTGGCGAAGGCATCATAATTTCGAGGACCTGCCCTGCGCTCACCCGGGTTGATTTCGTGACGGCTTGCCCGTCTGCTGTAACCTCGCCGTCCTCAATAAGTTTCGCAACTGTACTGCGTGATAATCCCGTCAACGTGGCCATCACGCTGTCGATACGTGAATCGCTAAATGCATCCGGTACAGGATAGTATCGTTTTTCACGCATCGCTTTTCTCCGTATCCACGGGCTTTTCCTTGGATACAATTTCTACGCTCGTATCCAATGGGTTTTTCTCACCTTCTTTTATCGACGACGTTGCCTTTTGTTCTTTTGTATTCGAGGAGGAAATAGAGCTAAAGAAGAGAAGAACGGCGCCGATGGTGATGGCAATATCCGCAACATTTCCAACAAACCACGTAGAATACGCAATAAAATCTACAACATGACCGGCTAGCCAGCCCGGTTCATAAAAAAGACGATCAATAAGATTTCCGGTAGCCCCGCCCCATAACAGGGTGATTGCAATAAGGTTGATTCGTCCCTGCATTCGTCGTAGAAGGTATGGAATAAGAACGAAAACGAAGAGCAACGCAAAGATTGTAATAACACGTGTAAAACTCTCACCAAGAGAGAAAGCCGCACCTGGATTAAAAACGAGCCGTAAACCAATAAAATCACCGACAATGGGCGTGGTCTGCTGGGGGCTCACATGATAATATGCCCACCATTTACTCGCAAAGTCAACGATAACGATGACGATAGCACCTAAGAGTGGTTTAAGGTAGCGTTGCTGAACTTCCACAGTATTTCTTTCCTTGCTTGAGAAAAGTTGCTCATAGAAAGAATCGGTAGCCGAAGCTACCGATTCTCCCTGCTAAAACCAATATTACATGCCGGGTTCTACGGAACCGCCCTTTAATTTCTCTGCGAAGTCTTGGATGAAGCTGTTCAGACGTCCTCGGTAATCGCGTTCGTATTGGCGAAGTTCGGAAATCTTTTGTTCAACCGTTCCGCGTTCCTGTTCGAGCTGTGCGAGAGTGCGGTTATGCTGAGCCTCGGCATCTGCAATAATTTGAGCACTCTTAGTATTGGCTTCGTTAATCTTTGCGGCGGATTCAGCTTCGCCACGTGCAACGAGCTGATCGTAGGTTTCCTGAGCCAGTTGAAGAACTGCTGCAGCCTGTTCACCCACGGGAACGTCAGCAGTACGCTCTGGATAAGCGGTTGTTGCTACAGAATCTGGAGCTGGGGCTTGAATCACTTCCCCGTCCTGAAGTTCGGTTACTCGAGCTTCAGCGACTTTTACGCGATGCTCGGCTTCCTGAAGTTTATTATCCAGTTCTACAAATGTTTCATAGATAGCATCAAGGAAGCGATCGACTTCATCTTCATCATAACCGGTATCGGCTGTAGCCGGCCTCCTGAAGCGGATGTCCATAACATCCTGTGCCGTAAGCATTGCCATGTGTCACCTCAACTATTTTATATACGTGTGATTATGGGGCTAAAAAACCCTCTAGATAAAAGAGTACCCGAAAAACAAGTCTCATGAGTAACTTTTTCAACAAGAGTGCCATTTTACTCAAGTCACTCAGGTTTTTTCCATCGTTTTAATGCCATTAACTTGTCAAAATAAACAGATACTCGTCGTTTAGTGACGAAAACCATAAACGACGAGTACTCAGCTTTATGCATACAGCTTTTCACATGACCATTCGGTTGCTAGAACATGAGGAGCCTAATAACCCAATCAAGTAACTGCAAACCCATATAGACAACTATTACCTCTAACGCTATCGATATTCCACCGAAGCTCATATGCGGAATTATTTTCCGAACAAGTGCCAGGGGTGGTTCAGATATCGCAAAGATAAGGTTTATCACGAGGAGGAGAAAGCCACGAGGAACCCAATCTTTTGCCGCATAGCTAACAAGATCAATAATTATTCGACCCGCTAAAACTATGAGATAGAGGCGAACGAGTGTTGTGAGAATTATTCCCAGGGCAATCATGAGAAGTGATCACGCGATTGAGAACGCTGATTCTCTAAACGTACTGATTGTGGCACCATAAGCACAACATCTTCGGACACTTGGCTGAAATGACCATAAAGTGCGAAGCACATGCCTGTTGCGAAATCGACAATCCTGTTCCTCACCACGTCATCCGTTTCAGACAGATTCACAATAACGGGAATTCCTTGGCGATATTGCTCGGCAAAACTGCGAATGTCGTTAAATGTTCGAGGTTTTGCCGTTAAAATACGGGAAATATCGGGCTGCTCAGCAACCGCGTGTAGATCGGTTACAGCTATTTCATCTTCCTCCGCGTATGCTTCGTCATCATAGTACGAAGAATCGTCGTAACGATCGTAATCGTCGTTAAGTGTTGCTTTTGATACAAAGCGTTTCAAAAGACTCATTGTCTCCTCCTCAGATACCTATGTCAAAAGTAAATGACATCTGTGTAATTATCTCAAAACACGCCGGAAAAGTCTTCAATATGTAATACGCCGGCACATCGTCCGGTACGTTGACTGCGCCGATAGGAAAAATAATCAGGCGATTCTAACGTGCATACGGGCGACGAATGAACATTCCCCACGCCAGCATGAGCCAATTGGGCAATCAGCGCCGATGGCAAATCCAAGGCGGGTGTCCCCCACGATGTCGTCGAAGAAATACCGGGTGCGAGGCGAGCCGATTCTTCTTGCATATTCCGGGGAACTTCATAGCATTTTCCGCAAATGGAAGGACCGAGATATGCGGTCAAATTCTCGGGGTTACCCAGGGCTTGAACGGCTTTTGTTGCAATATGCGCCAACAACCCTTTTCTTCCCACATGGACGACGGCACCTGCCGGCCTGTCGCTGGCCACAAGAATGAGAGGAATGCAATCCGCTACCATGACGGCAGCTGCACAGTGGCGAACTTTAATGTCATGTACGCCAATGAGCAGGCCGTCCGTAGCGGGCGCTTCACCAATCTGCTGAGAAGTCAGAAAATCAGCATTATCGAGACGGTCTTTGTGAACCTGATCCATAAAAACTGGCATAACACCCAGGAGCGAAGCTAGTCGGAATCGATTTTCTTGAACATAACGAGGATTATCTCCCACATGATATCCAAGATTGAAATCGTCATAGGGTTCACTGGACACACCTCCCCACCTGGTCGTAAAGCCTGCACGAATGTGCCCCGATGGAACATCCATGTCAACCACCCAATCAAAATGGGGTGAAGCGCCACTCCTCACAGATTAATTCTCCTCAAACAGGAAACTGGGAATGTCCAAATCGGAACGTGTCGATTTCTGGGTATTGGGCACCGCACGGCGTGCGCGAGGTGCTTCCTCGGCAGCGGCAACGGGGAACGCCGGACTAATAATGTCATCGTCGTAGGAATGCGGAACCGTCCGAGTTTCGGTACGTTGTGTTGATGCGTGAGACGTCGGCTGTGGTTCTTGTGCGAGAGCGGGTGCCGGAGATACCGGCTCTTCAGCCATGACAGGTGCCTGCGGGGCTTCTGCCGCCTTATCTCCACTACCAAGGAGAGGATCTTTGTTCTCGTCGAAACCTGCCGCAATAACGGTGATGCGAACTTCGTCGCCAAGGGCTTCGTCGATAATCATACCGATAATAATATTGGCGTTTGGATCGACGGATTCTTGGACGAGCTTGGAGGCGCTGGCAAGTTCCTTCATACCGAAATCGGCGCCACCCTGGTAGCTGATGAGCACTCCGTGTGCACCTTCGATGGAGGCTTCCAAAAGCGGGGAAGAAATGGCGCTTTCGGTGGCGAGCATTGCACGATCCGGACCGGATGCGGCACCGATACCCATAATGGCTGTTCCAGCATCCTTCATAATTGCCTTCACATCCGCGAAGTCGAGATTCACAAGGCCGGGGATGGTAATGAGGTCGGTGATTCCTTTCACACCAAAGCGCAGAACTTCATCCGCCATGTGGTAGGCCTCGATAATCGTCAAATCATCTTCAGAAATTTCGAGGAGACGATCGTTAGGAATCACAATAAGAGTGTCAACTGCCTGGCGAAGTTCGGCAATACCCATGGCGGCATTGTTTGCGCGCTGGGCACCCTCGAATTCGAAGGGACGTGTAACAACACCAACGGTGAGCGCGCCAAGTTCACGAGCTACTTTTGCGACGACGGGAGCAGCACCCGTTCCGGTTCCGCCACCTTCACCTGCGGTGACAAAAACCATGTCTGCACCGTCAAGGGCGCTTTGAATAAATTCAATATTTTCTTCGGCAGCACGCTTTCCGACGGAGGGATCGGCACCCGCGCCAAGACCCCTGGAAACGTTTTGCCCAATATCAAGTTTTGTTTCTGCTTCTGATTTGAGGAGGGACTGACCATCGGTATTCACCGCAATGAATTCCACGCCTGCCAATCCGTCCTGAATCATTCGATCAACAGCATTAACGCCACCGCCACCGACGCCGATGACCTTAATATTTGCTGCATTATTTAATGGAATCATATCTCTTCCTCTCAAACCTTCAAGTAGAACTTGAGGATTTTTATCTCTGACTTCGCGGATAAGATATTACGATAATTACATCTATGCAATTCCTTTTTACGGCGTGTCTGAATTGTTACGAAAATGTCGCCAGATGAGGCTAAGGTTGAGACCGCCCGTGAATCATCATCTAGGCTACGCGAAATGTGTGAACGTGTTTTTACAACACAATTGTGCCGTTTAGTGCACAATTGTGGCGGTAGTGGCGGAAACATTAATTAGTGCACGATTAGCCTGGCAAAAACTACCCACGCCGTGTGGCGGTAGTGGCGGAAATATTAATTATTGCACAATGGCGGCGGTGGGCTCGGAAATATCAATCGTCGCCCCCGGTTCATTAATCAAGGCTTTCAAAGCCTGAGATTTAATATCCGGGCGACTCATATCTCCCCAAATCACTGTTTTTCCGGAGGTCAACACCAAACTTACTCGCCCGTTCTTATCAACCGTGATGCGCGAAACCATAGCACGTACCTGGGCGTTTAACGACACCAACACATCTACCGCAGACGTGGTAATGCTCTGTTGACGGTTCTTTTCCGAGCCATGCGGTAACTCAATGCGTGGCAAATTCCGCGCAATCTCTTCCTTCACAGGGAAAATATAGCCGGCCCTATCTGTTGCGCTACAGCCTTTCGCGGTCACAATACACGCAACAGGCGTACGCATGGTCAAATTAACGCGAAGCCCGTTTCGCCATGATCTGCTCACTTCCGCTAACTTCACCTCGGGAAAAACATTCATCACATCTTGCCCAATGGTGCGCATAGAAAGCCGTGTGATTGGCACCCCTTCATCTTTACCCACAAAACCCGCGATTTCTTTTGCGCTGACAACGGAATCTTTCCCCATTCCCACCACGGTAATATTACGACGGTCCAATCCCCACAACGGGTTAAAGAAAATACACCAGATAACCGTAGCGACAAGGAGTAGGGCAACAAAAATGCGCATACCTTTACGACGGAAAACTCGTTTCTTTTCCGCCTTTTTCTCGTCACGGTGCGTATCGACGTCCACAATATTATGGGACGACGAAGGTCCGCTTACCGCCGAAACACTGGCGACGGTAACAACCTCCGAGTCGTACGTAATGGGGGCCGTGACGGCACTGGGTTTTTCGCGAGATACGGGGTTTCCGCGAGATACCTGTGTCTCACGGTGCTTCGTTTTTCGTTTCTCTTCGGAAAAATGTTGCGGTGAAGGAGCGTGGCGCTCTTCCTCTTCGCGTTTACGGGAAGCGTGGGCGCCGTCCAGTTTGCGTTCTTCGGCGTTCTTGCCACCGTACGATTCAGAGCGACGGTGGCCGTCATGTGACCGGGGGTCTCGTCGTCTTTCGCCACGCGAACCGGATCCCGTCGAACCTCTGCGGGGAACTCTCATCTGCGCTCAAGCCTTTCTACAAGGATCGGGGCAACGTCGGTAATATCTCCCGCACCCATGGTGAGCACAATATCCCCCGGCCTCGCCTGCTCAAGAAGCGCTAGGCCTGCCTCGAAACGGTCGGGAATGAAGCGACCGTGCGCCATGTTATCCGTGATTGTTGAGCCTTCAATGCCGTCAAAGGGTTGTTCGCGAGCGCCATAGACTCCCGCAACAATTGCGACGTCGGCTGTTTCCAGGGCTTTTGCGAATTCTTTCGCAAAAGCCCTGGTGCGTGAATACAGGTGTGGCTGAAATACAACGAGAACTCGCCCTTCGCCTGCTTTTTCGCGTGCAGCCTGGAGGGTTGCGGCAACTTCTGTGGGGTGGTGCGCGTAATCGTCAAAGACAGAAATTCCGCCAACTTCACCCTTCCATTCGAAACGACGCCCGGTGCCTCGGAAAGTTTCCAAGCCTTTCGCCATAGTTTCGGGATGCACACCAAGTTCCACACCAACAGCCCAGGCACCGACGGCGTTCAATTCATTGTGGTGGCCGGGAACGTTGAGCTTTAGGGGCACCTCGCGGAAACCCTCCACAATGGTGCTACAGTTCCCTTCGCCACTACGAGCGTCGCTTCCCGTATCCTTTCCCGAATTGCTCACATCGCAATATCCCGCACCGTTTCCTTGCCCGCGGGTGTGGCTCCCAGCGTCGCGTAACAGCACATGTTTTTCTGCGCCGGGCACGCCTTGCCCGCGTCCGTAGCTAATCACGCGAAGATTATCCTTCACTGCGTGCATGCCGAGGCGGCGCGCACCGTCGTCGTCGGAACACACAATAAGTACCCCACCGGATACTAGCCTCCTAGAAAACTCCACAAAAACTTCTTCAAAGGCTTCACGGCTCCCGTAATGATCCAGGTGGTCGGGTTCAACGTTGGTGACAAGACTGACGCGCGGGCTGTAGTTGAGGAAACTGCCATCGGATTCGTCAGCTTCGGCAACGAAAACGCCACCTTTGCCCAGGTGTCCCCCGCTACCCAAACCCGCAATCGAGCTGCCGATTGCCCAGGAAGGGTCCGAACCGGCGAAAGCCAAAGCGCAGGCAATCATGCCACTCGTTGTTGTTTTTCCGTGTGCTCCGGCAACCGCCACAAAATCACGGCCACCACATGCGAATGCGAGGGCTTGGGAACGGTGGATTACCGTGTTTCCCTGGGCGCGCGCACCTGCCAAATCGGGGTTATCATCCTTAATCGCAGTAGATACGACGACGACATACCCGGCTGGCACATGGCAAACGCGTTGTCCAATAAAAACGGTGGCGCCCTTGCTATGCAATTCGCCCAGACGCAAAGAATCATGCATATCGGAGCCGGCAACCGTGAACCCTTCGGCAAGAAGAAGCTCGGCAACCACAGACATTCCTGCCCCGCCCATACCAATAAGATAGAAGGCGCTGTATGGCGCTATTTCGGTGTTATGCATTCGCAGTATCCTCAATCACATCAGCAAGTTGTTGGGCACCGTTTGCCGGAGAAATGGAAGCCGATACCCGCGACATTTTATTCAACGTTTCTTGATCACGTACCAGATCCATAATCGAAGCCAGGGATCGTTGCGTAAAGGCTTCGTTAGGGATGAGAATTGCCCCGCGTCGTTCCACAACATCCTTAGCGTTTAACGCCTGTTCTCCGTTACCAATGGGCAAAGGAATGAAAATTGCTGGAATTCCCAGAGCTGTTACTTCTGCAACGGTTCCGGCCCCAGCACGGCAGATAATAAGATCTGCACACGCATAAGCATCTTCCATTTCCGTCAGGTAGGGAATAACGTGATAATTTTTTGTTCCGCGAATTACTTCACGCACAGGCTCATCTTTTCCTTGTCCTGTCAGGTGAAGAACCTGGATACCTCGTGAATCAAGGGCATGGGCACCTTTGGACATTACCTCATTAATGTGTTGGGCGCCTAAACTTCCTCCCGTAATAACAAGGGTGGGAAGGGACGGATTCAACCCCAGTTTCTGCGCGGCACTTCCTCGTGCCTTGTGGCGTTCATCCGCCTGAGTGAGGGTAGCGACGGCTGGACGCAAAGGCAATCCCACAGTTTTTGTTTCCCCGTTTTTGGCATGAAGTGGCGTGGAGGGGAAGGTTAACCCCACGGCGGCCGCGTGGCGCGCACCGAATTTATTTGCCATTCCCGGCAGTGCGTTTTGCTCATGGACCACGTAGGGAATCCCCAACCGGCGCGCAGCCCTATAGATTGGAGTGGATGCGAAACCACCAAAACCTACCGCAACATCTGCCTGCGCTTTTTTCAAAATTTTCATGGCCTGGCGCACGGCACGAGGATAATTCACGGGAAAACGCAGGGCGTCCTTATTGGGGCGCCTCGGAAAAGGGGCACGCTGAACCGTATGGAACTCAATCCCTGTAGCTTCCACAAGCTCTTTTTCCATACCGCCGGGTGTCCCCACCGCCACAACATTGTGCCCGCGTTTGCGCAACTCAAGTGCTGTTGCAAGCATAGGGTTAACATGCCCCGCCGTCCCACCGGCAGCTAACACAATATTCACGGATTCCTCCTGATAACAGCTCTTGCTCGCTTAACAAGACTACCTGAACGTTTAAATGATTCTTTAACACCGGGAACATCACGCGCTGCGCTAATGCATATGCCTACCGTCGCCAAACATGAAATAACTGAAGAACCGCCCTGACTCATCAAAGGCAAAGGAACCCCGAAAACCGGGAGCATGGATGTCACGACGAGCATATTAATAAGCCCTTGCCCGCACAACCACAGCAGAGCCCCCGCCATAAAGAAACGAGCACCTTTACGGGGATGGAAAATGCACATGCGTAGGAGAGACCACGCCATCAGCACGAACATGGCGATAATGACAATACATCCGAAGAACCCGAGTTCTTCACCGACGACGGCAAAAATAAAATCAGTGTGTGCTTCGGCAAGATTCCCGGGCCACTTTTCCACACCGGTTCCTAGCCCGCTACCTCCAAGACCGCCCGATCCGAAAGCCCACAACGCAAAATCTGACTGGGACGGATCAAAATCGTTGGGAAGATAGAAAATATTTTCGAAGAAGTCTGTCACGCGCGCCAAACGTGATGTACTTGAGGCAACGAAAATGGCGGCCACAAGTGCGCCGAGAACAGCAACTAAGAAAAGCCAGCGTCGAGGAAAACCTGCCAGCCAGATCATCCCTATAGCGATAAGGGAGAAAATCGTGGCTGTACCCATATCAAAACCAGCCATCACCGCCACAAGTGCGCCACCAACAGCAATAAAAACATTCTTCCACTCACTGAATTCAAAGTTTTTCCTGGTTACGGTTGGCAACTTCGCCATCGAAGTCGCCAACACAAGAATCATCGCGAGTTTAAGGAACTCAGAAGGCTGGATACGGATAGCACCATACCCCACCCAGTTTCGATTACCGGCAACAGAAACACCTAGGGGCGAGAGAACAAGAAGCTGCAAAGCGATTGCCGCCCAGTATAAATACCAGGCCCATTTTTCAAAAAAGCGGAAATTAATGCGTGTAGCAATCCAGGCGCCAATAATTCCAATCCCCGCGTAGGCAATCTGCATATATGCGGTACGGAATGTATGCCCCGTCCCCGTATATTGGCTACGCACAGCCCCGGGAGTGAGGGCCGAATACACCATAAGGAGCCCAAGAAGGGTGAGGATGCTCGCCGAAATAATCAACCCAATAATGGGCTGATACATGATTTCACGAACTCGTTCTTCCTCCGGCTCATTCGGGGCGGTTTTTTTCGCGTTTTTCTTGGACGCCAAAGGTGAGGCTTTTTTGCGTGGTTGTGTTGCCCTGCCTGAGTTGCCCTCATTTTGTTGTGCGAGGTTTGGGGACGTTGTCTCTACCAGTTTTCCCGAAACTTTATTCGTTTGTTCGGTGTTGGTGTCAGCGGGTTTCTTCTCATTATGCTGTCTGACTGTTCCGTCCTTTTCGTCGGTAAAGAACGACGTGGATGGTGGTGTCACGACGAACTCCCCTCCTGTTGCACACCTGTATCACACTAGCTTGTACTGGCGTAGTCACTATGGGCTACCGTTTTAGCTTGCTTTATTTATCCCCTGCTTCTGCGTTTGACGTCCATGTCCCCGCTCAACCCGTTACGTTGCCCGGTTATCCGGCGACGTTATCGGTTGTGCGACAGACGCAGCAATCCTTTTCACTGCCTCAGCAAACTTATTACCTCGATCTGCGTAAGACGTGAACTGATCCATGGATGCACTCGCAGGCGCTAAGAGAACGGTATCACCGCCTTGAGCCAATGTGGCACAAGTTCGCACTGCGTCATCCATAGGGTTCAGGGAATCTCCAGGAATGTAGACAGTCGGAATATTTCTGCCATCCAAAGCCTCATGCCACGGCTCCTGGTCCTTCCCAATAACAACGACTGCTCGAAGATGGTTGTGAATTTCGTCGACGAGATGTGTAAAACGTGCCCCTTTCGCAAGCCCGCCCGCAATCCACACAACAGAACCCGGCGGTTGGGCTGAAATAGAGGCAAGTGTTGCGTGAGCATTCGTTGCCTTCGAATCGTCCACATATCGAACCCCACGAACCGTATCAATTAATTCAATACGATGTTTTCCTGGATTCATGGCAACTAAACCGTCGTGAATATGTTGGGGGCTGATACCTAGACTCCGTGTTAGGGCACATGCCGCCAAAGTATCCCACACGATATGTTCTGGAATTTTTCCGGAAGGCGCGAGATGGTGAAGATCGTTGAGGTCAAGCAACACTTCCGCAGACTTCCAGCGCTTTTTCCCGTATGCTCGATCCACAATAAGATCTTCGACGATACCAATGCTCCCCACGCTCGGTATGCCTAAGGTAATACCGATGGCTCGCGCACCTTCAATAACATCTGCTTCATCAACCATATGCTGAATGGTACTGTTGCCGATAGGGTACACACATGCCGTATGCACGTTGCGATAGACGCGAGATTTCGCTGCCTGATACGCCGGGAAAGAGCCGTGCCATTCGAGGTGGTCGTCCGCAATATTCATGCAAATAGATGCGTGGGGTTGCATGGTGTGAGTGGTACGTAACTGGAATGAGGAGAGTTCCAGTGCAAAGGCACTTTGGGCGTCCAGGCCGGTTTTCGTTATCTCTGTAATCGCGGGATTTCCGACGTTCCCTAGGGGCTGGGCGCCAAGCCCTGCGGCTTGTAGTATCGAAGCGGCCATGGTGACGGTTGTTGTTTTACCGTTTGTGCCTGTCACGCACAGCCACGGCGCCCAGTTTCCCTGCGCGTCGATTGCGCGAAGACGCCAGGCAAGTTCGATTTCCGAAGCCATCTCAATTCCGTTAACCTTGCACAGCTTGAATAGGGGGCCAATTTCTGGAATAGCTGGGGCAGGAATCACCATATCCGGGCGCCATGCAAGGACTTTTTCGGCTAGCTCTTCAGCATTTGTGTCGCTTCCAGCCGTCGCTAAAGGAAGATGGGCGATTTTAGCTAAAGTTGCCATGGAGGCATCCCAGGCAGAAACACGGGCATCAGTAAAGGACGTGAGGGCTTCAAGACTGGCAACACCCGATTTGCCTAAACCAACAACCGCTACTCTTTTCCCTGCAAAATCCTGAATTCCTGGGCGTGTGAGTGTAGCGTGATCAATCATCGGTGAGTCAACCATTCTCCGTAGAAAATACCGAGTGCGAGGAAGCCACACATGGCTTGAATAATCCAAAAACGGACAACCACGGTAACTTCTTTCCACCCTTTGAGTTCAAAATGATGATGGATGGGTGCCATTTTAAAGACACGTTTACGTTTCAGTTTAAAGACGCCCACCTGGATAACGTCGCTCATGACTTCAAGAAGATAGAGCCCGCCGATGAGAATGGCAAGGAACTCAGTGTGGGTGTAGATGGAGAAACCGGCGAAGACTCCGCCGATGGCGAGAGAACCCGTGTCCCCCATAAAAATCTGGGCCGGGGAGGTGTTCCACCAGAGGAAACCAATGAGGGATCCCACCATGGCAACAGCAATAATATTGAGATCGCGCGGATCACGTATGGCATAACAGCCCGGCGCTGCATCAATAAGGCCAAGGCACACATGATTCGTTTGCCACATGGTGATGTAAGTGTAGACGCCAAAGGCGATAATGGAGGCGCCCGTCGATAAACCATCTAAGCCGTCCGTGAGATTCACGGCGTTTGACCACGCGGTTAAGAGGAAATTCGACCAAATAATGAAAAGAATGACCGCGACGATAGTTCCGGCAAAGGCAAGGCTTATGCGAGTATCGCGTACGAAGGACAGCGATGTTGAGGCCGGGGTAAGGTTATTTTCATTCGGGAAAAGAAGGGAAAGTATCGAGAAGGAAATTCCTACAATTCCCAAGCCGATTATCTTTGCCCACGGGGTCAGCCCCAGAGATTGCTTCTTAGAAATCTTTGTGAAATCGTCGGCAAAGCCGACTCCGCCCATGCCAACCATGAGGCCGAGAAGCAAAATTCCTGACGTTCCGGGAATCCTTTTTGCCACAATATTCGCGACGACATACGCGAGAATCACAGCGAAAATAATAATCAAACCGCCCATAGTCGGTGTTCCACGCTTCGTTTGATGCGAGGTGGGACCGTCCTGACGGATAAACTGACCGAACTGCTTCTTAACCAAAACTCGAATAAGTAATGGTGTTCCCGCCAAGGTTGCCAGTAACGACACCGCAAAAGCAACAAGCAAAGCCAGCATTAATCGTCCTTCAATGTATCGGCAATTCTCCACACGCCAGAACCGTGTGAACCTTTGATGAGTAACACATCACCTTTGACTATCATACCTGTAATTTGGTCTAAAGCCTTATCCCACGCACCCACATGAATGCAGTGGATTGGTAGGGTGGGTGAATCGGCGTTTTGGGCGGGGCGCGATGTGACGTCCGGTTCGGCGGGTGAATAGGCGAGAGAGGCGACGCACGATTCGGCGCGTGCCGAAAGTTCATCAGAAGCGCGCGCTACAACTTCGGTAGTGGCGCGCGGTGTGTGGGCGGAGTCGGCGGGTGAATCGGCGAGAGAGGCGACGCGCGCGGCCTCGGCAAGGAAACGCATTTGCTCCCCAACGGCAATAACACACTCCACACCAGCGGCGCGCAACGGCTCTAAAAGCCCCGCATGAGCTGCCACGGACTCCTCGCCAAGCTCCAGCATGTCCCCAAGAAGCGCAATCTTTCGCCGGCCCTTCCCCAGCACGCCCAAAGCCTCAATGCCCGCGCGCATCGACTCCGGATTAGCGTTATAGGAATCATCAATAACGGTAACCCCTGCTCGCTCCCACACATCCATGCGGTGAGGTGAGGCAGGACCGTTGGCTAGCGCAGCGACGACGTGAGATTTTTCGACGCCGAGGGCGCACGACGCAGCAGCGGCCGCGAGTGCATTGCTCACGTGGTGCGCGCCGACGAGGCCGAGATGGACGGGAGCGGACCATGCCGGGGTGGAAAGGAGAAACTGCGAGCGGCCGCGGGCATCTAGCTCACAATTGCTCGCCACAATATCGCCGTTCCCCGAAGCTGAAAACATGAGGACTCGCTCCCCCGTCATATCAGCCATGGCAGCCACACGCGGATCATCGGCATTCAAAACTGCCGTTCCGCCCGGCCTCATATTCGCCACCAGCTCAGACTTCGCCTTCGCAACGTTCTCAATACCGCCAAACTCACCCACATGAGCATGCGCAACAGCCAACACAACCGCAACATCGGGAGTGGCAATAGAGGTCAAATATTCAATATTGCCCAGATTATCCGCGCCCATTTCGGACACCAAAGTATTCGTATCGGCACCAACACGTAGCGCCGTAAGCGGCATCCCAATTTCATTATTGAGCGACCCCGGCGGCGCAACAACTTCCCCCCGGGCTTCCATAATGGACGCCAGCAAGTCCTTCGTCGTCGTTTTACCAACGCTACCAGTTACGCCAATTACACGAAAATTCGGGTTCACCTCTCGCACGGCATCTATATTCGCGCGCGCAATCTTCCCTAATGCTTTCGGAACATCTTCCACGCATATGACACGCTCCTTCGGCGCGCCATTCTCATAAGCCAACTCGGGATTCGCGCTCAATATCGCCACAGCCCCCGATTCCAGTGCCTTTCCCGCAAAAATATTGGGGTCCACACGCTCGCCTTTAATCGCGGCAAAAATAACACCCGGTGTAATCTTCGACGTATCCGTAACAACACCACACACAATATCCGTATCTGCTTCAGATACTGGAAGAACACCACCACTTTCGCCCGCCACCCAGCAAAGACTCATCTCAATCACAGCGCATTTCCTTTCTGCCCCGCATTCCCTGCGCCCTGCGCACTATGCTCACCTTGTGCGCTTCCCGCACCCTCTGCATTTTCCGTGCCTTCCACATGTTCCGCGCCTTCCACATGTTTCACGCCGGCCTCACGTTCCGCTATTGCTTCACGCTCCGCTATTGCCTTACGTGCCTCAACACGATCGTCAAAAGGAATATCTCCGGCTGCCGTCGGCATAAACTCCTCATGCCCTCGCCCCGCAAGCAAAACCGTATCCTGTTTCCCCGCGTCAAGAATCGCCTCACGAATAGCATCCTGGCGCAACGCAACCTCCGTCGTCGTACCTCCACCACGCACACTCAAGGCGCCCTCAAGAAGAGCTGCACGAATCGGAGCTGGATCCTCCATATGGGGATCATCATCAGTTATATAAACGCGGTCCGCGAAACGCGCCACCACGCGCCCCATCTCAGGACGCTTATCCACGTCACGCTCCCCCGCAGAACCCGTCACAACAATCAACTTGCCCGCAGTTGTTGGGCGCAAAGCCTTCAGCGCACTCTCCAATGCCGCCGCATTATGAGCAAAATCGACGACGACGCGCGGACACCGCCCCACAATCTCCATACGCCCCGGCACATGGGCATCAATACCCTCACCAATCACAGTCCGCATACCCTCAATACTCACACCGGATTCCACGAGCATGACGCACGCCAACGCGACATTCGAAATATTGAAATCTGCCGGCAAGAATGACGCAACCGGAAGCTCCCTGCCATCCGTGTGGCGGAGCATAAAACGTGTAGGTGTTCCCACCTGAATATCCTCAACCTGCCAGCCCTCACCTTCAAGGCGGGAAAACACCGCCAGCGGAACGCTCGCCTCGGTTTCTGAAGCCAGACGCTGCCCCCACGCATCATCGACGCACACAACGCAACGCCGGGAACATTCAGGAGTAAACAAGACTTTTTTCGCCTCGTAATACTCCTCCATTGTTTTATGGAAATCCAGGTGATCTTGGGTGAGATTCGTAAAACCAGCAACCGTGAAACACACGGGTTTTGTCCGCCCCTGGGAAAGAGCGTGAGAGGAGACTTCCATCGCCACATCTGTTCCGCCCTTTTCTCGCAAAATAGCGAGCATTGCCTGCAAATCTGCCGGCATCGGCGTGGTGAGCTGGGCGGGAATCGCGTCTCCAGCCAGCCGGACCTCCACCGTCCCAATCAAACCCGTCACGCGCCCAAGTTTGCGTAAAAGATCATCGAGAATGTAGGTCGTCGTCGTTTTACCATTCGTTCCCGTCACCGCAAAAGAACGCAGGCAATCAGCAGGTTTCCCGTACATAAGAGCCGCAATATCGCCCAGCAACTCCCCCGGATTCTCCGCCGTTAAAAACGCCGGCATCCTGTGAATACGCGCATCCTTCAACAATTTTTTCGCGTTCTCCACACCCTCAGCATCAGAAAAAATACACTGCGCCCCAGCCTTCACGGCATCCACAGCAAAACGGCTTCCATGCGTATGTGCACCGGGTAACGCCGCAAAAATATCGCCTTTACGAACACCCCAGGAACTCGCCGTCACCCCAGAAATATAGTGATGTCCCGTATCATCCACCTCAATAGGCAACTCTGGATGAAGGTTGCGAAGTTCCGCATACAGATGAACTGTTGTCATGCCGCTCACTCGCGGTCGAATATCTAAAGTCACTACTTCCTCATTTGATACGTAAACCATGGGTAAGTATCTAACGGCACCGACGATGGCGAAACACCAAGATATCGCATACAGAAACTACCGAATTGGGCAAAAACAGGGGCAGCCGTGTCGCCACCGTAACCGTAGCCCGCTCCACCATACACCACAACGGCAATAGCAACCTGAGGTTTCTCAGCCGGCAACAAACCTGCAAAAGTACCCACACGTCCCGTCAGTTTACCGTTCTCATCAGGAACCTGAGCGGTACCCGTTTTACCGGCAACATTGTATCCAGGAACCTTGGCGAAATAACCCGTACCATAAGGTTGCGTAACACCCTGCATAATACTGTTCATTGTTTTCGCAGCTTTTTCACTAACAACACGATGAGATTCGCCCGTTACCGTCGGGACAGGTGTTCCATTCTCGCCGACCGTGGAATCAATAATGCGCGGAGGAATATAGACACCGTTATTACCAATCGTCGCGATCACCTGGCCAAGTTGGAGCGTCGTTAAAGCCCACGCCTGCCCGAACATTGTGGTGTAATGCTCACGTGGCCCCCACTTGCTCACGTCGCGAAGAATACCGGCGGATTCCGCGGGAAGCTCAATTCCGCTTAAACTACCTATCCCAAACTTTTTCATGTAGTTAAAACGATCCGTGTCCTTTATTGTGTCACCGATCTGAATCAAACCGGTGTTATAGGACATCGCAATAATTCCGGCAACCGTCATTCCCTGCGTACCGTGCGGTTCGTTATCACGAATCCGTTCCCCGTTAGGCATGGTAATAAGATCGGGCACCGTGTACTGAGTAAGTGGCGAAACCTTTCCCTGATCTAAAACGGCAGACATGGTGAGAATTTTTCCCGTCGACCCAGGTTCCACCGGAGCTTGAACAGCTCGCGACCCCCACGCATCCGGGCTTGTTTCCGATAGTTTCGACGGATCAGGTGAATGTGAATCCGCGAGCGCCAACACACGTCCCGTCCCTATCTCAATAGCGACGGCCGAACCCCACTTCGCATTATTCTTTTGCACGCTTTCATTCAATGCTTGAGTGAGGCTGTTTTGAAGGTCGCGATCAATAGTGAGCGTCACGTCTCGTCCGTTTTTGGCTTCCACACGCTCAATTTTCCCGTTCGGCACCACGGCGCCACCACCGGCGGTTTGTACCTTGAGGGAACCATCTTTCCCGGAAAGAATGGTGTTTTGGGTGCGTTCAACTCCTGCCTGCCCGGTTGGGCGTGAATCTTTTTTCGTTTCGCCCACGTAGCCGAGAACATTTCCGCCCACATCCCCGTTGGGATATTCGCGTTTCATAATCTGTTCTGGTTCAATACCGTCAATACGTAACGCGTTGATTTCTCGCCATTTTTCAGGCGAAATATCCTTTTTGATGTACACGAATGTGGATTTTACTTTGCCACCCAGGAGAAGTCCTCCCAATTCGGCACGGTCCATGTCCAGTTTCGGGGCCAGAAGTCTCGCCGCTTCAGCAGCTCCCGTGCCTAAAACGATGGGTTTTCCATCCTTATCTCGTTCAACTTTTCCGTCGCTATTTGTTTTGTAGTTGACGAATTCGCCGATTAATTTTTGGTTGACGCCAACGTTGTAACGCTCCACCGAGGTTGCCAGCACGGCACCTTTGGAATCCTTAATATCTCCACGTTTTGCGTGGAGCACATAGGTTCGTGTCCGGAAATTATCCGCAGCGTTCGCCAGAAAATCTGCGCGCAACACCTGCAAATCCATAAGTCGCAGAACAAGAATAACGATTCCGAAAGCAAAACAGTAGGCAAGGAAACGGGTTCGTCGCGTATGCGCGTTTAAAGATGCCCGACGATGACGTCGCGAAGGTTTTTCGCTTCGTGAACGTTGTGCCGAGTCTGTCATTTATTTTCCTTTAAACGGTGGGTAAAGAGTCGCGTTGGCAAGATCTACATGCCACACTTCTTTGGGATTAACCATTACTAATCCTAATTGCTCTGCGTTCTTTTTCAGACCCTGTGGCGTTGAGGCGCCGACCACTTCATCCACAAGCGTAGATTCTTTCGCCCGGGCTTCATTAAGTTCATGGTTAACCGCCTGAATCTCATACGCGGTTGCCACCATACATGTGTTGAGCACGAACACCACGGCAAGTGCAGAAATGAGAATGGTTGCACATAAGAGCACCACACCCCAGAATCCATTGCGAACTACAGGTGTGGCAACAAGTTTTAGTTGTGGTGTACCAGAAATAACCGGGCGGTAGTCCACGCTTTGTGTAGCGTTGTTTTTTAACGCAGGGCTCATGAGCGACGGCCTTTCTGTTCGTGCGCGAAGCTGGTGTTTTCGCGAGAAGATGTGTGTTGTTGTGGTGATTGCTGTGATGATTGCTGTGGTGGTTGAGCGCCAGTTGCTCGACCACCAGTTGATTGAGCGCCAGTTGCTCGACCACCACCATGCTTAAGGGTGTGCGCTCCCGCACCTACTCCTTGCGCCCCGCCTCCACGCTTGGCGCGAATACGCTGCGTGGCACGTAAACGAACCGATGCGCTGCGGGGGTTCTCGGCAATTTCTTCTTCCGAAGCCTTGTATGCCCCGCGGGTGAGAAGCTTAAATTCGGGAGCAAATTCTTCTAATTCCACGGGTAGCCCACGAGGTGCCGAGGACGTACTTGCCGCAACAAAATTCCGTTTCACAATCTTGTCTTCAAGAGATTGATAAGATTCGACGACGATACAGCCACCAACACGCAAGGAATCCAACGCGGCGGGGATAGCACGTTCTAGGCACCCCAATTCGTCATTGACAGCAATGCGAAGCGCCTGGAATGCACGTTTTGCCGGGTTACCTCCTGTGCGACGCGCGGGTGCCGGAATAACATCACGTATCAGATCGACGAGTTGCCCTGTTCGCGTGATGGGCTGCGTCGTGCGCCCTCGTACAATCTCTCGGGCAATATTGCGCGCAAATTTTTCCTCGCCGTAATCGCGCAGGATTTTCGTCAGCTCTTTGACGTCCAGATTCGCGAGAAGCTCGGCAGCATTCGCCCCGTCCTGCACATTCATGCGCATATCGAGTGGAGCATCATGTGCGTAGGAAAAGCCACGTTCGCTTTCATCGAGCTGGAGCGAGGAAACGCCCGCGTCCAGAAGAATGGCGTCCACCCCACCTTCACTATCTTTGTGCCCATAATGCTGGGCGACGTTAGCTACCTCGTCGTATGTGGCGTGAACGGAAATAAAACGGGAACCGAAGGGGGCAAGGCGCTCGGTAGCAAGAGCGATTGCCTGTGGGTCACGATCAATGCCGATCACGGTGAGGTTGGGGAAAGCAAGGAGCGCAGCTTCCGTGTGTCCGCCCATGCCGAGAGTGCAATCAATCATGATGGGGTTCTTTGGCGCTGTTTGTCCGGTAATTCCCCGGCTCAGGAAGTTAAGGCATGCCTGGGCAAGCACTGGCACGTGGAGCGCGTTTCCCGCTGCAACATGTGTGTGCATTCGCCATCCTTCCTCATGATTCCTTAACAGAAAGGGATCCTTCTCGGGAGGCTTGAAGCTGGGGAATTGCCTCAAGAAAGCCACGAGAAAGATCTCTGACTGTTAGAAAAGCCCAGGTATTACTTCATCTTCGCGATCAGCAAAGGCTTCTTCCTGCGTATTCAGATAGGTGTCCCACGCTGAGGTATCCCAAATCTCGACGCGGTTACCGGTTCCGATAACAGTGAGATCGCGATCGAGACCGGCATAGGTGCGCAGGCGGGAAGGAATGGTTATCCTTCCCTGTTTATCTGGAACATCGTCGACGGCGCCGGAGAGCAAGACTCGAATGTAGGAGCGTGCTTCTTTTGACGTCAATGGGGCCTGAGCCAAGGTTTTCTGCAATTCCATGAAATCCGCTATGGGGAAAACGTAGATGCAGTGTTCTTGGCCTCTGGTCATTACCAGTCCACCTTGAAGCTGATCACGGAACTTGGCGGGCAAGATAATGCGTCCTTTGGCGTCCAACTTTGGCTCGTAGGTTCCAAGGAACATCCCTCGCACCCCCTTCGTTCACGATGTCTCCACTTTACTCCACTTTGAACCACTTTTTGAGGAAGTTGGTCCCTGTGATATATAAATTTAGCATAAAATCAAGGAAAAGTCGGTGGAGGGATTTTTTTCATATTGCCCCGGCGTGTCGCGGAGGTTATATGTTGCAGAGCTGAGAAAAAGGGAACAAAAAATGGCACCCCTGTTGCCAAGGGTGCCATCGAATCAGGCGAAATCTTGCGGAAAATCCTAAGGTTAACTACTTGCCGAAACGGCGCCGATACTTATCGAACTTCTCCGCCTGCTTATTCATAAAGTCTCCAAATACTCCGCCGGAGCTGGGTTTCGCCGCCTCAGAAGCATCAACCGTCACTGTCTTGGTGCGAATACCGACCAAAATAAACCACACGCCGTACATCATGACGAGGACTCCGGCGATCCCTATCCACCACAAATTGGATTGCGAAACTCCCCCGATAAGGACACCTACGCCAACAACTGTGATCAGCAAGCCTAAAACCAGGTTCCTTACGGAAATTTGACGAGTAATCGCCTCAACCTGCTCAGGGGCAGGGTTCATGTTATCCGCAAAATTCGGATCGTCATTAGTGAGCTGGGCTTCGAGTTGCTCCAGCATCTTTTTTTCGTAGTCGGATAGCGCCACGATGCCTCCTTATATTCCTCGCTTTAGTTTAGCGTGAACTTCGCTATTGAGCATTCTTTTCCCGTTTTTTCCCTTTCAGCACACTCGCCATACCCAGGGAGTCAAACCCGAAACGTTCCCGCACCTCGTCAATCACGCCATCGACATCCGCCCGGCGCAGATTTTCGTCCAATGCAAGCTGCCTATCTACCTTGGCGTCCTCCAAACCTTCAACCCTCACACCCAATAACCGCACCCCACCCTCCGGAATATCCACTCCATCCAATAAATGCCGAGCCACACGGTAAATATCGATCGCATTATTCATGGATGTTCCTGGCGTTGATGAACGAGTTATCGTCGTAAAATCTGTGAAACGAACCTTAATGGCAACGGTTCTACCGCGCAGTTTCCTCCCGCGCAGGCGGGCCGCCACATCATCGGCTTGGGCGAGCAACACAGAATCGAGACGCGAGCGAGAGGTAAGCGGATCAAAAAATGTTTCCTCCCGGCCCACAGATTTTTCTTCACGCCGAATTTCTATCCCCCGCTCATCATGCCCACACGCCAGAGCATATACGTGCGCGCCCACAGCTTTGCCTAAAAGACGCTCCATGTATTTTTGTCCCGTCGCAACAACATCACCAACCGTCGTAATGCCGGAACTTTTTAGGCGCGCCTGAGCTTGCGGCCCCACACCCCACAAGGCCCCCACGGGCAGGCCGACCAAAAAATCCTGCGTTTTATCGGCTGGGATGAGGAGGAGACCATCCGGCTTGGCGTGCGCTGACGCAATTTTTGCAACGTGTTTTGTTGCCGCTATCCCCACGGATGCGGGCACCCGGATCTCCTGTCTAATACGCCGACGGATAAGCGCGCCCACCTCAACAGGTGAACCGAAAAGGCGACGCGCCCCGGAAACATCAAGAAACGCTTCATCAACCGAAATTTTTTCCACTCGTGGCGTAATGTCGTGAAGAATCTTCATGATTCGATCCGAATATTCACCATAGAGGGAACCGCGCACGGGAAGCATAATGAGATTCGGGCATTTTCTATACGCCTGGCTCACAGGCATCGCGGAGTTAACACCAAAAGCGCGTGCTTCGTAGGAGGCGGCAGCTACGACTCCGCGTTCAACCCCGCCAACAGCTACAGGTTTTCCTCGAAGCTCAGGATGGTAGAGAAGCTCAACAGACACAAAAAACGCGTCCATGTCTACGTGGAGAATGGGGGTCGCCGAATCATCATCACCCCATGAATGGCGTGCTTGTGCAGACCGAGGTGCGCGGGACATAATCCCCCTTTCTCTCCGTTGCGCTACTTTCTACCCTCACACAAAGTTCCCACCATGAGAAGTTTTTCGTCGACGCGCGTAAGGGTGAGAATCGCGAGGTTTGCTCTCACACCCTATGTATTTTTTCGTCGACGCGTGTAAGGGATGTGAATCTTCACCAGTTTCCGCTCACTACACCTATCCACTAGGCTACAACTGTGACCTTTAATTTACCTGACCGTGAAGTTATTACGGATTTTTCCGTGGCTGAAGTTGAACAACATCGTGACCGCCCTTCGCTCGTCACCTTGTATTTGAGTGGCTCGGAATCTTCCGCGCTGGACATGAACGATCCCGAATACCTCGAATTTGAATATATGCAACAATTTCGGGCAGTGATTGACTCGGTTTTTACCGGGCGAGAAGCCTTGCGGGCGCTTCATCTAGGCGGGGCGGGTTGCGCTTTTGCCCGTGCGCTTGATGCGGGACACCCAGGTTCTCGCCAGCTCGTCTCCGAAATTGACGCAAAGTTGGCGAAATACGTGCGCGAATGGTTTGATTTACCCCCATCCCCTCGCCTTCGAATTCGCGTGCAGGATGCTCGTGAAACTCTGGACACCACGCAGGCAACTTGGGATGTTATTGTGCGCGATGCCTTCGTTAATCAAGATGTTCCCGCTCATTTGCGTACCCTAGAGGTTGCCGAGCGCGCCTCCCAGATCTTGAGTGAGCGCGGTATTTTCCTGTTGAATTCTGTGGCCTCAACGGGATTGAAACGTTTTAATTCGCAAGCCGCGCAGCTTCTGCACTGTTTCCCGCATGTTTTAGGGATTATCGATCCATCTGTTTTGCGGGGCAGGCGGTACGGAAATCTCGTATTGGCCGCCTCTCACAGCGAATTCCCCGTCGCTTTAATCGATCGTGCTGTTCGCAGGCTCCCCTTGCCCGCTCGCATAGTGAGCCAGAAAGATCTGGAAAAGCGGGCCAAAGGCGCTGTTGTTTTTCACGACGCTGACATCCCAGGTTTTCTTATTGAAGACGACGAAACTTCGCACGACTCGTAAAAATATTTCACTTTCTTCGCACGACTCGTAAAATATTGCGACTTCTTCGCGAGTCTCCCCCGCTTCCGATTCCCCTGGATTTACTCGGCGGCTCGGCGCCCTCGCTTCGGATTACCTTGGGCGTCGTACATGGACGTAAAGCCATGAATTTCCTTGCTTTTCGATTTTTCACGACGTTGACTTTCTTCAACTCGCGCAAGGAAAGCTTCAGCAGCCTGACCGATTTCTTCCGTCGTCGGTACGATGATTTGTGAATCTGGTGGGCTTACAAGTCCGGGTTCTACTCCTTGTGCGTCGTACTGTTTTTCCATGTTGGAAACGAGTTCTTGCATATCTTCATCTTCTTGAAGTGTTGCGTTAATACGTTCGGTATCTTCTCTTGCAAGTGCCTCAAGATCGCCCAGTGGCAACGAAAGGCCACTGACGGTTGACAACATTCGTAGCGCCGACACAGCACCCATGGCGTGCCTAAAGCCCGCGATATACATGGGCACGCGCATGGTGAGCGCAACAGTTCCAAAACCTCGCTTGCCTGCACGATATTCGAGATAGTCTGCAAACGATGCCTGGAACCAGACCGTTGTTTCAATGGGCGGGGCTACTTCTTCCATATTTTTTGAGCGAACAAGCATATCGGGTTTACGAGTATGCGGAACGGGAGCTACCAAAGAACCAATGAAATACAGGGTTTTTACGCCGCACGTTTGGGCAACATCAAGAACCGCCTCAGAAAATTCTTCCCACCGATAATCTGGTTCGCAACCCGTCAGAAGGAAGAATGGCTTGCCCTCAATATCGTGAACGTTAAGCAAATCAATTGAAGGCATTATAGCTTCAACAAGCATCCCGTTATCATATTTCACTTGGGTTCGTTGGGCGCGATAATCCAGAAGATAGTCCGATTTAATATGAACAGTTGTTGTAGAGTCGAGCACTTGGAAGGATTGGTGGACGAGCGCCGAGATATGCCCGATGTCATTGGTGGGATCCACGAGGTTTACCACCATAATGGGGTTACTCGTTTTTTCATCAATACGGATTAATACGTTCATCTATCCTTAGTCCTCCTACTCATGTAATCATCTCACAAATGAAACTATTCCCGCTGAAAGAAATCGTGAATCTATTCGCGCTGAATATCGTGGCGCCACATATCCACAAGTCACCGCGTATCCACAAGTCATCACATATCGACGACGGCACCGCCTATCCACAAGTCACCACCTATGCACAAGGGTTCCGCATATCGTCGTACAACATTAAGAAGAAAAAGGAGATACGCAACGCGACCTCTCTTCAACAAAATCGACGCGAAGCATGGAAACGATACGGCAATACGTCCTGCAGCCGGATTTTTCTCACACTGGGACGCTCGTCATGTCATTTTTTGCATTTTTTGGGCATAATTGTAAGCCAGTTTTTCACAAGGAGATCCGATTGAGCGGAACAAATACGCAAACATATCACGACGCACGCAATGAAGCGATTGCGGAGGAACAGGTATTTGTCGACACGGCATATGAGTCGCTAGATCGCCAGCGTACTCTATACCGCGCTCGTTTAGACACTATTCGCGCGCAAACCGGGCAGGAAAGCGCTGGAGAAATGCGTGAGCGCGATGCTTTCGCCACCCATTATGAAGACAATTTGATTCGTTTGCGTAATGTGGAAAATCGTCTTGTTTTAGGACGCCTTGATACGACCTCGGGTGAGACGGAATATATTGGGCGTATTTCTTTGCGCGATGAACATCAAAATATCATTATGTTGGATTGGCGGGCGCCTCGTTCGGAACCGTTTTACCGCGCAACTCCTGCCCAGCCGGGCGATATTCGACGTCGACGCCATATTCAAACCCGTTTACGCGAAGTTGTGGGCGTGGAAGATGAGCTCATGGATTCCTCCGTCGCTTCTTCGGATTTGAATTTGACGGGCGAAAGCGCCTTAATGGCCGCATTAAATGCTGCTCGCGATGGAAAAATGAATGATATTGTGGCAACAATTCAAGCGGAGCAGGACGAAATTATTCGCTCGGATTCTCAAGGAATTTTGGTTGTTCAGGGCGGTCCGGGTACCGGTAAAACTGCGGTTGCTCTTCACCGTGCGGCGTATTTGTTGTACACGCTACGAGATACGTTATCGCGTAGCGGGGTTCTTATTGTGGGGCCTTCTCCGGTGTTTTTACGCTACATCGATAGGGTTTTACCGTCTCTTGGTGAATCTGATGTTGTTTCGACGACGATTGAAAACCTCGTTCCGGGTGTGAAAGCAACACGTTGCGACACCCCGGAGGTGGCTGAGATTAAGGGGCGTCTTGTGTGGCGTGATATTGCACGTCGCGCTGTGCCAATAATTTTGCAAAAACCTCTTCCCAAGCCGGTGACCTTACGAATTTCAGAGGTGAATGTGCGCTTGACTCCACAGGATGTTGAGTCGGCTCAAAGGATTGCACGTCGTGGAGGACGGCTTCATAATGAAGCGCGTGAAACCTATGCGAAACAACTTGTTGAGGTTTTGGCTGACCAAATTGCTGCGATAAAGAAAATTGATTTAGCTGACAATCTGTGGATTTACGAAGATATTGCCGAATCTCGTGATGCTCGGCGTGAAATTAATTTACGGTGGCTACCGTCTTCTGCACAGTCTTTGCTTGAACGTTTATATGCGAATCCGGCCTTGCTTGAGCGGGTTGCCCCGGAGTTAAGCGCACAGGAGCGCCAGGCGTTGAAGCGCGAGAAGGGTTCCGGTTTTTCTGCTGGCGATATTGCCATTATTGATGAGTTGTATGAATATCTTGGGACTTTTTTGACCGCGAAGGAACGCGCATACCAACGTGCGCAACGCGCTCAGGATGCTGAACTTGTTTCTTACGCAAAGGAAACGATGTCTGCCATGAACCTGGGAGCCGGTATTGTGACCTCGGAAATGTTGGCTGACCGTATGCGTGTTTCCTCCCACGGTGATGACTTGGCCGACCGTGCCGCTCTCGATAGGTCCTGGACCTATGGTCATGTTGTGGTTGATGAGGCTCAAGAGTTGACCCCTATGCAATGGGAGATGATTATTCGACGCAACCCGAGTTTATCGATGACCTTGGTTGGGGATGTTGATCAACGTCCTGCTGGTGCACCTTCGGACGGATGGGAAGGTATTGTTGGTCGGCTTGCACAATATATGCGCGTTGCTGACCTAACGATTTCCTATCGAACACCGGCAGCGATTTTGGATATAGCAAGGAATGTTCTTGAGGCTCACGGGGTAAAGGTACGTCCGGTAACTGGCGCACGTAACGCTGAAAAGTGCTTCGACGTGGTCGCTTCTGGGAATACTCCCGTGTGTGAAACTGTTATTGACGCAATTGTTGATTCATGCACAATGCTGAATTCTTGGTATGAAGATAAGGGGACTTTGAGCGTAATTGTTCCTGAGCTTCGTCGTTCGGAGATTGCTCATGCTGTAGCTACTTCTGATGCATTGAGCCAGTGGACGCGCGATACTCGTGGTGTGGATGTAACATCTCGCATCCAGGTGCTGACAACGCGTGAGGCCAAAGGATTGGAATTTGACGCTGTTGTATTGGTTGAGCCTGCAGAAATTTTGGCTGAAGGCCCTGGTAATTTGTATGTTGCCATGACTCGTTCGACTCGCCACCTGCGCATTGTTCACTCGCAACCTTTACCCCCAGGTATGGACGTCAAGAAGAACGCATAATAGCCGAAGTAGCTCACACTGCGCGTAAATATAAAATTGACGCAACTACAGACACAACATAATCTACCTGCAACGTGACAGCTACCGTTGGAACTACACTGCTGACATAGAGTTCATTACATGTGTCGTGACAGCTACCGAATCAACAAGAATACAGACATAACTGATTTACTTATGCCGTAATAACTACCGTGGAAACTACGCTACAGACTTAACGTAATCTACCCACCTCAGACAGCAGATTTGGTTGTCTGCGGTTAGGGTAATCAGATGGCGGTGATAACGCTGTTGCCTTTTCGTAACTCTTCGATTTCGTTTTCGAAATCTTCAATAGAGTTGTAGTTTTTATAGACGGATGCGAAACGTAGATAGGCTACAAGGTCAAGGTGCTTGAGTGGCTCTAGGATTGCCGTACCAATTTCCTCGGCTTTAATATGGGCACTTCCCGATGCTCGCACGTTTTCTTCGACCTTTGCCGCTAATACGGCCAGCTGGTCCTCTGTTACAGGCCTTCCCTGGCAGGCTTTTCCAACACCGCTTATGATTTTTTGGCGCGAGAATTGTTCTGTAGCACCGCTTCTCTTAATAACAAGCAAATTTGGGGATTCTAATGTTGAGAAGCGACGTTTGCATTTTGAGCATTCTCGACGGCGACGGATGGAAATTCCGTCGTCAGTAATACGTGTATCAACTACACGAGAATCTGTATTACGACAAAAAGGGCAATGCACCATTACATTATACGGGAATAGAATGAAATTTGATATATTTTCCTTTCTCTCTACTTTGTTGACGTAGTTAACCGCTAATCACCCAGGGAACTTGAACCAATACCAGCTGCCGGAACAATATATTCTGCTGGCGTATATCTTTCTGCAACAGGTTCAGCATTACGTCCGCCTTCTGACCCTTGCATAAACGAGCCGATAATAAAACCAACTATCACAACGAGACATATAAGAGAGAATTTCATTGCTCCGCCAATAATGCTACGAGTCTGCGCCTCTGTCACATAAAATTTTCTACCAGGGACGTGGACGCGTTCTTTTCGACCATTCTGCTTGATAGCCGGAGCAACTGTTCGAACCGGAACAACTGTTCGAACGCGATAGCGCCCAACACCTTCTTGGACGATTCGACGCGAAGCCCCAAGACCAGCCTCAACCGGCATAGACAGCTTCGCAACTCCAGGAGAAAAGTCCCGACTCTCCAATCGGGCTGTAGATAATTCCTGTAACTTTTCTTTCGTTCGAGAACTCCGTGGACGCCCAGCTCCCGCCGCACTACGAGCCGTTGGCGCTACCTTTAATGAAGGACGTGTACCAGTTTGAACATCCCGACGCAGCGAATGTGAACTATCTTGTCCGCTGGGCGCACTTGGAACAACGCGGAGCCTTGTATTATCTACTTTCCGCGAACCATTCATTTCTTCATCAAGTAACCGGAAATCAACCGCTGTACTCATTTTTACCCCCTCGAACATTTGTTCGTCGAACATCTGTACTAACTCTACAACAAGGATCGGCTAATGTCTAGAACAATCGTTCGACACGCCCGAACAAGTGTTTGAAAAGATTAATCAATCCACGTATCCTTGTATCTATAAGTAAACGATGTGGGTCCAGCATTATTTTTGACACGAACTTTTCTAGGGAGCATCATGGCATTACCAGCGCTAACAGAACGCCAATCAGAGGTGCTACGCTTTATTGCTTCCTCAATTATTGAGAGGCGATTCCCACCCACTGTCAGGGAAATTTGCAACGGTGTTGGTTTAACCTCGCCATCATCAGTTCACTACCAACTCGATTCGCTCAGCAAAAAAGGCTACATTCTTCGAGAAGATCGCAGTTCACGCGCTATCGGGCTTACCGAACAAGCCCTCTGCCACCCAATTATTCTTGCCATTAAATCTTCACAGGAAAACACCGTCGTTACTCCCTCGTATCCCGCTGAATCCTCACCCGTTATATCCATGTTTAACGATGTTGAAACTGGCGTTCAAGCAAGTGACTATGTAAATGTTCCCGTTGTGGGAAGCATCGCCGCCGGAAATCCTATTTTAGCGACGCAAGCTGTTGAAGATGTTTTCCCACTTCCTCGTCAGCTGACGGGTGAAGGTGATCTTTTCACCCTCCACGTTAAGGGCGATTCCATGATAGACGCAGCAATTTGCGATGGCGATTGGGTTGTTGTTCGAAGCCAACCCGTCGCCAACAATGGAGAAATTGTGGCAGCCATGATAGACGGGGACGCAACCGTTAAAGTGTTCCAACACAAAAATGGACACGTCACCCTTCTCCCCTGCAACGAAAATTACGATCCCATCCCCGCAGATGGCGCACAACTCCTCGGCAAAGTCGTTATGGTCATGCGTTCGCTCTAAACAACATAACGCGCTCCACACCATATCTCGGTGGTTATTCACCCACGTGTTGCGAGATTCGCGCCAATGCTTGCTTAACGACATCACCGTCGCACGTCGGCCACATTGTCGGCAGGGATGCCATTAAAAAACTGCCGTATCTTTTCGTCCTTAACCGCGAATCGAGAATCGCAACCACGCCTCGATCCGTGTGTCGTCTAATAAGACGTCCCGCCCCCTGAGCCAACCTCAACGCAGCCTGGGTTGCCGAAACCTCCATAAAAGGATTACCTCCGCGGGCGCGAACAGCTTGCGAACGTGCCTCAACCAAAGCATCATTTGGGCGCGGGAACGGTATTTTATCAATCACGACCAGACGGCACGTATCTCCCGCAACATCAATTCCCTGCCAAAGCGACAATGTTCCAAACAGCGAAGCTGTGGGGTCATCAGCGAACTTATTCACCAAGGTCGGTAGCTGATCCTCACCTTGCAACAACACCGGAAGATCTGTTTCCTCACGAATAAACTCCGCCGCCTGCTCCGCGGCCCGCCTGGACGTAAACAAGCATAAACCGCCCCCGCGTGAAGCTATCAATAAGTCACGCAACTCCCCCAACATGGCATCCGTGTAAGCCATGGTGTTCGGCGCCGGCAAACTGTTTGCCACATACAAAATCCCCTGCTTACCGTACGTAAAAGGCGAACCCACATCAACGCCACGCCACGGGCCCTGATTCGGATACATAAAACCAACCTGGCTCGCCACATGCTGGAAGGAACCTCCCACGCTTAAGGTGGCAGAGGTCAAAATCGCAGGTTTCCCCTCAAAAACATTATCCGCAATATCTGAGGAAACATCTAAGGGAGCAACATAGAGCACCGGATGTGCATCGGAAGAATGAGCAACCCACACCACTAACTGCCCAGACGCCACCTTCTCCGATAGCAACGAATGAACAACACCTACCACATCATCCACACGATTTTTCACAACAGCTTTAGTCGCCGCCTCTGCCTCATTTCCGTTAGGCATATCTTTCACGTCGTCACTCACAAGCTGAAGTTCGCGCAACACCAACATCAACGCATCTTGAAGGACCTCAGGAATTCCTTGCAATCTCCCCTCATCCATAGCTTCAAGAATGTCCGTGAAACCCTCAATGGACTTTTCAAGTTCACGAACCAAAATTTTTTCCCGACGCAATAAGCGCACAAGCCCCTGCATATCCGACGCAGATAGGGTTGCGGTCAATTGCGAGGTAACCCGATCAACGAGATCATGTGCCTCATCAACAACATAAGCATCAACATCTGGTAGCACAGGCGTTCCCGTGCTCTGCACACCCAACATCGAATGGTTTGTCACCACAATATCCGACACCATTGCATGTTTGCGCGCCAACATGGGAAAACATACCTCCTGCAAAGGACAGGACGCACCAATGCACTCCGGTTTAGATACTGAAACCTGCCTCCATGCCCGGTCGGGAACGCCGGGCACCAAATCGTCTCGATCCCCAGTTGACGTTGTTTGCGCCCATTCACGCGCACGCACAACATCGGCTCCAAGCTGGCTCGATGTCCCAAACTCGGCTTCAACTCGGCTAAATAAAGCATCCTCTTCGGGATACCCACCCATCACTTTGCGCAAACAAGCGTAGTTATTCCAGCCCTTAAGGAGAGCCACCTCAGGTTGTTTCCCCGTTTCCTTTTCTATCGCCTCTGCGACTTTCGGCGCATCCTGAGCCACAATTTGACGCTGTAAAGCAAGAGTTGCGGTTGAAACAACGACGCGTTTGCCCTCACGTATCGCCCAATCCATTGCTGGCACAAGATACCCCAGGGATTTTCCTGTTCCGGTACCGGCCTGCACAAGAAGATGCTCATTATCTTCAAAGGCGCGCGCAACATGTTCAACCATCTCCTGTTGCCCACTTCGCGCAGTTCCTCCCATTTTTTCGACGACGTGCCCCAGTATTTTTTGGGAGGTTTCCTGGGGCGTTTGGTTTTCTTGAGTTGGGGAAAGATTGGACGTCGTTATGCTGTCTTCACTCGGCGCGAGGCTAGCGTCCATCTCTCGCGCAACACTTGTGGCCACGTCACTTTCTGAGCGCATGTCTCGTGTAGGTGATTCCTCATTGTCATAACTCAGCTGAGTATGCCCATCATTTTTTACCACGGCTATGAAAGAATCCAGGCTTCGTCAATTTGCGCGTATATTCGTGGTGTCACGTATGCGTGAACTCGCGTACCCTGGGACGTATATTCAAGTTCGTCTTGAAGTTCGCCCTCTTCTACGATGCGGGAAACAAGGCTTCCTCTATCGTATGGAATGATTACGTTAATACGAATATCCGGGTGTGGCAGGGCATCTTCGATTGCCTGCATGAGATCATCGAGCCCTTCGCCCGTGACCGATGAAACGGGAACCGTGTTGGGGTAGCGTGAACGTAAGGCCGCAATATCAACTTCACTCGCAATATCGACCTTGGATAACACAATGATTTCTGGAATATTGAGCGCACCGTCAATTTCGGCAAAAACTTCATGAACTGCTCGAACTTGGCCGACGGGATCAGCGTGGGAGGCGTCTACCACATGGAGTATCACGTCTGCTTCCGCTACTTCTTCCAGGGTGGAGCGGAATGCTTCCACGAGTTGCGTGGGCAGATTTCGAACAAATCCGACGGTGTCCGCGATAGTAAATTCGCGTCCGTTAGGGGTAATACTGTGGCGAACTGTTGGATCCAGTGTTGCAAAAAGAGCGTTTTCGACGAGAACTCCGGCTCCCGTAATGCGGTTGAGCAGTGATGATTTGCCCGCGTTTGTATATCCCGCAACAACGACGGAGGCAATTCCGGTGCGACACCGTTCGGCTCGGCGGGTTTTGCGTGCCGGTTCCATTTTTTTAATGTCTTTACGCAGTTTGGCCATGCGTGTTCGAATACGCCTGCGGTCAAGTTCAAGCTGTGTTTCACCTGGACCTCGCGAACCGATTCCGGCTCCTCCCGCAACCTGTCCACCAGCCTGACGCGACATGGATTCACCCCAGCCACGCAACCGCGGAAGAAGATATTCGAGTTGAGCCAATTCAACCTGCGCTTTACCTTCTTTGGATTTTGCGTGCCGTGCGAATATATCAAGAATCAGTGCGGTTCTATCAATGACTTTCACGCCGACAACATTTTCCAGTTCTCTTCGTTGCGAGGGCGCTAGTTCGGTGTCAACAATAACGGTGTCTGCATCGTGTGCATGAACAAGTTGGGATAGTTCTTGCGCTTTGCCTTTACCCAAATATGTTTTCTTGTCGGGAAGATCACGGCGTTGAATTAACCCGTCCAGGACTGTTGAGCCGGCTGTGTCTGCAAGGGCAGCAAGTTCCCTGAGGGATTCTTCAGCAGCTTGCCTATCGGTATCGTATATTCCGACGAGAACGACACGCTCAAGGCGAACTTTTCGATATTCGAGCTCAATTCCTTCTTCGCGTTCAACGCCGTGTTGGAGTCCTTCTACTCGTTGCAGTGATGCGCGTTCGTCGCGGTCAATTTGGCGTCCTGCCCAAATTCCACGGTAGTGGGTATTGTCTTGCAGGGCTGCTGCATGGCGTGACTCAATATCCGCATTTCCTTGCTGAATGTGCTGGTTGGTATTGTGTGTGCTAATAGTTCTTCCTCTGCCGATTTGTTCTTATTTTACCGTGCCGAGAACGCCCGCGCCTGCCTATGGCATAAACATCACTGCCGTGTCGTGGCCGTACTTTTTGCACTGAAGTTTGCTTGTTTATAGCGCAATCAGCCTCGGCGTGTTTGCGCTCAGGACACACCGCGAGCTATGTGGCATAGACATCACCCGCGCGCCTATTTTTATCGTTTATTCTGGATATATGTGCGACCATTATTTTTCTGCGTCTCCATCGACTGCTAGCCGTCAGCATACAATTTCCGTCACCATTCGAGGTCGAGACTTTTCCGTCGCCGTGGACGACGGCGTCTTTTCCAATAATCGAGTAGATAAGGGTACCGCTGTTTTCCTCCATAAGGTTCCCGAACCTTTTGTTGAACCTGGCGATACTGTTGTTGATCTTGGTTGCGGTTGGGGTCCGCTTTCTCTCGCATTGGGTGTGGAAGCAAGCCAGGCTCGGCTTATCGCTGTTGATGTCAATGAGCGGGCTCTTGCGTTAACTCGCACTAATTTGCGTGAGGCGGGGTTGCGTGGCGAAGTTATGGAAGCTGACGAAGCGCTTCGTTCGATCCCTGATGGCTCTGTTCGTTTGTTGTGGTCTAATCCTCCTATTCGTATTGGTAAGAAAGCTGTCCATAGTATGTTGGAGAGCTGGTTGGCTAAGTTGAGCCCTGTTGGCGAGGCTTTTTTGGTTGTCCAGAAGAATCTTGGTGCCGATTCTTTGGCTAAATGGATTTCTCAGTTGGGTTATGACTGTACGAAGATTGGTTCTGCGAAGGGCTTCAGAATTTTACGTGTTGCACATATCGGTAACCCGTGGCTCGCCTCAGATTCCGGGGATTTTCAAGATTAACGACGACGAATAGTCCGGCTACGGTTTATATAGCCATGAGGGCTCAGCGGGCACGACCTATCTGGCTTCCGATAAAAGGAAGCGCAATTGCCCCTGATAAGGGCTTTGCAGGCGTTGTCTGTCTATTCAGTCCTGTTTATTTTGTGCATCCGTTCAGTTTTGTCCATTGCGTGCATCCGTTCACGGATATGGGAATACATATTCGTGGCAATATGCTCTAGAGGTTCGTGGGTTGCATCAAACCAGGTGATACGTGGATCTGCTTTGAACCATGTTTTTTGTTTTTTTGCAAGCTGTATTGTTGCTAATGCAATGCTTTGGACGGCTTCTTGTTCCGTCATTTCTCCATCGATAACCGATATTGCTTGTGCATATCCTGTTGCCGTGGATGCTGTTGGGGCTGTTCGTAACCCTCGTTCAATAAGTGCGCGAGTTTCGTCGAGTAACCCGCTATCCATCATGTGTTGGGCTCTTTGCACAATGAGTTCTTGCAGGTTTACGGGTTCGCGTTTAATCCCTAACGCTATGGTGAACGGATAGTGGGATGTATGCCGTGGGAAACGTGGGGTAAAAGGTTTCCCGGTGAGCCTTATAACTTCAAGTGCGCGGATTATGCGCCTCATATTATTCGGGTGTATCACTCGGTAGGCTTCTGGATCTTTATCGCGTAATTCTTCGAGCAGGGATCCTTTATCTGTTTCGGCTTGGCGGGTAAGCTCATCTCGTAGTGCAGGATCTGTTCCTGGAAAATCAAGTTCGTCAAGGACTGCTGACATATACAGCCCTGACCCTCCAACAATGAGAGGGGTTTTACCCCGTTCCCATATGTTTTCTATAGTTTGGCGCGTTTGGCGTTGATATGCTGCGACGGAGGCTTCTTGCGAAATATCCAGCACATCTATCTGATGGTGAACTATACCTTGGCGTTCTTCTGGCGGGAGTTTCGCTGTGCCAATATCCATCCCTCGATAGAGTTGCATAGCGTCTGCGGAAATAATCTCGACTTTTTCCGCACCACCTAAAAGTTGCGCAAGCCACAACGAGGTCTCCGTTTTTCCGCTAGCTGTAGCGCCGACGAGAGAAATAATCACTAGTGTTCCTCCCCCATAGCGATACCTTGCATATCGACATCATATTCAATACGAGTAATGCTCACCGGAATTCCTCCACGTTTTCGGCACGAGCCACACACCATCACTATCCTGGCGAAATTCTTCACCACTGTTCCTCCCGGCGGTTCGTGAAGAACTCAGAATCTGAGTGTTCTTTCGCGATGCTTGCCCAGGCTATACGTAGAGCCTTGGAACATACGTCCCCGTCGAATCCTCTGCGTGCTAATGCCGCATAGGTTCGACGATACAGCGTCTCTGGTTTTCCTGTGGCTTTTCGCAAGCGTGTAGTTGCAAAGCGGATAGCTACGTGGAGTTCATCTTCTGCGGTAATGGGGGCGAGAGCCTGTTCGATGACTTCTTTACCCACACCTTTACGCTGAAGTTCTTGAGCAATGGCGCGCCGTGATGCACCTTTACCTTCTCTGCGTGTGCGTGTGAGTGCGTTTGCGAATCGTAGATCGTCAACATATCCGGCTTGTTGAAATGAATCTACAACCTTGAGAGCAATATCTTCTGGAATATCTCGTTGTAGCATCGAATCTATAAGTTGATGCGTCGAGCGTTCCATCATTGCTAGTTGACGGAAACAAATTTCCCTCGCGCGTGCGATGTGCTCTTGAGGAGTCGTGGAACTGATTTCACGTTTACCACGTTCATCGTTTTCATGCCCGCCGTGATGAGCGTATCCACGCCGCTTGCGTTTCCCACTTGGCAGGTAGGCTACGTTGCCACGGCATGTGCCCTCAATCATGACGCTTTCTTCGCTCCAACCATGCTCAATGTTTTATCTTTTCCCGACGACGGCGAGGCTTCCGCATTTCCCTTACTTCCCCGCGTATCGCTTACTTTCTTCGCTTGAGCATTATCCTTATTCGCCGTTCCGGCATTTTCGTCTGGCACAGCTTGCGGATTTTGACGAATCCCTACAGCCTGAAGGATTTTATCTTCTATTTCGTCAGCAAGATCAGGGTTATCTTTAAGGAATTGGCGAACCTTTTCCTTGCCTTGCCCGAGCTGATCGCTTTCGTAGGTGAACCAGGATCCTGATTTTTTAGCAATCCCTAACTCGACTGCCATATCAAGAATCCCACCCTCACGAGAAATTCCTTCGCCGTAGATAATATCGAATTCTGCCTGTTTGAAGGGTGGCGCCATTTTGTTCTTCACAACTTTGACACGGGTACGGTTCCCTACCGGGGCACCTGCCACCTTCAAAGTTTCAATGCGACGCACATCCAAACGGACGGAGGAGTAGAACTTCAATGCTTTACCACCGGTTGTTGTTTCCGGACTTCCGAAAAATACACCGATTTTTTCACGAAGCTGGTTAATGAATAGCGCGGTTGTTCCAGATGCCGATAGAGCTCCCGTGATTTTACGCAACGCCTGACTCATAAGCCGTGCCTGCAATCCCACATGGGAATCCCCCATATCGCCTTCAATTTCGGCTTTCGGCACCAATGCCGCAACAGAATCAATAACAACAATATCGAGAGCGCCACTTCGAATAAGCATGTCCGCAATCTCAAGCGCCTGTTCTCCCGTATCGGGTTGAGACACAATCAAAGAATCCGTATCTACCCCGAGCTTCCGAGCATATTCCGGATCTAAAGCGTGTTCGGCATCAATAAAGGCCGCAATTCCGCCGTTCCTTTGCGCATTGGCTACTGCGTGAAGAGCAACGGTTGTTTTACCGGATGATTCCGGGCCATAAATTTCCACCACACGCCCGCGTGGCAATCCTCCAATTCCTAACGCCACATCAAGGGCGATAGAACCGGTTGGAATAACCCTCACTCGGGGTTGTACATGATCCCCCAAGCGCATAACAGAGCCTTTGCCGAATTGGCGGTCAATTTGAGCCAAAGCGGCATCCACTGCTTTTTGACGATCTTCAGATGCAACAGCCATAGTTTTCCTTTATATGATGCGAATAGAACAGGTCTACAACAAGCCATCCCTCTCCGAGAGGCTTGAGATTAGCATAAGCTCGACCTCCAGCATTATTTTTCGCTCGAACTTTTTTCTGTGGAAAACCTTTCAAGCGAACTAATCTGTGCATAACTTTATACCGAACATGTGTTCGACGGAAGCTTAAACGCGCGTGTCGATAAAACACTTCTAAACATCTTCGCCTCTAGTGCTTTTCGCAACAAGAAAGGACTTCCTCATCCACTACATATCGCGTGGATTGATTCTGTATAAATATCTGTATTTTTCAGGAAAATCGGAGGCTTTGCATATGGAATCCCACACCCTTTGTGGATCCATACCCGCATCTAAAGCCTCTTTGCAAGACCTATCCCCCAGGGCACTTAACACAAGGTCTTGCACAAGACTCGTGCCTCTCCCGTCGGGAAAGGCACGTTCAACACAATTCCAAAACTCGGATTCTTTCACAGAACTACAATGCCACGCTTTCTTTGGGGGACACAAGTTTTGCGGGAGATTCCGGGACTCGCATATGTGGCGGAATACGCCCTTCAGCCACATCAATGCGATCTGCCACGAGTCGCAAAACATGGCTCAACGGAACATTTAACGCCTTGCATATTGACGCAAGAAGCTCGGAAGATGCTTCCTTTTGGCCACGTTCCACTTCAGAAAGATAGCCGAGGGACACTCGCGCATCGGAGGAAACTTCACGTAGAGTTCTCCCCGGGCGCTGGCGGAATGCGCGGAGCACTTCGCCGATTTCTTCACGCAGAAGAACGGGTTGGCGCACTTCTGCACGGTTCACGAAGTCATTTTTCCGGTTAACGCCGGTTCGTACGTCGATACTCATCGTTACTTTTAACTACCTCATTGTTACTTTTATTCCCCGACGAGCTGATTCCCCTTACAGAGAGTACTCCCTGGGCTAAAAAACTCGCCTTAATAAAAATTCTTGTATTAATATTAAGCCACTTTTAGCTGAATTTTTCCTAGACGTCCTAATTGAGAATCCAGAGGCTCTCCCCACATTCCCCTTGCATAAAAATATCGTCATACTTTATCACACTTTTTCAAAAATGTACGACGAAACAGAAATAGCCCACCCGCGTTAGCCTTGTACGCACGTTACGGGACAACAAGACGTCTTTCTCGTCGCTTCTCAAAAAGAGTGAATATATACGACGGCGTTTAGGGCAGTCTCAACACAGACCCTTCGAGTAGTTCAAGTGCTGCATTAACAGCCTGGGCGCGCACACTTACCCGATCCCCATCAAAATGGTAAAGCTCAGCTTTTTCGCCTACTACCCCGGCAATCCCAATCCATACGGTGCCAGCCGGATGCCCGTCATGTGGGCCTGGGCCAGCTACGCCCGTCGTCGAAATACCTATATCTGCATTCAGAACCCTACACGCGCCACGAGCCATCTGAATCGCAACTTGCTCGTCAACGGGACCAGTGAGGGCTAAACGTTCACGGGAAACCCCCAAAACACTTGCTTTTACATCTGTTGCGTAGGAGACAACGCCACCGCGAAAAATCTCGGAAACACCCGGAATATTCACCACAGTTCCAGCCAGTTGCCCGCCCGTCAAGGATTCGGCGCAGGCAAGGGTGAAGGAGTACTCGTGAATCTTGTCCACAAGGTGCGCTAAACGAGTCGTATCCATTATTTTGTGTCCATTATTTTCCAGAGGATCGATCTAAGAACTCGCCAGAAACCTGGCCGGAATCATCCTGAGAATCCTGTGCCGAAGAGTTCTTAGCATCTAGGCCAGAACGATCATGGGAAGCGGGTGCGTAACCGTTGCCGGCCTCTTCCTTACCGTTGCCGGCCTCTTCCTTCCCCTCCCCGGCCTCTTCCTTCTCTTCTTCGGCCGTATCCTCATCGTTATCTTCACCGTGTGAAATTTTCACCGCATCGATTGTGTACCCGATTGCGGACCACACGGAGAGCACTAGCGCCAGTCCAATAACGCTCCAGCTCGCCCAGTACATGAACTGGGCAAACCATAGGGGGAACGCCGCTTCCCACGGAATAATCAGCCCGGCAGCGCCCATGGACTGGGCAAACATTTTAATTTTGCCACCCATGCCGGCAGCCATCACTTTTTTCTTCACGACCATCATGCGCACAACCGTGATATAGACTTCACGGGCGAGCATCACAACCGTTACCCACCACCATAGGAAACCGTGCCAGGACAGCATAATGAGCGCCGCGGCAATCAGCCCCTTATCAGCAAGGGAATCCGCCATTTTCCCGAAATTCGTAATCAGTCCGCGACTTCTCGCCAAATACCCATCGAGCTTATCCGTAAATGCGGCGATGGCGAAAACGAACCACGCCCAAAACGAACGCATATCTGTTGGAACCCAATACACCCCCACGAAAACAGGAATGAGGAGAACACGCAACAGTGTCAGCGCATTAGCAATATTGACGACGGGTACTTTTCGCTGTGAGTTCATAATACTCCTAGCTTACCTTCCTGTCAGTTGCCATGCATCCTCACCGGATTCTCCGCAGGAGTCTTGATCATCGTCATACCAGTTGCGTGCGGTAGGGCCATTTCCAATTGGGTCGCCGGAATAGCGGCCGTCTGAATACGTAGCGCCTGAATATCCAGCGCCCGTAGCATTGCCTGCCTGCGTAGCGCCGTACCCGCCGTTTCCTGAATTTCCAGGTTCAGGGACGACGAAACCGCCGTCTTGTGTCTGGTTGCGTGCAGGGGTTCCCGGTTCATCGTCGTAAATCGAAGCTCTTCTCCCCATGAGCACTTCTTTTGCTTGTTCGACGAGTTCGGGCGGGACAAGTACGTCACGTGCCTTGGAGCCTTCCGAAGGGCCAACAATGTCGTACTGTTCCAGAAGATCCATCATGCGCCCTGCCTTGGCGAAACCGATACGCAACTTGCGCTGCAACATGGATGTGGAACCGAACTGGCTACTAATCACAATATCGGCGGCCTGGAGCAGAATATCCAAATCATCCCCGATTTCTTCACGCTGCTTCTTTTCCGCAACCTTTGCTTCCACAACCTCGTCGAAATCTTGACGATAATGTGGACGCAACTGTCCCTTCACGTGCTCAACAACGCGCTCAATTTCTTCTTCATCAACCCAGGCGCCCTGGAGTCGGATGGGTTGGGCGCCACCGGGCATAAACAGTGCATCGCCCTGCCCGATAAGTTTTTCGGCACCGCCCTGATCCAGAATCGTGCGGGAATCCGCAAGCGAGGACGTCATGAATGCCAAACGCGAAGGAATATTGGCCTTAATCAACCCCGTCACCACATCAACGGAAGGACGCTGCGTCGCCAACACAAGATGTATCCCTGCTGCGCGCGCAAGCTGTGTAATACGCTGAATAGAGCTTTCCACATCGCGCGGAGCAACCATCATCATATCCGCAAGTTCGTCGACCACAACAAGGAGGTAGGGATAGGGGCGAAGTGTCCGGTTCGGATCGTGCGCCGTCACTTCCCCGGCGCGGATTGCCTTATTAAAATCAACAATATTTTTGAAACGGTACGCCTGCATATCGTCGTAGCGAGCATCCATTTCTTTAACAACCCATTCGAGCGCCTCGGCGGCCTTCTTCGGATTCGTAATAATGGGCGTAATAAGGTGCGGAATTCCGGCGTAAATCGTGAGCTCCACGCGCTTGGGATCCACAAGAATCATGCGAACCTCGTCGGGTGTTGCGCGCATAAGAATCGAGGTAATCATGGAGTTAATAAAGCTCGATTTACCGGCACCTGTTGCGCCTGCAACAAGTAAGTGTGGCATTTTTGCAAGATTTGTGACGACGAATTTACCGCGAACATTCTTCCCCACGGCAACGGTGAGGGGATGGTGATCTTGAAGTGCGACCTGGCTACGCAGGACGTCGCCAAGCTGAACGACTTCGCGATCCGCATTCGGGATTTCAATACCGATCGCGGATTTACCCGGAATCGGGGACAAAATACGCACATCTGCGCTCGCCACAGCATAGGCAATGTTTTTGGATAGTTGAGTAATTCGCTCAACTTTCACGCCTGGTCCGAGCTCAACCTCGTATTGGGTAACCGTCGGCCCGCGCGAAAAGCCCATAACATTTGCATCAACGTTGAAATCAAGAAATACCTGGGTGAGCGCCGCAACAACGGCGTCATTCGCCGCGGTACGCTCGGCATGGAGTTGCCCGGATTTGAGAAGTCCCGGCGAGGGAAGTTCGTAGTTCACGTCCGGGTCAATCATGAGTTGCTGGGTTCGTTTCGTCGCGTCTGCTACATCGAAGGAATCACCACTGTCTGCCGTTTTTTTGTTGTTCAACGAAGAATCGGCGGAGTTAGGTTGCTGCTGTGTTCCAGTAGCTGACGGCGAACTGGTGGCCATCTGAGCTGACTGGTCTAGCGTGGCGTGGTGGGCTTCGTCCGGCAAACCGCCCGGCATTACGTCCGGCAAACCGCCCGGCCACGCCCCCGGCATCCCGTCGTTCGCATTACCCTCTCCGTATACCGCCGTTGGAACGCCGTCTACATTTCCTGAGGGCATTGCTCCGGGCATCGCCCCCTGTTCGTCATATGGAACAGTGGCTTGTTGCCCATCCTCTGGGCTATGTTTTTGAGCCCGACGATTTTTGAATCGCGCAAAGGGTCCTTTATGGCGAGAATTATCTCCCGCATCTTCGCCTTCGCCCTCAATATTGTGGGGTTGATCGTAGGGAAGGGATGCCGTCGCGCCGCGATTTGCTACCACACTATCGCCTTCCGGAATATCCGGCGTTTCCTGAGTCGCCTTATCTTCTTTGTCTTGCCGGCGTTTATCTCTTATGGCGTCAAATACGTCGCTCGGATCCCACTGTCCAATAATGAACACGGCAACAATCACAATAATGATGAGAATCGGCACGGCTCCCCATACGGAAAAAAGTTTGGTGAATCCGCCTCCAACAAGCCACCCAATAATACCGCCGGCCTTTTCCACGCCCTCCATTTTTTCTGCAGGACTCATCGGCTGAATAATGATATGAAGAATGGAACACAAGGAAACCGCGATAATAGAACCGCAAATGATATAACGTAGATGCTGTCTCGCCAGGTCCTGTTTCAACACAAGAACGCAACAATACACGAGGAAAATCGGCACAATCATGCCGAGATACCCCAGGGTTCCAGCGACAATATGATGGAGAATATTCCCCACCACACCGGCCTCTCCGAACCACTCGCCCAGAGCCGTCAAAATAACGAGAGCCCCCAGAACCGCTACCCATATAATTTTTGCAACCAGGGACATCGGCTGGCGTTCGTCGCCGTTGTTCTTGCTTTTCTCTGCCTTATTTTGGGCGGGCTTACGCTCACCGTTACTGCCGGCGGACTTTTTTTCATTCTTCGGTTTATTGGGTGTTCTCACGCGAAAAGTGTACCTTTTTCTTGAGTTTTATTCTTCGGGTGTGTTGCTCATTTCTTTGAAAAACCCCGGTTTTACACGGGTTTCCTAATTTAAATATCGACAACGGTGGGAATAATCATTGGGGAACGACGCAACTTACGCGATGCCCATCTGCCAATCGCCCGCCTCATTGCCTGCTGCATACCGTAGGTATCCGAACCTTTATTCAAGGCATCTTGAAGCGCTTGGGTGACATCGGGAAGAATATCGTCGAAAACAGCATCATCTTCTGCCATTGCGCGGGCTTGAATATGTGGCCCCGTAATAATGTTTTTCGACCGATTATCGACGACGGCAAAAATGGCAATAAAACCTTCATTCGACAAAATTTGCCGGTCCTTCAATTCACTTTCTGTAATATCGCCAACAGAAGAACCATCAACGTAAATATTGTGGAAAGGAACCTGGCCAATAAGCTGAGCTTTACCGTCGAGAACGTCAATCACGCTCCCGTTTTCCGCCAAAATCACGTTGTCGTGCGGAACGCCCGTTTTTATGGCGATTCCTGCGTTGGCAACCTGGTGGCGTGCTTCGCCGTGGATAGGAATAGCGTATGCGGGGCGCAAAATGTTGTAGCAGTAAAGCAGTTCGCCTTGAGCAGCATGTCCGGAGACGTGAACTTTTGCGTTGCCCTGGTGGACAACTTGTGCTCCGAGTTTAATCAAACCGTTAATGAGCCGGAACACAGAATTTTCGTTGCCGGGAATTAACGAGGAAGCAAAAAGAACCGTGTCCCCTTCTCCCACGTGAATACGCGGATGGTTGCGGTTAGCAATTCTGGCAAGAACTGCCATGGGTTCGCCCTGCGATCCGGTGGACATATATACACGTTTATTGGCGGGAATTCCGTCCATATTTTTAATGTCGACGATGGTGTTCGGCGGAACATCAAGGTAGCCAAGTTCTTCGGCAATCATCATATTACGCACCATGGATCGCCCAACGAAAGCGACCTTTTTCTCGTTGCGTACCGCCGCGTTGAGAACCTGTTGGATGCGGTGGACGTGGCTTGCGAAAGAGGCGACCACGATCTGTCCGGTTGCCTGCCCGATTACACGGTCAATAACGGGTTGGATTTCTGCTTCCGAACTGACAAAACCGGGAACTTCGGCGTTGGTGGAATCGCACATAAAGACGTCCACGCCTTCTTCCCCGGCAGCCGCAAAGGCTCGCAAATCTGTTAAACGCCCGTCCAGCGGCAACTGATCCATTTTGAAATCGCCGGTAATGAGAATATTTCCCTCGGGGGTTTTAATAAACATGGCGAGCGCATCAGGAATGGAATGATTAACGGCAATAAATTCGAAATCCATTCCGGCAATGTTCATTGTGTCGCCTTCGCGCACTACATGTATGACTGGTTTAATGCGGTGTTCGCTGAGCTTCGCCTCAACGAAAGCAACGGTGAGTTGTGATCCGACGACGGGAATATCTTCACGCATTTTGAGCAGATAAGGTACGGCTCCAATGTGATCTTCATGCCCGTGGGTGAGGACGATTGCTTCAATGCGATCGAGTTTATCTTCCAGGTAATCAAGGTTGGGGAGGATAAGATCCACGCCCGGTTGTGTTTCTTCGGGGAAAAGTACGCCACAGTCTGCAACAACTATTTTTCCCTTATATTCAATGACGTTGCAGTTACGCCCTACTTCTCCCAAACCGCCAAGTGGCACAATGCGAACAGCTTCTCCAGCATCTGGGAGGTCTTGTATTTCTGTATTCACACCATCCATTATCTCATTTTTTGGATATTGGTACACCCCGCAACAAGAAAAATTGAACTGCTCCCCGTTAGTGAGGTGTCTGTTTTTTCAGTCCAACTAACGGGGAGCAGTTCACAATTAATCCTCGGATGTACACTTTGAATCCTTGCATGTGGCCAAACATGGAAAACATGGAATGTGACAACCATTCAAGCCGGCTCATGTTAACCGAGAAGATGTGGATTCACCCTGGGAGTCCAGCGTGAATCCACCCCTAAACCTAGGCTTGGATTAAGCCTTCTGCGCGAAGAACGTCGGCAAGAGCCGCAATTTGGGAGGCAGAAGCTCCCACGAGCGGTAGGCGTAGCGTTGCAGATTCCAAAACTCCCGTGAGTTTCAGTGCTTCTTTCGACATCACAGCTCCCTGCCCCGTCCCCATAATGGCGCGAATAATGGAGCGCTGCGAGAATGCTTCCTTACGTGCAGCCGGCAAATCTCCCGCATCGACTTCCTGAACAAGTGCGCGAAGGCGTGAAGAAATCACGTGTCCCGCAACAGAAATAACACCGCTCGCGCCGTGTGCGAGCCAGGCGAAGTTGAGGTCGTCGTCTCCAGAGTAGTATTCCAACCCGGTTTCGGCCATTTTAATGAAACCTGCAGCCACGTCACCCGTGGAGTCTTTCACGGCCTTAATGCGCGGGTGCTGGGCGAGGCGCTTCAAGGTGTCCAGCTCCAGCTTCACACCTGTTCGGCCGGGAATATCGTAAATCATCACCGGCAAATCGGTGGATTCAGCCACGGCAATAATATGCTGATAAACACCTTCCTGGCTCGGACGATTGTAATAGGGCGCCACAACGAGCAGGCGGTCCGCGCCCGCTTCTGCCGATCCCTGGGCGATACGGATAGCGTGCGCGGTGTCATTCGAACCGGCTCCCGCCATCACAAGCGCCCTGTCCCCTAGGGCCGACTTGACTTCTTTAACGAGCTCATTTTTTTCCGGCTGATGCGTGGTAGGCGATTCGCCAGTTGTTCCCGATAGCAGAATGGTGTCTGCACCGTCGCCCACAAGCTTCACTGCTAGTTTGACAGCTGAATCTACATCAAGTGATCCATCGGGATGGAAAGGCGTGACCATGGCAACGCCTACGGAGCCAAAGGTTCGTGAAACAGCAAGATTATTTTTCGTCATTGAGATTCACTCCTCGATTTACCTTGTTTACACTGACTTATGTTGATTTATTTTATTTACGTATTTTCGTTTATTTAACGTCCTTACGTCCTTTATATATATGGTACGTTTTTGTTCTTAACGTTCTTGACAGTTTTGCAATCTTAACGTTGTTGATATTCTTGCAATCTTAACATTTTGCCATTCCTGCCGTATCTAGGTTTTATAACCGCAGTTGCCTTAGATGTCCATCATTTTATCGAGCCCAATAGTTAAACCGGGGTAATCCTCAATTTGACGAACAGCCAAAAGAACACCGGGCATAAAGCTTTCACGGTTGAAAGAATCCTGGCGAATCACGAGCTGCTCGCCCGGATTGCCCAAGAGAACCTCCTCGTGCGCATTCAAGCCACGCAGGCGTACGGCATGAACGTGAACGCCGTCGAGATTTGCGCCACGCGCGCCCTTGGGGTCAAGTTCCGTTGCGTCAGGGCTTGCGGGAACACCAGCATTTTTTCGTGCTTCGACGACGGCCACCGCCGTTGTTGCTGCGGTGCCAGAAGGTGCGTCCACCTTATCTGGGTGGTGGAGTTCAATAATTTCAACAGATTCGAAATAGGGGGCTGCTTTTTCAGCAAAAAGCATGGTGAATACTGCGGAAAGTCCGAAATTCGAGGCAATAAGAACGTTTTTTCCGGTTTCTTTCGCGGTTTTTTGGGCGCGGGCGTGTTTTTCTGCTGTCCACCCGGTTGTTCCTACAACAACATTCACGCCGGCTTTCAACAGGGCATGGACATTATCTTCGCTAACGGTTGGGACCGTGAACTCCACGGCAACCTCAGCGCCATTTAAGTTGTGCGCTGTGATGGGATCCCCGGCATCGAGCTGAGCAACGAGTTCCATATCATCTGCACTATTAACTGCTTCACATACCGTGCGGCCCATGCGGCCCGCGGCTCCAACTACTGCGACTTTCTTCATACATTTATACTATCTTCATCTACGGGTATGTCACTTACCTGACCGGAGTTTGAAAGAAATGTTCCGCGCACCACCACACAAGGCTCCACCCACCACAACAACCTTCAACGCAAGCTTTTCGCCTACCACCACTAACCGTTTAGAATAGGTGTATGAATTTTACATACGAGGGCACTAATCGTCGCTCCACATCTCGTGGCGGTTATACGCGAGGCAATCGCGATAATTTCAAGGGAAACAGAAAAGGCCGAGAAAAACGCGAATGGGTTCGTAAAAATGGAAGCGATGCGGACCTCATCGAGCACTTCCACGATATTGATGGGAAAAACTACCCCACATATAAATCCACCATCGGTGATTACGACTATGAAATGTATAAAATTCATATCGACAAAGTTCAATCCGACCCCTACGCTCCGCCTTCGCTCCTGAGGGTCAGCGCAAACCCCCAAGAAATCGGGATTCCAGCCGATCTTCTTGACAGCCCGGAAAAACGCGTAGCCGTCGCCGATTTTCTTGCGCGAACCTTTAGCGCCTACGCTAAAGAAACCGACGATATTTCCATGGCTCGGCCCGGGCAAGAAATTTTGGAACGCTCCTACGCAACCGTCATGGAAAACTATGTGGAGCTACGTTTCCAACTCCAATTCCAGGCACGCGGACGCATGATTATGGGTCACCGTATGGCAAAAATTGTTGATGAAGACCTCCCCGATATTATTGAAGCGACCCTGAATTTCACCGGGGATGGTGGCGTGGAAGGGCACCTCGATAATTTGCGCAAACATGTGGAAACATATGAAGATTATCTTGCCCTTCAAGAAACACTTACGCAGCGTGGTTGGATTGGTTTCATTGCCGACGGCTCCATACTTCCGCGCAGAAGTGGCGTGTCCGACGAAGCGCTCAGCGACGCGCTTGCGTTCACGTCACCGGAAAATCTCCGGCAAACCGTTGATCTTCCCTATGCGGGTACGGTCTCAGGAATGCCAGTTCTTCCAGGGATTACGCTCATTGTCGGTGGAGGTTACCACGGGAAATCGACGCTTCTTTCGGCCTTGGAACGAAGCGTTTACGGGCATATTCCGGGAGACGGACGCGAACTCGTCGCCCTTGAACCAAATGCTGTGAAAGTGCGTGCAGCCGATGGACGCAGTATTAAAGGCGTTGACGTTTCCCTCTTTATTAACGCACTTCCTACAGGAACACCCACGGATAATTTCAGCACCGAGAACGCCTCAGGCTCCACCTCGCAGGCAGCTTCCGTTGCGGAGGCTCTCGAATTAGGGACGACGACGCTCCTAATTGATGAGGACACTTCCGCAACAAATCTCATGATTCGCGACGAGCGCATGCGCGCACTCGTGGCTGGCGATAAAGAACCCATCACCCCGTATGTGGATCGCATTAAAGCTATGGCTGAGTCCGGAATTTCCACGGTCATGGTTATGGGCGGAAGCGGTGATTATCTCGATTGCGCTGATCACGTTCTTATGATGGATCACTACCGTTGTGTTGACGTTACGCAGCAGGCGCATGAGGTTGCCCAGAAAATGCCTCGCAATCGTGGCGATATTAGTGGGTACACTGCTCCGCAGGAACGCTATCCGCTTCCCTTAAAACGTCATGGCGGAAAAGCGAAAACACGCGCACGTGGCGTGGACGAAATTTTCTTAGATCGTCACACTATTGACGTTAGTGATGTGGAACAAATCGTTGATTCGGGGCAAACGGAGGCAATTGCGTGGGCTCTGCGTTCGCTAACAGATCCCGTGCGTGCAACGTGTTTCCGTGGAGAAACAAGTATTCGTGAAGGTTTAAGCGCTCTTGGTGAAACAATGAATCGGCATGGTTTGGATGCGTTGGGTGCGGGACAAAAACCGCATTTCCTTGTCCGGCCTCGCCTTATTGACATCGCGGCAGCCCTTAACCGTTACCGCACCTTAAAAGTTGAACACACTCCGCGCGATATTGTTCATCCCGAATTTGAAGGGACAAGCTCACAGACCCAGGGCTCCGCACCTACCGCGTTTTCACCCGATACCGCATCCACCACGGATTCGGCGGACTATCGCGATTATGATGAGGAGCCGGAGAACGATAGTTAGCTCACAACGGAAGTGGTGAGGCGCCCTGAGAGTGTTGAAACCGTATACCTAGCCACGTGCGGGGCCAACAATAACGCTGGAGACGGGGCGTTCAACCATGTCGCGAGCGAGCTCCACAATATCTTCGGCGCTCACCTCGCGTGCCTGGCGGACGTGTTCGTCGAAAGAAATGAGGGTTCCGCGAATAATTTCTGATGTTCCCAAACGGTTCATCATACTTCCGATGCGTTCTCCGTCGAAAACAATGTCTGCGCGGATGCGTCGGAATGCGGATTCGACCTCTGTGTCGCTTACGCCGTCGCGAGCAAGTTTGCGAAGCTCATCAATCATGAGATCGCGTACCGTCTGTGCGTTGTCGGGCGAACACCCCGCCGCCATTCCCAACATTCCGCCCTCGCGGAAAATGCTGGGGAAGGCGTACGCAGAATATGCAAGCCCGCGTTTTTCACGGATTTCTTGGAAAAGACGCGAGGATTGCCCAGAACCAAGGATGGTAGACAGGGCGAACATTGCCGGGCGCCCTGTGTCATACAGGCTAACGCCTGGAATCCCCACCATGACGCTTGCCTGCTCCACCTCTTTTTTAATAGCGATATTATCGCCCTGAGTGTAAATAAAATCTGTTGCAATTCTGCGTGTTCTGGGCGCTTTATTCGCATTCAATTCCCAGCCGCCACGCCTGAGTTCCTTCGCAACAAGCTCACACAACTGTTCATGGTTCACCGCACCAACTGCCGTAACGACAAGTTCTTCCGGATGGTAGACGGCGCGGTAATGGTTAAGAAGTGACGCATGTTCAAGGGCATTTACCGTCTCGCGGGTTCCGCCCACGGGGCGCGCCAAGGGATGATCCCCATACACAAGTTGTGGCAGGGCTTCCATTGCAACCTGCGAAGCGTCATCGGCATACATGGCAAGCTCTTCAAGAATAACGCCTCGTTCCATCGCGAAATCTTCGGTATGTAAACTGGCGCTTGTCACCATATCGGCAAGCAGATCAATGGCTTGCGGTAGCTCATCTTCGAAGGTGTGCCCATAGTAGCAGGTGTATTGTTTGGAGGTTGCCGCGTTGAATTCTCCGCCAAGGTGGTCTGTTTCTTGGGAAATATCGAGGGAGGTGCGCCGCTCAGTCCCTTTAAAAAGAAGATGTTCGAGGAAATGCGTGGATCCTTCAGTTCCCGTGTGTTCGTCACGCGAACCGGCGCCTACCCAGAAAGAAACGTAGGTGCTTCGCATGTGTGGCAGGTGTTGGCTTAAGACTCGCACCCCGCCGTCTATCACGCTTCGTTCAAAAATGGATCCGTTATCGTCAATGCGGATATTGTGGCCCGCAACCAACGGCAAATCGATTTCGTTATAAAAAGTCACTCCCCTACTTTATACAAAATCGGAGACTTTCTCCCGTTTGTGACACTTGTAGCAAAATACGTACGACGATTCTCGTGTTTATCGGGTACGACGATTCTCGTGTTTAGTACCTACGACGTATCGTGTTTATACGGCAAAATGTTGGGGTCCTTACCGTTTACGGTAAGGACCCCAACATTGCACTATGAATGAATCAGAAGAAATTAATCTTCAGTGCGGAGTGTGCGACGACGGCGACGCGGAGCGCGCTGTGCGCGACTGCCACGTGCTTCATCTGCACTGGCTGCAGATGGTGCGCTTTGTGCCGAATCTGCACTAACATCCGAATCAGCGTTGTTCACTGAATCAGCACTGTTTGCTGAATCCGCGCTGTCGTTATGATGCGAGAAATCGCTGCTGCGACGGCGACGGTTACGCTGACCATTCCTACGATCGCCTCGTCCGCGTTCGCGATCTCCAGGACCACGACGATTTGCGTGTTCTTCTTCCTCAGCCTGGTATTCAGCCAAAGCCGCGGCAGCTTCTTCGTCGAGAACAGCGTTCAAGGAAATCTTTCCGCGATCATCAATTTCGCCGATTTCAACTTCGACCTTTTCACCAACACCAAGAACGTCCTCCACGTTTTCCACGCGCTTGCCACCAACAAGGTTGCGGATTTGTGAAATGTGGAGCAAACCATCACGGCCCGGTGTCAAGGAAATGAAAGCACCGAAGGTTGTTGTTTTCACAACGGTTCCAATGTAGCGTTCGCCAACTTCAGGAAGTTGCGGGTTGGCAATAGCGTTAACAGCATCACGTGCAGCTTCAGCGGCAACCCCGCCGGTGGCTGCAATGTAAACTGTTCCGTCGTCCTCAATGGAGATTTCAGCGCCGGTATCTTCTTGGATTTGGTTAATCATTTTGCCCTTCGGGCCAATAACTTCACCAATCTTATCCATGGGGATCTTCACGCTAATAATGCGCGGTGCGGTTTCCGCCATATCATCCGGGGCGTCGATTGCCTGATTCATGAGATCAAGAATGGCAAGGCGCGCATCTTTTGCCTGGCTTAATGCGGAGGCAAGAACTTCGGCTGGAATACCGTCGAGCTTCGTATCCAGCTGGAGCGCCGTAATATATTCGGTTGTTCCGGCGACCTTAAAGTCCATATCGCCAAGGGCGTCTTCCGCACCGAGAATATCGGTGAGGGTAACATACTTGGTTTCGCCATCAACTTCGGCGCTAATGAGCCCCATGGCAATACCAGCAACGGATGCACGCAGAGGTACACCGGCGTTCAAAAGGGACATGGTCGATGCACACACGGAACCCATGGAGGACGAACCGTTAGATCCCATGGTTTCCGATACCTGACGGATAGCGTAGGGGAAATCTTCACGGTTGGGCAACTGGGATTCCAGAGCCATTTCAGCAAGATGTCCATGCCCGATTTCGCGACGCTTCGGGGAACCCACACGCCCTGTTTCGCCCGTGCAATAGGGCGGGAAATTGTAGTGGTGCATGTAGCGTTTGTGGGTAATCGGCGTGAGATTATCCAGCTGCTGTTCCATCTTCAACATGTTGAGCGTGGTTACACCCAAAATCTGGGTTTCTCCACGCTGGAACAGTGCGGAGCCGTGAACGCGCGGAAGCACGCCAGCCTGTGCGCTAATGCTACGAATATCGGTGGGTTTGCGGTTATCCATACGGATTCCGGTGGAGATAACGTGCTTGCGCATAACGTTCTTGAAGTGAGAGTTAATGGCCAAAGCAAGCGCTTTTCCGTCTTCTTCCAGGTCGTATGCGGGATCGTCGCCTTCCGTCATTTCACCAATAATGGTTTCGACGAGTTCGTTGAGCGCCGTATCGCGTTCCGTTTTATCCACAATACCGAGAATGGTATCGAAACGTCCGTTAATTTGCCCGCCTACAGCCTCGAACTGCGCATCGGTGTAATCGGGGAAGAACGTGAATTCGCCGGTAGGCTTTGCACATTCTTTAATTATTTCGTTTTGTGCTTCGCACAGTGTACGAATAACGCCTTTAGCCGCATCCATGCCTTGAGCAATAACGGCTTCTGTTGGGGTAACCCCACCATCCGCAATATTCTTTGCAGCGTTTTCTGGTGCTTGGGCTTCCACCATGGTGATGGCAACATCGTCGCCAACAATACGGCCGGCAATATCCATGGAGAATGTTGCGCGTTCCATTTCGGACCAGCGCGGGAAGGCAACCCACTGTCCGTCGATCAAAGATACGCGAGTACCGCCAACGGGGCCATTGAAGGGCAGGCCAGCAAGGCTTGTTGAGAGTGAGGCCGCGTTGATTGCAAGAACATCGTAGGCATCGTCTGGGTGAATCGTCATCACCGTGCACACAACCTGCACTTCATTACGCATTCCCTTTGTGAACAGGGGACGCAACGGACGATCAATGAGGCGGGCTGCAAGAATAGCGTCGGTTGTTGGCCGACCTTCACGACGGAAGAAGCTACCCGGAATTTTACCTGCCGCATAGGAACGTTCTTCAACATCTACCGTCAGTGGGAAGAAATCGAAATGCTCCCTGGGTTGTTTGGACGAGGTTGTCGCGCTGAAAACTGTGGTTTCACCGTCAAGGTAGGCGAGCACTGCTCCGCCTGCCTGCTGGGCAAGAACTCCGGTTTCAAAACGAATCGTGCGTGTTCCGAAAGTGCCGTTATCAACAACGGCTTCAATTGAATGTACGTTTGGGCCTTCCAAAGGTCCTCCTTTTTCGTAGGTATTCCCCGCCCAGACGTCCTCAGTCAACATTCACGACGACGGAAGATGCGTACTTGCGCTATATGCGTCCATGCATTGGTTACGCATTGCGCAACTTCTGCACGGTTTCGACCTTCACTGTATCTTCGTGAACCTTCACCGATGACCTCGTGGGCGGGCTTCCTTATTATTTTATATACGTAAAAACGGCTCGGGTAGTTTCCCGAGCCGGATTCACAAACTTAACGACGCAAACCGAGGCGTGCGATGAGTGAACGGTAACGTTCAATATCTTCTTCAGCTAAGTAGGTGAGAAGACGACGACGCTGACCGATGAGGAGCATGAGACCACGACGTGAGTGGTGATCATGCACGTGGGTACGGAAATGTTCCGTCAACTGACGAATACGTGCGGACAGAAGTGCAACCTGCACTTCGGGTGAACCGGTATCGCCCTCATGGGTGGCGTATTCGGCAATGATTTTCTGCTTTTCTTCAGGCTTAAGGGCCATGCGATTCTCCTAATATTTATCCGTTGCACGGTGCGCCGGGGCATTTTCTCCCGGGCTATGACACACCCGTGGCCGATCGAACGGCTTACCAAGTGTAGCACATGATGGCCCCGACCCTCCCCCTCACAGTAGTGAATACCACACTATAGGTGGCGCTTAGCCTGGCATCACGCCGGATTACAACCTCGTAAAGAGGTATGACGCGCTATGTAAGACGCTACTCAGCCTTAGATCACGCCGAGTTACAACCACTTATTTGTTCTTGTGGCTGGGCCGTGACTGCACCCTGCGGTACACGCCCGGCAGGAGGAACACCCAACCTGTCTGCTGTTGCTAACAGATCTTTATCCATGCGTGCCAAAAGCTCGTCCACTGATGAGAATTTCATCATCGGTCGAATCCGGGACACAAAATCAACCTGAATATATTCGCCGTACAGGTTAAGATCACTACGCCCCAAAACATGAACTTCAACCGTGCGTTGGGTTGCATTAAATTGCGGATTTGTTCCAATACTGATAGCTGCCGGCATATATTCTGTGGCGCGTGTGCCCGGAACATCGCGAACAAGCCACCCGGAATACACTCCGTGAGCTGGAACCTCCCCCAAATTATCGCCCGTCAAATTCGCCGTTGGGAACCCTAAATCACGCCCGCGCTGTTCCCCTTGACATACCACACCACCGATACGATGCGGACGGCCAAGAATGCGGGCCGCCTCCTCCACATCACCTTCGGCCAGAGCCTGACGAATACGCGTTGAGGAAAGACGTTTTCCGTCGTCGTCGGTTTTGTCGCGCACAATACACACGTCGAAACCTAAACGTTGCCCCGCCTCACGTAAGAGTTGCACATCACCTATATTTCCGTTACCGAACCGCGCATCTTCTCCGACGACGACGCAGCGTGCGCCGAGCAAGCCAACAAGCTGTTCCGTAATAAAATCGGAGGCTTGGAGCTGTGAATATTCCAGCGAGTAAGGCTGAACATACACAATGTCCACGCCCTGAGCTTGCAGACGGTTAAGGCGATCTTCAAGCGTGGAAACGAGGTAAATATCCGCCTCGGGACGATGGACGGTGAGCGGGTGGGGGTCGAAGGTGAGGACGAGCGCGGGAAGGCCACGTTTTTCGGCTTCACGAACAAGGTGTACGAGGACTTCCCTGTGCCCACGGTGGACGCCGTCGTAAATTCCGATGGTGACAACAGCGCCACCAAAACCCGCGGGAATATCTTGCGGGGAATTCCATATTTTCACCCTTCTAGGGTAACGCATCACGCCCGCCGTGCGAACCCGGCGGGAAAAATACCACAAAACACATTCCACGCACCTGTAACGGAAACTGCCTCTACATCGTGCGCCAACCATATAAACAAACACCACGAACACGTAACGCAAACGAAAACGAACACCAAAAGGCGCCACAACAAACACCACAAACCCGTAACGAAAAGAAACTCACCGGCGCGACATGCCAGCGCTCACCTGTAACGCTCCCCGGGCAAATGAAAAGCTGTATCGTGTAACGCTCCCGGGGCAGGCTAAAGGCTACGTCGAGCCACACCAACACCAACATTGCGTGCGTCTCATTGCGCGCAACACATTCGAAAATCTGTCACTCTGTTTTATAATTATAAGCGTCATAAGCGGGTTAAACGCTCATAACGCAAAGAAGCGACATGCTCATTAAGCAATGAAGCGTCACAGGGGAAGCCCGCAACAAAACCATGAAAGGTTGAACTACACATGACTCGTTTTGTCGTTATCGGCGAAGCCCTTATTGACCTTATCGTTCGCGAAAAAGCCGATGGTACTTTCGACGCAAGCAAGGGAACAGAGGTTGTTGGAGGTAGCCCTCTCAACGTTGCAGCAGGTGTTTCACAACTGGGTTATCCCACAGAGTTGGCAACCTGGTTTGCCCAAGACGATCGTGCACAACGCATCAAAGAAGTGGCCGCAGCCCAAAATGTAGCTATCATTCCCGGCTCGGATGAAGCCACGCGCACAACAGTTGCCACAGCGATTTTGGATTCCGAGGGGCGCGCACGTTACGAATTCGATGTGGACTGGAACATTCCCGAGATTCCCGATCCCGCAGGCGTTGGACATATGCATATCGGTAGCTACGGGGCAACATTGGAGCCGGGCGCCACGCGCGTATTGCGAGCAGTAAAACGCCAGGCAATTAACGGCACGGTTTCTTACGACCCGAACGCTCGCTCGGATCTCATGGAAAGCCCGGAGAAGGTTGTGGAGCGTATAGAAGAACTGATCGCCCTGTCCGATGTGGTGAAGGCTTCCGATGAGGATATTGAGTGGCTCTACCCCGATACGCCCGTAGAAAAGGTGATACGCGATTGGATTAAGCTCGGTCCGTCCATGGTTATTGTGACCCGCGGGCCGTGGGGCGCATACGTGAAGCTCGAAAATGAACGCGACATGCTGGTTGTTGATCCGCTGAATGTTGCGCTCGCGGACACTGTGGGCGCCGGGGATTCCTTCATGGCTGGTTTGCTTGCTGGCTTGACGAAACTGGGGTATCTCGGTTCTCCCGAGGCGAAGGCGCGGTTGCGTGAAGCCAAGTTTGCGGACGTTTTGACGGCTTTGCATCAGGCTGTTATTACGGCTGGGCTCACGGTTTCTCACGACGGTGCCTATGCGCCATCTCCCGCAGAGGTTGCGGATGTGATTACTACCGATCCGAGGCTTGCGTAAGCTCAGGTTGGACAGTGCCCCCGGTTCTCTTAGAGCCGGGGGCTGATTCTATCCGATTCCACATTATATTGTGGAAAGTTCCCAGTTCAATTAAAGCCGGAAACCGGTGTTTTCCGTGATAAATATCTAGACAAAGTACCCCCGGTTCTCTTAGAGCCGGGGCACTTTTACGGCTTAAACACAGGTTTTTCTTCAGCTGGTGCAGATTTCTTGGTGAGGTGAAAAAACAACCTTGGCGCCAAGTAGATTCGTGTTTTTTTCGGCGTTATTATCTGTGGGTTGAGTTGAGTTTTTCTTACCGGCACTGCCCTTGTTCGCGCGCCCCACCGCTACCGCAACAAGTTCGCCTTCACACGTTAACGCCATGGGATAGAAAGCGCCGCGCGGTGCCTCAATAAAGCGCCCCATCCGAATATTTGCGGATTCCTCAGGCGTTATCTCATGGCTTGGCATAACTAGCGAGGCCGCTTCGGCCATGCCTATCGCTGGCAACGACTCCCCCGCACGAACTTTTTCGGCATATTCTTCCACGGTGTGTGCATCTTCGGCTCGCCAAGCACCTACACGGGTGCGACGTAATGCCGTCATATGCGCGCCTGTTCCCAGCGACTCCCCCGCATCGCGCGCAATCGCCCGCACATATGTTCCCGACGAACACGCAATAGCCACCGAAACATCAGCAACCGGCACACCAGATACCGGGACATCTTGATAACAATCCTCGATAGCAGAATTAACTACACAATCGTTGCGAGTAGCATCTTCCACAAGGACATCCATCTCGGTATATTCCTCTAAAAAAGTCGTGGCGGGAACACTTGCCACATCACCTGCAACATCACCTTCTACGGCAATCTCGCACACACTTCGTTCCACATTCCCCACACGCTCACAACGAGACACGTGTATCGGAACAGCCTCAAGCTCAACAACTTCTCCAGCCCGAGCCATATCATAAGCGCGCCGCCCATCAACCTTTTTTGCGGAAAAGCTGGAAGGCACCTGCATAATATCCCCGGTTTGCCCGCGTAATGCCTCGTCGATCTCTGCGTCCGTGTCCTTGCAACCTCGCGCGAGCGTCACCTCGCCCGTCGCGTCCTCCGTCGTCGTATCTATTCCAAAACGAAAACGGGACGCGTATTCCTTGTCCTCACCCACAAGATACGTGAGGAGTTTTGTTGCCTGCCCAATTCCGACGACGAGAACACCCGTTGCCATGGGGTCCAGTGTCCCCGAGTGGCCTACTTTGCGTGTTCCGGCAAGGCGCCGGACGGCACCGACGATATCGTGGGATGTGACGCCGGTGGGTTTATCAATAATGAGAATCCCGCCGGCAGTGTCCGCGAGGCGCGGGCCTCGCGGTAGGTCACCCCACGGCATCACCGGGCTTGGCTTGCGTGGGTTACGCTTTGACATCCGATTGCGTAGCCTGCGTTATTTTCTCGACCACTTCACCGTATTCATCTTCCACATGGGCAGATTTGGCAAAACGGCCTTGGCCTGCGTCGATAAGGAGGGCAACTAAGAGAGCAATGAGGGTCGGAGCGAACCATGACATTTGGATAGGGCCACCCGGCAAGATGTTGAGATAGGCACCCAAACCTTTGAAAATCTCAAGTTTCGTGCTCAACAAAGCCTCACCAAGGGAAAGACTCGCGCATACCCCTGCCGTCAGACGATAGGACCAGAACAAGCGTCCCGGAACTGCCATATCAATAAAGGTAACCACAACCAAGCAAATAACAAGAGGATAAATGAACTGGCTGAGGGGAGAAACAATGGCAAGAATGGCGTCAAGCCCCATGTAGGCAAGTCCGATAGCGACAAGCGACTGCCCCAACAACATTACAGAGTATGGAACCTTCGGGAAGTACAGGCGATAGAACGGCGTGGAAGCTCCGAAAAGACCCACCGCTGTTGTTAAACATGCAAGGATCGCGATAAGGCCGAAAATAAGATGACCCAGCGAGCCGAAGAGGTCGCGTGAAGCAAAAGCGAGCGCTTGGGCTCCGTTTTCAAATCCGCCATTTGCCAGACGATTCCCTGCGAAACCAAGCCCGCTATACACCAAGCCGAGCAGAACACCCGTTACGCAACCCGTCGCAATAATCGCGCCGAAAAGGCGAGGACGCGAAGTGTAGCCCGCCCGTCGTAAAGAACTCACAATAATAAACCCGAAGACGTAGGAAGCCATCGCATCCATTGTGAAGTAGCCTTGAACGAGCCCGGCTGCGAGAGGAGCGTTCGCGTATTCTTCTGAAGGTGCGTTATGGGTGGTAGGAAGCGTCCACAAAATCGCGATAACGAGAAGGGTAATAAGAACGAGGAGGGTAGGCGTAAGCCAAGCCCCCACACGATCCACAAGTTTTCCAGGTTTCATGGAAAACGCTGCGACGACGATAAAGAAAATCACCGCATACACAAAAAGCTGCCAGCTACTTTTTCCGGTTTGCACACCGGCGACGGGCGCGACGGCAATTTCGAAACTCACCGTGGCGACACGCGGGACTGCGTAGAGCATACCCGTGGTAAGGAAAATAATCCACAAAATTCCCTGGCCGGGGATGCGACCGAGCCTCATCACAATACTCATCGGGTTAGAATCCGAGGCCGAGGTTGCGGCAACGAGGGCGATGGCGGGAAGAGCGATGCCGGTCAGGCAGAAACCGAGGAGCGCCCAACCAACAGATGTTCCCGCGTTAATACCCATCATGACGGGGAAAATAAGGTTTCCCGCGCCGAAGAACATTGCGAAAAGGGCCAAGCCGGTAATAAATATGTGACGGTTAAACATTATTCTTGCTCTTTCTCGTTCGGAGAATCGGCGCGATCCTCGTCCTTGGTTTTATAGGGATCTTCTCCCCCGGCGTATTCGGTGCCACGCTGGGCTGCGAGTTCTTCATCGCGCTTTTTCGTTGCGGCAAGGAGATTTTCGAATTCCAGGGCGCTTTCCATGAGGTGATCTGGTTCGAATTCCAGGGTCGGGGTAAGGCGCAAGCCTAGTTCTTGGCCGACGCGACTACGGATTTTGCCTTTCGCGGCGTTAAGTCCGCGCTGCGCATCTTTAATCTGATGCTCATGCCCGATGGCGGTGAAATAAATTGTGGCGTTTTGAAGATCACCCGTAACGCGAACATCCGTAATTGTTGCCATATTGAGGCGCGGATCTTTGAGTTCGAGATTAATCATTTGTGCCACAACTTGCTGAATGCGTTTTGCTACGCGATCTGCGCGTGTGTTGCTCATACGGCCTCTCTAGACGGTTATATTTTAGCCCTTAAAGGCAATATTCTACGTTGTATATGCATAAGTAAGCAAAGTTTTACAACATAAGTCCCACATCCTGAATATTAGGAGCGAAGTAGGTACGACGACGCAGGGAAATTGGGGTGACGCAAAAGTTTTTGCGTCACCCCACCCGCGGAATATATGCCGTCCTTCCACACCCTTACTGCTCGATGAACACTGGTGAGGAAAGCACGCCCTATGCAGTTCCTGCCTCAGAAACTAATCGCGAGGCTTTTCCTGCATCTCGAAGGTTTCAATAATATCGCCTTCGCGAATATCCTTATGGCCAAGCGTGATACCACATTCATAGCCTTCACGAACCTCGGTCACGTCGTCCTTTTCACGGCGAAGCGACACGATCTCAAGATTGTCAGCCACAACAACACCGTCGCGAACAAGACGTGCCTTCACGCCACGCTTAATCTTTCCGGTGCGGACAATAGAACCAGCAATCGTTCCTGCCTTACCCGAACGGAAGAGCGCACGAACCTCGGCACTACCCAGTTGAACTTCCTCATAAATCGGCTTCAACATACCCTTGAGCGCCAACTCCACATCTTCAAGAGCCTTGTAGATCACGGAGTAGAACTTCATCTCTACGCCTTCAGAATCAGCAATCTCCTGAACACGTTCAGCCGGGCGAACATTGAAGCCAATAATCACGGCGTTATCAACCGTCGCCAAATTGACGTCGTTCTGAGTAATAGCACCCACGCCACGATGAATAATGGCGAGCTGGACTTCGTCGTCAACCTCAAGTTCAAGGAGCGAAGATTCGAGAGCTTCCACAGCACCCGAAGAATCACCCTTAATAATAAGGTTGAGTGTAGACGTAGCGCCTTCCTTGAGCACATCACCAAGATTTTCAAGGGAAACACGCTTACGGCGACGAGCCAACGTAGCCGCACGTTTCGCAGACTCACGTTCCTCCGCAATCTGGCGGGCAGTACGTTCATCCGGGGCAACAAGAAGATTATCGCCGGCACTCGGAACCGTATCCAGGCCAAGAACCTGAACCGGACGGGACGGAGTTGCTTCCTCCACATTGTTGCCGTTTTCGTCGAACATTGCACGAACACGCCCGTGGGCGATACCCACAACAATCGGATCCCCAATACGCAAAGTACCGGACTGGACGAGCGCCGTAATGACCGCACCGCGTCCCTGATCGAGCTTCGCTTCGATCGCTGTACCGCGCGCCGCCTTATCGGGGTTGGCACGCAAATCGAGATCAGCATCCGCAACATACAACACGGCTTCGAGGAGATCCTCAATACCGGTACGTTGCTTGGCGGAAATATCAACAAACATGGTATCTCCACCATATTCTTCGGCGACGAGACCATATTCAGTGAGCTGGCTACGGATCTTTTGCGGGTTCGCACCTTCCTTATCGATCTTGTTGACAGCCACAACGATTTTCACGCCAGCGGACTGTGCGTGGTTGACAGCTTCAACCGTCTGAGGCATCACGCCATCGTCGGCAGCAACCACCAAAATCGCAATATCCGTTAGCTCGGCACCACGGGCACGCATCTGTGTGAAGGCTTCGTGACCGGGCGTATCAATGAAGGTAATCGCACGATCTTCGCCCTCATACATAATATGCGTCTGGTAGGCACCGATCGCCTGGGTAATACCGCCGTGCTCGGTTCCCTCAATAGAGGTGTGACGCATGGCGTCCAAAAGCTTGGTTTTACCGTGATCGACGTGGCCCATAACCGTGACGACGGGCGGGCGAGGCAACAGATTTTCGTCTTCTTCAAGAAGCTCTTCTTCTTCAAGATCAATATTGAAGCTTTCAAGGATTTCGCGATCTTCATCTTCCTTGGAGAGCATTTGAACATCGTAGCCGAGTTCCGCACCGAGGAGCTTGAAAGTATCTTCATCCAGGGACTGGTTCATTGTTGCCATTTCACCCATACGGAACAAAACCGTAATGAGGGCAGCCGATGAAGCACCAATTGTTTCAGCAAAATCAGCAAGGCTTGAACCCTGGCGCAAACGTACAACCGTTGAGCCATCCCCACGTGGAACTTCCACACCGGAAAGCATCGGTGAGATCTGTGCCTCAAATTCTTCACGCTTCGCACGTTTGGACTTGCGACGTCCTGCCCCACCTGCACGGCGCCCGAAAGCACCAGCTGTTGAACCGCCACGTGCACGTCCACCACTGCGGGTGAAACCACCTGCTCCTCCAGGACGGTTACCGCCACGGCCTTGAGCATTTCCGCCCTGGCCTTGACCACCGCGCCCGCGAGACGGACGCCCACCGCGCCCGGTTGAGGGAGCAGCATTCATCTGACCTGGCATCATATTCGGGTTAGGAGCTGAACGCGCTCCACGACCCTGGGCATTACCGCCCTGGCCTTGCCCGCCACGCCCCTGATTTTGAGGCTGGCCTTGGCTTTGCCCCTGACCACCACGGGTTCCCGGCTTTCCGCCCGGCTTCGCACCTTTACCACGGCCACCACCCGGACGCGGCATACCCTGCGAGGAAGCAAACGGATTATTACCCGGACGCGGACCACCCTTACGGCCACCACCCGGACGTGGCATACCCTGCGAGGTAGCAAAAGGATTATTACCGGGGCGCGGAGTAGCCTGTTCGCGAGCCTGTTCGCGAGCTTCTTCACGTGCAGCTCGCGCTGATTTCACGGCACCACGCGGTGTCGGAATAGCAGGACGTTCCGATTTTTCTACAGTAGCTGTCTCTTCTTTTTTCGCCATCGCTTTAGGCGTGGGAACTGCCGGTTTAACGGCAGGTTTTTCACCCTGGACATCCTTTACATTTGCACCAGGTTTTAGCGCTTGTTTTCCACCGGGTTTCGCATTCACGCGAGGCGCAGGTTTTGGTGAAACTCTTCTATCGTCAGAGCTAATTGCTTCAGGATAAGAAACCTGACTATCTTTCTGCGAAGCATCCCCCTTCGCAGTTTCCTGAACGGGTGCCGTAGGAACGGGAGCTACCACTGGAGCGGACGCGGTTGCATCACCCTTCTGGCCACGTTCCTCTTTTTCAGCCACATTCGCCTGCGTGGCAACCGGTTGGGAGATTTCCGGTGTGGTTACCTCAGCCTCGGGCTTCTTATCTTGAGGAGCCGACGGCTTAACTTCCATAACAGAAGCGGTACCTGCGGGCAAATCAACCGCATCAGGGGCAACCGTTTTCTTCTTTTTCGGCCTTCTTGTTGCCTTTTTCGTAGCGCCACCCTCAATAAGTTCAGGATGTGCATCAAAATATTCACGTGCTTTACGCACGACGGGCGCCTCAATAGTTGAGGACGCGGACTTAACAAATTCGCCATTGTCCTTGAGGACCTGCAAGAGCTTCTTGCTTGTCACCCCAATTTCTTTGGCTAGTTCATGGACGCGGACCTTTGCCACAGTTCTCCTTCTTTGGATCTGGGCATAATGGCTCGCAGATCCCTAGTCTTGGCAGCTCATCGCTGGGTACTCATCGGGTGCCCATCAGCTTCCAACCCGCTTTCTTTTGTCTCGGGCATCGATAGTGTTTCCACCACCGAACTGATTACTTACAAAATGATCTTATGGACTGCTGAAAAATCAGCTACTTTCCTGCACGAACCCATTGTGGGTCCAAACGCAGGAAAGCCACCTATATAGTTTAGCGACAAAAAAGCCGAAACACTACATAAGCTATGAGTTGTACGCCTCAAAATTTAGAAAAATTTCGATATTATCCACGTGGAGTTTATTCACCAGCAGGAATCGAGGGATAATTTCCCTCTTCCCTATTTCTCATCTCAGATTCACGACGAACATCAATCGCCCACCCCGTCAGTTTCGCAGCCAAACGCACGTTCTGCGCTTCTTTGCCGATCGCTAAGGATGCTTGATCATCTGGCACAATCGCGCGCGCCATACGTCGATCCTTGTTGAGAATATCAACCCTGGTCACCTTAGCCGGGGAGAGCGCAGCCCCAATAAACTCATCAATTTCATCACTGTAGGTAATAATGTCAATTTTTTCGCCATGCAATTCCTGGGTAATGGCACGAACTCGTTGCCCGTTGTGCCCAATGCATGCGCCCTTCGCGTTGACATGAGGATCGTCCGCATACACGGCAATCTTTGTACGATGCCCCGCTTCACGCGCCAACGCAATAATTTCTACATGTCCATCTTGGATTTCAGGAACCTCTGAAGTGAACAGCGCCCGCACAAAATCCGGGTGGCTACGCGAAATACGAATAGACACCCCGCGTGGCGAAGCTGACACATCTAAAATATATGCGCGAATACGATCCCCGTGGGAGAGCCGTTCGGAAGGAACCTGTTCTTCCGCGCGAAGAATTGCTTCCTGATCGCCAATACGAACAAATAAATCACGACTACGCAATCCCTTACCCACGGACTGCTGCACAATACCTGGCACAATATCTCCAGGTTTTGCCCGGAAACTTCCCAAAACGCGCTCTGTTTCAGCGTCACGCAATCTCTGCGCAATCACAGATTTTGCCGTCGCCGTCGCAATGCGTCCAAAATCCTTGGGCGTATCATCAAACTCGCCAATGACATGATCTTCTTCGTCGTACTCCGGCGCCCACACAACAACACGACCAGATTTACGATCCATCGCAACCCTCGCGCCACGAATAGCGCCAGGAACACGATAATATGCGTGCAGTAGCGCATCTTCAATGGCTTCAACAATGACGTCGGCACTCAAACCAAGTTCGTTTTCCAGTGCACGCAATTCGCTCATGTGAATCTGAATATCCACGTTTCCTCCGCTACTTTCGCTACTCTAACTCATCTTTATCATCCGGCCCGTGGCCGAATTCAACTTCCATACGTGCCACAGCAACATCGGCTATGCGCAACCGCCATTCGCGCTGGGCCTTATCCTGGGTACGTAAAACAAGTGTATCGCCCTCCACATTTTCAAGGCGAACGATGTGGCTCTCACCATCTACGGGCTTAATTTTCAGAACATGCCCGATTGCCCTCGAAAAATGACGAGGTTCGACGAGAGGCCTGGACAAGCCCGGTGTAGAAACTTCCAACGTGTAGGCACCGGCAACAAGATCCGCATCATCCAAACATTTTGATATTTCACGAGAAACATCGGTGAGCTGATCGCTACCCACACCGCCAGGACCGTAAGGAAGATCAACGGTTACCCGAACAACCGAACGCCCGCCAGCGCGCCCAATCTTCACAGATTCCAAATACAACCCATTTTTTTCGACGATAGGGCTCACTATTTTAACAAGTTCCGCACTCCGATTAGCGCTTGCTTTGTTACGCGGTGCCCCTGGTTTGGTGTTTTTCTTGGACGGTGGTCGCTTTTTTTGAGAACGAGTCATACTAGATAGTTTACCGAAGTGATTGTGGTTAATCTTGCAGGTGTACATTATAGGCACGAGTTTGACATACATGGCACAATGAAATGAATGGTTTTCGACCGTCCGCCCAAGTTTTCCGCATGTTGACGCATCCATCTCAGATTGAAGGACATCTATGAAGGGTTTTTCGCTAGACGCATTATCTGAACGCACTCGTCATTTTTTGCAACTTCTCGGGTGGACAGTTTTGTGGATATTAGCGTTCACGGGAATCATGATTTCTTTCGGCGCAAATTGGGAAACACCGAATGATCCCCCTGCACCAACGGTTGCTCAGCAGGCACAACTCGACGTTTCCCGATCAGCCGATCAAATTGCTCGTAGCACAACAGCCCTCGCCAACCAGAATCCAAAGTATAAACAGATTGCAGAACATTCCGAAAAATGGAAACAAGCGGTAGGCGGATTGTGGACACCCTGGCCGCAGGGGGCGCCCAAAGGAAAAACGAATCCCACAGTTGCACCGCTATTGACTCAGCCACAAGAAATTGTTGACGCCCTGCGCAAACTTTCAGATCAGGCAGGAAAAGCCGTTACCGATTCCCCCGCAAATGGTGCCGTATATTTTGCGATTTCTGTTCGTTCCGCCCTTGATGCCCAGCAAATCGCCGCCGCCACCGGAAGTAAATTTGAGCCTTTCCCCGCTCCAACTCCCGAAACAATCGCTAAAATAGCCACCCCCCTAGCTCACAACAATAAACTTTCTAGTATTGTGGCCGCCCGCCAAAGTTTTGAAATACAGATTGGGCAAAATAACTCAGGCAAAAGTAATACCGGGGTGAGTGCCGTCGTCAAAAATCGTATGACACTCATTGATGCTCTAGAGAACGCAACCCAAAAAGCCGCGAGCACAGATGAAAAGAACGCCACGCGAGATGTGGCACTCCCCGTGTTAAAGGGGCCACTGCCTCAAACCGCCTACGAGGAACTCATTCGTGCCTGCGGGGATGCACACGCACCAGGAATTGAGAGCCGGAATTTCATTCTGCATCTTTTCTGCGACGAGGCAGAACGTTCAGCAATGCCCGCGATGCCGGGAATTAAGGACTTTGTGCAGGCCAAAAAATAACGAGCTCCCGGAAACATAAACTTGTTCCGGGAGCCTTTCAGCGTTCGAGGCGCTAGGCGTTAATCACGCCCGCTGGATCGTTTTTTACAAGATCGACGACGCTTGCCACAGTTTGATCCACAGGAACGTTCACGGATTCCCCGGTTGCGCGGGTGCGAATTTCAACGTTTCCATCCTTCAAACCTTTACCGACAACCACGCCGTAGGGCATGCCGAGAAGCTCGTAATCTTTAAACTTCACGCCGGCGCTCATCTTACGACGATCATCATAGATAACCTCAATGCCCGCGCTTTCAAGTTCTGCAGCAATCTTTTCAGCCGTTTCAAAAACAGCGTCTTCTTTGCCGGTTGCCAGAACGTGAACGTGAGCGGGAGCAACATTTGTAGGCCATATCAAACCTTTATCGTCGTGATAGTGTTCGGCGATAGAAGCCAGGGCACGCGAAACACCGATACCGTAAGAACCCATGGTGACCACACGTGTTTTCCCGTTTTCGTCGAGAACAGTTAGCCCTAAAGATTCGGCGTATTTGCGTCCGAGCTGGAAAATATGCCCGATTTCAATACCGCGGGCAATTTCTAAGGCACCACTTCCGTCGGGGGCCGGATCGCCAGCCAGTACCTCGGCGGCTTCAATAGCACCATCTGCCTCGAAATCGCGTCCGTACACGACATTATAACGATGCACATCGACGCTGTTACCGCCAACAATCCAGCTACTTCCACGGGCAACATGCGCGTCCAGCAAGAGGCGCAACACCGGGCGCTCATCTTCCGACTGCTGCGCACGGCGCTCGGACTGCGGGCCAACAACCTCAGGGCCAAGGAAACCGGGAACAAGTTCAGGGTAGGGTTCAAAAGCTTCGTGATCTGCCATCGTAACCTCGGCCGGCGCAAGCGCGGCCTCCACGCGCTTCATATCGACCTCGCGGTCACCAGGAATCGCAATAACAATCAGCTCTTTTTCCCCGTCAGGATGGGTTGCCACAATAACAACACTTTTCAGGGTGTCCGCTGCCGTCCAGGGGCGATCCTCGCGCGGGTTCACCTCGTTTGAAACATCCACCAGGGACGCAATCGTGCTCGCGCCAGGCGTACGAACACTCGCGGCTTCAGGCACGCCACTAGCATCCAGCTCCTCGGGCATGGGCGTCGTCACCGCTTCCGTATTCGCCGCATAACCTCCCGGGCTTCGCACAAAAGTATCTTCACCAATGGCGGTTGGGAACAGGAACTCCTCGCTTCGAGAGCCACCCATAGCCCCCGACATCGCCGACACAATCGCGAAAGGCAAACCCAGACGCTTATACACCCGCTGGTAGGCTTCGCGCATCACATTATAAGATTCATCCAAACCAGCCTCGTCCATGTCGAAACTGTAGGCATCCTTCATTACAAATTCACGCCCACGAATCACACCCGCACGCGGACGCGCCTCATCACGGTACTTCGTTTGAATCTGGTAGAGCGTGAGCGGCAAATCCTTGTACGATGAATACAAATCCTTCACCAACAGCGTGAACATTTCCTCATGCGTTGGAGCAAGGAGCATATCGTTCTTTTTGCGATCCTGTAGTTTAAAGAGGGTTGGCCCGTATTCCGTCCAACGGTTTGTGGCCTCATAGGGTTCGCGTGGGAGAAGCGCCGGGAACAACACTTCTTGCGCCCCCGCACGGTTCATTTCCTCACGAACAATATTTTCGACGTTGCGCAACACCCGCAACCCGAGTGGTAACCACGTATAAATACCGGGGGCAACACGGCGAATATAGCCTGCACGGACAAGGAGTTTATGGCTGGCAACTTCAGCATCAGCCGGATCTTCGCGCAAAGTGCGCACAAAAAGAGACGATAGTTTAAGCACGTGCCCTATTCTACCGTCTTGTTTCGCGCCATGCCTTAACTATGTCATTGTTAATGCAAGGTGATCGGACAAGTGCCTCACACGAACTGTTTATGCACGAACGCTTATCGTCGTCGTAAAAATACGTTATCCGGTGGCGCAATATTCGTGACAAAAACTACAATGTGTGAGGAAAAGTCCCGTGACGTTTACATGAGTACCGTCGCCCACATTGCGTGGTGCGAAAAACCGACAGCTTCGTAGACGGCTATCGCGTGGGTATTGTAATCGTTGACGTAGAGCGAAACTGTTGGTGCGATATTGTGATGAATATATTCGACGACGGCAGCCAAGCACCCCGTGGCAATACCCTGCCCTCGAAGATCGGGGTGTGTCCAAACCCCTTGCAACTGGGCAACACCACCGGATAAGGCACCAATATCCGCCTTAAAATCTACTCGTGAATTGCCCGTCGCCGGATCTACACCCATGCGGATAAAGGTCAGGCCTAAACGAATCAAGTTCGCGACGCGCTGCAAGTACATCGAACCATACTTTGTGGGGTCGTAGCCGACTTCTTCTGTGAACATGGCTACGGATGCTGTGCCGACAGTGCTTTCCTCCCCCGGGCGTGCCAGGCGCAAAAACGGATCGGGCGGAACTAGGGTGCACATGTGTTCAACGTTAGAGATGAGGGAACCAGCCGGAATTGCATGGGCGGATTGGATGCCGTGTTGCGACTTATCGTGCGTAATCGACATGCAAAACTGGCGTGGGCGAACCTCACGTAGATTATTTCCCCACACGGGTTCCAAATAATTCCAGAGCCCCAAAACCTGCTCTTGTGGCCCGACGAGCGAGGATGCTTGACGACGCCGCGTCAGTAAATCCTCAGACAGGGCTTCCAGCTCGAAAGGGGTAAAGCCGAGAGGAATAATATTCCCCCCATCCCACGCAAGCGCCGTAACATTTTTCGACGAATCCAATATTCCTAGGGCGTGAGATTGTCCCATCCCCATACTTTCTACATATCCGCGCGCAATAACTGAATTAATGGGATCTTGATCAAGAAAAGCAAGTGCTTTTTTCTTGTGGGAACCGGAAAGGCGTCGGATGGTTGGGCTGTTACGATGTGACCACAGAAAAGCCATGAACTTAAAAATTATTCGACGGCAAGAAGGACACCGATAGCACGTTCAAGGTAAACATCGACGATTTTTTCGTCATAGGCTTTATTGCCTTTAGCTTCCTTGAAGGTGACGGAACGAATATCTTTGGAGGTCAAATCGGTTTCTCCATCAAAGTATTTCGCGAGGCGATTGACAAAATTGTCCACATCCTCAATTTTGTAACCCCAGCGGTCCGGATGGGCGAAGCGTTGGCCGCGAGGACGTAACATGCGCGGATAAAGACTTTTTGCATCCTCATATGCGAGGTTCAACCATTCTTGTTCGCCGCGGGCTGATATAACTCCGGCACGTTTTAAAGCAATAAATGCGCCCTCTAGACGGTTAAGTGCCGCATCCACATCCTGTGTGTTGTAGCCACCCCGCTGATTGTGGAATACGACTGCTCGGACGTCGGTTTCGTCCATTGTGCCGTCACCTTGAGAATAGGCCTTCTTAGCGCGGGTAAAGAAATCATCTACTTCATCCCTGTTATACCCTCGGGAAAAAACAGTAACTTGTTGAAAATCAGTCATTTCCTCACTCTTCCTAAGCAATAACCATAATGAGATAGCACAAAGGTGCCCACATCAAAATAGAATCTAGTCTATCAAGCATTCCCCCATGACCGGGGAAAATTGACCCCATGTCCTTCACCCCTAGTTTACGCTTGAGTACAGATTCAATGAGATCTCCGCCCGTAGAACAGACAACGGCCGTAAGTGAAACAGCGGTAATAATTGCCCACGAAAGTTGGAGAACACAGCCGACGAAAAGCCAGGAGACGAGGACGGAAAGCGATAAAGACCCCGCAAGACCTTCCCACGATTTTTTCGGGGAAATCTTTGGCGCCAGAGGATGCTTACCGAACATTACACCCGCAGCCCAACCGCCAACATCATTAGCTACTGGCATAAGCACAAGTAGCGCAATCATTAAGGCTCCACGATCCATATGGGCAAGTGCAACGGCGCAACACCCCAGCCACGTAATCCACACATTGACAGCCAGAGAGGTGAGCACATTTTTCCATGTGGTTTTCCGACCCTGGCTGATAAAAACCGCGGAGGTCAGTAGTGGCCAACAGATCAGACCAGCAACAATACCCCAAGCCAACCCAGCAAACCACGTGGTGGCAATCTGGGCAATATTAATGGCAAGAAGAGCAAGAAGAGGTAGGCGTATCTGTTTTACAAGAAAAGCACCTGCCGCCTCCCACAGCGCATAGGACAATGCGAGACCTGCAAGAACAACAAATATCTCCATTTTCCACATGACTGAACCGGCAACGATTGCCAACAAAATAATGGCTGTTGGTATCGCTGCCTTCAGGTTTCTTCCCGCCTTTGAAGTTGAAGGTTTCGGCGGTTTGGGTGGATGTGGAACGATATGGGATAGGAACGACGGGGTTGGCATAAATTAAACTTCGAGCAAATCTTTTTCCTTGGCAACAAGAAGCTCGTCTACACGTTCAACATGCTTCTTTGTCAGTGTTTCAAGTTCTTCTTCTGCACGCTTGACCTCATCTTCGCCAGCGTCGCCATCTTTCTTAATTTTATCCAGGGCATCTTTGGCTTTACGACGAACACCACGGATGGAAACACGTCCGTCCTCTGCTCGAGTGCGAGCCATTTTCACATAGTCCTTACGGCGTTCCTCGGTGAGCGCGGGAAGGTTAACGCGAATAACATTACCATCATCGCTGGGGTTGACACCCAAATCGGATTCGCGAAGTGCACGATCAATCGCCTGTTTTGCGGTGGGATCGAAGGGCGTAATCATCACGGTACGCGGTTCAGGAATAGTGATTGTTGCCAACTGTTGAAGAGGTGTCGGGGAACCATAATAGTCAACAAAAATCGGGTTAAACATCGCGACATTAGCGCGACCGGAACGAATTGCGGAAAAATCTTCCTGTGTGACCTCAACGGCCTTCGTCATTTTTTCCTTGGCTTCTTTCAGAACATCCTGAATCATGGGGTATCCATCCTTGGGTAACAAATGTGTACTGTCTTTATTGTACGATGTTTCGTTGGTTTCTTGACGTTGCTTCACACTGTGGCGTAAAGCGGTATCATCGTTTCTCGTATTATTTCGATGTGACAAGGGTTCCGATTTTATCTCCGCGCAAAGCTGCCGTTACGTTGCCGGGCTGCGTCATACCGAATACTCGCATTGGCAGGTTGTTGTTGCTTGCCAACGCAAAAGCTGCAGCATCAGCAACTTTGAGGCCACGAACCAATACTTCGTCGAAACTAATCTTGTCGATTTTGACGGCATTAGGATCTTTATGCGGATCTGCAGTATATACACCGTCCACACCATTTTTGCCCATAAGGAGCTCTTCGCAATTAAGTTCTAGCGCTCGCTGGGCGGACACGGTATCCGTGGAGAAATACGGCATACCGGCACCGGCACCGAAAATAACAACGCGCCCTTTCTGGAGGTGGCGAATCGCGCGGAGAGGAATATACGGTTCAGCAACCTGAGTCATTTGGATAGCTGTTTGGACACGCGCGGGTGTTCCTGCCATTTCAATAAAATCTTGAAGAGCAATAGCGTTCATAACTGTTCCAAGCATACCCATATAATCGGCACGTGCCCGATCCATACCGCCACGCTGGAGTTCTTCGCCACGGAAGAAATTACCGCCACCAACAACAATGGCGACCTGAATACCGGACTCGACGGCCTCGGCAATTTCACCGGCAACTCGGCGCAAAACCGCCGAATCAAGGCCAACTTCCCCGCCACCAAAGGTTTCACCGGAAAGTTTGAGGAGAACACGTCTTGTGGGATTTTTATCAGTTGAAGCTTTCAATACATTCACTGCGTTGACCTTTCATCTGCCTGATATCCCTTTAAGGTTAGCAGTGTCAGCGCGTTGAGGGAAAACGCGCGCCCGTTCCGTGGGGTTTTGCACGAAACACACCCGACTTTAAAGGCTATATTTTTATATTCTGTCGCTATTCTCCGTGAACCTTTTTCACCTTTTTCACGTCGTTCTTAATGTAGGTGAAGTAGAAGAATGTGGCGAGCATGAAACCGCCCCCAATAATGTTGCCGATAAGAACAATCACAATATTTTGGACGGCAGCCATGGGCGTGAATGCCGCGTAATCCGCAAAGGTTTTACCGGATTCCAGAACCGCCTGAGAATTCCAAAATTCAGCGCCACCATAATATTTTGTGAGCAGACCCATGGGCAAAAGGAACATATTAGCAATGGAGTGCTCAAAACTAGAGGCAACGAAGAAGGAAATCGGGAAAACACAGGCGAAAATCTTATCAACCGTGGATCGGCCCGACTGTGCCATCCACACCGCGGCACACACCGCAATATTTGCCAAAATCGCAAGAATTAAGGTTTCGAGCGGTCCATGCGAGGCTTTCGTCGCCGCCGTTCTCAGGGCAACCTCGCCCCAGGAACCGCTACTGGACATATGCTGGTGTGCAAAGAAAAGAGCTACAGCCAAGCCTAAAGCACCTACAAGGTTACCTGTTACCGATAGTGTCCAGTGGCGTAAAAAGAGCGGGAGGCGAATTTTTTTCTCGTAGAGTGGGAGCACCGTCATCGTCGTCGATGTGAAAAGATCGAGGCCGAGGACAACGACGAGAATAATACCGGTGCTGAAGCACACACCGCCCAGGACCTTCATCGGGCCGGCGGGTAAGGCAAGGGCTCCCTGCTGGGACGTCACGTAAAACGTGAAGCCGATAGCAATGGCGAGACCGCCACCAATAGCGAGAAGAAATTGGCGAAATGGGGTTTTTTGAGTTTTTGCGTATGCGGCATTGGCATTTTCCACGGCTAAATCGTGAGCCGATGGGATAATTGCGCTCATGGCATCTCCAGAGTTCGGATTGGGGTGCGGGTAGTGGATTATTCGGAAAGTGGTCTAAATAAAGGCCTCATATAGAAAAATGTGGCGAGGCTAGAAACTAACCTCACCACATTATTTCATGTTTGTAGAATCCTACCCGATTATGGGGTTAGCTTATTCAGCAGCGGATTCGCCAACGCGAATACGTGCGAAACCTGTGATGGTTGCGCCTGCATCCTTGACAACCTTCTTGACAGGCGTCTTGGGTTCGCGTGCGTAGCCCTGTTCGAGAAGAACGACCTGCTTGTAGAAGCCGTGCATACGTCCTTCAACGATCTTCGGGACAGCCTTTTCAGGCTTGCCTTCGGCAATTGTGGTTTCCGTAGCAATGCGCTTTTCGGTTTCGACAACATCGGCCGGAACGTCCTCAATGGAGAGGTAGCTCGGGCTGAGAGCAGCAATGTGAACGGCAACATCATGAGCGATTCCAGCACCAGCGGCATCGGTTGCGATAAGAACGCCAACCTGCGGGGGCAAATCGGGGTTCGTGCGGTGCATGTAGGCTGCAACATGTTCGCCCTTAAGGACGGCGATGTTGGAGACAACAAGCTTTTCACCGATAACGGCGATCATGCCGGTAACGCGATCTTCAACTGTTCCATCTCCGAGCTTTGTGGCAAGAAGTTCTTCAACAGTTTCAGCACCGGAATCAACTGCTGCTGTGAGGATTTCATCGGCCATTTCAATGAACTTTTCATTCTTGGCGACGAAATCGGTTTCTGCGTTAACTTCGATGAGGACACCACGCATTCCGCCATCAACAGCGGAAACGTGGGAGGCCACGAGGCCGTTCGCAGCCGTGCGGCCTGAACGCTTTGTTGCGGCCTTGGCACCCTTAATGCGAAGGATTTCCTGTGCCTTATCGAAATCACCGTTGGCTTCATCAAGAGCCTTCTTGGCATCCATCATGCCTGCGCCGGTCTTATCGCGCAGTGCCTTGACGTCAGCGGCTGTGTAGTTAGCCATGCTTTCTCCTTTAAGTTTTTGCCGTGAGGCTTGTTTGACTACGCCTGTTCTTCGGTGGCTTCAGCAGGAGCCGGTGTTGCTTCAGCTTCTTCTGCTTCTTCAGCTACAGCTTTAGCTTCTTCGACAGGGGCTTCGGCTTCTTCAGCCGGGGCTACGGGAGCTTCTTCAGCAACTTCGCCAGCGCCTTCAAGCATTTCGCGTTCCCATTCAGGCATAGCTTCGTCGTTGGCGGATCCTCCGCGAGTGATAAGTCCTTCGGCAACTGCGTCACCAATAATGCGGGTAAGGACGGCAACGGAACCGATAGCATCGTCATTACCGGCAATACCGTAGGTCACCTGATCAGGATCACAGTTGGTGTCGAGGATAGCGACAACGGGAATGTTGAGTTTGTTAGCTTCTGCAACGGCAAGGTGTTCCTTGTTGGTGTCAACAACCCACACTGCGGAAGGAAGCTTGTGCATGTCACGCAAACCACCGAGGGTCTTTTCGAGCTTATCCTTTTCACGGGACAGCATGAGAAGTTCCTTCTTGGTCAGGCCTGAACCGGCAACATCCTCGAAGTCCATCTGTTCGAGTTCCTTCATGCGGCCAATACGCTTGGCAACAGTCTGGAAGTTGGTGAGCATACCACCAAGCCAACGTTCGTTAACGTAGGGCATACCCGTGCGGGTTGCCTGTTCCTTAACGGCTTCCTGGGCCTGCTTCTTGGTGCCTACAAAAAGAATATTTCCGCCATGTGCAACGGTTTGCTTCACGAAATCGTAGGTGCGGTCAATGTCCTTGACCGTCTTGCGCAAATCGATGATGTAAATGGAGTTGCGATCAGTCAAAATGAATCGCTTCATCTTCGGGTTCCAACGGCGGGTCTGGTGTCCGAAGTGTACGCCAGCTTCAAGCAGCTGACTCATTGTTACGACGGCCATTCGGCGTCCTTTCTCGGGTGCACTTGTGTGCACATATCGGTTACTGTGTAACAGCGGGATTGCTGAAACACCCTGGCACCCCTAGGTTACGGTTCCTTCATCGATATTTTCGACGGTTAAGGACCGATCCGTTTCCCGTGATAGAGTGCGCGTACTATGCGGATTTTCCACACGTGTAGCCATTTTCATAGCCAATCATTAATCATAGAGTATTTTTGTTGAGTTACCAAGGATAGATTTCTACAGGCTTCGCGATTTTTGCCACTTTTCTTTACGACGGTGAAGGTTAGGAACGCGGTTTTACCTCTCGTTGACGTATCGTCGAAACTCTTCACTTTCTCAATGCAGATGTATCCACCGCAAAAGCCGTTTATCCACAGGATATTTTCACATTGGGTTATCCACAGATGAAGGTGTTCGTAAGGTATTGATGTTTTTTCACGTGCAGACTATACCCATGTGGTTACGTAATTTTTTAACATATACGACGATTCTTTGCACATGCGCGATTGGCATTTGTGGCTCCCCGGCGGTTGCACACGCAGATAGTTCCGGCTTTTCGACGGTTGCACATGCAGATAGTTCCGGCTCTGGTGGGGATGTGACAATCCCTCGATACAGCAAACTTTCCTCCCGTTACGTCACTCCCGTTGGGCACGGAATACCACGGGTTTTTCGCGATTTTTCCCCACCTGCTCAAAAATGGCTAGCGGGACACCGGGGTGTAGATGTGGTTGCGAATATCGGTGATGAGATTATGAGCGCTGGAGATGGAATTGTGGTTTTCGCAGGTTTTCTTGTTAATCGTCACGTTATTTCGATTGAGCACGAGGGTGGCTTGCGGACAACATATGAACCTGTTGAACCTCGTGTAACCAAAGGTGATTATGTGACAAAAGGCCAAGTCATTGGCGTTCTGCAGACAGGGCTCCATGCGAGTGGCACGGCGGATAATACTGTAGATTCTGGGACACATATAGGCTCCGAAATATATACAGGTTCCGGGTTATACACAGGCTCTGGGACACACACGGGCTCGGTAACATACACGGGTTCTGGGACACACACGGGCTCGGTAACATACACAGGTACCGGAAAATACACAGGCTCCGAATCCCCTACTGCGGGAAATGTTTCAAGAATGACGGGCTTACATTGGGGAGCTAAACGCGGGGAAACCTACATTAATCCTCTCAGTCTATTGGGCAAACGCAACATTCGCTTATTTTAATGACGTACATACACTCCTCTAGCCTTGAAATTTTACTCATGTTCAAGTTTCAACATCACGAATTATTTAAACATTACTAATTGTTTCGACATCGATAATTATTTCAACATCACTAATTATTTCAACATTACTAATTATTTGAACATCACTATTGCGCCAACACATACGCAAGCTATTCAGTCCACAATCCTTAACGAATTACTTCACCACATCTAGATTCCCATATCGTGAAAAAGCGAACCGCAAGAACATTCAATTAGGCGCGAGGATGAGCCTGGTTGAATGCTTCTTTCAGACGTTCCGAGCTGATGTGGGTGTACCGCTGTGTTGTTCCCAGGGAGGAGTGTCCAAGAATTTCTTGCACAATACGTAAATCTGATCCCCCATCCAAAAGATGCGTTGCCGCAGAATGGCGTAATGCGTGAGGGCTAATATCTGGAACCCCGGCTTGTTCGGCAAGAGTGTGAACGACTTGCCGTATCGTACGCGGATTAACCCGAGATCCGCGAGCGCCCAAAAGTAAAGCCCTGGTTGGTTTCGTAATGAGTTTTTTCCTGTGAGGAAGATAGGCGTCAACAGCTCTCATTGCTGGGACGCCTATAGGAACAACCCGTTCCTTGTTTCCTTTACCGATAACTCGAAGCGTTAAATCTGGGCGAACACTATCAATATCAAGGTCGCACACTTCGCTAACACGCAAGCCAGCTGCATACATGAGTTCGAGCGCCACCCAGTTTCGGTAAAGCACCGCCTGTTGTACAGCAGTTAATGAACATTCGCCTTTCGCGGGCTTTTTTTCGGTGTTATTAGCCTGCTCTTTGGCATAGTTCAGCAGTATTTCCGCCTGATTTTTGTTGAGAACATGAGGGAGTTCATTTGCCACCTTTGGTGTTTTGAGGCGCCTGGCAATATCCGCGGGTGTGTAGTTGTTTTTATACAGCCATGTGCTGAAGGTTCGAATGGAAGCAACCTGACGGGCAACACTGGCAAGCGCTTTCCCTTCCGTCCAAGCTTCACCCAACCATCCACGAAAATCTGCGATATGTAGAGTCTCTAAATGAAGAGGTGCGTCATCGTCGTCGTGAATAAGGTCGGTAAGATAGGCGAGAAAAGATTCGGCATCATGAAGATATGCCCTGACGGTGTGCTCACTTAACCTACGACGAACCGCGAGTTCAGTCCGGTACCGTTGAAGAATATCTGTTCTCGTATCTACCATTCTTTAAGGCTACCCGTTTTGACGGCGCTGTGTGTTCGGGGAAAGCCTCCATCCGCGGATACTTTCTTCAGCGATGCCCGCCATGACTAGCAACCCTAAACCTGAGAGGGCCTCACGTATGCTGACTCCAGCTTCGGAAGCTATTTTGTCTGCCGGCCAGTAAAGCCGAGCGTGTAGGGCGTCTCTTACACGAACAGCTAAGCTATTACCCGCCATGGGGTCGTCCAACGATAGGTGCGAATCAAGTTTTTTCTCATTTGTTTGATTTGTAGGCTCTACTGCTCCTGCGCGCCCAACCATCTCAGCTTGTCCAGTACCCCCAACCATCTCAGCTTTTTTCATAAACGACTGGGATTGCTGGGAAACAGTTTGCCGAACGCCTTGCGTCCAACCACATAGTTCCACAACATCTTCGACGTTTCTTATCAGCGTTGCGCCATTTCTCAGCAGTTTAAAGCTCCCCTGATAGTGTGGATTATCCCAACGCTCAGGCAATGCCCCCACTTCTCTCCCGATATTGAGCGCGTGGTGGGCTGTGTTAATGGCTCCACTTCTGTAGGGAGCTTCAACAATAATGCTTGCCTTGCCAAGGGCGGCAATAATACGATTTCTTGCCAAAAAACGATGTCTATGCGGTGTGCTTCCCGGTGGAGATTCAGAAATAATTGCCCCACCCGTGCTGAGAATATTCTCAAACAATTCCTGATTGCTTAGAGGATAGAATTTATCGGCACCCGAAGCGAACACTGACAGTGTTGGTTTACCAGCTTTTAAGGCTCCCCGGTGAGCGGCGTCATCTATTCCGAAAGCTCCTCCCGAACACACCAGCGCTCCCCGATAAGCTAATTCGTAGGCAAGATCTTCAGCAATATTAAGTCCAGCCTGGCTTGCCTGCCTCGAACCAACCATGCTGACCGTGCTGGCACCCAAAATGTGTGGATTTCCATTGATCCATAACCCCAAGGGTTTCATATTGCCTAAATCCATGAGTTCACGCGGGTAAAACAATTGGCCCGGACGGGCAAAAATTAATCCCGGTTCCCCAATATTTTGGGCAAGACTTTTCCTATCCCTTTCAAAAATGTTCTCGTCGCAACGTAAACTCCACCTGGCAACGCAACGTCGTAATTCGTCAGGCACATCCGCACCTGCCATGGCGTCTTTCAGCCAGGATAGGGCACCTTCGTAACCCAGGTTTTCTGTTAACGCCACAGCCTGTACATCTTCGCCTTCCGCAATGCGTGTCCAAGCCATTGCGGCGAGAGATTCCGCGTCATAAGTTATTGATTCTGCACGCATTTTACATGACCTTCTGACTTCGTAATGTGAGAGCTTCCGAAAAATGTAGTGTTTGAGGGCTGTCCGCGCCGTCTAAATCAGCAAGTGACCATGCAAGACGCAATATTTTATCCGCGCCCCTCATACTAATAACTCCTCGGGTAATCAAAGACGTTAATTGTTCTTCAACCCCCTCAGTTAACCGAATATTTTTGTGCAACCACCCCGGAGGAATTCGGGCGTTAACATTCCACGCAAACTCTTTATAACGACGTGTTTGCCGTTCACGTGCCTCCACAATTCTTTCGCGAATACTCGCTGAACTTTCCGGAATATGGCGATCTTCCAATTCGCGCAGCGTTGGCCGTCGTAAAACAATTCGCAGATCACACCGATCCATAAAAGGACCCCCAACTTTGCCCCAATAATTTTGCCGTTGACGCACGGAACACTCACATTGCCTCTGATTATCAAGGAATTTTCCGCACGGGCACGGATTACCGGCAGCAACCATGTGAAATAAGGCGGGATAGGTGTAGTGCGCTTTGGCGCGATGAATACGTACCATTCCGGTTTCTAAGGGTTCACGTAATGCTTGAAGAGCCCGCCCAGGAAACTCTGGCAATTCGTCGAGAAAAAGGACACCATTGTGGGCCTGGGTAATAGCACCCGGACGCGGAATACTACCACCACCAACAAGCGATGTGGGACTACTTGTGTGATGTGGGGCAGAAAAAGGCGGTTGCATACTCAGCGTCCCATCAAAGGTGCCCAAAATTGATTGGATGGAAGCAGTTTCCACAGCTTCCTCACGGGTTAAAGGAGGTAAAATACCGGGAATTCGTGAAGCCAACATGGATTTTCCTACGCCTGGCGAACCAACCATAAGAAGATGGTGGCCACCAGCAGCTGAAATCTCTACGATTCTGCGCGCCATACCCTGCCCTCGAATATCACTCATATCCGGAGTCTCGTTTGTTTGTGCATGTGAAGATACCGCTAGGTTGCAAGATGTGGGATTAATTTGCTCGGTATCGGGCGAAAAAGTGTCCGAAGCATCAGGCGAAACATCACGTGAAGATGATTGTACAGACGCTTGCGTAGACGACCGCGAAGTCAATTGCGCTGATGACCGCTCAGACGAACTCGCAGATGATTCTGCCACCTTTAACTCGCGGGTATATGCATCTGCCGAGCTATGAGGTGACAAGGATGCGATTTGCCCCGGTTCTGCCTCGCAAAGGAAAGGCTCATCAAAGGGATTGTGGACATAGTGAATATCGGCAAGTTCTTGCAGATTACGCACAGCTCGCACTTTAATTCCCGAAAGCTCAGCCTCGCGACGATTTCCCTGAGCAACAATAAGGCCTTCTAAGCCTAGTCGATGCGCGGCCACGGCTACGGGCAGAACCCCACGAACCGGACGGATTCCTCCGTCTAGCCCTAATTCGCCAATAAAACCTATACCCGTATTCCCCTCTCCTCCTTTCATGGCGCGAAGAATTCCCACCGCGATAGGCATGTCTAAACCTGTGCCACTTTTCGGAATATCTGCGGGCGATAAATTCACCGTCACTTTTCCAACAGGAAAAGGTATATGAGCGGAGGCAAAAGCTGCACGAATTCTCTCTCTCGATTCACTGACAGCCGTATCGGGTAAACCCACAATGGTGAACGCCGGCAAACCCGATAAAATCGCCACTTCAACACGGATGCGAACGCCTTCAACGCCCACAATAGTAAAAGACACAGCCCTCCCAATCATGAAACATTCCTCATGTGGTAGAGATGTAACCAGCCACTAGGGGAAACATCTAATGTCAGGGCATCAATGCAAACATTCTTAACGGATCGCCGCGAGGGATGTTCATTTAACCATTGAGCATACAGTTGGCGTATCCTGTGAAGTTTTTTCCTACTTATCGCTCCGTAAGCGGGAACTGAGGAAAAAGCCCTACGGGTTTTCACTTCAACGGCAACCCCGGTGTCATGTCCGGGTGCGTCACAAATAAAATCCAGTTCGCCGTGGCGTCCGTCGCGCCAGTTGCGCTCAAGAATTGTGTAGCCTTGGCTTTCTAAATATTCCCCCGCAATATCCTCTCCCCATTTACCCACGTCACGTGGCGCGGGAGGGATCGGAGGTAGGGTGCTCAAATGCCTTCGAGCTTTATGTGTTGAACTTCCATATGCCATACATGAAGAATGCCAAAATCAGCACTCCCCTGCCGCTCGAATCCCCATTTCTGTGGATAACCCTCAACCACCGTACTTCTGTGGATAACCTTCAACCTGAGCGCTGTGGATAAATGCGAACCCGACGCTCCCATATATTCTAGTGTTTTGGAGGGAGTTTGCTACGGATAGCTCAAACACGCACCCATCCTCGCACACCCAGCGAGCCATCCGGAAGAAGTTTACCGATAAGCCCGAACACGCTCCAGCGCGTTCTAACCTTGAGGCGGCATATCTAATTCGCGCGTAATATCCGTTTGATTCAACTCTTCAATATTAACGTCCTTAAACGTCACCACTCGCACGCTACGGATAAAACGTGAGGTTCGGTAAATATCCCAGACCCATGCGTCGGACATATTAACCTCAAAGAACACATCTCCACCCGAGGACGCGCGTACCTTAACGTCGACATCATTCGCAAGATAAAAACGCCTTTCGGTTTCCACAACGTACCGGAAAATTTTCACAACATCGCGGTATTCACGGAAAAGGGCAAGCTCCAATTCTGCTTCGTAACCGTCAACTTCGCTCATTCTTTCTCCTTTATGTTGGAAAAGTGGTGAAAATACCTAAACGTCCAGCTTTTTAACGCCGGGAAGTTTCCAAGATACCCGATGGTATGGCGATACCCCATATTTTGCAAGTGCTTCAATATGTTCATTACTAGAGTACCCCTTATTTCTTACCCACCCATATAGCGGATAGTCTGCGTCGAGAACCTCCATATATGTATCTCGATCAACTTTTGCCACAACACTTGCCCCAGCTATTGCCGAACATGCCGTATCGCCCTTAACCACGGTTGTCACGGGAAGTGGGGGTAGAACATCGGGAAGATAGAGCAACGAAACGGCATTCCACCAGTCGTGGTTACCGTCGAGGAGTACCGCGTCGGGCACAAAACCTTTATCGGCGAGTTTCTTCAAAGCATCCCCAGCGGCGCGCCGCAAAGCCTCCACAATCCCAACCTCATCAATGACTTCTGAGGATGCCATTCCGCTTTCTACCGCGAGTGGCCAGGCACGGACAGCATCGTACATAACCTCGCGCTGATGGTGGGATAACAGCTTGGAATCGCGCAAACCTTCCGGAACCGCATCCGAAGTGGTTTCATCAATGAGCGCAATCCCCACACACACCGGACCCGCTAGGGATCCGCGTCCAACTTCGTCGACAGCCGCGAGAATACGTCCTCCACGTCGCTGAATTTCTTCCAGCAGTTGTTTTTCCACTTCACGTGTGGGTTCTACAACCATTAAGAGACCTTCGTTAGCTGTGCGACGGTACTGTATTCGTCGAGCGCGAACCGCGTTATCGGCGCAAGAGCTTCAGCCAGACCCTCAGCATTCGCGATGTTCATATTTTTTTGGGTCGACGACGCGACGTTTTTCGTCGTACCACTGTCTATGGAAGGTTTACGTACGCTAGTTTTATTTGCTGGCTTGGGGACGTTGGCAAAAACGGAACTTTCGTCCTTAATAAAGCCTTTATTGGACCAGGGGGAGAAAATGAGCCACGCGCGCCCGACAACGTTATCGACGGGAACGAATCCGCCCTGCCCGTATACGTGGTGCCAGCGGGAATCCTTGGAATTTGAGCGATTATCCCCCATCATCCACAGGTGTCCTTCGGGAATCTTAACTGAGAATTTTTCAAGACTCGGCGCCACCCCAGGATCTAAATAGGTTTCAGTAATCGGGGTTCCGTTCACCGTGAGTTTTCCACCCGCATCACAGCATGTGACGGTATCGCCGCCTTTGCCAATAATACGTTTGACGAGGTAGTGCCCCGAATCGCCTGGCACTAGTCCAATGGCTCGTAGAAAACGTATTCCTGTTTCGGCAACGACTCCGTAATCGGGTTCCTGGAAGTTTAGCCACCCGCCCGGATCGACAAAGACGATAATATCTCCTCGGCGAAGTTTACCTTCCGAGGTTGCCATGCGGTTGACGAAAAATTTATCTCCGGGCACAAGAGTAGATTCCATGGAACCTGAGGGGACACTAAATGCCTGGATAACGAAGGTTTTTAGGAGAGATGAGAGGGCTAAAACAACACAGATGGTGACGAAGAAATCAAGAATGTTGCGCCATAGTGAACGTTTTTTCGTTTTCGTTTCGTCGTCGGTTTCTTCTTCATTTTCTTCGCCGTGAGCGTCCTGAGAATCCGAGTTGTAATCGTGTTGTGTTGCGACGTGTACGTTGTTATTAAATGCTTCTAGTCGGCTGGGCGGGTTGACGGGAAGGAAACTCGGGGGAAGGATTTCCTCAGGGCTGGGAGCGCTGACCGCGCTTTCGGATGTGACTGCGCTACGAGCGACGTCGGGCGTGTTGTCTATCTCGTTTGCATGGTGTGTTTCTTCTAGGGATGCACCCTGGGATGTTTTGTTGGTATCGGAAACTTTGTTGCCAGATACTTCTTCAGGGTTTTCCCTTGTTGGCACGTCACTATTTTGTGCCACATCCCGTCCTTTCGTGGGTTCCAACTCCCCGTGGATAACAATAAACTCTATGAATTTTATCAGGTTCTTTCTCTTAAGGGGCTTATTAACGGATTGTGTCTATATTTTGTGGAACCTGAAATTTTGACGTCGTATTGTGTGACGCCTGAAATTTTGACGTCGTATTTCGTGGTATGTACGCGGGGCTGTTGAGGTCATGGAGATGTCGACGGCGGATTTGGAGCCTCTACGAAAGGTCTTTTATCACTAACTTCACATGTGGAGGAACTCGTGCTTCTTGCGCCTCTGAGACTATAGCCACAATCGGAGCATTCACGCTAGCTCAGCTCTGCATCGAGCGGGGAATGCGGTTCAGGACATAATAAAAACGGGCTCGAACTCGAACCCGTTTTTATTATTACACAGTTTATGTGTTGTGCGATTAGTCGCGACGTTCGCGAATACGCGCAGCCTTTCCGTGACGGTCACGCAAGTAGTAGAGCTTGGCGCGACGAACACGGCCACGGCTCACAACTTCGATGGATTCAATGGATGGGGAGTGGAGTGGGAATTTACGTTCCACGCCAACACCGAAGGAAATCTTGCGAACGTCGAAGGTTTCACGGATGCCGTCGCCCTGGCGAGCGATGACGACGCCTTGGAAGGCCTGGGTACGTGTACGGTTGCCTTCAATAACTTTCACGTTGACGCGCACGGTGTCACCGGGGCGGAAAACGGGAATGTCGTCACGACGCTGAGCTACATCGATAAAATCAAGAGTCTGCATTTTTCTTCACTTTCCGTTCTGCACGCAGGCCAGAACGATTAAACGTACAAAAACTCGCCTATGTGGTAGATCCCCTGCGGCAGATTCTACTCACCAAAAAGCGAGAAGCTCATCTATTATGCCATATTTATGGGGCGTGCGAGAACTACATCAACGTTGTCTACCTCACCTACGAGGAAGTGGCGGCGCGCAAGGCGCTGAAAACCATATTTTTTGTAGGCTTTTTGGGCGCGTTTGTTGCCTACGTTTGTGGCCAGCCACACCCATGCCGGGAGCTCTGAGGTGTTTGCACTACTTGCGATGAGTTCCTGCTGCGCTTCGACTTGTAGCATGTTTTCTGTGGCTTCCCACAATAGTTGTGTGATTCCGCGCCCGCGCCACCGCGAATCTGCATAGAATTTCGAGAGCTCGGCAGCCCAGCGTGCGCCCTTTTGCACAATTTTTTTCACGGGCGCCCCATCTGTTCTTCCCGCAATAAGCGCGCCATCCTCCCCCGAGTCGCTTTCTTGCGGAAGTAGGGTAAGCGTATAGGCCACAAATGTCCACGGTTCGTGCGCTTCGCACTCCCCACCTGTTGTCCCGCTACTGGGTGTTGTGTAGTTTTCGTCGTATATTTTTTGTGTTTCGACGACGACGATACGCCACGATTCATCTTTCAAATATGTTTCAAAACTCTTTTCGCTGAGGTTTTGAGAAATGAATACGTCAATATCGTGTGGGGTGAGGAAATCCGGGCAGGCGTCTGGGAAGGTGTTTGCGGCAAGTTCGGCGAGTTTGCGGGCTAAATCCGGTTGAGTTTCTGCATCTTTCGCGTTTACTACACGGCTACGCACCCGGTGCAGTTCTCCTAGGGTTGCCTTTGGCAGGTTACTTTCGCGTGCTACTTGGACATTTTCGTTTGGGTTCGCTTGTTCCGTTTGGCTGGTTTGTTCTGTGTGGTTGGCATGTTCTGTATGGTTTGCTTGCGCTTTCGAAACCCCGCATGTTTCATGAGGCAATTCAGCGCGAGACTCAACCTCTGAATTTTGGCAGGAGCCTTGGTGAGGAACGACTCGGGGCCAAGCGAATCCACATCGCGCCAGCTGGATAATATCTTCTGCGTCCAGAGCATCCACATCAAGTTTTTTCACCATGTCTGGGCGTCGGAATGCTGTTTTTACGAGGGCTTCGTCGCGCCTCAAACGCGCAATTTTTTCGTGGTTTCCACTCAATAGCACAGGATCGACCTCTAATCCTCGCCATGACGTTGGGCGGGTATACACATTGTATTCGAGTAGCCCTGCTTCTCCGTGTGATTCTTCTTTGAGAGATTCCGGGTTTCCCATCATGCCGGGGATGAGGCGAGTGACGGCTTCCACCAGTGTTATGGCCGCGACTTCCCCGCCGTTCAACACGTAATCTCCGAGGGAATATTCCGCTACGTTCACCCCACGCTCGCGGTAATGTTCTGCGACTCGCGAATCTATACCTTCATAGCGCCCGCAGGCAATAAGAATCTGGTTTTCGTGGGACAGCTCTTCGCACATTTTTTGGGTGAGGGGAATTCCCGACGGCGTAGGGATTGCGAGCGTAATTTTTTTCTTCTGAGTTGTGGGTAGGGTTTTATCCTGATCCGGGCCTTCGCCATGCGGACAGAAAACGTCACTATTCTGTGGTAAGTTTCCTTTGTTTTGCCCTTGGTTTCCTTCACTTTCATGCAAGGACGCATCCGTCCATCCCAGGAGCTCGTCAATACAGCGCCCCCACACGTCGGGTTTCATGACCATTCCGGCTCCCCCGCCGATGGGGGTGTCATCCACGGTTCGGTGTTTATCGTCCGTCCAATCACGTAAATTGTGTTCGCGTATATCAACGATTCCTTTTTCGCGTCCTTTTCCGACGAGGGACAATTTCAAAACATCGAAGAATTCTGGAAATACCGAGATGAGGTCAATACGCATTATTTATCACTCTCCTCGTCCACATATACATTGTCTGAAACCGAATGTTCTTTTTCAGTCACAACTTCGCAAGTCCCGCCCTCCTCGTTTACCGACATACCGGGTTCTTTCTTGTCTGTATCTTCATCAAGCTCTATTTCGTCGTCGGAAAATAATCCTCCGGGGGCGTCCACAACAATACAGTGGTCCGCAATATCCACGTCTGTAACAATTTCCTTAACAAATGGAACTCGGGTGATCCGCCCATCGCCTTCACGCACAACAATGAGATCTTGCGCCTCTCCGTATTCCAATCCGGCAATAATCCCGAGTTGATAGCCTTCCGGATCGAGAACTTCCAGCCCCACAAGTTCGTGGGCATACCAGGCGTCCTCTTCCACCTCAACTTTTTCCGTGTCAATAAGAAGTTCCGTGCCACGCAAATTTTCCGCGCCCGTTCGATCCTTAATCTCCTCGAATTGTAGATACGTGTGTGTTTTGTAGGTGCGCATACGCTCAACCGTAAGGTTAGGATAATCCTGCGAATCTGTAAGAAGGCGTGATCCGCGCGCAAATCGCTCCTCGGGCGAATCGGTACGTACGTTCACGCGTACTTCACCTTTGAGCCCTTGAGCTGCTCCAACAACAGCAACGACGAGTTTCATTCTTCCTCCATACAAATTAATCAACAGTGTTCACGAACTCTGGGCATACACCAAAATTCACAAACACGTATCGGTTCATGGATATGGCGCACTATGTGTTCTTCTTTCGACGCTACTTATGTTACCCGGTAGCTCCCGCATTAAAATCGCGTCGAACTTTGCACGCGGGTTCTAGGGATACGAACTTTGCGCACGGGTTCTAGGGATACGAACCATGCTCACAGATTCTAGGCATACAACATGAAAAAATGTCCTCTAGCCCAAAAACTGGTTCCGAAGAAAACAGGAGCGAAAAAATTGAGCTAAAAAATTTAGCCGAAAGAAAAACTGGACCAAAATATTTGGCCAAAAAACTAAACCTAAAAAACACGAAAAAACTAAGAGGAAAGAAAAACTGACCCGGAGAATAATTTCCGGGTCAGTCATACAACATTAAGGTTTAGCGATCGGTTTCAATAACATCAACACGAACGCTACCTTCATCAGAGAGCGCATTAATAACGTAACGTAATGCCTTTGCTGTGCGTCCGCCACGTCCGATAACACGTCCTAAATCATCGGGATTAACACGAACTTCCATAAGTTCTCCACGACGGTTACGGGTGGAGGTAACCTCCACATCGTCCGGTGAATCTACAATTCCTTTTACCAGATGTTCGAGTGCTTCCGTTAACATTTAGGCTTCCTCGGTTTGCGTTGCTTCTTCAGCTTCTTGAGCCTTGGCTTCAGATGCAGCCTTTGCCTTTGCTTCGGCTACTTCTGCGCGCGTCTTTTCAGCCTGGTTCTGCACCTTTTCAACGGCTTCCTTGCGCGCAGCATCCTTATCGACAGTTTCGACAACCTTAAGGCGTCCTTCCTGTCCGGTAGGAATACCCTTGGCTTTCTGCCAATCACCTGTAATCTTCAGCTGTGCAAGAACGGGTTCCGTGGGTTGCGCGCCAACACTGAGCCAGTACTGCGCACGATCGGAATCGATGCGAATTGTGGATGGTTGCGTATTGGGATCGTAGTAACCGATCTCTTCAATAACACGACCATCGCGCTTCTTGCGAGAATCAACAACAACAACACGGTACTGTGCGGCACGGATCTTACCCATGCGCTTTAAACGAATTTTGACTGCCACTGTAGTGAGCATGCCTTTCTTACATTGGGGTGAATCTTAACGCGCGACTGGGGGATGCGCCCGTTAACATTCTGGACAAAGAACTCCACAGGTTGAGAGGGTCCTGCTTCGTTCAAAGTACAGTTATTAATTCTGGCACAAAAAACTGCCGATTCGCAAGACTTTATAGCGCGATATGCGCCACCTCGCGCACACACCTCAACCCGCCACATCGCGCATTACACCTCGCGCCTACCTCCTTTCGTCCTTTCACCCGCACCCCGCTTTCACCCGCACCCAACCTTTCCCCGCCCCCAACCTTTCCCCGCCCCTCACCCTATATTTCGCCACCCTAAAAAACATATCCGCCTGGCGAACCTGGCAGAATATACATCATGAACAAACAAGCTCAACTACTGATTCGCTGCGCCTGGCTCTCTATCGCCACCGCAATTTTCACGATTGCCTTCAAAGCATCCGGATACTACCTCACCGCCTCGGTCAGCCTTCTTTCCGACGCCACAGAATCGCTTGTTAACCTTGTTGCCGCGGTTGTCGCCCTTCTTGCCTTAAAAACCGCCTCCAAACCTGCCGATAAAAACTTCACTTACGGGCGCGGAAAGGCCGAATATTTCTCCGCAGCCATCGAGGGCGCCCTCATTTTCGCAGCCGCCGCATTTATTCTGTTCTCCGCGGTGAGCCGTATCCTTCACCCCCAGCCTTTGGAAGAATTAGGCCTCGGACTCATTATTGTTCTTATTGCGACGACGATTAACGCAACAGTCGGCATCTTCCTCATTCACATGGGCAAAACACACCGTTCACCGACGCTTCGCGCAGATGGAGCACATTTATTAACCGATGTTGTTACATCTATCGGCGTGATTATTGGTATCGGGCTTGTGTGGTTGACGGGCGAACCTGTTGCGGACTCTATCGTCGCAATTATTTTGGGGCTAAATATTTTATGGACCGGGTATGTTCTTGTTCGTGATGCTTTGGCCGGGCTCATGGATGCGAGCCTGCCTGAGGACTATATTCGGATAGTTGTGGAGACGTTAAATTCTCATGCTCGAACAGATTTGCGTTTCCACGGGCTTCAAACGCGGGTCTCGGGGCGTGAATCGTTTTGTAATTTCCATATGCTTGTGCCCGGAAGCATGACGGTTGCCGATGGGCATGAACTCGCTGAGGATATTGCCGACGAACTTGCGGAGAAAATTCCGGGTTTAAGCGTACATATTCATATTGAGCCATTGGAGGATCCACGTTCCTATGAGGATATTCCCGAGGGGCATATTCCACTCGGTGGAATTACGGACGCTATTCCCGATGTGGTTGTGCGCGCACTGACCGAAAAGGAGTGATTTTCAGCGTAAATATTGCGTAAATATTGGGTGGATCCCCGATTTTCGGGGACCCACCCAAAAGATGTAACGCAGGAAACTTCATGTTTTCATGCAAAATAATCGCTTTCTAGCACAGGAAGTGCTTCAGGCTTTCATGCAAAATGCTCACACTTTAGCGCAGGAAACGCTTCAGGCTTTCCATATCTACGCCGTCTAAATCAGGGGTTTGAGCAACGCCACCCGGATAACCGGCGTTGCCCGTAGCTCCTGGAAGGCTCGCTCCCCCGCCGAATGCGCCGGCGCCTTGCCCGGAAGGCGCACCGAAAGCACTACCTTTCGTGGCTTTCTCAGCCTGCTGTGCACGTGCCGCTGCTTCAGCTTCCTGGCGTGCACGTTTCGCGGGATTGCCACTCCGTCCTTTTTTACCACCGGATTTGCGTTTATTCTGGGCGCGCTTTTGCCTGCGTCCACCGCCACCCATGCCTGGCATACCGGGCATTCCCGGCATTCCACCACCGCGACTCATCTGTTGCATCATCTTTGCAGCCTGCTCAAAACGCTGAATCAACTGGTTGATTTCCTGAACGGTTGTTCCCGAACCGTTCGCAATACGGGTACGTCGGCTTCCGTTAAGAATCTTGGGATCCCTGCGTTCTGCGGGGGTCATGGATTGAATAATTGCTTCAATCCGGCTCATGGAGCTTTCATCCCAATCATCCAAAGCCTGGCGATATTGAGCCATACCGGGAAGCATTTTCATGAGCTTCTTCAGCGAACCCATCTTTCGAATTTGGTTAATCTGCTGAAGGAAATCGTTGAGGTCGAATTTCCCGGCTTCCATTTTGTCCGCAAGCTCTGCTTGCTGTTCGGCCGTCCATGTTGCCTCGGCACGCTCAATAAGGGACAAAATATCGCCCATATCGAGGATTCGCGAGGCCATACGGTCCGCATGGAAGCGTTCAAAATCTTCATATTTTTCGCCGGTTGACGCGAAAAGAATCGGCTTACCCGTCACGCCACGCACGGAAAGAGCCGCACCACCACGTGTGTCGCCGTCGAGCTTTGTTACCACAACGCCGGTGAAATCAACGCCGTCCTGGAATGCCTTCGCGGTTGCCACCGCATCCTGGCCAATCATGGCGTCAATAACGAAAAGTACTTCGTCGGGCTGTACAGCGTTGCGAATATCGGCGGCTTGCCGCATAAGGACTTCGTCAATACCGAGACGACCAGCCGTATCGACAACAACCGCTCCGTAACCGTTTTCTTCAGCGTAACGAACACCTGTTGCGGAAACCTGGATGGGATCGCCCACGCCGTTTCCGGGTTCAGGCGCCCACACGTCAACACCCGCGCGCTCACCAACAACCTGGAGCTGCTGAACAGCATTGGGGCGCTGCAAATCGGCGGCAACGAGAAGCGTTTTGCGCCCACCTTTTGCGAGCCAGCGCCCGAGCTTACCCGCCAACGTGGTTTTACCTGCACCCTGCAAGCCCGCCAACATAATGACGGTTGGCCTGCCTTGAGCAAAGTTAATCTCGCGCGTCTTGCCACCGAGAATACCAACGAGTTCTTCGTTAACGATTTTAACGATCTGCTGGGTCGGGTTGAGTGCCTGGGATCGGATCGCACCCGTCGCCTTTTCGCGTACGTTCGCGGTAAATTCGCGAACAACAGGGAGCGCAACGTCCGCATCAAGGAGTGCGCGACGAATATCGGAAATGGTTGATTCAACATCGGTATCGGTAAGAATCCCGCGTGAACGCAGGTTCTTAAACGCACCGGTTATACGATCAGAGAGATTGTTAAACACGTGTCATGAGCCTTCTGTTTGTACAAACTTTCACTATTGTAAGCCACCTATCGCTTCATTGCGATATTTTTCCTCATATCGTTAGGAATTCCACGTAAAAACAGGCTAGCCTGGTAAAACTTTCCGTTGCGGGTTTCACCAGGCTAGCGCTTGTATAGGTTATTAATATTTTTCGGTTGCGCATCAAAGCTAAGCATTATTTTTGTACGACGAATACTTCCCGTCCAGCTCACAGCTTTCTACACTCTTAGAGCCAATAAGCCCACCTAGCAGAACGCCATTAAAGAGCCAAAAGGCTCACCGAACACTACGCCACCAACGAGCCAACAAAGTTCTCGGGGTCGAAGGGTGCCAAATCGTCGGCGCCCTCACCCAAACCAATAAGTTTGACCGGAACACCGAGTTCACGCTGTACGGAAATAACGATGCCGCCCTTAGCGGTTCCGTCCATTTTTGTTAAGACAATACCCGTCAGCCCCGTTACTTCCGCGAAAACTCGCGCCTGCTGCATACCGTTTTGCCCGGTTGTTGCATCCAAAACAAGGAGAACTTCGTTCACGGGCGAGGTGCGTTCCATAACGCGCTTGATCTTCCCAAGTTCGTCCATTAACCCGGCTTTGTTTTGCAAACGTCCGGCGGTATCAACAATCACCGCGTCAACCTTTTGTTCGCTCGCTTTCGCAACCGCATCGAATGCCACGGATGCCGGATCGGCTCCTTCTTTATCGCTACGTACAACGTCCACGCCCACGCGTTCACCCCATGTTGAGAGTTGATCTGCGGCCGCGGCTCGGAAGGTATCGGCTGCGCCCAACAACACGGTTTTCCCATCGGCACGCAACAGACGCGCAAGTTTACCAACCGTCGTTGTTTTACCTGTACCATTCACGCCGACCATGAGAATGGATGCCGGGTGAATGGTTCCGTCTGCATCTTCCTTCGGTGTGAGGTTGACGCTTCGGTCCATCTCCGTACCGACCTGCTTCAACAGTTCCTCGCGCAGCAACTCCCGGATACGTTCAGGATTGTTTGTGCCTTCAACCTTCACGGTTGTGCGCAGATTTTCCATGATTTCGGTGGTGGCGTCCAGCCCGACGTCAGCCATGAGCAGGGTTTCTTCGAATTCTTCCCAGTCGCTGGCGCTGAGGTTCCCGCGCGAAAGAATGGAGAGGAGCGTCTGCCCAAAACCGCCGGATTTCGCAAGGCGCGCACGCAGGCGTTGCATACGGGAGGGAACGGATTCCGGTTGTTCGATCGCCGGAACCTTGATTTCCTCGGCTTGGGCGGCCTCGTCAAGAGCCTCACCCTCCTCACCGGCTACACCTTTTGTGTCCGCTCCTTCGAGAACGGGTGGCGTGAGCGCGACTTCCAGTTCTTCCCTGCGCTTGAATTTGCGCGATAGGGAAATAAATAAAGGTATAAGTATAAGAGCCGCTATAACGGCAACAATTATTCCAACAGTTTGTTTATCCACTATTTCAGTGTGTCAGATGTACTTAGCCTTATGCCACTCTATTTCTGTACGCGAAACATCCGGGAGTGCCATTCGGGTTGCATCGGCCACTTCACCCCTTAAGGATTATGTGAAGTTTATGCAGTTTTGCGGTCGGGGAATTGGATGGGAGTCGAAAATGGTGAGGATTGTTCAGCGCCCTCTTCATCCGAAAGCGTATCGGTTTCGTTAACCTTTTCGGAGGATGTTGTTTCTGTTTTTTCGACGACGGAGCCCGAAGCTACAGTTTTCTTGGCTTTTGATAACTTCTTGCTTTTCTTGCGCTTCTTGGAACGAGACTTCGTGGAGGATTCTTTATTATCAGCCGGGGTATCTGCCGAAGCGTTAACCGGAGCATCTGCCGGAGTATCTGCCGAAGTATCGGCGGATGCATCAACCGGAGTATCCGTTGCTGTATCTTCGGGTTCGCCGGCGCTGTTCTTCTTTGCCGGCACAATACGCGCACGGATTTTATCCGTAGATTTCTTCACCTGAGCGGTGATTTCACGTTCACTTTCGCGCACAAGCCCGAAGCGTTCTTCCACATCTTCCGGGCTAACATATGCTTCGCTCACGCTCGGGAATGCGTCGAAAACATCTCGCAATGGCGTATCGTGGACGACTACATCGTACCCATCAACATCGAGGCCATCTTCTTTCCACTGGATGTAGGATTCAGAAACCCATTCTTTTGCATCTTTGCCATTTCGGCGCACAAAAATCAATCCGTAGACCCCGATAACGGAGCCCAGGATTGCCAATGATGCAATGATAATAAGAAGCACCTAACTATTATCTCCATTTTCCTTAAAAAATTCCACGCAAACACACACTGCAATCAAAGTGTTACCTACAGCAACTTCTGCGCCACTTGTGGAGACCTTAGCTATACGCGCCATACGTCTAAAATCCCCTCACATCGACACTCCGAGTAGACTAAAGGTGACCTTTCCCAACACAATCAAAGGAGAATGTATGTTGCTCGAAAATAAGGTTGCTCTCATCACCGGCGCCGGCTCAGGATTCGGCAAAGCCACCTCACTTCTTTTTGCGTCGGAAGGCGCGCGTGTTGCCGTCGTCGATATTGATAAAAATGCTGCCGAGGCCGTTGTAAAAGAAATTACGGATAAGGGTGGCGCGGCTATCGCCATTGCTGCGAATGTATCGAAGGACGACGATGTTCGGGTTGCCGTTGAAGCGACCGTTGCTGAATTTGGTCAACTCGACATCCTTTTCAATAATGCGGGCATTTACCGTTATGGTAACGCCGAGCAGACGAGCATACAGGACTGGCACGCCTCGGTTGAGGTCAATCTTTCCGGTGTTTTCTATGGGATTAAGCACGCGATTGAGCACCTAAAGAAAACTCACGGGAACATTATTTCTACCGCGTCGGCTGGCGGGATTATTGGTTTCCCCTCAGCTGTTTCTTACGCCGCAACAAAGGGTGGGGTGATTTCCTTAACGCGCGCCGTGGCTGTTGACTACGCGGCGGACGGGGTGCGCTGTAATGCCATCGCTCCCGGAACCGGGGTAACCGGCATGACGGAAGGACTTCTCCAGGACAAGGCTGTTCTCGACGCTTTCCTCGCGCCCATTCCTATGAAGCGACTCGGCCAGCCGGACGATGTTGCTAGGGCTGCGCTCTTCCTCGCATCCGACCAGGCAAGCTATCTCACCGGCGTTGTTCTTCCCGTTGACGGCGGCTGGACGATGTCCTAACCGCACGCAGTGAAACATTATTTTTGTGGGGCGCTACTGATTAACGTAACGCCCCACAAAAGTTATTGTTGAAAAACGAGTGATTTACGAGATTTAATCAACGGGGATGATTTTGATGGGGTCTATCGATGAAACAATGCAACCAGGACAACACGCCCTCTAAAATACAAACGTGTTGAGGAATTCGCGAGCGCGCGTGCTACTCGGGTTCTCGAAAAACTCTTCGGGCGTGGCAGTTTCCACGATACGCCCACCGTCCATAAAAATAACTCGATCAGCAATCGCCCGAGCGAACGCCATTTCATGCGTCACCAACACCATTGTGAGCCCTTGTGCTGCAAGCTCTAACACCACATCCAAGACTTCACGCACCATTTCCGGGTCCAGCGACGCCGTGATTTCGTCAAGAAGTAGCACCTCAGGTTGCATCATTAACGCCCGAATAATAGCTATACGCTGTTTTTGCCCGCCACTCAGCTCGCGAGGCAAAGCCTTTTCCTTCTCGGCAAGCCCCACGCGTTCCAACAATGCCCGCGCACGAACCAGCGCCTCCTCTTTATCTGCATGAGCCACAACCTTCGGCCCCAACAGCAAATTATCTATCACCTTCAAATGCGGGAACAGCTCATAGGACTGGAATACCATCCCGATTTTTTGGCGCACATCTTCCCATGTTGTGCCCGGATCGGTAATAGTAGTTCCGTTAAATTCAATCGTTCCGCCCTGAATGCTTTCCAAGCCGTTAATTGTGCGAAGCAACGTCGATTTTCCGCAACCGGAAGGCCCAATCACGGCAATCACTTCACCTTTATTCACCTCAAAGCTCACGCCATCAAGCGCATTCGACACGCCATCATAGCTTTTCACAATATTATTGAGCTGTAGTACGGGTTTCACTGTTAACTCCTGTATTGTTGCGGTTTCCTTTTTGTCAATTCTTTTTTCACAAAGCCCACCTTTTCTCCAACCGACGCGAAGCATAAGAAATCGGGAAACAGACAATGAAATACAGGAAGAAAATCGCCCCGTAAATCCAGAGCCCCGCATCCGGGTGCGTAAAACGATTCGCGTCAATAATTTGTTGCCCCACCTTCAACACTTCCACAACACCTATAAGGACGACGAGGGACGTCGTCTTAATCATACGTGTCACAAGATTCACGGTTTGCGGAAGTAGCTGGCGCACCGCCTGTGGCAAAATAACGTACCGCAGTTCTTGGCGTCGATTCATGCCAAGCGCCCGTGCGGACTGGAACTGATGCGCCGGTATGGACGTTAAAGCACCACGCACCAAATCCGACATTTCCGCACTCCCCCACAGGGTAAACACAATAACCGCGGCCACCTGCCCATCAAGATTAATTCCAGCGGTTCGGGTCAAATCGAAATAGACAAGGAAAAGAAGCACAAGGGGTGGCATAATCCGAATAAATTCAAGATACACTCGCCCAATAATATTGCTGATTTTCCCTCCATTAACGCGCCACGTACCCAACAGCAACCCGAAAATAATGGACAACACCATAGAAATCAGCGCGATCTCCACCGAAACCCATAAACCTTCAAGGAGTCGCAGTATCGTATTCTGGTCAAGAAGAAGCTCCCATCCGGGACTTTGCTTGGAGCGCATCGGGTTATCCCCATCTGTGACGAAACGGATAACCTCATTGCTACTCGCGTTCGATAGCGTGCCAGCAGGCCCATGAACACCAATATTCCACAACACCGACTTCACGGACTCAGCAATATTCTCCGGAAAAACCGTCGCCACACTATTAAACACCAAGGCTTGCATAACGTGCCCTCCTTTCCAATCTGCCCGCAGCCAAAGAAATCGGTAGCAAAATCAGCAGGTAGTAAAAGACGAGGAGGAACAGAGCCTCTTGCGTATTGTAGGTGTTTCCGATTTGTTCTTTCGCCACATACACGAGATCAGGGAGAGCAATAATTGAGAACACCGACGTTTCCTTAATCAAGAAAATAACGTTGGCGCTCAACGCCGGAAGAGCGGTAGCAAAAGCCTGGGGTAACACAATGTAACGGAGCGTCTGGGTTGAGGTAAAGCCGAGAGCCAGCGCGTTTTCCTTTTGCGATACGGGAACGGCGTCCAGGCCCGAGCGCAGAGCCTCAGCCATATAGGCGCCTCCCAGGAACGTCAGTCCAATAATGGCGCAGGTCGTCGAACTCCATGTGATACCTATTTTGGGAAGTCCAAAATACAGGAAGAAAAGTTGCACAAGAAGGGGCGTATTGCGTGACAATTCCACATAAAGCGCGACGCATTGGCGGGCTATCTGCACACGATAGTGTTGCACCGCCGCGCAAACAATCCCCACAATCATAGATAAGACGATTCCAATCACCCCGATAGTGAGCGTGAGCAACGCGGCCCAGCCATATAAAGGCAAGGAATCTCGAACAATATCCCAGTTCACCAATCCTCCTCATTTTTCCGGCGCACCCCGGGGCCGGGTTTCCCCACACATCTATTACACACATTTTTTTTCGACGCGCCCCGGGGCCGATTACCCACAAACATTTTCCGGCGAGCGCCGCTCCGGCCACCCTGCCCCACAGCAAGTGTTACCGAATACATGCGAAACGCACTGTTGCTGAGAGGCCGGCCACCCAGCCCCACAGCAACAATTACTCCTATTTCGTGACGACCCCGCCCTCAACAACGAGTTCGTCGGGATTAACGGCCGTGCCGTACACCGGCTTAAGCGTCTTTTCGTAGTTTTTATGGAAGAAGTTTTCCTTACCCAAGGTGACAAGGTGATTGTTAATCCAGTCCTTGAGGTTGGTATTTCCCTTCGCAACAGCGGCCGCAATGGTGTCCGGGGTGCCGAAGCTCGGAATGGATGTAGTGAACCCGGGGTTATTTCCCGCCCACGCAAGAGCTTCCGTATTATCCGTTACCCACGCATCGCCTCGCTTATCGCTCAACGCGGAGGTCACTTCCGTATACTGTTCAAACTTTTGAGCCTTCACCTCGGGAAGATTCTTGGAAAGATAGGTGTCTGCCGTCGTACCTTTAACAATAATAACCTTGCGGTCCTTCAAATCTTTCGGATCTTTCACCTGGTTATCGGTCGGAGAAACAACGCCTAAGGAAACCTTCATGTAGGGGTTCGCAAAATCAACTTTTTCCGCACGTTCCGGGGTGACGGTGAAGTTGGCGAGAATAATATCGACCTTATTCGTTTCCAAGAATTCCACGCGGGAGGCCGCCTCAACGGGAACATATTCGACCTTCACGCCCAAATCTTTGGCAATCCTGTTGCCGTATTCAATATCGTAACCTGCGTAATTTCCTTTATTGTCGACGTACCCGAAGGGAGCTTTATCGGAAAACACACCGATTTTAATGGTTCCCGCTTTTTTAATTTCTTCGACGGTGCGCGTTTTTCCAAGGGAGGCCGTCCCCGCTTTACCGTCACCCGCGCCCGACGCGTTCCCGGCTTTTGAGCAACCAACAAGAACCAAGGCTAGGGCGAGAACGATGCCGATAATAACCGAATATGCACGTTTGGAGAACATATTTTTCCTTTTCTTTATGTGGGTGTGAACCCGTGGTGATGTGAATGAATCTTGTGTGGTGGGCGTCCCTTGTGGGATGTCCTCCATATGGGTGATTTCGCAAAAACCGTTTCCTGTGGCGTAACCTGACACGCCCTAAAAAAGTTGTGGTTTGCTGAAAAATGAGAGGCAGATTTAGAAACGATGCTCGCTATTAGCCTCATGTGGGGAAAACGACGTATGTTTTGCGTCTACTTGTGCGATAAACTTCGCTACACGATATGAAAGGGAGGCTATTTTAATGGTGCCTCATGGAAATCCGTATTATGCCAAAACGAGGTTGTGGCTATATTTTTAGCGACAACAGACGGAACAACACATACAGCTCATGACCATCGCAGTAAGAGCACATGCGAAGCAATACTGTGTGTTTTTCTTTTCCATGCCTTAAACTGTAACCTAAATTCTCACCACATGGATTTTTTTGTCCGCTTTGTGAACACAGCGTCAGATATATTATTTTCGACGACGGTATGCGCTTCGTCGAAAAAAGATTCGGGCCTGGTGATATAGGCCCGCGCAGCCACAAACATTACATAAGACCACAAATTCTTGAGCGCTAACCCGTCAACTGCTCAGCAATAACCCACGAACTTCTGGGCAAATACACGCTTCTAGACAAGTGCATGACCACATTTCCACTCTAATAGCACACCCCGCCACAAAAATGCGCAAAATGTGCAAACAGCACGAAAATACACAACTAGGCTAAATCCGACATTTTTTGGGAAATCACCGATGTTACGCCCTTTTCACGCATAGACACCCCATAGAGAACATCCGCAATTTCCATGGTTCGCTGCTGGTGAGTAATCACCAAAAGCTGCGCGCTTTGTTGCAGATCCTTGAAAATATCCAGCAAACGTGAAAGATTCACGTCGTCCAAGGCCGCTTCAACCTCATCCAAAACGTAGAACGGTGAAGGACGCGCCATAAAAATCGACACGAGGAAAGCAATAGCCGTCAACGAGCGTTCCCCGCCCGACAGCAAAGATAACCGCTTCACTTTCTTTCCCGGCGGGCGCGCCTCAATTTCGATACCCGTCGTCAATACGGAATCGGGTTCCGTCATTACAAGTTTTCCGTGCCCTCCCGGGAAAAGGCGTTCAAAAACCTTACCGAACTGCTGGGAGACGTCCCGGATAGCTGATTCCATCACCTGCGTTACTTTTGCATCCAACTCACGCACAATTTCCAGCAGATCCCTGCGCGATTTCTTCATATCCTCAAGCTGCCCGGAAACATAGTTGTGGCGTTCTTCCAAAGCTGCGTGCTCTTCGAGCGCGAGAGGATTAATTTTCCCGAGCCTGGCAAGCTGGCGTTGCGCTTTAGCCAGGCGCTCTTCCTGCTCCTTACGAACATACGGAACAGTTTCGCCTTCGGTGTCTGTTGGTACGGGAACCAGTGGCCCATATTCTTCGACGATGGTGCGGGCGTTCATGCCTAGCTCGGCTTTCGCCGTCGTCTCCAACTGTTCGAGACGAACTTTAAGTTCTGCCAACATCAGTTCACGACGGTGTGTGGAATCTGCGAGCTCGCGTTCTTCCTTCGTCAACTCCGCTATTCTTACCTGGATGGTGTTCTGCTGAGCCTTAAGAATCCCCATCTCCGTTTCGGCATCTGTTCGTTCCTGGGTAAGGGCTTCACGCAGACGATGGGCAAGATTCAAGGCCTGGCGTGCTCGTTCCTCAACTTTAAGCGCTTCTTCTCTAGCTTTACTTGCACGCTTGGCACTGCGCACTTCACGCTCTAAACGTTCTTCTTCCGAACGCGCTCGCCGATCCAAAGAATCCGCTTTACCCACGACGCTACGCAGGCGTTCTTCTGCTGTTCGGACAGCAAGACGCGCCTGAGTTTCCGCCTCGCGTGCCTGGCGTGCAGCGGTTCGAGCAGGTTCACGACGCGATTCAAGTTTCGTCAAATCCGCTTCCCACAGCGCGGGTTGGGCCGCGAGTTCTTCATGCTGTTGGCGAAGAGTCTCAAGCTCTTCAGAATGTGAAATTAGCTGTCCTTCAACATGCTGAGATCTTTGAGCAATACGATCCATATCTGCCTGTGCAGATCGCACGCTATCCCTGGCAGCACCCAACTGGGCTGTTATTGCGGCAAGTGCAGAATCGCGTTCCTTGAGCTTTGCACCCGTTACATCCTCACGGCTACGTGCATCCTGGAGGGCTTCCTCAGCCTGGCGTAAGGATTCTTCACATTCTTCCACCTCGGTTTGTGCATGGCGCTGGTTCTCTAAAGCATCCGTGTAGGCGCGCTGTGTAGCCAACACTGATTGGGCGGTAGCCTGCCCTCCGCTCACATCGTGTTGGGTAAGAACATCACCGTGTGATGTAACGACGCGAAGAGCGCCACATTCAACAAGCTCCCGAGCCACCTCTAGGCTGTGGCAGAGCACCGTCCCGGCAAGTTTCCCCGTAAAATCTGCACCATTTTTCCCGGAAATAACATCCGTTGCGCACACCGCCACATTATTCTCATTCTGTGAAAAACGGCTCAGCGCTCGTCGAGCGACACTATCAAGAAAAGCACTGTGATCTTGCGAAGAATCTTTTGTGGATTCGCGGGCAACACCATTGAGAACCCACGCAGCCAACCGCCCGGTTTTCTGGCTGGCAGCCTGACGCAACATCTCAATACCATCATCAATATTTTCGACGACAACACCGCCAGCCAAACCAGCTAAAGCATTTTCCGCAGCCGCTTCCCAACCACGTTCGACATCAATAAAGTCTTTCACTGAACCTGTAGCCCGCTTGCGTGCCCAAGCATTAGCATCATTCGGTTCAATACTTTTTTCTAAGGTTCGCGCAACAGCCGTCAAACTCGCCACATTCTCTCGCGCCTGGCTGAGTTTCTTGCGGGCCTGGTGAACAACGTGATTCGCATGGATACGTTCCTGCGTGTTCTTCGCATGTTCGGTAGCCAACACGTCCTCACCAGTTTCTCCCCCGCCGTGCCTCGCCACCTCCTCTTCGAGCTTCGCAACATTGTGTGATGCGTCCTCATGACGCTTCGACGCAACTTTTTCGTCGTCCCCTAACCGTGTTTTTTCTTCACGCAAAGCCTCCACACGGGACGTCGCAGCAGCAATTTTCCCCGCAACCCGTGCGGTACGTTCACGATGTTCAGACTGTTGGCGAACCAGGCGCCCGTAAGCAACCGTAATATCACGTTCATTTTCCTCCGCAACACGCCGTGCTTGCGTTGCCTGCGTCAAAGCGTCCTGCGCCTCGGTTGCTCGCGCCTTTAAGCTTTCCTCTTCTTTGCGGGCGCGCTGGGCTCGTCGTCGATATTCCTCGGGAAGATCCGTCCCGGTTGGCTCCCCCACACGCGCAAGGCTCCGCGCACGTTCCGCCGCGAGCTGTTGCAAAGATCGGAAACGCTCCTCCAAACTTGCAATACGTTCCAAGGACTGCCTCGAACGGGCAAGGAGAGGCTCCAAATCCGCCTGCCCCGCCAGCAGGGCATCCATCTCCTCCTGGGTTTCGCGCAAACCGCGCGCATTGCGTTCCTGAAGCTCCTTCAAACGCGCTTCATCATGCGAATCTGTTTCGAGGCGAGCGAACTGGCGGGCAATATCGTCGGCGAGGAGCCGCGCGCGGGCATCACGCTCCACAGCCTGAATCACCTGCGCTTTTCGGGCATTATCGGCCTGCCGTGCGAGGGGGCCTAGCTGGCGGCGAAGTTCAGTTGCGAGATCCTCAATACGTTGCAGCGTCCCCTTCATGTTCTCCAGCTTGCGCAACGCTTTTTCTTTACGACGACGGTGTTTGAGCACACCGGCAGCTTCCTCAATAATTCCGCGCCTGCCTTCCGGGGAAGAAGTGAGGACCTCGTCAAGGCGCCCCTGGCCGATAATGACATGCATTTCTTTGCCCATACCGGTGTCGCTCAGGAGTTCTTGGACGTCTAAAAGGCGCGCCTGATTGCCATTAATGGCGTATTCGCTACCCCCGTTGCGGAACAGGGTGCGTGTAATGGTGACTTCCGTGTAGTCGATGGGGAGGGTGGCGTCGCTATTGTCGATGGTGAGGGAAACTTCGGCGCGTCCAAGCGGGGAACGTGTGGCGGTTCCGGCGAAAATAACGTCGCTCATTTGGCCACCACGCAGGGTTTTTGCTCCCTGTTCTCCCATCACCCAGGCCAGGGCATCCACGACATTGGATTTTCCTGAGCCATTGGGGCCAACGATGGCGTTAATGCCCGGCTCGAATTTCATCGTCGTCGAAGAGGCGAAAGATTTAAATCCACGCAAATTTAGCGATGTTAAATACATTCGGGATATCCTTCCGACAATGTTCGGCTCATTCCCGGCGGTCTTTTAGCGAAGGTGAAACGAGAGCTACGCGCGCATGTCACGAACATAGCTCGCTCACGGCGCATGTCCGATAATGGTTCGCCTATCCGAGACGAATTCTTACACACCGTAACACACCCTTAGTAGCCTTGCGGTAACGCGACACACAATCGGAACCTGCCATCACACAACATAACGCACATATAGGCATCCTATTCGGCTCCGTCCGGCGCCTTTTTCCCCATGAGGGCACGCGTCGCGCCAATGAGCTGAATGGATCCAATAACCACCACGACTGGCGCAACTAAGGCTTCCGTGTTCTCGCTTTCCGCAATGCTTGCTGCCGTGTCGATTGCCGTAAGCAGTTGACGTTCTACCTTAACGCGATCTTCACCGAAAACATCTCGCGCAATTTCAGCGAGATCTTCGGCATCCATGGCACGATCAGTGTCCATATCGGTGATGACAACATGGTCAAGAACTGGTTCAAGCTGCCCGAGGGTTCCTTCCACGTCCTTATCCGCCATCATAGCAATCACGCCAACACGGTTGCCCGGATAGTATTCTTCCAAAGCCTGCGCCGTGGAGGCAGCAGCGTGAGGATTATGGGCGGCATCAATAATAACCGTGGGAGAAGAACGGACAACTTCGAGCCTTCCCGGTGATGAAACAGCCATTAACGCATGTTCCACTACACTTCCGTCAAGCGCACCTCCGCCGAAGAATGCTTCCACAGCTGCCAGGGCAAGTGCAGCGTTTTCTGCCTGGTATTCTCCTCGCAAGGAAAGCGGAATATCTTCGTATCGCGCTGCCGGGGTGTTGATGCTCAACATTTGCCCACCCACCGCGGTTTCGCGATGTAAAACACGCAGTTCATCACCGTATGTGATGAGGTGGGCGTGATTCTCCCGGGCAGAATCGGCAATAATGTGGGCAACAGAATCGTGCTGGGTGGCGCTCACAACCGTACAGTTCGGTTTAATAATGCCCACTTTTTCGCCGGCAATGGATTCCAAGGAGGAACCCAACCAGCGCTCATGGTCCATGGCGATCGGGGTCAGGATAGCAACATCAGCGTCAATAACGTTCGTTGCATCCCAGCGTCCGCCCATACCGACTTCCATCACAGCCACATCGACGGGAGCCTGGGCGAAAGCCTGATATGCCATCACCACAAAAACTTCAAAGAAGCTCATACGTGGCCCGTCGTTTCGTGCCGATTCACGATCAACAAGTTCGACGAAAGGCTCCACATCGTGCCAGGCTTGAATGAAATCTTCACGCGAAATTGCTTGGCCGTTAATGCTCATGCGTTCACGGACAGATTCAAGGTGCGGGGATGTGAAACGTCCCGTTTTCAAACCTTTTTCACGCAGGAGAGATTCGACCATGCGCGCGGTTGAAGTTTTACCGTTGGTCCCTGTGATATGAACCGTGCGGTAGGCGCGTTGAGGATTACCCATGTAATCCAGGCAATCCTCAACGCGCTGAAGAGAAGGCTGAACCTTGTGCTCGGGGGCACGGGTGAGGATCTGGCGGTAAATGCCCTCTACTTCAAAATCAAGGGCAATATTTTCCGCTAACTCCTGGGTTGCGTCGCCACTTTTCTGTGGAGAAGCATCACGCCCCCCAGCATTGTTGTGATTCATTTATTCCGTTTCTACTTTCTTGACGTTCACGGCGAGTTCAGCTCCGGCTTGGACTGTGGCTTCAACCGCAAGTGTTTCACCCTTAATGAGATCCAAGAATTTCTCGGTTGCCTCCACGCGCTCACTAGGAACCGTTAGGGCAAGAACGATGCGATCTGCCACGTGAAGATCCTCTTGCTTACGCGTATCTTGAACGGCACGCACAATATCACGGGCATAACCTTCGGCAATTAAGTCCTCGTCGAGTTCCGTATCGAGAGCCACAAAAGCACCAGAGTTCAATACGGTTGCGACGGTTCCTTCTTCAGCCTGCACACTCACAGACTTCGTGAACTGACCGGGGGAAAGCACAACGTCCGGGTCGGCGTGAAGAACGATTGCGCCGTTCTCGCCATCCTCCCATGCTCCGCTCTTAGCTGCCTTAAACAGTTTCGAGGTGAGTTTGCGCATTTCCTTGTCAAGTTCGCGTGGTTGGACTCCAACCTCAAATACTGCTTTCATGCCGGATTCTTCAGGTGCAACAACATGGACATCTTTCACATTCACTTCTGAAGCAATCAGCTCGGCGAATGGTGTCAAGTCCATCGTCGTGACGATAGAGAGGGAACGCAAAGGCTGGCGTACACGCAACTTGTGTGTTTTACGCAGGCTGTGCGCTGCGGACACAACGTCACGCACCTCATTCATGGCGTTGCGCAACGGTTCGTTTGCCCATTCTTCGGGCAATACCGGCCAGTCCTCCAGGTGTACGGAGCGTCCACCCGTCAATCCCTTCCAAATTTCTTCCGTGGCAAGTGGAGCCAAAGGCGCCATCACGCGCATCAGCGTTTCGAGTGCCGTATAGAAGGTATCGAAGGAGTTTTCGTCCTCATTCCAGAAACGATCCCTCGATGTGCGGATATACCAGTTGGTGAGTAGGTCGAGGAAGCCACGAACCTCTTCACATGCGGCGGGAATATCGTAGGCATCGAGCTGGGTTCTCACCGTATCGGCAAGGTTTTTGACGCTCGCCAAGAGGTAGCGGTCCATGACGTCGAGCCCTTCAACGCGCTCCACACGCTTGGCAAGGTAGCCCTCTCCTCCCGCGCAGGTGCTGGCATAAAGCGCAAAGAAATACCAGGAGTTCCACAGCGGAAGCAAAACGTGGCGAACCGTGTCGCGTAAACCTTTTTCTGTAACAATAAGGTTTCCGCCTCGCACAATGGGGCTACTCATGAGGAAGAACCTCATGGCATCGGCGCCAACCTCGTCGAACATTTCATACACATCGGGGTAATTGCGTAGGGACTTGGACATTTTCTGCCCATCGTCACCCAGCACAATTCCGTGAGAAATACAGGTGTGGAATGCGGGACGGTCGAAGAGTGCCGTCGCCAAAATGTGGAGGGTGTAGAACCATCCGCGTGTTTGCCCAATATATTCGACGATGAAATCGCCCGGGTAGTGATCCTCGAACCATTCCTTGTTTTCGAAGGGGTAATGAACCTGCGCGTAGGGCATGGATCCGGATTCGAACCAGCAGTCCAACACGTCGGCAATGCGGCGCATTGTTGATTTTCCGGTCGGATCGTCCGGATTTGGGCGCGTCAATTCGTCAATGTAGGGGCGGTGGAGGTCCACTTCGCCCTGTTCGTTGCGTGGTAGGCGCCCGAAATCGCGTTCGATTTCCTCAAGGCTGCCGTACACGTCCTCGCGCGGATAGTTCGGATCGTCGGAGCGCCACACCGGGATGGGGCTTCCCCAGAAACGGTTACGGGAAATGGACCAGTCGCGAGCGCCAGCAAGCCATTTGCCGAACTGTCCGTGTTTAATATGGTCGGGTGTCCATTCGATCTCCTCGTTCAATTCGACCATGCGATCACGAATCGCGGTGACTTTCACGAACCAGGAGGACACTGCTTTATAGATGAGTGGTTTGCGGCAACGCCAGCAGTGCGGGTAGGAGTGGACGTAGCTTTTTTCTTGGACGAGGACGGCGCGTTCTGCTTTGGGGCGACGCGCCAGTGGCCCAGATCCGTCGCGCAGGTCGCGAATTACGAGTTTGTTGGCGTCGAATACCTGGGTTCCTTCGTAATCATAAACTTCTTTGGTGAAGCGTCCGCCTTCGTCGACGGGTACAACCGCGCGAATTCCAGCGTCCATACAGATAAACATATCGTCTTCACCGAAGGCGGGAGCGATATGAACAAGCCCGGTTCCGTCTTCTGTGGTAACGAAGTCGCCGGAAATAATGTGGTAGGCGTGCGGGCCTAGTGCCTCATTATCCGGGCGGTTCATGAAGTAGTCGAATATCGGTGCGTATGCTCGCCCAACGAGGTCGCTACCTTTGAGCTGCTGAACTGTTTGAGCATCTTCCCCCAGTTCTTTTTCGTAGGAGGAGACGAGCGCTTCGGCAATAATAACGCGTTCTCCGGCGAGTTTTCCTTCTTGTGGTACGACGACGGAGTACGTGATATCCGGCCCGACTGCAATAGCTAAATTGGAGGGCAAGGTCCACGGGGTTGTTGTCCAGATGAGGGCAAGCTCGCCAGTTTCTAGGCGCAAACCGACGGTTACTGTTTGGTCTTGACGATCCTGGTAGATATCGTCGTCCATTTTGAGTTCGTGGTTGGACAGCGGCGTTTCGTCGTTCCAACAGTATGGGAGAACGCGGTATCCGTCGTAGGCAAGCCCTTTATTGTAGAGGGTTTTGAATGCCCACAGCACTGATTCCATGTAGGTGGTATCGAGAGTTTTGTAGTCGTTGTTGAAATCGACCCAGCGTGCCTGTCGGGTAACGTAATCTTCCCATTCTTTGGTGTAGCGAAGAACTGAGGAGCGACATTCCCTGTTGAATTTTTCAATGCCCATCTCTTCGATTTCTTCCGTGGAATCGATTCCGAGGAGGCGTTGCGCTTCAAGTTCTGCGGGTAGTCCGTGGGTATCCCAGCCGAATCGGCGTTCGACGCGGCGCCCCAGCATGGTTTGGTAGCGTCCAACAAGGTCCTTCACGTAACCAGTGAGAAGGTGGCCGTAATGTGGCAGGCCGTTGGCGAAAGGCGGGCCATCATAGAAAACGAATTCGTTGGAGCCGTGTGGGCCTGATTCACGGCTATCAATGGACGCTTGGAAAGTGTTGTCTTTTTTCCAGAACGCGAGTGTTTCTTCTTCAAGTTTGGGGAAATTGGGTGAGGCGACGATATTGCCTTCACGGTGAAGCGGATATGTTTTCTTATCCACGCGGTTTCTCCTCTTGTATTCCACTGTATTGAAGAGGACGACGCCGAATAACCGGAACCGCGGTACCACCTCGTTTGCTCCACACGGGTTGATGTGTAGCCACTCATTGGGGACGTAACGTGTCCAGACGTTCGGTTCTACTGGGGTTTCGTTATTGTTGCTGAAGATTCACACGCCACTAGGGCACGTGCGAAAACTCGCAAAACACGACACGCATAGATACCATGCGCGAATAACGCTGACCTGTTCTTCCGAAAGCTCCCCGGTGATACCCCGGTTAATGTAAGGTGTTTCCGCACAATGCCACGGTTGAATAACCGCGAGGTTGCGTGGAACCTTTCGCATTAACGCAGGCCGGTTCATAGCCAATCATCGCTAATGATAATGCCCTGACTGTGATAAATCCAGTTTTGCGGGTGTGAAACACCAGTCAGCCCTGTCACGTGAGGTGGCGATACGTTGTGCATTTGGCATATCAACTGTGGCACACCAGTCACGCGCCTGCGCGGAATCCATGTTTTCGTGGGCATGGCGGGCAACAAGGCGTTCTTCAAGAATTTGTGGATCTGCGTCAAGGAACCAAATTTCTTCGAACACATTAACCAGATGGCACCACGGTTCGGAGGCATCGAGTAAATAGTTGCCTTCGCTCACAATCAGGCGGGTATTCCGGTTAATGCACAGCCCGGCAGCAATGGGTTCATGAACAATGCGCGAATATATGGGAATGAAAACATCTTCTTGCTGGTAGGCGTTAGCAATTCTGCGCCCACAGGCAAGATAACCGTATGCGTCGAAGGTATCGATTCTACCTTTATGTTGGCGTTTACCAATGCGTTCTAGCTCTGCATTGGATAGGTGGAAACCATCCATAGGGAAAAGTTGAGCGCTTGCCTCTTCTTCCTCGTTGAGAAGATTGACGACGGCGTTAGCAAATGTTGATTTTCCTGCCCCTGGTGCCCCCACTAGGGCGATAATAACGCGAGAATTTTTCCGTCGTTCAGCGAGTTCTTTAATGCGTTGCATAGCCTCAGCTGGAGTAACTGCGCGCTGTTCTTCCTTGCCTGTAGCCATACAGATAATTATAGAAATCTCGCACCGCATTGTATATAAGGGTTAGAATTCTACTTCCTCCTCCAGTGGCGAGGCGGCGCGTCGCGCGTCATAATATCCACGAAATCATTGGTTGCGACGGTGTGATGCGGTTGAACATAGGCTGAATGGTTTTTTACGGGCGTACCCAGACTTACTCCTCCTTGGGAAGGGTAAGTATGGTGATCAAAATGGGGATCGACACGCGGGTTATATCCTAAAATATTGTATTCTTCCCCAAGATTTCCCCCGTTGACCGCATTAGGAATGTCAATAATATCCCCGCGAATAGAAAGCACATGGTTACTTTGTGACGTTCCGGTTGCTTCCATTCCCGTATTGAGATCCCAACCGGCACCCCTCATTCCGGGGGTTCCATACGCGATATAGTGACGCACAATTCCTGGTTTTACGTCCATCATTGCTTGGGAGGAAACCGTACTGCCTTGCGAATGCCCCGCAACAATAAGGTTCGTGATGGGAGCGCCCGTGGACATTTTTCTTTGCGCATCGAGTCCTTCCAGAAACGACGCCAAATCCCGCCCTCCCTCACGTATTCTTGAATCTCCGAATCCCGTAAGATCCGTGACATTCGATGCGGGGTCGTAACCCAACCAGGCTACCATCGCCACCTCGTCTCTTTTGCCAGTACGGATGAGTTCCTTTTCCACCCGTGAATGCATGTATGCCGCATTCGAGGTATGCGAAACAAGTTCTCCGGATACCGTCGTACCCATTCCTGGAACAAAAACCCCAACCGTCTGCGCGGTATCGAGGTTCCCCACGCTTACAACCGCCTGTGGGCGACGAGCACCTGCTTGCCCGACATCTTTAAAACTCACCAGTTGGCGTTCAGGGCCTCCCTTTGTTACGTCTTTCCAATTTTTGTCAAGCCCGATGCTGTCGCGTATGGCAAGGTATGCATCGCGGCGTTGTTGCAAGGACGTGTACAGAGCACTCGCCTTTCCCCACTTCCCAGCTATGTCGGCGTAATCCCTGCTTGTTTCGGGCGTCTCTGATAATTTCTTGTTTAATTCTTGATATTGTTTGCGCGCCTTGGGGAGTTCCCGTTCTACCTCATCTATTTTTTTCTTTAATACACGACGATTCGCGCTATCTCGAATATTTGCGGGTATTCCTCCTAACAAACCGAGGAATTCCGGATACGAATGAAGCAGTTTTTCCTGTTCTTCCGAGGTTTTACTCGCCCACCAAAATGCCGCTTTTTCCGGGCTCATAGATACGACGCCAAACATCCGTTCGTGTTCTGGTAGCGATGTAGGCGTGGCAGATAAACCGAAGATGGAAAGAATCGACGGGTACTGTGCGCCGACTTCGCAAATCGCATCATAATTTCCGCGAATCAACGCCTTAGATTCATCAATCGCACACTGTTGGGCTTGCCCTGCTTGACGAAGGGCTGTGTCGACGAGAACCTGGGTTTCTTTGAGCATTTGTTTTCGATCAATACCGACAACTGCCTGCACCTGCGGTGCTTGTCCCTGATCAAACATGTCCCGGACTCGCCCCGGGTGATCAACGGTAAAACCGTTAAGAGCGATACGTGTTAAAGCCTCATCACGAACCGCGCAGACCTTGGATAAACGGTAGTGGAGGTTCGTTAAAATCTTGCCGAAAAACTCCCACGCTTCATTCACATAAGAAAGGCTCTGCTCCACCTTTTTCATACGTCCACTACATGCGATGCCACCTAGCCCCGTCCACAGTGGTTTGCGCATATCGTGTATTTCTTTGCGTAGTTCGTGGCTTTTTCGAATCATGGTGGCACACTGTGACAGGGATGAAGCCAAGAATGCAGGTTGAATTGTCCTTATATCATCCCAGGAGAGCATACGCCACCCCCTCAATAAGTAGCTGTAGACGATGGAAACTTTCGTGACTACGCATATCTGCATCCTCATACAGTTTGAGAGCTTCGCTCATATTCTCGGATGTTTGGTGAAGAAAACGGGCACATTCGACGGATTTTTGAGAAAGGTATCCGCATGCCTCATTGAGGGCCGCACCCACACTTGGGGAAAAATTCAGACCACTTGAACCTATAGGTAGCACACTCGGATCCAGGGCTTTCACCTGGTGTGCCACTGCTTCGAGCGCATTTTCCACTCTGGCAACATCGGCGGGTTCAATATCTATACTGCCGGCACTCATGATTCCTCCTTCGCACACAATGACATGTGGGAGGGACAACTTTCCACTCAAGGCATAGCCTTTCGCATGTTTTCTGCCCGGCTGTTCGTATGGATTGCTCCTCCTTCGTCGTGAAATCAAGAATAACGGTGCAAAAAATGACCCCGTGGACGTATCCACAAGGTCATTGTGTTTCTAAATTTTTCCACAGGATGTGCATACGATACTATCCACAAACTGTGCATAACTAAGGTTCCTACCTCGCCGGCAAGGCTCCTACATCGTCGTTAAAGTTCCTACCTCGCCGGCAATTCTTTATCCTTGTGTCCTTCACGCGCAACCGTCCACGAATTTGCCTGCATCACCGGACGAACAACCACACTGTCCACATTCACGTGCTTCGGTGCGCCCACAACCCAGCCGACAATATCCGCAATATCCTCAGCCAGAAGTGGCTCATCCACGCCCGCATACACGGCTTTCGCGGCCTTCCTATCCCCTAAACGGTTCAAGGAAAACTCTTCCGTCATCACCATTCCGGGACGAATCTCCATAAGACGCACAGGCTCACCCAACAACTCCAAACGCAAGGTGTCCTTAATCATGCGTTCAGCATGCTTGGCGGCAGTATATCCTGCCCCACCCTTATAGGCTTCCTGAGCTGCCGTCGACGTAATAAACACAATATCTCCGGCACGTTCACGCAACTGTGGCAAAAATGCCTGCGTCATCCGCAAGGTTCCCACAACATTCAACTCATACATAGCGCGCCAATCGTCGATTTTTCCCTCGGCAACGCTATCAACTCCGCGAGCGCCACCCGCGTTATTCACTAAAACGTCAAGCCCGCCCAGGGAGTTCACCCTACGCACACATTCCGCCACAGATTTTTCATCCGTAATATCGACGACGACATATTCGCACCCGGTTTCTTCCGCAAGCCGTGCAAGACGTTCTTTGCGACGTGCCGCCGCCACAACTTTCAAACCGTCCTTACATAGACGACGAACCGTTGCCGCACCAATCCCTGTTGATGCTCCTGTCACGAGCGCAATCCTTTGCTGTGCCATCATACCCCTTTCGTTATACGTGAAGGTATTGTCCATAGACCCTATAGATTAACCATATTGCGCGACGAACCATCAGGGCAATGACGGAACAGCCTTTCACACCAGGAAATAGTATAGAAGTGATGAAATATTAATTATTTTTTCCTTAGATGGCATTATTTGGCAACCGGATACTTTTGAGTTCACTTTGGCGCGGTAGAATATTCACCGAATATTGAGGGACACGTGGAGGGAGACAAGCCATGACAACAGTAGCAACACCCTTAACTACGCCAACGGCGCCAACAATCGGTTTCATTGGAATTGGGCATATGTGTAGCTCTATTGTTGAAGGCCTCATTGCTTCGGGAACAGATCCTCGCACCATTATTATTTCCAATCGAACCCTGGCGAAAGCTGAAGATTTCGCCACCCGCACGGGAGTTCAAGTAGCGGAAAACAACACGGATCTTATACATGCTGTTGGTTCAGGAATTGTGATTCTTGGGGTAAAACCTCAACAAATGGAAGCCCTCATGGAAGAAATACGCGAAAGTGCAACCCAAGCCTCCTCCATCATCGTTTCCATCGCCGCAGGAATTAGCCTTATAACACTCGCTCAGTGGGCACACTCCTCACAGCCAATCGCCAGGGCACTTCCCAATGTTGCAGCATCTGTCCGCCAATCCATGACGGGCCTGGCTTACAACAGCAACGTCACCGAACAAGCCCGCAACCATATTTCACAGTTGTTCACAGCTATTGGACGCACACAAGATATAGAGGATTCCCAATTTTCTACATTTAGCGCCATTGCCGGATGTTCGCCGGCCTTCACCTTTGAATTTATTGACAGCCTCAGCCGGGCCGCGGTAAAGAATGGCCTGGCCAAAAAAGACGCCAATTTTATTGCCACCCAAGCGGTGTTCGGTAGCGCCCTTCTTGCCCTGAATTCCGAATTATCCGTCGCCGATTTATCTAATACTGTGCAGTCACCTGGTGGAACAACGGTTGCCGGCGTGGTGGAAATGGAAGAATCCGGATTCCGCGCCGCCGTGTTACGTGGCGTTCAAGCAAGTATTAATCGCGATAAGGAACTTGGATAGATACAAAATAGCCTTTCAGTCTCACCATGTGCACTATTTTTCATAACCACCGAATAAACTCACAACCCATGATTAGAATAAATTAGGGTGAGATTCGCTCCCCACGGATCGATTGGAATCTGATGAAGAAAATTGCAGGTCTTTCATTCCTTATAGTCGCAGCATTATCTTTTGCAGGCTGTTCCGGTTCAAGCCCAACATCTCAAGGCCCGGCCGATACAAACGCAACAGTTCATGTTGGCTTCCGCCTTGAAACCGGTGGGCTTAATCCCACAACAACGGGTGGAGCGGCATTCCGACAGCTCGGTATTGACAACGTATATGAAGGACTCACCCGTGTTAACCAACAGGGTGAAGTTGTCCCCTCACTAGCTAAAAAGTGGGACGTTTCAGACGATGGCTTAAAGTACACCTTCCATCTTCAAAAAGGCGTCAAGTTCCACGACGGAAGCGATTTCGATTCCGAAGATGTTGTTGCCAGCTTGAAGGCGGCCACCGCACCCGATTCGAAGAACCCGGGCGCAAAATCCTTGAAAAAAGTCAAAGATATTACGGCTGAAGGTAAAGAAACCGTCGTCGTAACTTTAAATGAACGTGACACAACGCTTCTGGATTCGCTCGGAAACAGCGCTGGAATGATTATTCCTTCCGATAACAACAAGGATTTGAATAAAGAATCCAACGGTACCGGCCCCTACACCTTCGGTGAATGGAAAACCGGGGACTCCGTTACCCTCAAGCGCAACGACAACTATTGGGGTAAAAAAGCAAAAACCAAAGAGGTTGTTTACCACTACTACAAGGATCAGAAAGCCGCGGCAGATGCTCTGGCCTCCGGTCAAATTGACATCCTCACCGAATCCGACAATGACACCAAGCAGCGTTTCGCAAATGACGCCAAATTCAAACACTACGAAGGTAATGACACCTCGTGGATGACGCTCGGTTTCAACCACAAGAACCCGGCTCTGGCAAACGACAAAGTTCGCCACGCTATCCGCCAAGCAATAGATAAAGACGGGCTTGTTAAGGCACTCGGCGGAGATATTTACCGTGTGGGATCCATGGTTGTTCCCGATACACCACAGTGGAGCGATAGCCTCACGCAGGTTGACCCCTATAATATTGAGGAAGCCAAAAAGCTTCTTAACGAAGCTGGCGTCAAGGATTTGAAGCTCAACTTGCGTGTTGCTAACACCTATGACAGCGCAATGTCCGAATATATTGCTGCCCAGCTGAAGAAAATTGGTGTTGACGTCAAGATTGACACCATGGAATTCAGCACTTGGATGCAAGACGTCTACAAGGGCGGAAACTACGATATGACGATTGTTCTGCACGTTGACCCCTGGACGATTCTCAACTATGGCAACCCGAAGTATTACTGGAACTATGGTGATGCGAAGTCTGCCGATTTTGTGAAGGAAGCAACCGGCGCGAAAAGCATAAAGGAGCGCGACGAAAAACTCGCTCAGCTTGCCACGCATATTAGTGAGGACGCCGCATCCGACTGGCTCTATGCACGCAAGTGCATAACCTACGCCCGTGAAGGTGTGAGTGGATTCCCGACGAACCGCACTGTTTCGCGCTTCTACGTTCCAGAAATCGAAGTGGCAACAACGAAGTAATGTCTGTTCACGTCACTGCACCCAGCCATGCGCAGGAACAATTTTTAGCTCCGGAGAAAACCCGGACGCTACGAATTATTCTTTCCACAATTGCATGGTCACTTGTAGCATTGGCTGCGGCATCAGTGATTATTTTCTTCTCACTCCATATTCTTCCCGGCGATCCGGCAACACTCATGGGTGGATTTGATGCCACACCAGAACAGGTTGATTTGATTCGCCACCAATACGGATGGGACCGCCCAGTCATTGTTCAATACGTACAATGGCTGGGCGGTGCCCTAGGTGGAGATCTTGGAGTGTCCCCCTATAGCAAGAACAGTGTGACCTCAGAGCTTGTTCAAAAAATGCAGGTCACCCTCCCCCTTGCCATTTTCTCCCTCCTCCTTGCCCTCGCTTTCGCCCTGATTGTTGGGGTATATGCGGCCGTTCGCTCCCACACGAAAATGGGGCACCTGATTTCTTGGCTGAGCCAGCTCGGGATCGCCGTTCCGTCCTTCGTCGTCGGTATGCTCCTCATTATGTATGTGGCCGCCCCTTTCGGGTTACCCTCCACGGGTTTCCCCCGCGCTGGTTGGGAAGCGCCACAGGAAGCCTTCCGCTCCCTTATTCTTCCCACGATCACTCTTGCCATCCCTCAAGGCGCGATGCTCACGCGTTTTGTCCGAAGCGCCATGCTGGAACAACTCAACCAGGATTATGTTCGCACAGCCCGCGCTCAAGGCATGGGGTATATGCGAACAATTCTTACTCAAGCTCTGCGAAATGCATGGCTACCCCTGCTGTCTGTTATCGCCCTTGATGCGGCCAGTCTTATTATGGGAACCGTTGTTGTCGAACAAGTTTTTGCCCTCCCCGGAATTGGGCAACACCTCGTTGCGAGTGTAACGAAACGCGATATTGTGATGGTTCAAGGCTTCCTCATGGTTCTCTCCAGCCTGGTCATTCTTATTATGTTGCTCTCCAACCTGGCATCTCGTCTCCTTGACCCGCGAATAAGGGTGGCAACATGATTTCTTTCAAAACACGTTTACGCCAATTATTACGCAACCCTTCCGGGCTTTTCGGGCTTATTATCGCCACCTCTCTCCTATTCCTCTTCATTCTGTCCTACATCTGGGTTCCCTACCGTATCGAGGATGTTAACCCCTCGCATTCGTGGGCTCCTCCCAGCGCAGAACACTGGTTTGGCGCAGATCAGCTCGGTCGCGATATTTTTACGCTATTCGTTATTGGCGTGCGCGTCACCGTGAAAACAAGCGTGGGCAGTGCTCTCATCGCATTGATTCTCGGGCTCACCTTAGCCTCCCTCATCGTGTACGGGCCGCGCCTCATTCGCCGCCTCACCGAACGTTTGAGCGATATTTGGACAGCCTTCCCCACCCTCATTATTGCCCTCATTTTGGTTACTGCTTTCAAGGGCTCCACATTCACATCCACTCTCGCCATTGGTTTGGGAGCCGCCCCCGGCCTTGCCCGCACGGTCCTTCCCGAGCTTCGTCGCGCCACCGTATCCGATCACGTCCTCCTCGCGGTAACTAGCGGAGCGCGTTCCTGGTGGCTCCTATCGCGCCACATTATTCCCGCGGTCATCCCCACACTTCTCGTTCGAGTCACCCAAATTATGGGAATTAGCGCACTTACGGAAGCCGGCCTATCCTACCTTGGCGTAGGCACCCCACCGCCAACCCCCAGCTGGGGACGTATGCTCGCTACCTATCAAAACGTCATGTACACGCACCCCACCGTTATATTTATTCCCATGATTGCCCTGGTGCTAACTATTGTCGGCTTAAATCTTCTCGGTGACGGCCTGCGTGATGTCCTCGATCCACGCCGGGAGGCAGATTCATGACCCTACTTAGCGTTAAAAATCTCAGTATTTCCTTCGGAAACACCATCGTCGTCGATAATATTTCTTTTGATATCGACGAGGAAGAACGAGTCTGCATTATTGGCGAATCCGGTAGCGGGAAAACCGTCACTGCACTCGCCATTCAAGGCTTGCTCCCCCGTAATGCACACGTCACCGGCTCCATTCTTTTCGAAGGCAAGGAACTTGTGGGGCTGTCGGAAAAAGAATTTCGCAGTATTCGAGGCCTGCGCATCGGGTGCGTTTTCCAGGAGCCTCAAACTGCGCTCAATCCCGTCGTAAAAATTAAACATCAACTGGTGTATGCAACTCGTGCCCATCTGGGTTTAAAGAAAAAAGATGTGGCCATGCGCGCCGAGGAACTAGCACGCATGGTGGAGTTGCCCCATCCCACGGATATTATTAACCGCTACCCGCATGAGCTTTCCGGCGGGCAACGGCAGCGCGTGGTGATTGCGATGGCGTTGAGTTGCCGGCCTGCGATTCTTATTGCCGATGAACCGACGACGGCATTGGACGCCACCGTGGAAAGGCATATTTTGAAACTTATGGACGATAGGGCGCGTCAAGATTGCGCCTCCGTTCTCATGATTACGCACGATATGGCGGTTGCATACACGACGAGTCAACGCGTTATTGTGATGAAGGACGGGAAAATTGTGGAATCTGGTGCTACGGAGCAGATTCTGCGCAAACCCCGCCACCCCTATACACAAACACTTGTGGATGCCGCCCGCAAGACAAGTTTGCGCAAGGAGGGATAGGCGCCATGACAACGGAGCAGGAAAAAGAGCGGGCACTCGAACACGCGGGCAAAAACGAAAACGAGCAGACAACCGAACACGCAGGCGAACACGCCACCGAGCTTTTCCGCGTCCAAGATATTACGAAACGCTACCGGGACACGGTTGCTCTCGCCCCCACAAGCTTTACCCTCAATAAAGGCGAATCTTTGGGGATAATTGGCGAATCCGGGAGCGGGAAAACAACGCTAACCCGCCTCATGCTGGGGTTGAGCGAACCTAGTGGCGGTAGCGTCACGTATCGCGGCGAAAAGGTTGTGGCCGGCAAACGTGGCCTTAATAGGTTGCGCCGAGAAGTCCAACTTGTTCTCCAAGATCCATTTGCTTCGCTTAATCCGCGCATAACGATTGGGCGCATTATCTCTGAACCTCTCCAACTCCTTCATACCCCTGGAGATCATCGCGATATGGTACGCCAGGCTCTGGAGAAGGTGAGAATTAATCCCGACTGGGCCTCACGCTACCCGCACCAGCTTTCGGGTGGGCAGCGCCAAAGGGTGGCTATTGCTCGCGCGATTGCGAGCAACCCCCAGGTGATTATCGCCGACGAACCGGTTTCCGCGCTGGACGTGTCGGTGCGAGCCACGGTGATTGATTTGCTCGCAGATTTGCGACACCGCCTCGATTTAACTCTCGTTGTGGTGTCTCACGATCTTGGAATTGTCCAGCAACTGTGTGAAAACATCATGGTTTTGCGTAGTGGAACTGCTGTCGAATATGGGACAACCCAACAGATTCTGCTTCATCCCCAGCATCCAGCCACGCGCGAACTTCTCGACGCGGTTCCCACTCTCCCATTGGACGACGAGTGAAAAAATCGCCTAGCAAAGGACTCTCAATGGCAACGCCCACTCTACAACCACCACATATCCGCCTTCTCCACATTTCCGACACGCACCTATTCGGGGACGGTTCCCTTCACCGTGGCGTGATTGATACGACGGAGCGCCTCAACAAGGTTCTTCACCATGCCCAAAAAGGCGAGCCGTGCGCAGCAATTATTGTGAGCGGAGATATTTCCGACGACGGCACGGTTGAATCGTACCGCTTGGCGGAGGAAAAGATTGGCGCCTTGGCACGTACATGGAAGGCCCCTGTTGTGTGGGCGTGTGGAAATCATGATGCACGACGGGGAATGCGCCAGGCTTTCGCCTTTCCAGGAATGCCCGATGATCCGATTTTGTCTATCGCGGAGATTCCCGACTTGCGCATTATTGCCGTCGATACGAGCGTTCCGGGGAAGGGTTACGGTTATCTTGGTCAGCAAATTCAGTGGGCGATTGACGCCCAGGCAGATGATCGGGCGAATGTTTTTGTTCTTCACCATCCTCCGCTACCTGCCCCCACTCTTCTCCATGAGGCTCTTCGTTTAAGCGATACGGATGAGTTGGCGGATGCCTTGGAGAATATTCGTCCAGAAAATGGTATGCCTAAGCCCGTCGCGATTATTGCGGGGCACTACCATAGGGCAACACAAGGAACCGTTGGTGGGGTTCCGGTATTCGTTGCACCCGGCGTCGCCAATATTACTGTGTTGGATCGAGGGTATGAATGGGAATCGTCGGTAGCCGGGTCGGGATATGAGATTGTGACGCTCTCCCCTTCACCCGATTCCCCACTCCAGGCAAGCTGCTCTGCCGTCGTCTATGAAACACATGTGGCGGAAGGTGCCACTGAAGTTTTCCACTTCACTCCTGAACAGACTCGCGCCATTGGGCGAGAGGCAGGGCGCCCCGGGTGGGATCCCGATTGCCACCAATGAAACCCGAACAGAACCTACACCGCGCGCCTCCCGCACACAAGGCAACACTACGTAGAACCCGCGGCGCTTGCGCACAACCCAACACCGCATAGAACCCGCGCACAACGTAAAATCCAACATTCGAGAACCTACAATCTCGACATACACATCCGGAAAAACCCCACAAACGTGACGTAAGCGAAGATTTTTCACCTCTGTTCAACCAAGCCCACGCGATAGAATAGGTAGCATGACTCATTACAACGAAACATCCGAACTCCTCGATCACACGGAGGTACCGGAACGCGCAAATCTTGAAGGTCTCGAAAATAAGTGGGGACACACCTGGGAAGAGGAAGGCACCTACGCCTTTGACTCGAGTAGCCCACGCGAAGAGGTATATTCTATCGATACACCTCCGCCCACGGTGTCCGGTTCCCTCCATATTGGCCACGTTTTTTCCTATACACACACGGACACGATGGCGCGCTACCAGCGCATGAAAGGCAAATCCGTGTTCTACCCGATGGGCTGGGATGATAACGGGCTTCCCACCGAGCGTCGCGTCCAAAATTATTATGGTGTTCGTTGCGACCCATCCCTCCCCTACGAAGAAAATTTTGTTCCCCCGCATGATGGTGGGGACGGCAAATCCATTAAATACGCCGATCAGAAACCGATCTCTCGTCGCAATTTTATTGAACTGTGCGTCAAGCTCACCGAAGAGGACGAAAAACAGTTCGAGGCGCTGTGGCGCTATCTCGGTTTGAGTGTCGATTGGAAACAGCAGTATCAAACAATTGGCGCAAAGGCGCAAAAGGTTGCCCAGGCGGCGTTCCTCCGCAATCTCGAACGCGGGGAAGCCTACCAGGCTCAGGCCCCCGGCCTATGGGATGTTACTTTCCAAACCGCCGTCGCCCAGGCAGAGCTGGAAGCACGTGATTATCCCGGTGCGTATCACGCCCTCGCCTTCCATGCCGATAATGAAGATGTGGTTATTGAAACGACCCGCCCGGAGCTCCTCCCCGCATGTGTTGCCCTGATTGCCCACCCGGATGATGAACGCTACCAGCATCTTTTCGGTAGCGCCGTGAAAGTTCCCGTGTTCGGTATGGAGGTTCCGGTTCTTGCCCACCCCATGGCGGAAATGGACAAGGGCGCCGGTATTGCCATGTGCTGTACGTTTGGTGACACCACGGATATTGTGTGGTGGCGCGAACTCGGGTTGCCGTTGCGTAACGTGCTCGGCAAAGACGGTCGCATGGTTCGCGATATCCCAGAATGGTTGAATAACGACGAAGCCCGCGAACTATACGCAGATCTCGCTGGGAAAACCACGTTTACTGCACGCAAGATTCTCGTCGAAAAACTTGGGGAAACCGGCGAAATGATTGGTGAACCCAAACCAACCAACCGTAAAACAAACTTCTTTGAAAAAGGCGATAAGCCCCTGGAAATCGTGACCTCGCGTCAATGGTATATCCGTAACGGTGGACGCGCATATACGCAAGCCAACGGCAAGGATTTGCGCGACAACCTTCTTGATGCCGGGCAAAAACTTCAGTTCCATCCTGATTTCATGCGTGTTCGTTACGATAATTGGGTTAAGGGCCTGAATACAGACTGGTTGATTTCGCGTCAGCGTTTCTTCGGGGTGCCTATTCCCGTGTGGTACAAGGTTTCCGAGAATGGTGAGGTTCTTTACGACGAAATCCTGGTTCCTAGCGAAGATGTGCTCCCCATTGATCCTTCCTCCGATGTTCCTGCCGGATATACGGAAGATCAACGCGATGTTCCCGGTGGTTTCTCCGGCGAACAGGACATTATGGATACGTGGGCGACCTCCTCGCTCTCCGCACAGATTGCCGCCGGTTGGCTGACGAATAGTGATGTTTTTGAGCGCGTGTATCCCATGGATTTGCGTCCTCAGGGTCAGGATATTATTCGTACCTGGCTGTTTAGCTCTATGGTTCGTGCACATCTTGAATTCGGGGATTTGCCGTGGAAACACGCGGGTATTTCGGGTTGGATTTTGGATCCGGATCGTAAGAAGATGTCCAAGTCGAAGGGTAATGTTGTCACCCCAATGGGTCTGCTGGAAAAGCACGGGGCGGATGCTGTTCGCTACTGGGCGGCAGCTGCGCGTTTAGGTGTGGATGCGGCGTTTGAAGAAAAGCAGATGAAGGTTGGGCGCCGCCTTGCCATGAAGGTCCTCAACGCCTCCAAGTTCGCTTTCGGCATGGCTGGCAGTGGGGAGCCTATTGATCTTGATATGTCTCAGGTTTGCCACCCGATTGATCAGGCAATGCTTGCCTCCTTGGCGAATGTTGTTGATACGGCAACGGAGTCTTTCGAAAAATATGATCACGCACATGCCTTAGAAGTTGCGGAAACCTCCTTCTGGAATTTCTGCGATGATTACCTTGAGTTGGTCAAGGATCGCGCATACTCTGATGGGGCGGGCGCGAAGAGCGCGCAGGTCACCTTAAATGTGTGCGTTGATACGTTCCTAAGGCTCCTCGCCCCCTTCATTCCGTATGCAACAGAAGAAGTGTGGAGCTGGTACCGTACGGGTTCCGTGCATCATGCGCAGTGGCCTGTATCTGAGCCGTTACGTGAAGCATCTCAAGGTGCGGACGCTGAATTGCTGGATCTTGCCGGGCAGGCGCTCGCCGTTTTGCGTGGCGTAAAATCCGCAGCGAAGGTTTCCCAGCGCACCAGCTTCAAACACGCCGAAATCATTGCTCCTCGTAGCGGTGACACAAACGGTAAGGAATCTTTGGAAGCCGTTGCAGACGATTTGCGTGGCGCCACACATATTGAAGGCGAGTTCACCATTACAATTCCCGACAACGACACAGACGCTGTTAGCGTTGGTGCTTGTGAATTGAACGAACCGGAACCGAAGAAACCGAAAGCATAGAATAAGCACTCATCGTGTGGCTGAGACTAAAGGTCTCAGCCACAAGGCTTTTACCCAGCCGTCATAATGTGACATTATGACCACCGCCCTAACCCATAATTATTTTTCAAGAATTAAGCCATTATTGATATTTTATTGATAGTCTGAATAACGTATGTTTGTCCGGGGTAAATATCTCGGCGTAAGTAACCTCAGCGTTTCTTTTTCGTCGTACATACGACATAGTATGGAACCACTGTTTCGACTATGAAAGTGGCGGAAAATTTGGCGTGAGGCAAAAGGTTTCGCACACGCGGAATCTACAGAAACTGTGGCAGATAAGGAGAGTCATGGCAGATATTGAGGATAAAAAGAACCCGACATTATTCACGCCGGGTAAAATTCACATTACCGAAGAGATGACAATCCCTTGGCTTATCCGCAATATTGCCCAGGAGCAACCGGAAAAACCCACATTTTCTCGCAAATCTGCGCTCGGTTCCTGGCTCGATATCACGTGGGGTGCTTTTGAGGCAGAATATCGCAGGCTCGCCCGCGGTTTTATTGCGCTCGGCATTGAACCGGGTGAACGTGTGGCGCTCATGTCCCACACCCGCTACGAATTCACGCTCATTGATTTTGCCCTGTGGTCTATTGGCGCAATGGCGGTTCCGATTTACGAAACGGATTCAACTTCGCAGTCCGAATGGATTATCCAGGACGCCCATTGCCGTTTCGCAATTGCCGAAAATGCGCAACTGAAAGCCACACTCTTGCCCATTATCGATTCCGTCGAACATTTTGAACACATTTACGTGATTGAAAATAACGATCTGGAAAATATTGCGGCGAAGGGATCCATGGATACGGATCCGGAAATCGACCGACGCACGAATGCGCTTAACGCCGATGATCCCGCCACCATTATTTATACTTCCGGATCCACGGGATGTTCCAAAGGCGTTATTCTTTCACACCGTAACTTCCTTCACGTGGTGATGAACGGAACCTTGGATGATGAGTTGAGTATTGTGCTCACGGGGAATAATCGACGCACTCTTTTGTTCTTGCCCATGGCTCACGTTTTTGCTCGCTTCACCAACATTTTGGCGATGTATGCGGGTGTAAAGATTGGATATTGCCCGGATACGAGCACTCTTGTGAACGATCTTCAATCTTTCAAACCGCATTTCATGCTTGCTGTGCCCCGCGTTTTTGAAAAAATCTATAACGCGATTGATGCCCGTTCAACGGGTGCGAAACAGAAACTTTTCCGTTATTACGCAAAGGTTGCCATCCAGTATTCGCGTGCTCTCGATACGGAAACTGGGCCAAGTGTGGCTCTTCGTATGCAACACAAAATCGGTGAACGCCTCGTGTATTCGAAAATTAAGGCGCTCACCGGTGGGCATTTGGAATGGGTGATTTCTGGTGGCGCGCCACTGGGTGCGCGTCTGGGGCATTTCTTCCGCAGTATTGGTATTAACTGCCTTGAAGGCTACGGTTGCACGGAAACATCCGCCCCAACCTGCGTGAACCGTCCTGGGTTCCAGCGGATTGGTAGTGTGGGGCCGGCATACCCCGGATGCCATATTTCTATTGACGACGATGGTGAAATCCTCGTGAAGGGCGATCACGTCTTTAAGGAATATTTGAATAATCCGGAAGAAACGGCCGCGTCGTTTACGCAGGACGGCTGGTTTAAGACCGGTGATTTGGGCGAGATTCGTGATGGTGTCGTGTATATTACGGGTCGCAAGAAGGAACTTATTGTGACGGCTGGCGGGAAGAATGTGTCCCCCGCGATTCTTGAAGATGCTTTGCGTGGGCATCCGCTCATCAGCCAGGTCGTTGTGGTTGGCGATAAGCGTCCATTTATTGGCGCGTTGATTACTTTGGATGCGGACATGCTGCCACTGTGGTTGAAAAATAAGGGGCTTCCTGAGATTCCGGTGGCTGAAGCACGGAAGGATCCGCAAATTATTGCGGCGATCGATCGTGCAGTGAAACGTGCCAATTCGCAGGTGTCGCGTGCGGAGTCAATCCGTAAGTTCGTTATTCTTCCGATTGATTTTACGACGGAAAATACGTATCTCACGGCTTCTATGAAGGTTCGACGCTCCCGTGTGCTTTCTGCCTTCGCTGATACTATCGCGAACGATATTTACGGAGATACTAAGTAGGTCTAGGCGGGTCTAGGTAAGTCCTATGTAGGTCTAAGTAAGTCTTAGTAGGCAATACGGTTTTTCTCTACACAGAGGGTGGGTGCGATATTAAATGTCGCACCCACCCTCGCTCTACGCTTATATGTGCTTTATACGCGCTTGATACACCCGATAACGCCTTAATCGCCCTATACGCGCTTGATACGCGCCCAGCAGTGTACAGACGCAAATGTTGTTGCACCCACCGCTCCACGCCCTATACGCGGTTTTTACAGTTGTTTTCTGCGGTTTTTACGGGTTGTTTTAGATTCCGGTGCTATCTTCCTGCAATTTCCGGTGGTTATCCGTCGCGTGGTTAACAATCATCATATGAACCTCGTGGGCAAAGTCCGGTTCAATTCCCGCTTCTTTCGCCAGTGTGCGAATCCTTGCTTCCTGTTCGGATTCGCGTTTAATATCTTGTGGCGGTAGCTGAACCCTTGCCTTCAACTCTCCCACACGATCCGTGACCTGTTTACGTAAGGCGAGAAGGTGAATAAGTTGTGCGTCGTACACATCAAGTTGGGCACGGTATATTTCAAGTTCGTGAGGAATCGGTGCGGAAGCGGGTTCGTTCATCCCTGCGCCCGTATTCACCGTATTGTGTTCGCTCATGCTGTTTTCCCTTCGCGCACTTCACCTTCATACAGATATTGCACGTCTGCTGTCCCTATCACTGCAGCATCCGTCACAATAACTTCTACGATTTCTTCCCGTGAGGGCACTTCAAACATTGCTTTACTCAGGACGCGCTCCATAATGGAACGCAATCCCCTAGCGCCTGTTCCGCGCGTCATTGCTTCATGCGCGATTTCTTTTAGGGCTTCATGGGTGAAAGTGAGGTCAACGCCGTCGAACTCAAAAAGTTTCTCGTACTGTTTAATAATGGCATTTTTTGGTTCAGTGAGGATACGAATAAGATCGTTTTCCGTGAGGGCCTCAACAGTCGCAATCACGGGTAGGCGCCCGACAAGCTCAGGAATTAACCCGTATTTGTGTAAATCATCTGGGGTGACATCCACAATCGCGTCTTTCACCTTATCGAGATCGTGGAGTTGCGCCCCGAAACCGATTCCGTGCGTGCCCTGACGCGAGGAAATCATTTCTTCAAGCCCCGCGAAAGCCCCCGCGCAAATAAACAGAATATTGGCGGTGTTAATGTGGACGAGTTCTTGTTGCGGATGCTTGCGTCCTCCCTGAGGCGGCACGGCAGCTGTTGTCCCTTCAATGATTTTGAGAAGAGCTTGTTGCACGCCTTCACCGGAAACGTCGCGCGTAATGGACGGGTTTTCCGATTTGCGCGTTATTTTATCGATTTCGTCAATGTAGATAATACCACGTTCTGCTTTTTGAATATCGTTATCGGCAACCTGGATGAGGCGAAGAAGAATATTTTCGACGTCCTCCCCCACGTATCCGGCTTCTGTAAGCGCGGTTGCATCCGCAATGGTGAAGGGAACATCTAGCATGCGGGCAAGAGATTGTGCAAGATAGGTTTTCCCGGTTCCTGTTGGGCCGAGGAGAAGAATATTTGATTTCCCGAGTTCCACGTGCTCGTCGTCGTTTTTCCCGTTGTTGTTCTGCGCAAAAAGACGTTTGTAATGGTTATATACGGCAACGGAAAGGGTTCGTTTCGCGCGGTCTTGCCCCACCACGTAATCGTTGAGGAAGTTATAAATATCCTCGGGGACGGGGAGTTTATCGAAGTTCATTTCGCCGGATTGGGTGCCGAGTTCTTGTTCGATAATTTCGTTGCAGAGTTCAATGCATTCGTTGCAGATGTAGACGCCTGAACCCGTCACAAGTTTTTTCACTTGCCGTTGGGTTTTTTGGCAGAATGAGCATTTTAACGCTTCTGCCGCATCCATCGTGGCTGCCATTTTTCTCCTCATGCATTGTGTGCGTGTTTGACGTACCAGTTTATTGTACCCGCTGTGGCGCAGTTTATTGTTAGGCACGTGGTACTTGCGGAGTCGCTTTTTCCTTTATTTTGTGTACGACGACGATGGGCGGGGTATTCCTACCCCGCCCATGTTGACAGCTTAAGCTACCTTTTTATGATTGAGTAATTCTTGCGCACGAACGCACCAGGCACAGGATTACATTTGCCACAACCTCTTATTAACCATTCGCATTATCGGGGTTTCATCTCGCATCCGTCGAGAATCAGCCCCGGTAATGTTGCTGTAGCGAAAATGTACTGAGGTTGCCGCAGCGAAAAACTATCGTGCGTAATGTTAACGAGCCGATTCTACCGGCGCTTTGCGCGATTCGAGGACCTGGTCAACAATGCCATATTCTTTAGCTTGTTGTGCGGTCAAAATTTTATCGCGCTGAATATCCTGGTGGACACGTTCGCGTGGCTGACCGGTGTGGCTTGCAAGGGTGTCAACAAGCCAGTCCGTCATGCGGTCGAGCTCGTCGGCAACGATACTAATATCTGTTGCCTGGCCTTGCATTCCTTCCATTGCCGGCTGGTGAATAAGGACGCGCGCATTGGGTAATGCGAGGCGACGTCCAGGCGTTCCTGCCGCAAGAAGAATCGCTGCGGCGGAGGCTGCCTGCCCGAGGCACACGGTTTGAATTTGTGGCTTAATGTACTGCATGGTGTCGTAAATTGCCGTCATTGCCGTGAGGCTACCACCCGGAGAATTAATGTACATGGTGATGGGCGAGCTGGGATCCATGGATTCCAGGACGAGGAGCTGTGCCATCACATCATCTGCGGATGCGTCATCCACCTGGACACCGAGGAAAATAATGCGGTCCTCAAAGAGTTTGGTGTAGGGGTTGGAACGCTTGTATCCGTAGGGTGTGCGTTCTTCAAAGTCGGGAAGAACGTAACGGTTGGTGGGCATATTTCCTGCCTTGTGCGTGGGCATGGCGTTCGCGTGCATCGTGGCGCCCGAGTTTACAGAACCAGCGTGCATGGCGTTCGCGCCGTGTGAAGTATTTCCGCCCGTCATTCCCATCATGTGGGGAAGGTTCCCGGCAGCGTTGAAGTTTATCGACATTAGTTACCTGCCTCCGTGTTGTCGCTGGTGGTTTTCTTCAGCATTGTTTGCGAGTTCGCAATAATATGATCGACGAAACCGTATTCGAGGGCTTCTTGTGCGGTGAACCAGCGATCGCGTTCTGAATCTTCAAGAATTTGTTCCACAGTTTTTCCGGTGTGCTGTGCGTTGAGCGCGGAAAGTTCCTGCTTCATCTGCAAAATAAGGTTGGCGTTAATACGAATATCTGCCGCCACGCCACCGGCTCCGCCACTGGGCTGATGCATGAGGACGCGCGTATGCGGTGTAATGTAACGCTTTCCAGGGGTTCCTGCGGAGAGGAGGAACTGACCCATGGATGCGGCCATACCCATGGCGACGGTAACAACATCTGGTTGGATGTACTGCATGGTGTCAAAAATCGCCATACCTGCGGTAACGGAGCCACCCGGTGAATTAATGTAAAGGTAAATATCGCTTTCGGGATCTTCCGCCGCAAGAAGCATCATCTGTGCGCAAATCTGGTTAGCGTTATCGTCACGGACTTCAGATCCGAGCCAAATGATTCGTTCCTTAAGGAGACGTTGGTAGACAGCATCACCAAATGCCATAGGCTGTTCGCCAGCCGTTGCCAGAGGAGCAATTGTAGTCACGTTTTTCCTTCCTTGAATCCCGTGCGGATTCTTTGTGGGCATGACAGGTATTTTTGCCCACTACCACATGCAAGCGTAGTGGGACTTTCTTTCGTGTTCACGAATGAGCGGTTGTTTTTCGCTGATGGCGCATGGTGTGCGCTGTAGCGGGTGGTGGGTAGGTAAAGCGTGTGCTTTACCTACCCACCACCCGATGTAAATATGTTTGTTTGCGTTACTAGCATCTTAAATTCATCGCTTATCAGGGCGTTTTTTCAGTTTGCCGTTTAGGCATTGATTTACCCCGAGCTTTGAATTTTGCCGGCTACCGCGTTTTGTTTAGGCGAGAGCTTCGAGCTTGGAAATCAGTGTTTTACGGCCTTTTCCAGCCTTTTCTGCTTCGAGAACGCGGGCAACTTCTGCCTTATCTGCACTTTCGGCGTAGGCAAGAACTTCGTCGACCTTCTTGGTGGAGGGGTCGAAATCGCCGGTGTTGCTAGCCTTATCGGCTTCCTTTTCGCCAGCGTCGTTCTTTGCGGCTGCCTTCTTTGCAGGCTTAGCTACAGGTTTTGCCGTCGCTACACCAAATTCGGGTACGAGCTCATTTTCGGGCTTTTCACCAACGGCAGCAATAATATCAACCTTGTTGCCATCCTTATCCACAACATTGGTGTAACGCAGTGCCGCGATTAACGCCTTGCCCTGGCGAAGCTGGTTAGCGAACGCCGGAATTTCGTTGCGCTGAGCAACCAAGCTAATAAACTGCTGGGGATCCATGCCATACATCTGAGACTGCTGGATCATAAAGTTGAACAGTTCGTCCTGCTCAACGTTAATGCCGAATTTTTCGGTAAGAACGTCAAGAATGATCTGTTCACGCAAGCCGTTAGCAAGATCGTCGCGAATATCCTTGGCGTGTTCCAGATCGCCTTCCTTGCCTTCGCTTTCCAAGTGTGCATCCACCTGTGCGTTAATAATGCGATCCGAAAGCGGAACGTCAATAACTTCACGGAACTTTTCGAGCATAAGGCTACGCGCTTGAGTTGCCTGGGCCTGAATGGCTGCTTCCTTTGCCTTCTTCGCAAGATCTTCACGCAGTTCTTCGATGGTGTCGAATTCGGAGGCTTCCTGAGCGAAATCGTCGTCGGCTTCCGGAAGTTCAGATTCCTGAACCTTATTCACGGTGACGGTGACGTCAGCGTCTTTACCTTCGTGTTCCCCGCCAGCAAGCTTGGTGGTAAACGTTACGGTTTCCCCGGCCTTCTTGCCCATAATGGCATCATCGAGGCCGTCAAGCATGTTTCCGTCGCCGATACGATAGGAAATACCGGACGCGGAATCCACCTCTTCACCGTCAATAGTGGCGACTAGATCGATGGTAACGGTGTCCTTTTCGCCAGCTTCGCGTTCAACATCCTTCAATGTTGCGAAACGTTCCTGAAGTGCAACGAGGCGTTCTTCAGCAGCCTTTTCGGTATCGACGGCGTTCTCAACGGTAAAGGTCATGTCCGCAGGGTTCGGGATAACAATCTCGGGGCGAACATCGACGGTTACGTTAAAGGTTAACGGCTTATCTTCACCCTTTTCGTAGGGGCCTTCAATATCGGTTACTTCAGGGCGTCCAAGCGGGGTGAGCTTGTTTTCTTCCAGGGCAACACGGTAGTAATCGTCCATAGAATCATTGATTGCCTGTTCGACGATGGCTCCGCGGCCAAACTGTGCTTCAAGCACGCGGGCAGGCACGTGCCCACGACGGAAACCGGGGATTTGAACCTGGTTGCCGATTTCTTTAGCAGCCTTGTCAATCTGTGGCTTAAAATCTTCAAAAGGAACCTCGACGGCAATTTTCACACGTGTTGGTTCGAGCTGTTCGTAGGAGCTCTTCACATTTTCTCCAGTCATATAAACAAGGGGCACATGCCCGGTTAAGGGCGTTGTGCCCACTGACATCACCTTTCACTCACGTGAAGGCATACCCACCAATTATACGGCTTCGACTCAGGCTAACGCGAGATTTTTACGCTAAGAGAACGGTGAAAATAGACACGGGACCTTCGAGCAGGAATAAAATAGGTGGCACGCATGTTTTATGAACATGAGTTCACGTAAACCCTATTTAGATAAAATTTCACCCGATACTTTCAAGGCTTTACTCGCGCTATCCGCGAACGTCACATCCGAAGCAATTGCGGCTGGTTTAACGCCCGAAGAAACCGAACTTATTAAGGTTCGCGCCTCGCAAATTAATGCCTGCGCCTACTGCCTCAATGTTCACACCGCAGATGCCCGCAAAATCGGTGTTTCGGGGCAAAAGCTGGACCTCCTCGCCGCGTGGCGCGAGGCAACCATTTTCTCCGAACGTGAGCGCGCCATTATCGCCGTCGCGGAAACCGCAACACGCACCCCACTCACGGCCGAATCCCACCGAGAATTAGACGCAGCTCAAGAAGTTTTGGGTGACGAACAATTCGCCTACGCCCAATGGCTTGCCGTAACAATTAACGCCTTCAACCGCATCTCCATTTTGAGCGAATACCCCGTTCGCGAACGCAAGTAAACACCACACCCGCGCACCAAGGCGAACAGGCAACACCCCGTGCGCACCACACCCGCAAACTAAAATCCCACATCCCCACCCAACACAAACAGCAACTCCCCAACCCCGCCCGCCACAGACCACGCGGACGCCTAACAAGACATAAAAATATGTGGCGCCCAAGGTTCCAGCCGGTTATCAAGCCCCCGAATTACCTCTCCAATTAAGGGGAAAATTCCGCCCCGGATTCATGCTGATCGGACTCGTCGGATTCGCACTCCAATATTGGATGTTCCTGGAAGGCAACATAGAATTGGAGAATACGCTCTACATTATTCAATCGTGTCGCCTGCGCTACTGAGAATAAACTATTAGGTGGTACATTGCCTTACTCAATCTCTACGCCGCGTAATGCGTTGCGTACCGTGAGTGTAAAAATGTACGACGACGGTGACGCGTATCGTCGTCGTACAAAAGAGAAGAACGCTACCCTACATAAAACAGGGCGATTTTTTTGGAACTGGAGGTTACATAATGGCTGAAAATAAGCGTTTGGGCGTGGGCGAGGAAGCCCCTGATTTTACGCTTTCCACCCCGGAAGGTGACGTGACGTTGAGGCACGCCACCCAGCAAGCAGAGCGGGGTGTTATCGTGTATTTTTATCCGCGAGCAATGACGCCCGGGTGTACAACGCAGGCCTGCGATTTTCGGGATAATCTGAATTCGTTTGCGTCCACGGGGTACACGGTTGTTGGGGTGTCCCCGGATTCGGTCGAGAAGCTGGTGTCCTTTGCCGAAAAATATTCCTTGAATTACGTGTTGGCTTCAGATGAGAACCATGAAGTAATGGACGCCTGGGGTGCATGGGGGACAAAAAAGAACTATGGCAAGGAATATGAGGGCGTTATTCGTTCGACGATTGTTGTGGGCAAAGACGGCCGTGTGGTAGCCGCTCACTACAATGTGAGGGCGAGAGGGCATGTGGCGCGCTTGAGGCGCGAGTTAGGCATTGACGGGTGAATCGGCCAAATGGGCTGGCGTGCTTGAGGCGCGAGCTGGGGATTGATGCGTAACGTGTGAAAACCGTGTGGCGAGCGTTTGGAAATATACGTGGTAAAGCGATGTTGCTTAGGTACGGAGTGGTGTGCTCTTGGCCGACACCTGACTTCCACAAGTTTTTGGTTTTTGTGTTGCGGAAGCTTGTTTTTGTTGATTTTCCGGGGTTTCGTTTCAAATTTTGGGACACTGCATTTGGGACACTGCATTTGTGGAAGTCCGCACCGATAAAGAAAACCCGCTACTGAAAAGTAGCGGGTTTTAGCATTACTAGCCAATCCTTAGAAGTGGTCAGTCCAGTACCAACCACCCCTTAATGGCGGTTAGTCCTTTACTAGAAATTCCTAGTAGCGGTTAGTCCATTACTAGCCAATACCTTACTAACCAATCCGTGGCAGTTCTTCAGGCTTGACGGCCGGAGGTATGTTCCCAAACCGTCGTGCCAACCAGTAGGCGCCAAAAAGAATCAACAAATAGGGCGGCCCCGCAATCCACACATTGGGCATAAGCCAGTAGAGGGAAATAAACACGGCAAGGCAGGCCGCAATTCCGAACCAGGCGGTAAACGGTGCGCCCCACAGGTGGGCTTTGGGAATGCCCAAGCCGGTAGCTTTACGCACGGCACGGAAACGAATATGCGTCAAAAACACCACAATCCAGGTAATCAAAATAGCCAAAATAACCGCGCCCATTAGGTATCCAAACGCTACCTTCGCTGAAAAAATTGCGATAAGGGAGGCGGCCACCATTCCTATCGACGCAAAGATAACCGCCCCGCGTGGTGCCCCGCTGTGGCTAGTTTTGCCGGCAAAAGCAGGGGCCATACCGTCCAAGGCGAGTGAATGGAACATTCGTGAGGAAGCATAGAGGCATCCGTTTGCAGCTGATAGCGCCGCCGCGATCAAAATCGCATTCATAATGTGACCAGCCGCGTGGATCCCGGCGCTGTCTAGCGCCTTCACGAAAGGAGAAGATTCCAGGGTGGATCCTGATGCTGCCGTTTGCGTCCAGGGCTGCATCGTCACAATCACGCCCACTGCCAGGATGTAGAAAATGAGCAGGCGCCAGATCATGTTTCTTGCTGCTCTCGGAATGTCGCGTTCAGGATGCTCGGATTCGGCAGCGCCAGCCGAAGAATTCTCAATCCCGCCAAAGCTAAATACGGCTATGCAGGCAGCCAGTAGCACGCCAGTAAAACCGTTCGGGAAAAGCCCGCCGTAAGCAATCAGATTATGTGCACCCGTGGGCGGATTTGAGCTAGGCCAGCCGAAGAAAATCAAAGAAAGACCCAACAATATGAATACGACGATGGAAACCACTTTAATCATGGAAAACCAATATTCGCTGGTGCCATACAAACGCACAGTAGCCAAATTCAGGCCCACAACGAACAGGGAACACAACACGGTTCCTGCCCCTAGCGAAAGTCCGGGGAACCAATGCTGCAGGTAGGTAGCGGTAGCAACAACTTCGGCCCCCACGGCCACGAAAGACTGGATTCCGAAATTCCATCGGGCCACGAAACCGCCCAATCGTCCCAGATATGCGCCAGCAATTGCGCCGTGCCCGCCGGGTACCGGATGTACAGACACCATTTCCGCCAGCGCCCACACGATTCCAAGCGCTAGTGTGCCTGCCAGAATGTAGCTTATTACGGTGCCTGGCCCGGCGAGGGAAATTGTGGAGCCGGAGCCTAAGAACAGTCCCGTTCCCAGCGCGCCGGAAAGGCCAATCATCGACACCTGTGCGCTGGTGAGTCTCCGATGTAGTCCGGTATGTTCCGAGCCATGGCCTTGCGCCACCTGGCCAGTAGCCTTCTTCTCAGTTGGTTCAGTTGGTTCCGTTGGTTCCGTTGATTCCGTAGCCACCATAAATCCTACTTTTCGCTATTTTCTCGAGGGGGCTTGATGCAAACCCCGCTTAGTACCTCAATCATTGCCCTGAAGTATACGGAGGGCGAGGATTATTCCGGCGTTCTGCCCATACCGTGGGCTCTGCCGAGGATTTTCCGGCGTTCTGCCCATACCGTGGGCTCTGCCGAGGGCTTTCCACATGAACATTTGCGCCATCGACTTTTCCACCAATCCTATCCCCCTCACAATATTCCTGGTCACCTCACAATATTATCCTGCTCGATTCATTCCTTGCCTATTGGGACGACGAGCAATGCACCACCCGAGCGGAAAATACCCCAATACTACGTAACAGGTAATCATGAGCCGATTATTGCTCCGCGCATCTGGGATCAGGTGCAATACGAGCTCGCCACCCGCCATGGCAACATTTCTTCAGCGAAGGTCGGCTTGTTCTCCACCCGGCTCAAGTGTGCTCGGTGTGGTGCATGGTATGGGCGTAAAACGTGGGCGGCGAACACGAAATACAAATACACAGTATGGTAATGCAACCACAAATACGCAGACGAACATCCCTGCAGTAGCGCGACGGTGAACAGGTGAGGATTGCCCTGAAAGTGTGATGCTCGTATCGGTTGACGTGCGCGGTTAGGCACACTTCCCAGAAATAAAGTAAGGTTAGCCTTATCTAATAAGGATGGTGTTTACGTGAACGATAGTGTAACGGATCAGGTTGTTGAAGGCGAGTATGGATCCGCGAAGGAAAAATCTGTCGCTGGCCAGAACGCGATCCGTCAGCTATCGCAGCCGGTGAAAGGCAAACTGTTTATCGCGCAGGTCTTAGCGTTCGCCTCCGGGGTGTTGGCTATCGCACCCTATGTGGCTTTGGTGGAGCTGGGAACAGAACTGATGCAAGACCAGGTGGACCCGGCGCGAGTGAACTGGATCGTCATGCTCCTCGTCAGCGCATACATGGCCCGGTTGACCTTATATTTTGTTGCATTGGGCGTGACGCATTTTATTGACCTGTCGTTGCGTAATCAAATGCGCCGCCAAATTGCCGCCCGAATGTCGACTGCTCCGCTGTCGTGGTTTACCCGCGAGGGTGAGGGTAAGATCCGCAAGACCATTCAGGATGATACGGCCACGGTGCACACAGTGATCGCGCACGGGCCGATCGAGAAACTGAACGCGATCGTATCCCCGCTCGCCTTGCTGATGTATGCCTTTGTGGTGGATTGGCGACTCGCGTTGCTGTCGATTGCGACGATTCCGATCTATGTGGGCATGTATGGCATGTCGATGCGTGGGATGAACGAGAAGACCGCACAAATGGACACCAAGCTCGCTCAGGTTTCGGCAACGATGGCCGAGTTCGTGGCCGGTATCTCAGTGGTGAAAGCGTTCGGCAAGGTCGGCCAAGCACATAAAGCCTATTTAGATGCAGCTAACGAGTTTTCCAAGTTCTACCGAGCGTGGTGTATGCCGTTGGTGTCGATGGCGGTCGCCTCATTTTCGTGGGTGTCGATCCCGGTGTTGTTGATCGTGAACCTTGGCGGTGGTGCGTTGATGATGAACGCCGGTTGGGTGAGCATCTACGAGGTGATAACGACGACGTTGATCGCCTTGGTGCTGCCGGGAGCGTTGATGACAGTCGCAACCATCGCCTGGTCGTACCAGCTCGCAGGGTCTGCGGCAGTGAGGCTGGTGAACGTCATGGAGCTACCGGCGTTGAGTCAGCCCGATGCGCCACAGACACCACACGGTCATGATATCGAGATTCGGGGTGTGTCGTATGCCTATGACGACACCCAGGCATTAGACGAGGTGAACCTGAGCATTCCGGCAGGCACGGTGACCGCGCTGGTTGGCCCGTCGGGTGCGGGGAAGTCGACGTTGGCGAGTTTGATTGCCCGCTTCGATGACCCGGACGCTGGCACGATCACCATCGGCGGGGTTGGTCTAAAGAGCATTTCCCAGGATGTGTTGTATTCGACGGTCGCATTCGTCCTGCAAGATGCACAGCTTATTCGCGACACCATCCACAACAACATTGCCCTGGGCACGCCCGGTTTCGGCGCTTTCTTGTTCGTCGACGTGACCTTAATGCTCTTGGGGCCAGTGTCCAACGTTAACACGCTGTCTTCGCCCGATATTTGGTCAGCTATCTCGATGTGTTCATTAGTGTCAATTGGTTTCACGACGAGCGTGTAAAACACCTTGTCAGCGGCGAAATCATGGCTAGCTGTCTTGGTGATGGTTAAATTCGGGTCATTGGAGATAGTCACCGTTAACGTGATATCCGGCTTCAGCGGAATATCGCTGGCGTCTTTGGCGAACTTCATGTCAACTGACACATAAAACTCGGCTTGTTGTGAGGCTGTCAGGGCAGAGTGATTGGCCAGCTTTACGTGCAGTGCGTTGTCCTTAATTTTGAATGTGTTGTTATTTACTGGGCCCGCGTCGGTTTCTATAGTAAAAGTGCCCTCTTGGTCAGCGTAAGCCTGAAGCCCTGCTGGAAACTTGTAGAACAAATCTATGCCGCTCGGCATTTGACCGTTCGGGTCGTCCGGATTTTCTTTGAAATGCAGTCGCCGTTGGTGGGGGTGTCTGTGTGTACGGGGTATCGACCGTCTTCGCCGGGGGTCAGCGGCTGGCCGTCAAGAGATAGCTCGGGGTCGTTGACTAGTAGATGTGTTATGTCCACGCTGTCCGAGGGATTCGGGATGCTGGTTCCGCTCGAGGACGAGCCGGGGGAGGGTGACTGAGTGCTAGGCGGCATCACACTCGGGTCTGGTGTAGCCGAACTAGTGTTCTGCGGGCTGGTTTCGTCCGGGTTCGCGCGGCTCAAGGCGGCTGCATCTGCCCACACCCATCTTGTGCGCATTCGCATTAAGCCATTGCCCGCGTGTCGAATCACTTTATCATTCAGGCCGGTATGAAGGCACCTTAAATTTTATTGTCAAATTTATAAGTACCTGAAGAGATCTGGGCTATACGTTCCCTCTGCAGGTTCACCCCAGACAATAACGACCAAGATAAACCAAGATAGATATTGCGACAGCTATCCAACTACACAAGACGCTCTGCCAGAGATTGGCCATGATACTGAAGACTTAGGTTCTGCGTGGTGCTAAAGATCGATTGAAGGCTGATGCAGCTGCAGCACGCCCATTAGTAAAAAATCAGCGAAACAGCATAGCATGGAACGAATTGTGAATGGCTTCGCAACGAACCTTTAATGTGTTTCGTTTAATTAACGGGTCGGATCAAAGTGCACTAGTCAAATACCAAATCTGGAATCTAAACGATTAACTTCTGCTAAGAGCGTGAGCTGGCAGCGGGCGATTGCGCGGTATTTTGTTCAGAAAAATAAATCGTTTAACAATATGATTGTTGCTTATTGGTGTGCAGTTTGGTTAGTATGAAACAAGTTCCGCAAGAAGGCGGGAACTTTTTTTGAGAAGGTGTTCAAATGAGATTTGATCGACAAACTATCCGTAAACGACTTAACGAAAAACGTGAAAAAAGAGAGCCAATTGTAATTGGTGGTGCGGGTATTGGTCTAGTGGCGAAAATTGCAGATCGTGCCGGCATTGATCTAATTATGGGCTACAATACCGGTCCATTTCGTATGGATGGCCATGGATCTTTATCCGGCTATTTAGCATACGGTGACTCTAATCAAATGACCTTGGATTTAGGCGAGCATCTTTTGAAGGTAATTAAAGATACTCCGCTTATCGGTGGCATAGGTGCTGCAGATCCTTACCGCGACATTGATCGCTTAATAGATCAAATGATGGCCATGGGATTCAGTGGTATCACCAATGTTCCAACAACTGGGCTTTATGATGGTGAGTTTAGAAAGCAAATTGATGCCACAAATTTGGGGTATCCAGAAGAAGTCGAGCTTGTCCGTAAGTGTGATGCCAAGGATATTTTCACTGCGGTTTACGCATTTAGCCCTGAAGAGGCTGTGGCCATGGCAGAGGCTGGCGCCGATCTCATCGGTGCGCATGTTGGGCTAACTCTTGGTGGCACTATCGGCGCTGGGTCAGCTAAGTCCCTTGATGAAGCCTGCAAGCGTACTCAGTCAATTTTAGAGGCTGCAAAGAAGGTTAACCCAGACATTTTGGTTGTTTGCCACGGTGGTCCTTTCGACTATCCGGAAAATGTTCAGTATTGCTTTGACAGAACTGATGTGGATGGATTCATTGGCGCATCTTCTGTCGAAAGACTGCCAGTTGAACGCGCAATTAAAGAATGTATTGAGGAATTCCGTTCGCTGAAGCTCCGCTAATTCCTAGCTAATTTAGTGTGGGGAATATGGGATATCCATATTCCCCACACCATAGATCGGATTTTAATAATGATTTCAATCGCCCAACGTTTGCAAAATAAAATGGAATCTAGGCAGGCAATAGTAATTGCCGGGGTTGGTTCTGGTATTTCTGCCAAAGCGGCCTGTGAGGGTGGGGCAGATATTATTGTCACGTACAACACTGCGGCCTATAGGATTTTAGGTTTACCGACTGCTCTTGCGTTTTTGCCCTATGACAATTGTAATGATTTATCATTCAAGTTGGCGCCCCAAGTTAAAGCTGCAGCTACAGGCGGTACTCCGGTACTAATTGGTTTGGGGGCGCATGACCCTCGAGACCCCGTGGAAAAGTTACTAGACAAGGTTGAGTCATTAGGCTTGCACGGAGTTGCAAACGAACCCTTTATAGGAATGTATTCTCAGGATCTTAGAGGGCATTTGGAACAGGCGGGATTAGGTTTTAATAAAGAGCTTGAGCTAATTGCTGGTGCGTCAAAAAGAGGTATGTACACCTTAGGGTATGCATTCAATCCCTCCGAGGCCTTACAATTAATAGACTGCGGGTGTGACGTCATAGGCGCCATGGTGGGCGGTGTCACGGCGGGATCTTCCGCCGGTGGCTCGCCAAACTTATCTCTTGATGACGCTATTCGTGTGCTTGATGAGATTGTTGTCAGCGTTAAACGTCAAAATTCGAGTGTTCCGGTGCTTGCTCACGGAGGGCCGTTGGCTGACGTTACGACAGTCCAGAAAGCGCTGAGGGAAACGGGTGCTGATGGCTATATCACCGGCTCGACTGGTGAAAGAGTGCCGATAAATACTGCTGTAAGTCAAAAGATTGCTGAATTTGCAAATATAAAATATTAAAGAGTGAAAATGGCAAAAATTCTTTTAATAGGTACTTTAGACACCAAAAAAGACGAATTTCTCTTCGCTAAAGAATGCGCAGAATCATTGGGTTGTGATGTGGATGTATTAGACATAGGCATCTTAAAAGAAAGCCCAGATTTCGCTGATTTTAGTAATCGAGATATTTTGACAAGATCTGGTATTGACATAGAATCCTTGAGGACAGGCGCCAGTGAAGATCGTGTTAAAAATGTAAAGGTTATGACTGACGCTGCAATACCATTAGTCAAACAGTTGATCGCTTCTGGAAATTATCATGGCGCTATGGGGATGGGTGGCAGTGGTGCCACCAATATGTTTAGTGAAATAGTTCATGAACTTCCCATTGGGTTTCCAAAACTATTGCTATCAACCATGATGGCTGGCGATGTAAGCCATTATGTTGGCTCGACAGATTTGACCATGATGTATTCGGTGACTGACATCATGGGAATTAATAAATTCTCTGAACGAATAATTTCCAATGCCTCCGCAGCCATAGTTGGAATGGCAATTAAATATGAGCGCGATATGGATACGCCGAATGTTCATAATAAGCCACTGATTGCTATGACCATGTTCGGTATAACCACGCCGGGAGTCATGGAGATTCGGCAGCAATTAGAGTCCAAAGGATTTGAGGTTGCTGTCTTTCACGCGACTGGCGCCGGCGGGAAATCCATGGAAAAGCTAATTGAAGATGGATACATCGATGGTGTCATTGACTACACTGTTGCAGAATTAACTGATCAGCTGTTTGGTGGGATATTTCCATCTGATGATACCCGGTTCACGTCTGCAGGAAAGAAAAAAATACCTCAGGTAATAGTTCCTGGCGCGCTGGATAATTTAAATTTTGGGCCAGTTAATGAAATTCCTGAGAAATATCGTTCTGAAGATAGGCTTTGTGTTCCGCACAATGATACTGTGTGTGCCGTAAAATGCAATGCGGATGAATTAGTTCTTTTAGGTGAGGAACTGACCCAAAGAATATGTAACTTTGAAAATACTGCTGTTGTATTTCCACTCGGTGGGCTGAGTGCTTACTCTAATGGTGCTGATGCTAAATGGTATGACCCTGAAGCTCATCAGCAGTTATTTGATGTGATGAAAAAAGGACTAAACGAAGTTCCTTGGTATGAACATTCAGGAAACGTTAATGACAAAGATTTTGCTGATTTTGTAGTGAACGAATTCTTGAAACTTTGGAAAAATAAGCAATCGAGTTAGAAAAAGGAGAGAAAATGAAAAGGAAATTGCGAATGTACTGAACCCCAATTCTTGGACAGTGTGATTCTATCCGATGGTGGTTAGTGCGTGTTGCCGGTATTCGTTTGGAGTCATCCCTCCGAGCCGTTCTTGCATACGCTCAGTGTTGTACCACTGTATGTACTCGTCAATCGCTGCGCGCAGCTCCCTGATGGAAACGAATGAGTCATTTTTGAACATTTCTTCTTTCAAGTGAGAAAAGAAGTTCTCCATCACGGAGTTATCGTAACAATTGCCCTTACGGCTCATGGATTGAACGCATTGATGCTCAACTAGCTGACTGATCCATGACTGGTGCTGATAATGGTAGCCCTGATCAGTATGAACAAGAACACCTTCAGGATCACCCGCTACACGAAAAGCCCTTTTCAGGCTCAACGCGGACACTTTCGTTGTAGGAGACACCGAAAGAGTGTGAGCAAGAATCGAATGATCACACAAATCCATCACCGGAGACAAATACAGCTTCTGCCCCGAGATCTGGAACTGGGTAATATCGGAGACCCACTGTTGATTCGGCTTTTCCGTGGCAAACCGCCGATCTAAATGATTATCAGCCCGACGTGACGTTGTACCGCGGTAAGAGTTGTAACACTTACGTTTCCTCGTTTTAGAGCGTAAACCGAGCTACCTCATCAGCTTAGCAACAAGCTTGCGCGACACACACCACCCATCACGCAGCAGCTGAAGCCGAACCCGGCGATAACCATAACGCTGATGGCTTTTATCGAAAATCTTCCGAATCGTCTGTTTTAACCGAGCATGCCGATCCGGAGACTGCATACGCTTGAGATGATAATAGAACGTTGATCGCGCCAGATTGGCTACCTGTAACAGTACCGGTAACGGGTATTTAGATCTGAGAGTGGCAACCACACGAGTTTTCAGCCTTGCCCCTGATCCCTCAGATCTCGTAATTTTTTCAAATACGCTACCTGTGCTTTTAACCGCGTATTCTCCTCAATCAACGCAGCATCTACAACCCTCGCGCTCCTCTCGGGATCAGGGCTAGCAATCAGCGTTTTCGGCTTCCTGCCACGCCTTTTCGGGCGTAAGCCCTCATCGCCAGCCAAACGCCACACCCGCACCCAGGAATACACGAGATCAGACGAAGAAAAATTGAACTCTGCCGCCAACTGCCTCGCACTCTCACCAGCAAGAAAACGAGCAACAATCGAGCGCTTGAACTCCCACGAGTAAACAGCTTTCGTATCACGTGCCACAAGCGCCATTCTCCCATGGAGAGCCCACCTGTCATAAAGAAGATTCACCGGCCGAAACGGCAACCCAAGCCTTCTAGCCACCGCTCGAGAGCCATACCCCGCCTCAAACGAATCAACAGCCGCCACACGCTGCTCCACCGACAACGAACTATCAGGACGCACAATACACCCCCAACCCTAAAACTGAACAAATAACCGTCCAACTTTCAGGGTTCAGTACAACCCGCAAGCCCTCCATCACCGGGCTAACCGCCTGGAAGGAGGCGAGATTTCATGGCGAAAGATGGAACTAATCGCGGTGGGCGGCGCGTGAGGGCTGGCGCGAAACCCGACCCGCTCAATGAGAAACTCGCTAAGGGTATGCCTGCTACTCGCTTGGAAGATCCGCTAGCGACGCCTTTTTGATTTTGAGGGCGCAGATGTTGGCGCGGGCGCGGTGCTTGCTGGTGAGGTGATGCCGGAGCCGTCTGAGTATCTGTCGGAGGTTCAGCGTGATGGCAAACCCTTGGGTGCTGATTTGGTGTATCGGGAGACGTGGCGCTGGCTTGATGAGCGTGGTTGCACGAGGTTTGTTTCTAAGCGTCTGATTGAGGCCTACGCCCAGGCGTTTGCCCGGTATGTGCAGTGTGAGCAGGCGATTTCCAAGTTTGGTTTGCTAGGTAAGCACCCGACGACGGGGGCTGCTATCGCTTCCCCGTTTGTTGCGATGAGCCAGTCTTTTGGTAAGCAGGCGAATGTGTATTGGTATGAGATTTTTGAGATTGTGCGGGCGAACTGCACTAGTGACTATTCGGGTGCGGCTCCGGGTGATGAGGTTATGGAGCAGTTGTTGAAAGCACACTCGTAGATGCGTCCTAGTGTTTTTGAGCTTATTTGGGGCGTTTTGTTGCGCTGAAGCCTGCCCCTAGCGCGATTCCGACTCCTGTGCCAATAGTTATCGCTAAGGCATTATCGTCCATAATGAACCGAAAGATTATGGCGGTCATTATCCCGGCGATCATTCCATAGGCCACGGCTTTACCATTGCCGCCGGAAGGTTCTGGCGGATTAGGTTTACTCGTTTCGTCTTGCACGTATTCCAGTATCACACATGATTCGGGTTCGCCTGTCTATCTTTGCTCCCCACTCTTCGTTGGACATGGTGGGGAGTTTTTGTTTCTTTTGATTTTCTACTGAAAGGGCATTCCTATGACTATGGTTCGCAGCGCTGAAGCAGTGTGTATCGGTCACCCCGATAAACTGTGCGATTTAATTGCTGATCAGATTCTTGACGAAATTCTCTACGCCGATCCCAACGCCCGCGTCGCGGTAGAGGTCATGGCTACTGGGCGACGCATTATTGTCACTGGTGAAATCAGCACTAATGCTCGTGTGGACTTGCGTGATTGCGTACGCACAGCACTTACTGCAGCTGGCTATAAGCCGTGGAGATTTTTGGTGTACGTGTGGGTGCGGCGTCAATCTAACGATATTAACGACGGGGTGAGCACATCTTTAGAGGCTCGCCATGGTGATGAGTCTGCTTATTGTCTTCAGGGGGCTGGTGATCAAGGTACGGTCTACGGTTATGCCTGCACTGATACTCCTGAGCGTTTACCGTTGCCTCTTGTTTTAGCCCACGAGATTTGTAAGCGGCTAGATGACGCGCGCAAGCAAGGAACCATTACTGGGATCTTTTCGGATGGTAAAGCACAAGTTTCGGTGCGCTACGACGACGCAGGAAAACCGCAAGCCGTAGAGACGGTGGTGGTTTCCGTCCAGCACGATAAATCCAAGGATTTTGAGGTGTTGCGACGTGAAATAACTTCGCTGATTGTTGGCCCAGCATGCCAGCGGTATCTACCGGTAGATGCGGACACGGTTGTGTTGATCAACCCGTCCGGGCGGTTCGTGGAGGGTGGTCCTAAAGCTGACACTGGACTCACCGGTCGAAAACTTATGGTTGACACCTATGGCGGGCTAGCTTCTCATGGTGGTGGAGCTTTCTCCGGTAAGGATCCGTCGAAGGTTGACCGGTCGGGTGCTTATATGGCGCGTTTGATCGCCAAGACGGTGGTGGATGCGCACCTAGCTGAAGAGTGCCAAGTGAGTATTTCTTATGCGATTGGTAAAGCCGACCCGGTCGCTTTCCGCATTGACACGCTCGGCACCGGCCAATACACCGACCAGATTCTCACGGCTGCGGCTCGAGATGTGTTCAATCTTCGGCCAGCAGCAATCATCGACCAGTTTGGGCTGCGAGCACCCGGCTATGTGCGCTATTCGACGTATGGGCATTTCGGGGATTACACACGCAAGTGGGAAGACACCTGGACTACTAGCCGTGAGCTTGTCAAGGCGGTGAAAAACCATGCGCATCAAGCAAATAGCGCTAACTGATCTCACCCCAGCTGACTACAACCCCCGCAAAGACCTACAACCCGGCGACGCGGACTATGACAAACTCAAACGCTCCCTGAGCGAGTTTGGGTATGTGGAGCCAGTCATCTGGAACAAAACCACCGGAAATATTGTAGGTGGGCATCAGCGTCTGAAAGTACTCGCCGATCTGGGATACGAAACGGTGGACTGCGTGGTCGTTGAGCTAGACGAAACCCGCGAAAAAGCCTTAAATGTTGCTCTAAACAAGATCAGTGGCGATTGGGATGAATCCAAACTCGCCCTACTCATAGCCGACCTGGATGCTTCCGATTTCGACGTTGAACTCACCGGTTTCGACGAATCCGAAATACAACAGTTGATAGGTTCTCTTGACGGCGACAGTATCGAGGACGATAACTTCGACCTGAACGCCACCCTTGAAGCGGCAGCCTTTGTCGAAAAAGGCGATATCTGGAGGGTTGGTAGGCATCGCCTAATGTGCGCGGACGCCACGAACCCGGCCGATGTCGAAACCTTGATGGATGGCAAACAGGCTAATCTGGTGGTCACAGACCCGCCTTACAACGTGGACTTCAAATCGAACAGCGGCCTGAAAATCGCAGGCGACAAACAAGACGCCAACACCTTCTACCAGTTCCTGCTGGCTGCATTCACCAACATGGCGGCATCCCTAGATAAGGGCGGGTCAGCCTATGTTTTCCACGCCGACACCGAAGGCCTCAACTTCCGTAAAGCGTTTCTTGATGCTGGCTTCTACCTGTCGGGCTGTTGTATTTGGGTCAAAGACTCCCTCGTACTTGGTCGTTCCCCATATCAGTGGCAGCACGAACCGGTGCTGTATGGGTGGAAGAAAGACGGCTCTCACGCTTGGTATGCAGACCGCAAACAAACCACGGTGTGGCATTTTGCCAAGCCGAGGAAGAATTCCGATCACCCCACTTCCAAGCCACTAGACCTGTTGGCTTATCCGATTCGTAACTCCACCCAAACCAACGCAATCATCCTCGACACTTTTGCTGGGTCTGGTTCGACCCTGATGGCTGCAGAAGCTATTGACCGCACTTGCTATTGCATGGAGCTGGATGAGAAATACGCTTCCGTGATTCTGCGCCGCTATGCCGAAGCAACCGGAGACGCAGCAGGGATTACCTGTGAGCGTGGTGGCAAACAGTACGCCTACCTGGATCTAGTCAAAGAGGTCGACCGCCCCAAGCAGAAAGGCTAACCCTTGACACAAACTTTAAGGCTTGGCTCGCTTTTTGATGGCTCGGGAGGTTTCCCACTCGCCGCCACCAAGGTTGGTATCGAACCTGTGTGGGCGAGCGAGATTGAGCCCTTCCCGATCCTGGTCACCACCACGCGCCTTCCGCAAATGCAACACCTAGGCGACATCTGCGATATTGACGGCAGTCAGCTAGAGCCGGTGGATGTGGTCACGTTTGGCTCTCCTTGCCAAGACCTGTCGGTAGCAGGTAAAAGGGCAGGTTTAGCTGGCGAGCGCTCGGGTTTGTTTCACCAAGCCGTCAGAGTCATCAGAGAAATGAGAAAGGCAAGTCATGGTCTATATCCAAGATTCGCTGTTTGGGAAAACGTGCCCGGAGCCTTCTCAAGCAATAAAGGGGCAGACTTCCACAGCGTCCTGCAAAACCTCATCTCGGTTGTCGACGAAACGGCAGCGGCTGACCTACCTCGAGTACAAAAGTGGCATAAAGCTGGAGCGATCGTGGCAGACCAATGGAGTATTGCGTGGCGAGTATTGGACGCGCAATTTTTCGGCCTGCCCCAACGACGCAAAAGAATCTACCTTATCTGCGATTTTGCAAGCGGGCGTGCCGGACAAATACTCTTTGAGCCCCAACGCGTGTTCCGGGATCTTGCGCCGGGCTGCAGTGAAAGGCAAAACCCTCCCACCAATCCTCGAGCAGGCACTCACGAGGCAAGCAAATCTTTAGATGTGTTCGCCTTGCGGATGCGGGCAGGTAAACCAGGCGGCGGTAAAGGCCCGCTCGTGCAAACAAACCTTTCGGGCACGCTCGGATGCAGTAACGACCAGAGTATTATTGAGCCGCTACTGTTTGACCATCATCCTCATGATGCCAGGGTGGGCGGACCATGCCAGATAGCACCAACCGTGACCGCTCGTTACGGCACTGACGGAGGCAATACTCCCATCATCGCTACCGCCTACGGTTTCAATGCGTTGCATGAGGGACGCGGCGCAGCAGTAGGCAGGTACGGTTATCCCACCGAGGTATCAAAGACGCTCGATACGTCTGGTGTTTCTCCGACCTGCAACCAAGGCGGCATCGCCATCATGCAACCCGATGTCATCTCGGCATCAAAGTCCGACTTCTTCTGCCGAGGAAACGTGAATGTCGCTGGTGCTCTGTTGGCTTCGGATTCGACTGAGCCGCCCCTGGTCACTGACCCTGGCATGCCCAAATACCGCGTGAGACGCTTAACCCCAACCGAATGCGCCCGCCTACAAGGATTCCCTGATGATTGGACACAGGATTTAGCAATCAGCGATCCTACAGATTCACAGTTGGATTACTGGTGGCAGGTCTGGGCCAGCTGGGCCAAGGCGCAAGGATTGAAAAAACCTAAAACCCGCAACCAAGTACGCTCCTGGCTCACCAATCCTGGAACCGACCGGGCGTTATACAAGCTGTGGGGAAACGGGATAGCTTTGCCGTGCGCCAAACTCGTGCTTTCCCAGATAGTCGCCGAGAGCACTAAAACTCCTGGATTTTAAGGCAAAAATTACTGGATAAGTACGCGCCCCTATGGCTGACGCTTCTATATTTGTCAAGCTGCGAGAGTGATTTGTTTTTCGATTAGTTCTTTGGTGAGGAGTCGGTATATTCTGCGTGCTAGGTAGCGTTTGATTAGTCGAATGGTTTCGCGTTTGGTTTTGCCTTCGGCTAGTCGTTTTTCCATGTATGCGCGGGTCTGGTCATCGTTTCTCAGGCGTACAAGCGCTACGGTGTGTAAAGCGTTATTGAGTGCTCGATCCCCACCTCTGTTGAGCCGGTAGCGTATCTTGTTTCCCGATGATGCGGGTATGGGGCTCGTTCCGGCTAGGGCGGCGAACGCTGCTTCGCTTTTGACCCTGCCTGGGTGGGAGTAGGAGACAATCATTTGTGCGGCAGTGATCGACCCTATTCCCGGTATTTCCAGTAGCGCTGGTGCTATCAGCTCAACAATCATTGCCAGTTGGGTTTGGTTTTCTGTAAGTTGTGCACGGGCATCGATGATGGCGTTAGCTAGACGGTGCGCTTCTTGTTTAGTGATGAGGACGTCGATAGCGTCACCAGGTTGTGGCTCTAGAGTGGCGAGTTGGTGGATTTGTTTTACTGATAGTGCTCGTCTGGCGTCAACGCCAAGATCACTACAGCGAGCTAAAGCAGTAAGCGAGTTAATATTAACGGTTGTGGCACGGGTGAGTTGCCTCCTCGCAGCTAGGAGGATTCTCAGCGCTTCACGATAATCACCTTGCCTGGGGATTGTCAGCTCGGTTTCGTCTTTACCAAGAGTTCTGGCAGCTATCTGGAAGGCATCTATTGCATCGTTTTTGGCGAGTTTCTTACGGCCATGCGCGACGAGCCGCGGGGCTTCAACCACCCGGTAGCCTGTTTGCTCTAAGTAAATGCGGAATCTAGCACCATAGGAGGCTGTTCCCTCCATTGACACTAAAACTTTGCACGCTTCAGCTTTCGTATGTTTCGCTATCCACGCCCTCGCGCGAGCATGCCCGCTAGGCGTGTTAGCAAATGAATGGCAAACGATTTGTGCGCCTGTAATGCATTCCAGGATAGATAACACGTGGTTTTTGGCGTGTGTATCGACTCCCACAATGAAACGGTAGCTGTGTGCGACAATTGCCATATGGATTCAACCTCCTTGGTTGTTGAAACTGCGGGTTGTTTCTTACCTTGAGGTCTGATCCGGTTCCATCTTCTTAGAGTCGTGTCTAGGACAAGGTTTGCTGGCAATACTGTGATGAGTCACGCCAAAGAAAGAATTGGCGGACATGCTTCTAATCAAGCCAATGCTTACCGGCCGGGTCAGACCACAACCCCGGTAGCGGACATGTCAGCCAAAAAGCACCACAAACCGTGATTTCTCATAAAGAGGTCATGATCTATGCGCCAGTATGTACACGAGTCACGCCACCAGAGCTATGGTCTAATCCTGCCAGCCGATCCCAGACCAGCCACACCCAAAAGTCTCACAGTATGTACATGACCAAACAACCAGCAAGAAAGAGAGGGTTTGGTGATGATGGGACAGCTATACGCCGATCTAGAAGAAATCGAAAACCTCGGAGTCGACCTCACCGATATTGGTGCGGTGTGGAATGCGGCCAAAGACCACGGCTATGAGCACGTAGAAATAATCGTCTCCAACTTTCCAGACAACTACCTGCGCCTCATCAGTGCTTGGCTGGACGATCAAAGCATCGAATTTGATGGTGAGGAGGATGAGCAATGGTGAACACCAAAAAGGCTGAAAACTACGGGCTCGTAGTTACCCTGCCCGCCACGCTTGATGAGACTGAGCTGGCACGGCTGCATGAAATTATCGCAGCCAAGAAAGACTTGATAGCTAAAGCGCTCGGCGCGAGCCAGCTTAGCATCACCACCAGTAGTGAGGGGCTGAGTTTCCCGTGGTGGGATGAGCTGCCCGAGTTCGAGAAGATCACTGCCTACACCGAGTTCTTAACGAAGCTGATCACCTACGCCAAACGGATCCACCGCACCGTAAATCGCAGTACAAGACAGGTAAGTAATGAGAAGTATGAAATGCGTTCCCTGCTTTACCGCATCGGACTTTCTGGTAAAGAAAATAAGGAAGTACGCAAGATTTTACTTGCACCATTAAGCGGCAATTCTGCATGGAAAACCCCGCCACTAATAAACACTAACCAAGAGATGTAAACCACTATTTATTAGGCAAAATAGGCGGCAAAATGACTGGATAAGTAGCGAAGTCTATGGCTGTATATACATACCGAAACGGTACACAACACATAAGGAAACAGCCATGAACACCAAAGAACCTGAATACAGCGTCGAGGAAGAAAACACCGAACGCCTTATCGGACGTGCTAACCGGTTGGGATACACCATCACCAGCATTGAGATTGAACCTGGCCGGGTCGCGATTTCTATTGTTCCTTCCCCGCTGTTCCCCTACACCCCGGAGCTTGACCGAGACTTTGAAACCGATCAATGGCGGGTGCAAACCACCTCCTACGGAGCGTTGAACCTAGACAACATCGAACAAGTCACCGAGGGATACGGACGGGCAGCAGCGATGGTGCGTGAACTTGAGCATGCTACACCAGGAAACGTTGTCAACTACCACCTGACCCGTTAAAACTAAACACACAGGCAACCCCACCTGGCGTGGGGTTTTCCTTTATCGTGAAGCGTTATGACCTAGAGATGTACATCTCTAAGTTTTCTTGAAAATAGGCGGAAAACGACTGGATAAGTAGCGAAGTCTATGGCTGTATATACATACCGAAACGGTACACAACAGAAAGGTAGCAGCCATGAACACCACAAAGATCACCAGCGAAACCCTCCAGATGAGCGTTGATTCCTACGGGACGGTTCTTGCCTACGGGAACTACACGCTAGCAAGTTTTGCTACCTGGACCAAGACTGAAGGCTTTGGCAATAACGCCCAAATCTACCGGTTGATGGAAGAACCCGTCAGCGGGTTCGGGCCTAACTCGAGGGGCCGCGGAGAATGCGAACTCGAACTCATCGCTGAGTCAGACCACCTTTTCGCTGACGCCGGACATGCGATCGCCTGGGCGTTAGCTAATCTTCCCGAAGCCTAGCCCCCGCCGGGCATGAGGGCACCTGCTATCGCTGGTAGCAACTGACTTTTTAACCAATAGAAGGTAACTGATTCGTATGCGTCAGCTAGCTGAATATCACCCGACCCGGTTCATGGCTGAAAGCTCGCGCTATGACAAGCGCCGAGCCGACTTTGCGGTCGCGTTCATCCAAGCGTTAAAGCATACGAAAGGCCGGTGGGCAGGAAAACCTTTTAAGTTGATTGATTGGCAAGAACAAATCATTCGCGACCTTTTCGGGGTGGTAAAACCTGACGGGTTTCGCCAATTCACTACCGCCTACGTGGAGATCCCTAAAAAGCAAGGGAAATCTGAATTAGCCGCCGCCGTCGCACTCTTACTGTGTTGCGGCGATGGCGAGGAACGCGCTGAAGTTTATGGGTGTGCTGCCGATCGGCAACAAGCATCCATCGTGTTCGAAGTGGCAGCCGACATGGTGAGAATGTGTCCCCCATTAGCCAAGCGGGTAAAGATCCTTAGAAGCCAAAAACGTATCATCTACTCCCCTACTAATTCTTTCTACCAGGTACTATCGGCCGAGGCCTATTCCAAACACGGATTCAATATTTCTGGAGTGGTATTCGATGAGCTACACACCCAACCCAACCGGGCGCTCTTCGACGTGATGACCAAAGGCAGTGGGGATGCTCGCACCCAGCCACTGTATTTCTTGATCACAACCGCCGGCACCGACACCCACAGCATCTGCTACGAGCAACACCAAAAAGCCCAAGACATCCTAGATGGCAAAAAGCACGACCCCACTTTCTATCCAGTCATATATGGGGCAGCGCAAGATGATGACTGGACCGATGAAGCCGTGTGGCATAAAGCCAACCCATCCTTGGATATAACCGTGCCTGTTGAGAAGGTGCGGGCAGCGTTTAACTCTGCCCGCCAGAATCCGGCTGAAGAAAACACGTTCAGGCAGCTGCGGCTCAATCAGTGGGTGAAGCAGAGCGTGCGGTGGATGCCTATGCACGTCTGGAATCAAAACAACACCCCAGTAGATTTATCGGAGTTGGAGGGCCGGGTTTGTTACGGCGGACTTGACCTGGCATCCACCACCGATATCACAGCTTTCGTACTGGTATTCCCACCCACGGATGACGATGACAAATACACGGTCGCGCCCTGGTTTTGGATACCCGAAGACAACCTGAAACTGCGAGTCGCCCGCGATCACGTCCCCTACGACCTATGGCATCAGCAAGGCCACCTACTCACGACTGAGGGCAACGTGGTGCACTACGGGTACAAGTTCGCCATGTCGTTGTCACCCAGTCAGTTAACAGGTCAGTCAACTCCTCAACGTGGTCGCTCAGCGGGTCCGTGCGGTCGTAATTGGTACGCAAGTGGCGCTCGAATGGAACGACGTTGGCAACGCCAATGGCACTGACGGCTACTTCTCTTCGCACCGCAGCGCACACCGCAACGGCCCACGTCGCGCGAAGCCGGCTGGGAAGCACATGGAAGTCCCGCCCGACGTTGAGCCCCTGGTGCCACACGGGTTTTCTCCGCGGCCAAGAACGTATTCGTGCGGATCTTTTCTGGCCGCGAGTTCTTCCACCACGCCCGCGAACACCGCCGACACCGGGACAGCATGGACCATGTCGTAGCGCTTTACCCACACGGTTCCGTTGTCATCTCGGGTGACGTCCTCCGCACGGAGGTACGACGCGGTAGCGCCGCTACAGCCCGCACCGAGACAAAGGGCAAGGACACCTTCGGCGGCGCGTTGTCGCCCAACTTCCACTGCTCAATGTCGTCAGCGTCAGGCTTGCGACCACCCCGCGGAGCAGGCGGAGTCGGCTTCTGTTCGGTGCGCGGCCGCGACCAGGCAGCAGCGTCAAGCATGGCAAGGTTCACGGTCAAGTCCCATCAGCAAGCGTTACACAACACTAAGGGACGCAACCGCCGTTGGAACACTGCTGCTATGTCAGAGCCCGAAAGCTCCGCCGCTGACGAGGATCACGATGCCGAGGCCGATGAGAACGATGGGAAAGAGGATGTCCTCCCAGCGTTCGAGCACTTCCGCGATCGGGGGGCGGGTGGCGACGAACTTTGCCAGGGCCACCAGGACCGCAACGAACGCGAGGAAGATAACGCAGTAGGCGACTACTGCGAGAGGTTCCACGCTGAGGAATACAGGGGTGTAGACACCGATGTTGTCGCCGCCATTGGCAAACGTGACGCCTGCGACTGTCCAAACGCCGACCTTCTTGCCGGCAACCTTGGCCTCGTCGTCATCGTCGTCATCGTCTCCGCGCCAGGCCTGCCATGCGGCCCAGAGGCCGATGCCCAGAGGGATGAGACCAAAGTATGGAATAGCTGCCGGGGGCAGAAATGCTCCGGCGCCGATGGTCATAAGGATCGCGGCGACGAGGATGCCGGCAAATCCGAGGAACTGGCCGGCCAGAATACGAGCGGTTGTGCCTCTCTGGCCTGCCCCTCGCGCGAAGAAGAGGGAGAGCACGATGATGTCGTCGATGTTGGTAGCTGCGAACAGGCCTATCGCCTGCAAGACCGTGGTGAGGATCATGCGCCCTCCCCAGCTACGTCGCATCCGGGAAGCGAGCAGGCGGGATCGATGCACGGGGCGTCTTCGTCTACTGCCAGGGTGGCATCGACCAGTGTCGTCAGCGCCTGCGCCAGGTGCGGATCGGCGATCTCGTATCGTGTCCGACGACCCTCGGGCTCGGAGACGACGATACCGCAATCGCGCAGGCATGCCAGGTGGTTGGACACATTCGAGCGTGTCAGGTCCAGAGCTCGAGCCAGTTCCGCCGGGTAAGCGGGATGGTCGAGCAAGGTCAAGATGATCCGAGATCGAGTGGGGTCGGCCAGTGCACGACCCAGGCGGTTCATCACGTCGAGACGCGAAATAATAGTCAGCATACACTGAATTATACAGCGAGCACTGAACATGTCAAGTCCGATGTAGCGGCGTAGCAGCGTGTGCTGCTCAGAAGACAGTGGAAGTGGCAGAGATTCCGGCAAAGTTGCGAAACAGCGTCGCCAGCTCGAGATCCAAGTTGTGGAGATGTGATCTTTAGTTCGTATGCTCGTGGATCGCTCCGACCTGACCACAATCTGCTCAGGAATGTGTTTCTTACATCTTCACGGCTTCCCATCTTCCTACTCCGCAGGTGTCTAGCACGGGAATACACACTCAAAGTCCTCGGGTCCGAAAAACTAGCTCACACGAGGACGCTTTAGTTAGGTAAGGCTTAACCACGTGGTGCCTCAAGCAAAGTTAGCATCGATGCCGTCAAATACTTCCCGCACTGGCACCCAGAGGCTACCCACACGCGCTCTAAGGCTTTCTTCGACATGACCGAATACTTAGTAGGCCGAACCGTGCGGTAATCAATCCTTACCACACCCGGATCACCAACAACATCACTTGTCAGATACCTCCTTGCGCTAACCCTGGACAATCCTGTTACCTCACAAAAATTATCTAACACTCTCCCCATTTTCCTTTTTCGAAGCCCCGCGATAGACCTGACGCAACCGCTTCGTAACCTCAATGCGCGTACCCAAACAAACCACTCCATCATTCATGCAAACAATCTATTTCGCGCTCAAACTAAATGAGACACCACACCACCTTCACGCTCAAAATATGTAAAGTACGCCGTCATCTTGACAATACTTTTATCGAAAATGGATAATGGAGAATTACAGAGAAGAAAGCATGTCAACGTCGCATGCTTTCCGGGTCACTGAGGACTCGATCTCCTCTAACGAAAGTCGCTTGTTATGAATATAGACTTTTCTCAGCCAGTTAATCGCTGGAATACTCACAGCGCTAAATGGGATTTGCTCACACAACCCTACGGAAAAGATGCCATTAGTTTATCTGTGGCAGATATGGAATTCCGTACAGCTTCCCCTATCTCACAGGCTATTTGTTCTGCTGCTGAATTAGGCTGCTACGGTTACACCGAAGTCTTTGAAGATTTCGCCAACACTGCCGTTCACTGGCAAATTCAACGCCACAACTGGAGTCCCGATCCTTCGTCGGTCATATTTTTCCCACGTGTTGTTCAGTGTTTATCCTCCTTACTCCATAGCCCTATTCCATACCACACAAATCATCCGCCTCAACTCGGCACAGAACATAAAAATTGGCGCGTTTCCTGCCTTTTCCCGGCATATGATCCACTGATCGAAGTCATCGAACTCTCAGATGCACAGCTCATTCCCGTAGAATTAGTAGAAGAAAAAGGCAAATACGTTATAGATTTCACCGTCCTGCGCCAAGCGCTTGAAAAATCAGACTTATTCATCCTCTGCAATCCGCACAATCCCACAGGCAGAGTCTGGACTAGCGAAGAACTTCATTGCATAACGAAGATTGCCAAGGAAACCGGCACTATTATTTTTTCCGACGACGTACACGCAGATTTCCTGCGCGGGGTAACACATCCATATACCCCTTTGGCCTCAATCGCACCTGATTTATGGGAATCCGGGCACATTATCCACTGTGCTTCTCCGGGAAAAACTTTCAATCTTGCAGGCCTTGAATCCACGGCAATTTTTAGTCAAGGAGATACCGCGAAGCTTCTACACAAAGCCAAAAGAGCATACGGCTTACACAACCCGAACTATTTTGCCATACCTGGAGCTATAGCAGCATGGACTTACGGAGAAGAATACCTCGAAGAACTACTCCCCTATATTGACTCCAACATTGGATATACGGTGAATTATTTTCGCACACATCTACCTCGGGCTATTGTTTACGAACCTGAAGGAACCTACCTGGTATGGATTGATCTTCGTTCCTACATTTCTTCTGCTGAAGATCTCACCGCGCTTATGCATAAAAGCAAAGTGGTTGTCTCCCGTGGTGAAGATTTTGGTTCACGCTACCTGGGATACATCAGGATTAACACGGCATTACCCCGCACTCAGTTAGAAGAAGCTCTTTCGCGCTTATCCGCACATCTTAACCCCTAAAGCACACAACGTTATTGAGTAATAGAGAGGAAAATTCTCATGTCGAAGGATAAAGACGCGTCTAAGAAAGAACCCACCAAAGATGTAGCTAAGAATAACCCTAAAATAGGCAACCCCAGACAAATCAAACGCCCGGGAGTGCTTTTATCTTTGATCCCGATCGCATCCCTCATCGTTTTGCTCGGCGGTGGATATATCTATGCGCAACTACCTGTAGAACCCCTACTGATTGCAGCAGCTACCGTTTCTGCGCTACTTGCCTGGTACCTCGGGCATGATTGGGATAGCATGATCCAATCAATTGCCCACAAAATCGCGAAAACTATGCCCGCTATTCTCATTCTCATTACCGTGGGTGGGCTTATTGGCGCATGGATGGCTGGCGGAACAATCCCCATGCTTATTTACTACGGTTTGAAAATCATCAATCCCAATTTTCTTACGCTCATTGCTTTAGTGGTTACAGCGATCGTTTCGCTATGCACAGGAACATCGTGGGGATCAGTAGGAACAATTGGCGTGGCATTTATGGGAGTAGCAGTGGGAATGGATGCCAATCTTCCCATGGTGGCAGGGGCTATCGTCTCCGGTGCTTACTTTGGAGATAAACTCTCGCCGTTATCAGATACAACAAATATTGCCTCCCTAGCAACCGAAGTGAACCTATTTGTCCACATTAAACACCTCCTGTGGACAACCGTTCCTGCTTTCTTATGTTCAGCAACGGTCTATTTAGTGTGCGGGTTGCAATCGTCAGGCGGAACAGTTCCAGAAAAAGTAGGGACTATTTTGCAAAATCTGGATAACGCATTTAACTGGAACGTTATTATGCTCCTCATTCCGGTGCTCATTGTTCTTATCGGCTCTGTCCTCGGGAAGCCCACCATTCCCGTTATGCTTATTTCCACTTTTGTGGCAATGTTTAACGCAGTCGTTATTCAAAAAGTGAGCTTTGCGGATACGGTGAAAAGCACTGTTGAGGGCTTTAACATCGATATGATTACACACCCGGGATTCAATGCAGACACCGCTATTGAGGAGGTATCTACACTCTTGAACCGCGGAGGCATGGGATCGATGATGAGCGTTCTCCTTATCTGCTTCTGCGCCATTAGTTTTGCTGGAATAGTATCCGTTTCTGGAGCTTTGGAAGTACTGGTGGAAAAGCTGCTCAACTTTGTTCACTCCACCATCAGCCTTATTGCCACCACGATTCTTGTCGGCCTTACAACCATTGGTATCACATCCAACGGACAGGTTTCTTTGCTCATCCCCGGAGAAATGCTTCGGCCGGCCTATATTAAACGCGGGCTTGACCCCAAAAATCTCGGGCGAACCATTGAAGATTCGGTAACCGTGATCGAACCCATCCTCCCCTGGACTTCGGCAGGTGCCTACATGGCCGGCACCTTAGGAGTAGCGACAATCAGCTACATGCCCTGGGCAATATCTAACTGGATAGCACTCTTCTTCGCATTACTGTGGGGACTAACCGGTATTGGAATCGCCAAGCTCACCCCTGAAAAACAGGCAGAATTGGAAAAGGATCTCTAAATAATTGAAGTAAGTGTAAATAGAGCGCTCTGTTGAACTCAAGTATAGGTACTCGCGACCGTCAGCAGTATCAACCCTACGCGCTACAATGACGAATTATTCATCAAGCGCACGCCCGCCTACAACATATGTACCGGGTGTGCGCTCTCATGTTTATGCCACGACAATATTGCGCGCCCCAGCATGGGACAGCGTCGTTAAGAATTCTTTATCAGCGGTGCGATCCGTAATCAAAGTCCAGTTTTCGGGGAAAGCAGACCAGTAGGGAGATCCGCCGTCGTTCATTTTCGTGGAATCAGCGAGGACATAAATATTCGATGCACGGCCCATCATTTTCGTTTTCAAGCTGGATTGTTCGTAACTGAGGGATGCAATTCCCTGTTCCGGATCAATATGTGATGAGCCGATGAGTGCGGAGTGGGCGTGGATATTATCGAGCATTGAGAGTGCTGGACTACCGTTGATGTTATCTGCTTCAGTGTGGAGGAAGCCACCTAAAACGAGAACCTACACTTTTTCTTGCCGCGAAAGGACGTTAAGCGCACGCAAACCATTAGTTGCTACAGAGACGTCAAAATTATTACCCATTGCTAGGCAGAGCTACTCTGTTGTTGTTCCAGCGTCCATAATAATATGTTCGTCATCATGAATAAGCTGGCTGGATGAAGGCAAACCATACAACGAATCCGATGAAGCCTTCACCGACGAAGGCCACGCCACCGCCTGGGCGATCGGCATGATCAACGCCCTCTAACCACCGCCAGCCCCGACCCACACCGGCCGGGGCACGGCTCTGAGCTTGCCACTTGCGCACTGGGCGCATCTTCCTTCTTGTTTGGTCACATGACAGTCCCTCGTGTGTTACGGCGGGCTGGATCTTGCGTCGACGACGGATATCACGGCGTTCGTGCTCGTCTTTCCACCCGAAAGCGGCGACGAACCCTATGTGATTGCGCCGTGGTTCTGGATCCCCGAAGACAACCTCACACTCCGCGTTAACCGTGACCACGTGCCCTACGACCTGTGGCAACAGCAAGGCTTTCTACAAACCACGGAAGGCAACGTCGTTCATTACGGAGCGATCGAAACCTTCATCGAGCAACTCGGGACTCGGTTCGATATTCGCGAGATCGCGTTCGACCGGTGGGGAGCTGTCCAAATGAGCCAAAACCTCGAAGGCCTCGGCTTCACCGTTGTCCCCTTCGGGCAAGGGTTCAAAGACATGTCCCCACCAAGCAAAGAGTTGATGAAGCTCGCACTCGAAGGTCGGCTTGCCCATGGCGGACATCCAGTCCTGTCCTGGATGGTCGATAACATTCACGTGAGAACCGACCCAGCTGGCAACATTAAGCCGGATAAGCAGAAGTCTACGGAGAAGATCGACGGAGTCGTCGCCACCATCATGGCCTTGGATCGGGTTATCAGGTGTGGCAACACCCCAGAGGCGAGCTCAGTTTATGATTCGCGGGGACTTTTGGTGCTATGAGGTGGCCAGGGAAAGATGCGGTTAACGCGGGCGGCATAGCGGGTGTATTCGTCACCGAATTTGTTTTCTAACCAGCGCTCTTCAGTGTGTTTCATCAAGACGCTCAGACCCACCCAATAAATCACTGGTAGGGCTAGCAGCCACCAGTTTGCTTGCACGAGCAAGAGACCACAGTTCAACAGCAAAAAGGCTGCGTAAACGGGGTGGCGCACCCATGCGTAAATCCCGCTGGTCATTAACTTGCCGGTCTTGACACTTTGAACCATGTGAGAGCCAAATACAGCCGCACACCACACAATTACGGCCTCCGCAATCACGAGCAGGCCTGCCACAATCATGAGCAGTCGTATCCACGCGTTAGCGATAGCGCCGTTTGATGCGAAACCTAAATAGCTGAGAACGCTCGCCGTGACCGTGAGCGCGAAAATACCCGATACATAGATAGGTCCTACCCCTAGCACGGGAAGATGCGAAGTACCGGCCTTGTTCATAGATATATTTTCGCATACCCAGGAAGGAATTTATATGGGCCTAAAAAACTGGCTACGCCCCAAAGCGCGCGAAGCTAAAAACCACCAGATAACGCCGTCCTATTCGTTTCTATTTGGGCCGACATCTTCTGGGCGTCCGGTGACCGAACGTAGCGCGATGCAAATGACCGCTGTCTATGGCTGCGTACGGATCTTGGCTGAAGCGATAGCCGGGCTACCACTGCACGTCTACCGTTACAAGGACGGTGGCGGTAAGGAAAAAGCAGTCGATCATGGTTTGTATCGACTGTTGCATGATGAACCTAATCCCGAGATGACGTCGTTTGTTTTCCGGGAGACGTTGATGACGCACCTGTTGTTGTGGGGGAACGCGTTTGCTCAGGTAGTGCGTAACGGGCTCGGCGAAGTCATTGGACTGTATCCGTTGCAACCGAATCGGATGAGCGTAGGCAGGGATCTAGACAGCAAGGATTTGTATTACGAATACCAAACCAGCTGGGACGAACCCGCAGGACAATACCAAACCATCCGTCTTACCCCTAACGATGTGCTTCATGTTCCAGGTCTGGGTTTCGATGGGTTGGTTGGATATTCCCCAATCGCGATGGCGCGTAATGCTATCGGTCTGGCACAAGCCACCGAAGACTACGGCGCGAGTTTTTTCGCTAATGGTGCCGCACCTGGCGGGGTGTTAGAGCATCCAGGCACGATTAAAGACCCTTCTCGGGTGCGCGAATCCTGGCAACAAACCTTCGGTGGCGCTCGTAACGGCAACAAAGTTGCGGTGCTTGAGGAGGGAATGAAATACACGCCGATCTCGGTAAGCCCGGAGCAGGCACAATTTTTAGAAACACGGAAGTTTCAGGTGGGCGAAATCGCCCGAATATTTCGTATCCCGCCCCACATGATCGGTGACCTCGAAAAATCGAGTTTTAGCAATATTGAACAACAGTCTTTAGAGTTCGTGAAATACACCCTTGACCCGTGGGTAATCCGCTGGGAACAAGCCATCACGAAAACCCTCCTTAGCCCGCGTGAAAAACCTGGCGTGTTTGTGAAGTTCAATGTCGAGGGGCTACTGCGCGGGGACTACCAGTCGCGTATGGATGGTTATGCGGTGGCACGGCAGAACGGCTGGATGAGCGCTAACGACATCCGCGAGCTAGAAAATCTTGACCGGATTGAGTCGGCCGATGGCGGGGATCTGTACCTGGTAAACGGGAACATGCTCCCGCTCAGTCTTGCAGAGACTTACGCCACCACCCAAGCCGACGAACTAGCTCAACCCGAACTGGAGCCTGAACTGGCCCAGAAAACCGAAGCCTAACCAAGGAGAGGAGGTGGCCGCAATGACCTCAGTTGATTTGGTTGACCAGGTGAAGTCGAATCTGCTCATCACCTTTGACGATGACGACACACTGATCGGCGCGCTGGTTTCTGGCGGCCACCTCCTACGCGACCGCTTTCCAGCACCTGCCCGAAAACCACTACAAGACACACGACATGTCTGGGGCAACCCGGCAAGGCATCGTTATGCTCGCCTCGCATTTCTATGAGTCGCGTGATGGTTCGACGGCAGGGTTCTGGCCCGATAAACCCGATGCGGCACGGGCAGTGTGGAACGCGGTGAACAACCTGCTACGTCTGGATCGGGATTGGAAGGTGTAGACCAATGGCTTCTCTTGGATCCATGCGCACCTCGATCGACCTCATCGCACCAGCGACCCTGCGCGATGCTAATCTGGCAGACTATCGCGGCGCGATCGCCGAAGCCCTCCAGCGCGGCACCCGCCGAGACATCCTGACCGAGCCAGCCCCAAAAGCACCAGCAGCGGACGCATAGTCGAAAACGATAATGCTGTCTTCACGCGGCTTGCCTATATCGGGATGGCCCACCTTCACCTCAGCAAAGTGGAGGTGGGCTTAACCGTGTTTGGTGAGCTGTTGGATCTGGTCGACTGCTGGCGGCTAGAAACCGGGCGTGCCCAGTCGCTGCGTCACTGGTTCATCGACGACGTGATTCCTGCCGGGATTTAGATACTGTTCCAGTGGGCTTTTAGTTCGTGAGCGAATTGTGTGGGCATTGATTGATGCCATTGATGACCCGCGTCTGGCACAACGATGAGGCGGGCATGTGGGATCTGTTGGCTGATGGTGCGGGTGGCAGGAAGATTCGCGCGGTCTTTCACACCGCACGCAATCGTCGTTGGAACCGTGATATTTCCAAGCTCTGGCTCGAAATCAATGGCTGATATTTGACGCAGGATTTCCAGCAACTGTTGCTTGGAAATCTGTGGTGGGCACACGAGACGCTCAGGCAAGGCTCGCATGAGAACGCTTTGAATGCGCATCAATGCTTTAGGAGGGCGCGCCTGCGGAGCTGAAAGAAACAGCGACCGAACCATGTGCGGGTGCCGAATTGCCAGATCAAGACCCATCACCGAGCCAAGAGATAGCCCAACCACGTCGGCTGGATCATTCAGTGATGCGGCGAGTTCGTCCGTGCGCTCATGTAACGACCATGGCGTTCCTGATGGCTGATCGAAAACAGTGGGCGTGAGCGCGTCAATGCTCTCGAACTCGTTGATGACGCCATTCCAGGCTTGCCGGGTCTCACCGAGTCCGTGGAGGAAAAGCACCGGAGTGCTCATCGATGCAAACCACGAGTGGCAAGGTGCCACGCTGCAAGCCCGATCGCACATATTGCGAAACCTGCTACATTAGCGATGCCCGTGACGGGATGCACGACACCGCTCATCCACAAAACAGCGAAAACGACCGTACCGATGACGAGTAAAGCAAACAACGGCCGTACCCACCGGCGATTAGTTACAACATTGGCCCACACGATTCCTCCTCATCCTCTAGCCAATTATAAGCCCCAGCAACGCGAAGGAATACAGACCTATGGCTGACTCCAGTTTTAGTTTGAAGATTGGGCTTGAGGGTGAGCGGGAGTTTAAGCGCGCGATGACGGATATTAACCGTGAGATTCGTGTGCTCGGCAGTGAGATGAAGTGTAATAACTCCACCGATAATGATCCCACGTAAAGTTAATTCTTTGAGTGACTTTTCGATGTAGTTGACGTGGCTTTTTCTGCCATAAGGTTCTCCTTGAGTAAAATCCTGAACTAATTATATGCATGAATACCGATACTTGACCGTTATGATGAAAAATCACAAAAAGAGCATAAATAATTGCCCGCCATCTTCATAGATGACGGGCAACCCTATGAAAGCCTGAAAAGCCGAGAAATTCAGGCTTTACTGAGCATCTGTTTGTAGCCGTGTTGCTACAGCTTCTAGTGCTTCGACGGAGCGAACACTCGCGTCCAACGTTTCTCCTTGGATCACGATGTAGCGTTTATTTTTCACAGCGTCCATTAATTTTGTGGTTGGGTGGGCTTCCAGTTTCGCAATTTTTTCGTCAGCCTTATCCCCCGGCAACCCACGGCCCGAAAGATCTGCGATAACTAAATAATCGGGATTGCGATCTGCCAGTGCTTCCATCGAGACTTCGTTGCGTGTTTTCTTCAAATCTCCGAAAACGTTGGTGCTTCCCGTTAGCTCAGAAATTTCGTTGGCGATTCCTTTTTTACCGTCGACGTGGAGAATTCCGCCTTCTTCCACTCCGAACACAAACGCCAGTTTTTTACCGGAACGGATCCTTGATTTCTTCACGATTGCACTCTGCTCATCAATGAGGGCTTTCGCTTCTTTTTCAGCACCCAGCAGTGTTCCGAGCTGTTCATAATCACGGAAGATGAGATCAAAACCTTTTTCGCCATCTTTACCGCACTCGGTATTGGAAACGAAGGTGGGGATATTATATTTTTTCCATTCTTCACGTGTTCCAGCTAGTGCATTGGTGAAACTACCTTTCTGGGTTGTCACGATAAAATCAGGGTTAACATCACGCAGTTGTTCATTTGTAGGCACCGTTTTTGAAAGGACGGGGATCTTTTCATATTCGGCTTGCCACTTCGGCAACACAGCATTTCGCAAACTGCCGGTCCCTACCATTTTTTGAGCTTGCCCCAGGGCAAATAAATTCTCGGTTGACGCTTGGCGAAGCGAGGCAATTCGAGAAATGGGTTTGGTGACGGTGAGTTCTACGCCACAATTGGTGACGGTGATGGGCTTGAATGTCTCTTTTTCCGTACTCGATTTCGTCCCAGAGGAACACGCAACTAGCGACAATGCTAGCGCGGTGCTTGCTATCAGTGATGCTATTTTTTTCATACAATTATTCTATCATTCTATTTATAGAAAGACAATCTAATTGACGACGATGATGGTACCCGCTCACCCCCCCCTTGGTGACGGCACTCACGGTGGATTCTAGGGGTGGTTGCAACGGTTTATGATTTTAGGCAAGCAGTTTGAGGATCGCAGAAGAAAACATCCATGTTTATTTACCTCGCGACTGGTTGTTGACGGTGCCCTGTCTAACTCTCCGGCAATCGCGTGAATGCTTTTACCTGCATGAAGCCTATCAGCGATAATGATTCGTTCTTGCAGGCCTAGATAGTACGGTCCAGCATTTTCAGGGATCTCCCTTTTTGCACAGTGCCAGGCAAGGCTAGCCTTTTCGTTACGCCCGCTCGAGCGAGTACGTCCATTACGCCATACTTTCCCGGTACGTTTGGAAACGCCCACTATTTTGGCTACTTGCGTAAAATTCAGTCCCTGACGCAAAAGCTCTACATAATGCTCACGGTGAGCAACACACATCTTTGAACGGGACGGGGCATCCCTGGTTTCTGGGTTATGGCAGGGTATTCAGTCACTAGCGTGTTGGTTGTGGAACCGGGTCTCTAACTGGGTGTCTTCAATCTGGAATGGGATTCTCGGATTTTTCGGTATCCATTCTCCTTCTAAGCAAACGGCGTGGGTTGTAAGACAGTGTTTTAATGGCTAAAATGCTTAATAGTCCGAACCACCAATATTGCCCTCAAAAATAAATTATGGCATAAGAAGCGGAAAGTCCCCCCATGAAAGTTTCGTTCAAGCAAGCCCTGGTTATGCTACTGGCACTGGCATTGATACTTCCGGCGGCAGTGATACTTTCCCGGCCGCTGACAGCTGACGCCGCGGAAACCAGCAAATACCAAAATTCCATGGAACTGGAACCAGCGAAGCTTCCTGCTGGCACAACGACGGAAAAGTTCGTCGAGAATCCGAAGCAGCCAGATATCTACACCCTCCGTAGCGATTATCGGGTTGAGAGAGATGGAGACTATGCCATCAATTACCAGCCCTATGTGGCGACAGTAGGGGCAGATGCTACTCAAGAAGAAAAAGACAAGGTAAATAAGACTATTAACCTCCCGGATTTCCTGGGTTACGGCAAGCCTCAAGATAATTTCCATATCAACTACGACACGGTGGTTAACGAAGCTAAAACTGGCGAACAGAGTGGCGATGATGTATGCGGAAAGACCTATC
>NZ_ATUY01000002.1:0-127878 GCF_000420445.1 Actinotignum urinale DSM 15805
TGAAGACTAGCGAGTTTACCCCGAAGTCTGCTGATGAGTGTGCTGAGATTACTATCCCGTTTGATGCAACTGGTTTAGAAGGTCAAAAGGTTGTCGTGTTTGAAGATGTGAAGGATGGCAACGATATTGTTTCTGTCCACCACGATATTAAAGACACTGAACAGACCGTAACAGTTGAAGGTAAACCCACTCCGCCACCCCTTGCTCATACGGGCGTGACGGGTGTTGTTGCGGGTATCGCTACTGCTGGTGGTTTGTTTGGTGCGGGCGTGGCGTTGAAAGCACGTTCGCGTCGTAAAACAACCGATGATGTGGCAGAATACGATACTGCCGTAGTCGTTAAAGACTAGGTTGGTTTTGAGTGTGCGTGGGAGGTCCGCATGTTTCCTCCTCATAGTTTGGTTGCCTGTCACAACTAAAGGGATGGGATCTCCCGCGCCTAAATCTTCCGAACCCGCGCCAATAAGCCATTTTCTGGTATAATTGCAGGCAGGATGAAAGGGTTAGGGATGGAAATATTCGACATTGCCCAACGCTGGTCACAACTATTTGAAGGTCTTACACTCACTCAAAAGCAGAATGTTCTGAACGTTCTCGCTTCGTCCTGGCATGAGGGCTGGGAACCTAATTATGATGATGTAAAAAATCTTATTGATTATGCACAAGGGACTATTAGTGAGATGGAATATGATGCTCGTTGTGATGAACGTCTAGGTCTTGTCTATCAATAAGATGAATGAACAGATAACCAATTGGTATAGCTATTTTTATCCTGAAACTATAGATGAAGCTGGGAATGGCGTTTTAAGAAATATTCCAAATATTAAAGACGGTGACATATTAAAAGAATATGAGTATAAACGGACGCACAAACGACAATTACAGCTACTCACTCGGCGTGACATTATCCCTCAAACGTTTGATCTTGAGCATTTGAAGGCTATTCATGCATATCTTTTTCAAGATGTGTATGAATGGGCTGGGAAGTTGCGCAAGGTTGATATATATAAGAAATTCTCATCCTTCGCGTCTTTAACGGGGTATCGTCCTGAAATATATATGGGTGATGTGCATAAAATTATCACGTCAACTCCGTGGAAAAACTTGGATACCACTGCCATTGCAGAAACACTTGCCATTATCTTTGCCTATGTGAATCAAGCACACCCGTTTCGTGAAGGAAATGGGCGCGCTTCTAAAATTTTTATGTTAGACGTGGCTTATTGCGCAGGCATGACATTGGATTATAGTCTCATAAATAAAGCGGAATGGAATAATGCCAGTATGCTTTCGGGTCCAGACTTAGGTTCTTATCCACCTGTGCCAGATAGTCTTTATCCTATTTTCAAAACCATTCTCAAACCTTTGCCTTATCACGTTTTAACACCTGATGATGTGAAAAATACATTGAACGAAAAACTTGGAGGGATTAGGGAACGTAATTCAACCCTGAAAAATCCATCTGTTAATCTTGATCGTAAGCACGGCAATATGCTTTAGGTATTTTATTGTGTTTATATCCATTTGCTAAATTACGTATGCTTTGCCATCAAAATAGCGTGCTTTACGATTCGATATTCCATAACCATAAACGCTCGCCCCGTAAATGTTCCCACTTTTGTAATAATTTCTTTCAAAACAAAGTAACGTTTCCAACCATCCGTTAAGGTAGTAGCGTATTTTCCCGGTTTTGGGATTCTTCCACTCTGTCATCCACATAATTTCCTCTTTTTCTAGTGATTGGTAAGTAAGGGTGTGGCTTTGCGTGGACGCAAGCCACACCCTTTACCTTGATTTTAATAGCCCTGGCAGTACCGGAACTACTGGAAGTAATGGAGGTACTGGGACTACTGGCAGTGTTGTAAGTCCTGTAAGTGCCGGTACTTGGGGAAAAATATATATAGCTGGTAGGCTAAATAAACATAAGCCTGTAAAGCGAAGGTCGTCAGTTCGAGTCTGACAAGGGGCTCAGGAAGAAAAGCCCGGTATCTCAACGAAAACGAGATATCGGGCTTGTTTTATTTAATTAATGTAAAGATTTGCGGTAAACCAATAGGTAAGCCAAAGAAAATTTAAATTTTTTTGCACAACTCTCATCACAACTCATCGCAAAAAGCTTCCCACATACTTACCAATGTGGGAAGTGAGTGGGAAGTTAATTGGTGAGTTAGTTATTTCTTGTCCGTCCTAGCTCCTCTGCCTGGGCGGTGTTTGTTCCATTCGTCTATTGTTTCGGGTAGCCATCCGCGCACGGCGCGGGTATGCGGGGAAAAATGTTCAACATTTACTTGGTAGGCGTACCCCGCGGGCAATTTTTGAAGCGTGTCGAAATGGGGGATGGACGAGGGAAGCTTATTTGCGTCATCTTGTGAGTCATGGATATATTCTTCCGGCTGGTCAGGTTCCTGGCGGGAGTATTCGCGGGAACAAGTTTGGGTATGGCCAGTTTGGTAAGGGCGGGAAGGCTCGGACGGCTTCGGATACTGTTGTGAAAGCTTTACGGGCGGGTAGCCGGGATGGTTTGACTCGTGAAGAGTTCCGGTATGTTGCGACCGTGCGTGAACGTAGGTTTTTGGATGCGGCAAGGGATTATGAGGAGGCGTTGCGGGGAAAGAATCCGTATGCTTCTGGCCGGGCGTGGGAACGCGCGAGAGAGCAGGGTATCCAGAAAGGACGCCAGTGGGCACAGCTTGAGCCGTTAACAAAAGATGATGTGAAGTGGGCGGAAACGAATTATCGTCTTGAGCTTAGGCGTTATTTGGCTCCGTGGTCGGGTAAAGATTTCCAGTTGCGTGCGAGGTTCCCGGAGTTGTTTACGCTGGGACCTGGGAGGCTTCCGAAGAAACGGGTGTCTAGCGGTGCTGGCGTGGTTTCTGCTGTGAAAGGTAAGACGTCTGGGAAAAAGACGACAGGGAGTAAGACTACGGGCAGTAAGGTTGGCGTGAAACAAAAGCCTGGCGTGCCTGTCCTTGCGACTGTCGGAGCCGGCGGGAAACCACCACGAAAACCACCGGTGAAAGGTGTAGGTGGTGTTTTTGACCCGGGTGATAATCCTAAGCGCAGTAGATACGGTAAGAAATATAATGTACCGCCGGAAAATGGGTGGAAAGATGTTATCGATTTTAGTTCGGTGTTACCGGATGAAAAGCTAAGCAACGACATGTCCATTATCGAGAAAGTATTCTATGGAATCCGCGATAGTGAAGGAAATGTTATTGCGGGAGGTCACGGGTTCGGGATTGAAGTGAAAAAGAAAAGCAGACATACGGCTTTTCGAGAGAGGTGGACAATTGATGATGCGAGAGAGGCGTATCTTTACACGTTGAATCACGGACACATGTACGCGAAGAGTGGTACACGTATAACGATGCGAGCCCGATATAAAGGAGAAGAATTTGTTCTTCGATATGATTTAGGGATTCCGCATCCTCCACGGTCTGTCAAATTTTATCCACGCGATGAAAGATAGGTTGCTATAATTTTTATAGAAACGAGGTTTATGATGGACGAATACGCTAATTATTGGGAGAGGAAAAAGAAGTACTTCTCTCCACCTGTCCAGGAGCTTATTCAGTACTGGTTTGACAAAACGACAAATCGTAGAGATATTGAAGTTATTGTTTCGTCACCTGAGGATTTCCATTCTGTTGGTTGTGTGCTTAATTTTGCTCTCGGGGACGAGATGGTTATCCCCAAGGAAATGATTTTCGCAGCCATTGCCTCTATTGAGGATGAGCCTTTAGACGATGACCTCCCTGTGGCTGACATTACAGAATATATGCAAGAAATATATGGCGAGACTGTGAATTTCAGCCAATTTTAAATAATAAAAAGTTTTAATACCCTCACTGGTTTTCCGTGGGGGTATTTTTATACCCAATTTTAGTGAAAGGAAACCAATATATGTTCACATGTAAGCCGTGGTTACGGTTCGCCGATAGTGGGGCAGGTGAAGGGGGCGGAACCACCCCGCCTGTACCTGCTGAGACTGTTTCTAAAGCCGATTATGATGCTCTCCAAGCTAAATACGCACAGCTTGAACAGTCCACAAACTTAGCGCTCGAGGTGGCAAACGGCAAAGTGAAAGAGTTTGAGACCGCTAACGCTACCGCACAGCTTGATATAGAACGCTACAAGATAGCAATGAGCCAGGGACTCGCCGAATATAACTATCTCGCCGACGGGCCACCCGCTACATGGCTGACGTTCCAAACCATGGTTGTTGTGCGCTCTGGCCCAGGGGTTCCTCCTGCACGGATGGGGCGGGTAGCCCGCCAGACCTCTGAGCGGATAAAAATCGCGTTGTTTGCGGGCGAAGCGAAAATCCCCGTCTCCTCGCTCGGTGTTGGTTTGTCGCAGGCTAATCCGACATCGGCGAAATCCTATATTGCGTCCCGTGAGGATTTGATTACTGAAGCGGAGGATACGGCGCGGGCGTGGAGCGCGTCGAAAGCGCGCACGATTCAACGCGCCTGGCAGATAGCAAACATTTCGGTCGAGCCTGGTAGCGGGCTTCAAGTTTTACCGGCGTTACCAGAGGAACTGAAAACGGTCGTTCCCGTATGGCGTGACCCGCGCTTTACATCACGGTCACAATCAGCCGATGCCACAATGAAGCTAGTTACCGCGTTCCCGTGGATGGCAGACTCTGACACGGCGTTAGAATTGCTTGGTTTTGACGAGTTGACTACTTGCAGGCTGAAGAGTGAAAAACGTCGGTTGAAAGCTCGAAGCCTTATTGAACAGCTCGCCAGCCAGCCAACAGCAGAGCCGAGTGTGGAGGTGAGTGATGAGCGCAATCGCTTACTCGTATCAGTCGATTCGTCTCTATGAGAATGCGCGGGATTCCCTCGTGGGTAAAGCGCCGGAGGAGTTCGACGAGATATATAAAAAAGTGGCGTTCATGGATTTTCGCGACATGCGTCGCATCCTAGCGGTGGCATACCCGGCATGGATAGAAAAATATGGCCTGGCGCATGCAGGTGTGACGGCTGAATTTTTTGAGAAAACCACGGGGCTTGCAGCAGCAACCACGGACGTTGAGAATTTTGAAAATTCTCCAATTGATGCGTCGTTCAGATGGTCATTCGGGGGAGATAAACGAAAACTTGCCATCGATAAAGACCGATTCATGAAAGAAATCGAAGAGTCGAGGGCGCGATGGGAAGCAGATAAAATAAAAAGAAAGCTCAAAGCCACCGGCGAAAAATACATCCTTAACGCGGGGCGCGAAACTATACGGAAGAACGTCGATAAATATGAAGGCGTGAAATACATGCGTATGGTCAGCGGGAAGAAAACATGCGATTGGTGCCTAATGGTGGCAAACCGAGGGGTTTGTACGGCACGAAGCAGGACGCTGGGGGGCGGATAAATACAAGTTTCACGATAACTGCCACTGTACCGTTGTAGCCGTCCCGTCCAACGAATATGAGAAGTACAAGAAAATTGCTAGGGAGCGTATTAAGGGCTCGGAAAAGGCTAATACGCGTGCGCGGGAAGAATCAGCACAACGAGGACGCGGAAGACCACGGAAAAACAAGCCGTTATATTTTTACGCCTGCATTAGCGCTTTTTGAGATTCCAGCATGTACTCATAGTCTTCAGTATCAATCTCGCTTCTCAACGAAATAAAATCGTCCATTAAATCAGAAGGAAGTTTTTGGTGGAAACCTGTAATAATATCTACGGCAACTGTCATGTTAGCCCCATCATTCTCCCACAATTCGCGCAAAGTTCTGCCCTGCGAGGCGGGGATATGGGGATTATTCTCAATAAACCTCAACATTCGTTGAAAAAGTTCTACATATTCCACCGGTTTCACCTCCCAATCTTATAAAATGATACGACTCTTACAACGTTTGCCCTTTTGCCCAGGACAAGACGGTACGGCTTTCCGTCGAGAATAACATCTGATTCTTTTCAGCAAGCATATCGTCTTTATCTGTAGCGGTAATTACCTTTTCAGCATTTCTGCAACATCTTTAGGAGTTTCTCCCTTGCCAAATGGGGTAACTTCCTTGCCAGGTTTCGAATTAATCCATTCGTAACCGGCCAAATGTCCACCCCCGCGCTTGTCACCATAAAGAATGTGATTCCATTCTTTAGCCCTCAATTTGGGAAAATCTTTAGGTCAGTCCAGCAGCGGTTTTGCCCACTGCTTGGGTGGCACCAAGTAGCCGGACACGTCAACACCCCTCGTTTTATGCTCGTCTCGCAATTCCTTAACGGATTGGCGATATTTTTGGTAAACATCGTACTTATTGGGAAGAATTGAAATCGGGAAAACTGGCAGGACGTAAGGGTAGCGTGTCAGGGAGTCCTGAATGGGAGCACGAAAAAAGGACGGCGGAAAAACTTGCAAAACATGGTTTAGATTTTAGTTTTAACCAGTTGAAGTACGGGGAAGGTGTTAAAAATCCAGATGTCAAAATATTCGGTGAAGTTTGGGAATTTAAATCACCGAAGGGGAGTAGTGAGAAAAGCACGATTGATAGTCAATTTAAACGTGGGAAAAAACAAGCATCTCGCCTTGTTATCGATTTAGAAAGATGCGGATTGCCTGATGAACTGGCTGTGTCTCAGATTGAGCGCCGTTTTTACGGCGGAACGAAACTTGAAAAGATCATTGTTATAGATAAAAAGGTAATTTACATAAACATGACCGGTTAGATAGAATGTAGGTGAGACGGGGGTAGCCCCCCCCCAGAGTTTACTCTCGGGTAGCCTTACCGTCTCAATATATTTTAAATGCATATAAAAGTTTTGAGCCCTTTGACCGTTATGGTTGGGGGCTTTTTTCATACCCGAAAAGGGTTAAATAACCTATGTGATGGAGGGATGCCGAAATGGCGGAAAACCAGGAAACAGCAGGCGCGGGCTTGAGATTACGAACCCGTGGGATCCGATGGATAATAGTTCTGCTCAGGCGTCGTTTCATGCCACAACCGGGGATATTTACAGGTTTTACCGTAAACCTCCTGCCGAGTGGGATTGGCAAAAGAAAACTGATCGGCGGAAAATCCTTGCCTTCGTGTATGAGGGTTCTCCGTGGGTGAATCTTGATTCTGTGTGGGGTGAGATGGAAGAACTTATGGTCAGTGATCCGACGAAAGCACGCAGGTTTTTCTTAAACCAGCTTGTTCAAGGCCAGGGCTCTTATATGAGTGAACGGTTGTGGGATGCGACAATGCAGGTACGTGTGGTTGAGCCGGGCAGTCTTTGTGAAAACCCTGGTGCGAAAAATGGTTGCGACGGGTGGCGCATTAACGGATTTCACCACTAAACAACGCATTTTGCCCGATTTCAAAAAGATTTTTAATGTGGACAGCGACCTAGGCTTCGCCATGCCCTTCGGCGCTTTGCAGGGCGCAATTTTCGTTTGCCATATTATGCGTTTTCCGCATACTGCCGAACTTTCTACCGAGGAATTCGTGGACTACCTTGTCCCTGTTCTGGAACATTACATCCACTTAGAGGACAAGCCCGAGAATGACGAGATCAAGGGGTGAAAAGCACGCCTGAGAGCGAGAGCTAAAGATGCGAACTCTAAAATGTTTAAGCACTATGCGACTTTTGAAGGTTGTGCTTGTGAGGTAGGCGGATTCTTGTTCGGTTACAGCGTTTGATGGGGTGTTTGTGTACGGGGGAGGGGTGCGTGATACGAAAACTATTGAAAATATTTCCGGTGCGTGGGCATGTGTGTGGCAAGAAAACTAAAGTCCGAGTGCTTGGGCGTACCCGGTGCGTGAGAATATGCGCAGTGTTGCCCTAAGTGCGAATTACGCTTCAATATCCCGCACGAGAATCCAATCGGTTTGCGGATCGTTCCCGACGGGATAGGGATGTTCGCTATGGTAAACAAAGCCCATGCTTCGGTAAAACGCTTTTGCCGGTTCGTTATGCTCCCACACTCCCAGCCACGCCCTGGTAATCCCCATTTGTCGAGCGATGCCCATCGAAAACTCAATAAGCGCGGTTCCCAAACCCATGTGTTTCGCATCGGGACGCACATAAATACGTTCAATTTCGAGCGCGTCCGGGTCCACCGGCTCCGTTTGTGCCTCGCCGACGTTAATTTTCAGGTAGGCCGCGGGCAACGTGTTTTCGTCGTCGTGAAATTCGAGGAAGAAAAACGCGGAATTCGGATTCGATAATTCTCGACGTAATTTCTCGCTTGCGTAAGTGGTTGTGAGGTGTGTTTCTAAATCTTGTGGGGGCGTGAACGGGGCGAATGTGTCGGAAAACGTGAGGCGACTAATGCCTTGGAGGGCGCGCAGGTCGCGGGCCGTGCAGGGACGAATTGTGTAGGTTTCGGTAAATTGTTCAGCTTGAGAAAACACTCTTGAAGTTTCGCACATGTAGCTTGTGAAAACAAAGGAATGCTCACTTTTGGGACTTTTATCCGAGGATAGCGGTTTATGTAACAGGTCGTTGGATTTTAGTGGTATTTTTAGTAGCCGACATTTACGCTCATACCCGCTCCCGGTGCTCCCGCTGGTCCTGGAGCGAAGTCGAAAGAATTCCCCATTAAGGTGAAAGGCATTATGGACTACAGTTCGGACAAGCCAACCGTTACGGTGACGCTGGAACGAGACTAGCTACATGAGACTTTCTTCCTAGAAGTCGCTCATCGTGGCGTCACATCAAAAAACCGCGTAAAATGGTATGGTAGTTTCGATGGGCGACTATAAGGGAGAACAAGCCATAATGAATTTTGCTTACACAATTGCAGGCTCTGAAGCCACGGGCGGTGCCGGTTTCCAGGTCGATATTAAAACCTTCCAGAAGCTTGGCGTCTATGGTTCCGGTGCACTCACATGTATCGTTTCCTTTGATCCGAACAACAATTGGGGGCACAAACTTTTCCCTGTCCCCGTCGATGTTCTTCGCGACCAATTAGCTGCCGCCCTCGGAGCACAAGATATTCGTACGGCGAAAATCGGCATGCTTGGCTCGCCCGCAACAATTGATGTCGTGTCGGAAACGCTACGTTCCCAGGAGTGGGACAATATCGTCGTCGATCCGGTACTTATTTGTAAGGGGCAGGAACCGGGGCAGGCGCTCGACACGGATACCGCTCTTCGGGAAAAGATTTTGCCTTTGGCGACGGTAACGACCCCGAATAATTTTGAGGCGCGCACATTGTCCGGCATGGAATCTTTGGAAACCGTGGAAGATTTAGTGAGCGCAGCGCAGAAAATTGCGGAGCTTGGGCCGAAAGCAGTTGTTGTTAAAGGTGGCATTGATTTTCCGGGGAAGGACGCGGTAGATGTTCTCTGGGACGGCGAAAACGCCTATGTTTTCCGCGCGCCCAAGGTTGGTAACGAGCGTGTTTCCGGAGCCGGATGCACGCTGGCCGCGGCGATTACCGCAGAGCTGGCAAAGGGTGCAACGGTGAAGGACGCAGTTGCGGTTGCCAAAGACATGGTGACGGCAGGTATTGATGCACGAGTAAGTGCCAAAACACCATTCGATACGGTGTGGCAGGGAGCTTACACGGGTCAAGGAAACCCGAAGGTCAGCGTCGAAGAATTCCGAGGATAGTTCCTCTCATAAAGGCCCCGGTGTCGTAACGGATGCCGGGGCCTTGTGTATGCCAAAAATTCGCGTACCCGCTTAATCGCAACCGCTACTCAACGCACCAAGGGGACAACGCGCAACGGGAATGCGCTCTATCGTCGTCGAATATTACGCTACGAGGGCGAGAAGCAAAAAAGGGGACGCGTGGAAAGGGAGTGAGGAAAAAGAGTGCGGAAAGGGAGTGTGAAAAAGGTCGGTGCGTATAACGCAACGGTAAAAGTGGAACGAGTTTGCGCAGGCGCCCATTCACATATAAACTTTCCCTATCGCGTCAAACGAGGATACTCAAAAGACGAATAGCTAAACGACGAATAATCGCATGTGAAAGGAGCTGGCATGGTTCACGTACTGTTCGCAACAGTCGACGCTAACAAGGCGATGCCGAACATGCCGATGATGCTCCGCGTACTACCCATGCGAATGCTGGGCTAGCGCAGATTTCAAGCCCTTCTTTCTGCCTCCCAAGCGAAAATTGCACGCAAAAGAAATATATCTGCGCTGGTAGCGTTTCAACCTGCCGAAGCTGGAACCGTTACATTTCGCGTCCGTTGTTCCAGTACGTAAAGCCTTTGAGCACCACAGGAGTCATTTCAACTAATATCCACTATGAGCGCGGAACCCGATTCCGCCACCTTTATTAAGGAGATAACATGACCAACATTCGTACAACGCACGTCGGCTCCCTACCGCGCCCCGCAGGCTTGCTTGAAGATAATGCGCGCCACGCCCGCGGCGAGCTGAGCGATGCGCAGTTTGCGCAGAAGCTGGACGCCTATATTGCTGAGGTCGTCAAGAAGCAACACGATATCGGACTCGATATTATTAACGACGGCGAATACGGCCATATTATGACGGAAGCTGTGGATTACGGTGCCTGGTGGTGGTACTCCTTCCAGCGTTTGGGTGGCTTGGAATTTACGGACACGGATCTGCATGCGGGCGAAACAACAGGTGGCGGGGCCGTCGAGCTGACAAGTTTCGATAACCGCCGCGATTGGCAAAAATTCCGTGATGCTTACACGGATCCGGATTCGGGCATTCACCAGGCGAAGCGCCAGGAAGTAAAAATGCCGACGATTACCTCCGAGCTTACGTATATTGGGCACGAACAAACCAAGCGCGATATTGATTTAACGTTGAAGGCATTGCGCGCAAACGGTTTGGATGCGAAGGACGGATTTATTGCTGCGTTGGCACCCGCTTCCGCTTCCCGACTCACCAATAATTTCTACGAAACCGACGACGATATTCTTTTCGCGGCAGCCAAGGCGCTTCGTGAAGAATACAAGCTGATTACGGACGCGGGGCTTACCGTCCAGCTGGATGACCCGGCGCTGTGCGAGGCCTGGGATCAGGTGAATCCCGAGCCGCCGCTCGATAAGTATCGCGAATGGGTGGAGCGCCGCATTGAGGCGATTAATTTCGCCATTGAAGGCATTGATCCTTCCCTCGTTCGCCTCCATGTGTGCTGGGGTTCCTGGCATGGGCCACATACCACGGATATTCCGTTCAAAGATATTGTGGATATTGTGCTCAAGGTTAAGGCGCAGGGGATTACGTTTGAAGCTGCCAATGCGCGTCACGCACATGAATGGGCGATTTGGAAGGACGTGAAGCTCCCTGAAGATAAGGTTCTTATCCCCGGTGTTGTTTCCCATTCTACGAATGTGGTGGAACATCCCGAGCTTGTCGCGCAACGCATCAAAAACTTTACGGATCTTGTTGGGCGCGACCGCGTTATTGCCTCCACGGATTGTGGTTTGGGTGGGCGTATTTATCCGTCGATTGCGTGGGCAAAGTTGGAGGCTCTCGCCGAGGGTACGCGCATTGTTAATAAGTAAAGTGCGTAGCGTTAGTGGGTGCGTTGTGCGTAGCAGTACGTAAAGCGTGCAGTGTTAGTAGGTACGACGAGAACTATATTCGTCGTCCTGAAATAGTGGTGGCAGAACTGTAGATGGGTTCTGGCCACCACTATTTTGTTACGTAAGCGCGGCTAATAACGCCGTGAATGTTATAAATCCCTGTTTTGGCTAGTAAATACAATCCCAAACGGGTCCAATATGCCACACGTTTTGACACTTATCCACTGCTTTGCGAAACGGAGGGTTATAAGGCGAAAGTGGAGGAGTTTCGCAGGATTTTCGTCGTCGAAAAATAGTTATCCCAAAATGTGCGCACCTCTACATCCACTTTATAAGACACAAAAAATCTAAGTGTGACCTTGCGCCAAGACCGTAAAAAAAGAGTGAATTTCCCTAGAAACTCACGTAAATTAGTACGCGGTGGATAAAGTAAAGGGGCTGGACAGCAAGCTCCTTCCCAACAGTCCCACCTATAGAGAAAGCGGAATAATGACCTCTCAAAAAAGTCACAGCAGCGAATCAGTTGCCGTAACCCCCGCACCGGTGCCCACCGATTCTGTGGATGCTATGATTGACACTTTGGCCAGTCGGGCCTTTGTCGCATTAGAAAAATTCGATTCCTATGATCAGGAAAAGATTACAGCCATTGTTCATGCCATGGCTCTTGCTGGCGTCGATAAGCATATGCCTTTAGCGAAGGCGGCAGTCGAGGAAACAGGGCGCGGTCTTTATGAAGACAAGTGCATTAAAAATCTATTCTCAACCGAATATATTTGGAATTCCATTAAATATGATCGTACGGTTGGCGTCATTAAAGAAGATAAGCAGAATGGAATTGTAGAAATTGCTGAACCCGTTGGCGTGGTTGCGGGCGTTACCCCGGTTACGAACCCCACCTCAACAACAATGTTCAAGTGCATCATTTCAATTATGACGCGCAACCCCATCATTTTCGCATTCCATCCTGGCGCGCAGAAGTCCTCTGCCATGGCGGCGCAAGTGATGTACGATGCCGCAATTGAAGCTGGAGCTCCGGAACACTGCATTCAGTGGATTGAAAAGCCCTCGATGGACGCCACCACGGCATTGCTCAACCATCCGGCAATTTCACTGACACTCGCAACTGGCGGTGGCGCAATGGTTCACTCGGCTTACTCCACAGGAAAGCCGGCACTCGGCGTTGGCCCCGGAAACGCTCCGGTTCTTATTCACAAGAGTGCAAAAATTAAGCGCACAGTCAACGATTTGATTCTCTCCAAGACCTTCGATAACGGCATGATTTGCGCATCCGAACAGGGGCTCGTCATTGACGAAACCATCAAGGATGAACTGTTCGAAGAATTCGTCCGCATGGGTTGCTACGTTGTCACCCCGGAAGAAAAGCAAAAGCTCAAGGACTTCATGGTGACCGAGAAGGGTGGCATTGCTCCCTTCGTCGTCGGTATGAATGCGGATCGTATTGCTGAAGGTGCTGGTCTTGATTTGCCTCTCGGCACCAAGATTCTCCTTGTTGAAATGGAAAGTATTGGCGCAGATGAGCCGTTCTCGCGTGAAAAACTCTGCCCGGTTCTCGGCTACACCACCTACGCCACTGAAGAAGAGGGCTTGGAAAAGTCCGAAGCAATGTTGCGTTTCGGGGGTATGGGACACACCGCGGTTGTTCACGCCGAAGATAAAGAAATCCGTCGCGAATTTGGTTTGCGTATGAAGGCCTGCCGTATTATCTCCAACGCACCTTCCGCGCTTGGTGGTATTGGCGATGTTTACAACGGTCTTGTTCCCTCCCTTACCCTCGGTTGCGGTTCCTACGGCCGTAACTCCGTGTCCCACAACGTGAGCGCCACGGATCTTATTAACGTCAAGCGCATTGCAGAGAGGCGCAACAATATGCAGTGGTTCAAGGTCCCGCCGAAAACTTACTTCGAGCGTTACTCCACCCAGTACCTGCAGAAGATGCCACGAATTTCCCGCGTCTTTATCGTTACAGATCCCGGCATGGTGATGAACGGTTATGTGGATGTTCTTATCGATCATTTGAAGAAGCGTCGTGACGATGTGGCATGGAATATTTTCCAGGATGTCGAACCCAACCCCACATCAACCACCGTGTTCCGTGGTGCAACACTGATGGGCGAATTCCAGCCCGACTGCATTATCGCCCTCGGTGGCGGTTCCGCAATGGATGCGGCCAAGGCAATGTGGCTCTTCTACGAGCACCCCGAATCCAGCTACTTCGGCATGAAGCAGAAGTTCATGGATATCCGCAAGCGTACATATCGCTTCCCGAAGCTCGGACAGAAAGCACAGTTTGTTGCTATTCCGACGACTTCCGGTACAGGTTCCGAATGTACGCCGTTCGCAGTTATTACCGATGCGGAAACGCACGTGAAGTATCCGTTCGCTGATTACGCGATTACCCCGGATGTCGCTATTGTGGACGCACAGTTCGTGGATACCGTTCCGCGCCGCACCGCAGCTGATTCCGGTATGGATGCTTTGACACACGCTATCGAATCCTATGTTTCGACGATGGCCTCGGATTACACACGTGGCTTGTCCATCCGCGCAGCTCAAATGATTTTCCAGAACTTGCGCAAGTCCGTTTTGGAAAACGATAGTGAAGCGAAAGAAAAGATGCACAACGCGTCGGCTTTGGCTGGTATGGCATTCGCGAACGCCTTCCTCGGCATTGTTCACTCTCTTTCCCATAAGATTGGTGGAGAATTCGACATTGCCCACGGCCGCACCAACGCCATTATGTTGCCGCACGTTATTCGTTACAACGCAACAAAGCCGTACAAGCACTCCATCTTCCCGGCATACGAGCACTATCATGCAGATGAAGATCTGGCTGATTTCGCACGCTTCATGGGCTTCCCCGCCTCCACAACAGAAGAAGGCGTCCAGTCCCTTATTGATGAAGTAACGAAACTCGCCGAAGATCTCGGAATTGAGATGAGCCTTAAGGCGAACGGTGTCACCAAAGAAATGCTCGACGAAAAGATCGACATTTTGGCAGACCGCGCACTTGAAGATCAGTGCACCCCGGCAAACCCGAAGGCGCCACTGGTGAGCGAACTCAAGACGCTTATCCTCGATGCCTTCGAAGGCCCGGTTGGCTACACTGCATCCCAAAAAGATAAGGTGACGGCCCCGAAGAAAACCGCGAAAGGTGAACGCCCGGCGAAAAGGTGAAGGAAGGTTCAGTTCCTTCAGCTTCCCAGGCTCACACCGATGCTCAGGTTGAAATCCAGGATACAGGCGCTGAACAGGCCGAACTGGATGATTAAAGATTTGAGCAAATAGCTCATCGCCAATTTTGGTGATTGTGAGGGCGGGTGTTGTGGACTCCATCGAGAGGATCCACAACACCCGCCCTCATATTATGGGGCTGTAAAGCGCAGCGGGATTACCTCCTCGTCTTTGTCGGCGTGGAAACGTGTGGTGGTTTGTGAAGTGTAGCGTGAATTGCCACAGTGAACGCTCATGGTATATAACCGTGGCGGGTTTCTGTGTCGCCCCGAATCTCTGTGTACGTGTTGACTTCCGTGCCGTGGTGAACCTCTGTGCATCGCGCCCAACAGTGAGAAATTCTCCGGAACGTGCCCGGCTTAACAGCCCGAAGTACTTTCGGGGAATTTTTATGTGTATTACAGTAAGTAGCCGTGCTTCCCTGTAGGTAGAACATTGCGTGCGAGGCGTATTCGGGTGTCCGCGTTTCGTCAGTTTTGATACGTTGAGACGTTGGGAAATATTTTGTACGTCAAAATGTGCAAAACCTATATCGAAACTTGTGCCCTGAAAACCTTTACGCTCACGTTACGCACTCTGCGTATGTTTTACACGCAAAACTCCGGGTGTTGTTATGTGTCTACCTGTGGAAAGAAAAAATCATTTCAACCCGTGTATAGAAAACTTCGAGCAAAATGAACGCTTCTTTACGTATGCGCCAAGTCGCCCTGATTGGGATTTTCTTTATAGCTGGCATGGCTTTAGGTTCGTGGGTGACACGTATTCCCGCGGTGCGTGATATTTTGGGTGCGAATACCGCGCAGATGGGTCTTCTTTTGTCGTGCGCATCTGTCGGTTCTTTCCTTGGAATCATGCTGTCGGGTCCGATTGTTTCCCGTTGGGGAGCGCGTCGCGTTATTTCCGTCGCCTTTGCTGTCAATACTCTTGGGCTACCAATTGTTGGCCTGGGAACATTATGTGCTTATTCATGGCTCGTCGGGATGGGTTTGTTCTTTATTGGTTTTGGCGCGGCGTGTGGCGATGTCGCTATGAACGTTGAAGGTGGCCAGGTTGAACGTGAATCTGGGCATGTGTTCATGACGTATCTTCACGGCGGTTTCAGTCTGGGTAATCTTCTGGGGGCGTTGTTTGGCATGGTAGCCCAGGCAACTAACCTGAGCATTGTGATTCACCTATGTTCTATTGCCGTGATTAATGCGTTTATTTTGTTGTGGTGTGTTAAGAAAATGCCTGAACGCACCGGTTATACGGGACGCATGTTTAATCGCCGTCTCGGCTCTGCTAACCAAAAACCAGTGTGGAAGGATTGGCGCCTTCTTCTCATTGGCGTCATTGTGATTACTCTCGCGCTTTCTGAGGGAACGGCAAGTAACTGGTTGCCTCTTGTGATGGTGGACGGGCATGGTGTTACACCCACGTTCTCGACGGTTGTCTACGTGTTATTTGTTGCGTCCATGACGCTTGGTCGCTTTATTAGTGGTTTCTTCGTTGAACGTTTCGGTAGTGCTCGCGTGTTGATTGTGAGTGCACTTATTGTGGTTACTGGGATTGGTTTGATTGCTTTTGTGGATAGCTGGGTAGTTGCGACGGTTGCAGCAGCTTTATGGGGGCTAGGGGCAGCTTCCGGGTTTCCGCTCGCCCTGTCCGCAGCCGGACGTAGCGGACATAACCCAACAGCCCGCGTGGCACTTGCTTCGATTACGGGCTATTTGGCTTTCCTTTCCGGCCCGTCAATTCTGGGTTTTGCCGGGCAGGCGTGGGGTTTACGTTATGCCTTGATTATTCCGATGGTAGGCGCGTGCTTTGCCGCGATTCTTGCGCCGGTAACGAATGTTCAACACCCAGAATCGCGCGGCGAAGAATCGGCAGAGAGCTGAGTTTTACAGAAGAATATCGCGCAGGCGAACAGATAGGCAGGTGGGGCAACCTTCCAGCTTTTCAAATTCCGTTAGCGGTGTTTCCGTAACCGTATAGCCCATATCGCGAAGCATTGCCGCGGTTTTCGGCGCAGAAGCAGAAATCAAGACATGGGTTTCGCTCAACACCACGACGGCAGCCCCATGAGCTTCAGGAACGCTCACAAAACTGGGAAAAATGTGGATATTATCCACGAAGGGTTCATAACCAATTAACGTTCCATCGGGAAGTGCCGTAACGGCAGTTTTCAAATGTAGAACTTTGTTCACGGGAACCGTAACAACTTTTGCTCCCAGCGGCGTCAGGATTTTACGCAACTGCGCAATTCCCTCAGCGTTTGTGCGCCCGCCACGCCCAACATAAATAGTGTTCCCAATCTTGAGAATATCGCCACCATCAAGTGTTCCTGGCGCCTTAATTTCATTAATGCTCATGCCCAGCCCGCGAACGGTTTCGCGCGTACCCGCAGGTTCCGGTTTACGGCTATCCGCTCCAGGCCGAGAAATCACGGCAACATTTTTATACACCACAACCGTATCTTCAATGAACACGGAATCCGGGCAATCATCTGCCGGGGCGACCTCAACGGTTTCCCAACCGGCCTCATTTAAATTTTGAACGTAAGCATCCCACTGCAGATACGCCTTATCAAGATCAACAGGAACTTTCTCAATATTATCCGTAAGCCCATCGTTCAACAGGGGACTAGGGCGACGAACAAGAGCAATCTTGGACATAATCTTCCTTTCGTATCAATTTTCTTTAGTTTACCGGGTAGCTCCCGCATTATTTTTCGCTCGAACTTCGCATAATCTACATTCTTGCGACGTTCCGCGGGGTTTCGTCGTACATAGAAAAATGTGAAAGCATGGTTTTACCGGAAATTTACGACGATATCCTCACGTATCTCTCCGTTTGCGTCTTCGAGATACATTCCGTGTTCTTTAAGGCCTTCCAAACGCGAATGGCGCCGGCTCCACAGGAAATAGAAGCTCATCGCAATAACCATCCACATGCCAAAAGCCTTGAGGGTTAAGGGAGCCAATCCGTAAGTGACGTATGCGCACGTGGCGACGGACAAAATCGGCGTCACGGGATAGAACGGAACCTTGAAACCGCGCTTTAACTTAGGTGCGGTGTGTCGAAGAATCATCACGCCGATAGAGACGAGCGTGAATGCTGTGAGGGTTCCGATGGAGGTCAGCTCCGCCAGGAGCGTCAGGGGAAGGAAGCCCGCAAGAACCGCAACGCCCAGGCACACCATCCACGTGGAGGCAACCGGAATATGGGTTGTGGGGTTAATTTTGGCAAAAATTCGGGGGACGAGTCCGTCGCGCCCCATGGTGTAGAGAATGCGGGTTTGCCCGTAAAGGCAAATGAGGGTCACGGAGAAAATAGAAATAACCGCGCCAATGGCGAGAACGGTTCCGGGCCAAGTGGAACCCACAACGTTTTGGACAATTGTTGCCAGTGAGGCTTCCTGACCTTCAAATTTACTGACCTTTTGGGCGCCGAGCGCGGCTACCGTCGTCAAAAGATAAATACTGGTGACGATAAGGAGGGCGAAAATGAGGGCGCGGGGGAGAGCCTTATGCGGGTTTTTTACTTCTCCACCAGCAGTTGCGACGGCATCCAAGCCGATGTAGGAAAAGAACAGAGTTCCGGTTGCGCCAATCACGCCGGCCCATTTGAAGTCGGAGAAGTTCGCGAAATAATCCGTTTGGAATCCCGTGAAGGCGATTGCCGCAAAAATAACGAGAACGCCAAGTTTGATGAGCACCATAATCGTGTTTGCTTTCGCAGATTCCGAGGCGCCTTTGAGGAGGAGAACCATGCAGAGAATAACAAGGATAACCGCGGGAAGATTCATGACACCGCCCGCATCGGGAGCCGCGGAAAGGGCTACGGGGAACTGCCAACCAATAAGATTTTTGAGCAAAAGATTCACGTATTCAGACCACCCGACGGCGACAGCTGCCGCGGAAACGCCGTATTCGAGGAGGAGACAGGCGCCAACGGCAAAGGCTGCCAGTTCCCCGAGAGTTGCGTAGGTAAAGGAGTAGGAACTTCCCGACGACGGTATTGCGGAGGCAAGTTCCGCATAGCATACGACGGTTAACCCTGCGACAATCGCGGCGAGAATGAAGGAAATCGTGACGGCAGAACCCGCAATCGGGACGGCCTCAGAAAGAATGAAGAAAATACCTGTGCCGACGGTTCCGCCCACGCCAATCATGGTGAGCTGGAATGTTGTCATGCTTCGTTTGAGACCAAGCGCCGCATTGGGTTCGGCAAGAACTTCTTCGCCTGCTGTGCCGGCAGGGAGGCGTCTGCGAAAGAGTTGATGTGTGAAGTGTTTCGCCGTCATAATGCCTCCTAAATCGTTTACGAATAAATATTCAAGCACATGAATATGTGCGGTGAGGTGGATTTCAGAATGTGGGCGGATTTTTTGAAAAATGAGACGTTTCATACATGTTGTTGGTGTATAAATATGCGTAAGCGTTTCGTCGTATCGCGAAATGTGAGGGATATGGCGGAAAAATGCTGTATTTGTGCGCCTTGGCACAGGTAAGCTAGGAGTGTGAAAAAGAAAATCATCACTTGCTTCATGTTGCCTGCCGTGGCCCTGCTCGGTGCCTGTTCTCAGTCGCCGTCGAAAGATACCAACGATAAGGGTTTCGAATGCTCAACTCAGCAAGAGAGCAAGGGCTGTTAGCTCACGTTGGGTGAGCGGTGCTCCCGATTTTTCAACACAACACATGCTTACTTTAAGGAAGTAACAATGACTTACACATTGATTCTGCTCCGCCACGGCGAGAGTGAATGGAATGCGAAGAATCTCTTTACCGGCTGGGTGGATGTTCCCCTCTCGGAAAAGGGACGCGGTGAGGCAAAGCATGGTGGCCAGTTGCTCAAGGAAGCCAATATTCTTCCTGATCGTTTGTTCACCTCTCTTTTGCGTCGTGCAATCTCTACCGCCAATATCGCTCTTGATGAAGCTGATCGCCATTGGATTCCGGTCGAGCGTCACTGGCGTTTGAATGAACGTCATTACGGAGCTTTGCAGGGCAAGAATAAGAAGGAAATTCGCGACGAATATGGCGATGAGCAGTTCATGGCATGGCGTCGTTCCTACGATGTTCCGCCGCCCGCCATTGAGCTCGGTTCCGAATTTTCTCAGGATCAAGATCCGCGTTACGCCGGCGAGCCGATTCCGCGTAGCGAGTGCTTGAAGGACGTTCTCGGGCGTCTCTTGCCCTACTGGGAAGAAACAATTGTTCCCGCCATTAAAACCGGCGAAACCATTATGATTGCTGCACACGGAAATTCCCTGCGCGGTATCGTCAAGTATCTCGACGATATTTCGGACGACGATATTGTTGGCGTTAATATCCCAACAGGTATTCCGCTCGTGTATGAACTGGATGAGGAAACCCTCAAGCCAATCAAGAAGGGTGGAACATATCTCGATCCCGAAGCCCAGAAGAAGATTGACGAAGTGGCAAATCAAGGAAAGTAGCCTTCTCGGAAGTTCTCCTTTCTCGGTACCTTTACTTTCCTGTAAGTACGGTTCAATCCGAAGGTGAACTTCTTGATTTGTTAAGCAGGGATAGTGGTTCCTGTATCCCAACGATGCCGACCTGCGAGGGTCGGCATCGTTTTTGTTGACGTATTGGCCAGAACGTATTTGAACTCGTCCGAATGGCGGCGCGTTTATCCTAGGATAAGAGTTATGGCGCGGTGAGCTATTCGGTTACTTTGACTTACTCTTTCGCCTGGACGAAGGATTCGGCTGGTGTGCCGAGTTCGTCGCACTTATGGGCGGGAAGTTGCTCCCAACGCAGAGGGTTAATCAGGGGAACGCCGTGATGCTTGACAATCTCAACATCCACGTTATATACCTCGCTTACCATGCTGACAGTCACCACATCATTCGGTGTTCCTTGAGCATGGACCTTTCCTTCACGCAATATGACGAGGTTATCGCAGTACCGTGCCGCCATATTAATGTCGTGAATGGCAATGAGCGTAACTGCCCCAGTTTTTGCCACACGCTGACGCACAATCTCCAACAAAAACAGCTGGTGGTGCAAATCCAAGGCGGAGGTTGGTTCGTCAAGGAGCATCACGGCAGGTTGGGTAACCAGCATTTGCGCAGCCGCAACCAACTGACGTTGCCCACCAGACAACTCACCCAAATAGCGTTGCGCAATATCCTCAATATTCAACTCTGTAAAAACTTCAGCTGTTGCCCGAGCAGGGTCAGCTTGAACGTTTGAACGACGCGCAGAAATCAGAACGGTTTCAAAGGCCGTGAGGCTTGCGGAGGTCGGCAAATCCTGGGGAACATAACCAAGCCTGCGTTGAAGCGCTTTCCCGGAAAGCTCCACGCCGTCAACCAGAGCATTCACCAAACCACCACGTGCCTTATGGACACCGGCAATGGCTTTTATCGTCGTCGATTTTCCCGAAGCATTAGGACCAAGCAAACCGACCACGCCACGCAGATTCTCAAGACTCACGCCATGAACAACTTCATGTTTGCCGTAGGCAACATGTAGGTGGGTGATGTTCAATGTGGTGGGTGTCGGGGAGGAAGGGGTGTGTGTGGGGGAGGAAGGGGTGCGGGAATCATTTTTTGTGCCACGTGTGTTGGGCATATTTTTCGGCTCTTTTGAAGCGCCCGAATTCTTGTGTTCAGATGTCATGTCCACATCGCCCTCCTGCGCGTCAAAATAATTCCAAGGAAGAACGGAACGCCAACAATGGCTGTAATAATTCCGATGGGGATCGCTAAGCCCGGCTTAATCGCCAAACTAATGGCATGAGAACCGCACATCATGAGCGCGCCAGCCGCCATAGAAGCAGGCATGAAATAACGCTGATCTTCTCCTACTAACATGCGGGCAATATGCGGGCCAACAAGACCCACAAACCCAATGATTCCGGCGAAAGCAACCGTCGTTGCCGCAATAATGGACACAACAATAAGCACAAGAATGCGTAACCGAGCGACATTCACGCCCATTGCCGCGGCCCGCGCGTCCCCGAGGCGCAAAGCCGTAAGTCTCCATGAAAGTACGCAGAAAATCGGAATCGTTAGGGCAAGCACGCCCGCCATAATTGCGTTAGACATCCATGATGCTCGGGTCATGGAACCCATCGCCCAAAATACGATTTGCGAGAGGGCTTCCGTTGAAGCCGTGTATTGAATGAGCGCAAGTAACGCTTGGAAGAGGAACACTAGCGCAATGCCGAGCAAAACCATTGATTCCGCGCTCGCACCACGAAACACCGAGAACACGACGATAATGAGCGTCGCGATCATGGAAGAGACCCAGGCAATCATCGCAATATTGAGCTGCGGGCTAGGAACGAACATAATTCCCAACACAATGGAGGCTCCACCACCAAAAGCGGCGGCGGCACTAATCCCGAGGGTAAATGGTTCAGCCAGAGGATTGCCCAAAATTGTTTGCATTTGCCCACCGGCAAGAGACAGACTACAGCCAATGAGGAGCGCCATTACGGCCATGGGGAGGCGAAGGCTCCAGACCACCGTCGAAATTTTATCGTCTATGGTTCCGGGAGCAAAAATTGCGCGGAGAACATCCCCAAACCCAATATTGAGAGCACCCACGGCGACGCTCACCATGAACGCGAATAGTGCTAAGAACACCAACACACTAATAATTGCCCAGCGCCGAAGAACAATCTTGCGGTGCTGGGCAATCAGTGCCGATGCAGTTTTTTCTTGAGACATCAGCGGTAAACTTCTTGATTACTTAGCTTGCTTATCTTGCTTAGTTTCAAGAGTGTTGAAGAATGCACCGTCGCCCTTAATGGGAACCCACTTGTCGTGGGCGGAGGTCCAGACATTTTTAATATCAATGTCTTTGAATTCTTCAGGATGGAGCCATTTAGCGATCTGCAACATGGCGATATAGTTGAGCGGCGAGTTGTAGAACTGATGCCAGATAACGTGGAAGTTACCCTTCTTGGGAGCATCCAGGGTTTCGAAACCGGGCTGGGCGGCGAGTGCCGTTTTCATGGATTCCTGAGCGGTCTTTTGGTCAATGTTGTAACCGGCGGAAGCAAAGGCGGCGGGATTTCCGGCCTTGTTCTTCTTACCTGTCCAATCGCCACCCGTCACAATAATTTGATCCGGGTTCTTGGCAATCACCTGTTCTGGCGTGAGGGATCCGGATTCGCCCTTAATAAATTCATCACCAATGTTCTTGCCACCGGCCTTGTTGACAAGCTCGGAAATATTCGAGTTATTCCAGGTTCCACAGCAATCCGTAACACCGGCAGAACGCCACACGTAGACCGTCGGCTTCGTCGTTACCTTGGCGACGCGCTCTTCAATCATCTTGACGGTCTTGTTCCATTCCTTGTTGAAATCTTCGGCTTCCTTCTGCTTGCCGAAAAGCTGACCAAGGATTGTCATGGACTTGGTGGTGTTTGTTAACGGCTTTGCGCGGAAGTCGATAACAACATACTTGAGTCCCGCATTATCCATATTTTGAAGCATTCCGGACTTTTGGGCGCCTTTATATTCGTCGACGGACAAAATAATGACATCCGGCTTGTAGGACACAAGATTTTCTACCGTCACGTCTGCCTTACGGAAGCCACCAATTTCAGGGACTTCTTTAACTTTCGGCATAACCTTAATGACGTTGGTGTAGTAATCGTTGACGTTGCCCTTTAAATCGGTTCCCCAGGCAACAATTTTATCTGTGGGATTCTTGGGATTGAGGATGGAAGTTGCAAAAATACCGCGAGATTCGCCGAAAATAATGCGTTGTGGTGCCTTGTCGAATTTGACGGTGCGATCCGTCGTATCTTTAATTTCGAAAGGTCCAGTAGCTTCCTTACTTTCGGTTGTTGATGATGCAGAAGAAGTTGCAGATTTTCCGGTACCGCCACAGCCGGTGAGAACCAGCGATACGGCAGCAAAACCGGCAACAATTCCCCTTTTTAATGCTGACAGTTTCACAATGACTCCTTTAAGTGAACGAGAGAAACAATCAGTAATATATTACAGCGCGGAATCAAGTGTCACAATATCTAAAATAAGGCGAACCTTACCTCATAATTGTTTTCACACGGAAATCATTTTTTGTGCTAAAGCTTGCCACCAGCTATTTTATATTCATCGATCGAGTGGGGAAGAGTGGAGCGTGTGCATGAAGAATGCGGAAGAAAAACCGCGTCGTTAAACATAAAAGCGCGCTACTCTGGGGTGGAGTAGCGCGCTGGTAGGGAAACAACGATGTAGAAAACTATTGCCGAAATGGTGTAATGGGGTTGGTACATCCCGGTTACATCACTGATCCCATGTGATGTAGAGACTATTTATCGGATTCGAATTCCCAGTTGGATTCACCAAGAACTTCCTCTTCCGTTCCGGGCGTGGGCGGTTCAAGTTCTGCTTCCGCGCGAATACCGGTAATAAGGAAGTGCATACGGCGGGCAACGGAAACGCCATGATCGCCGAAACGCTCAAGGAAACGTCCAAGAAGAACAAGATCAACACATTCTTGACGAGTCATCTCGTTCTTTTCATCGAGAACGATCTCGAAGGACTTACGGTGGAGACGATCGAGGATTTCATCCTGTTCCTCAATCTCTTCTGCGATTTCCAAATCCTGGGTGCGAACAAGTTCTTCAACCTGGTGTCCTACACGTGAGGCTTCGTCGGCCATTGCACACAATGTTTCATAACCGGGGCCACCAACACGTTCGGGGAAACGACCACGAGAAATATACGCAACGTGGCGAGCCAAATCGCCCATACGTTCGATGGTTCCTGCGGTACGGATAGCAGTTACAACGAGACGAAGATCAGAGGCGACGGGCGCCTGGCGAACCAGGAGCGATACTGCCATGTCTTCTACTTGACGCTGAAGCTCATCAATATCGGCATCCGCATCAATCACGGATTCTGCTAATGCGAGGTTAGAATCGCGTAGGGACTCTGCCGCGCGATCCATGGCACGTGCGGCGCTACGTGCCTGCTGATGAAGCCGCTTGTTCAAAGATTTAATTTCGTTGCGGAACTCTTGGCGCATGGTGCTCCTTTATCAAATTCAACCTGGGTGGTTGCACATTCACTTTTATATCTAAACAGTGTATGTTGAATTTCGCTTGCATGTTCGGTTAACGATCGGTAAACATTTTAGTAAGAAGGCTAAATGCGGAAAAGATGCCATATTGTGACCAAACGGGATAACCTTAAGAGTATGGATACGCAAGTTGTTGCCATAAGTTCCGCACTCCTGGGCCTTGCGGTCGGTATCATCGGGAGCCTGTCTTTTTACTGGTCGCAACGTAAGTTTCGCCCGGAACCCGATAGCGTTCATGAAGATCGTTCCGGTTATGAAGATACCATCACATTATTGGAAACAATTCCGCAACATTACATTCTTTTGAACGCAGAAAATCGTGTGGAACGTGCTTCAACTCAGGCGTATAGTTACGGCATCGTCAATAAGGGAAAAATAGCGCGCCCGGAATTTTCCCAACTCGTTAACGACGTCCAAGCCACAGGAAATATCGCTAACGGCAAGATGCGCATTAAGCGCTCAACCCTCAAAAATCAGCAAGATACCAGCCTAAACGTTTATGCCGCGTCCCTTTCCCAAGGTCGCACCCTTGTTCTTTTCGAGGACAATACGGCGAAAATAAAACTCGAAGAAACACGCCGTGATTTCGTGTCCAATGTGTCCCACGAACTCAAAACGCCTATTGGTGCGATTGCTTTACTTGCCGAAACAATTCGCGACGTAGCCGACGAACCCGAACTTGTGCGCAAGTTTTCCCGCAATTTGCGTAAAGAATCTGCGCGTTTGCATAGCCTTGTTCAAGACATTATTGAGTTGTCCCGTCTCCAAGAGGGTGACGCACTTGGAAAATCCGAACTTATTGTTGTCGACGACGTTATTCGCGAAGCCGTTGATCGCATGGTTGTTGACGCCCAAGACCGCGATGTGACAATTGTTACGTCGCCTCCAACGGGACTAAAAATCTACGGCGACAGCGGAATGCTCACCACAGCAATCCGAAATCTCCTGGATAATGCCGTGCGTTATTCGCCCATTCATGGACAGGTGTCAATTACTTCTTCTCTTGCCGACGGACAAGTGCGCATTAGCGTCGTCGACCAGGGAGAAGGGATTGATCCCGCCGTGAAGGACCGCATTTTTGAGCGTTTTTATCGCGGAGATAGCGCCCGGGCGCGCAATACGGGCGGTAGCGGTCTCGGGCTTGCCATTGTCAAACATGTCGTGTTGGATCATGGCGGGCGTATCAAACTCTGGAGTCAGCCGGGAGTTGGATCAACTTTCACTATCTGTTTGCCACAGGCCTCTGAACCAAAGGAACAAAGCATATGAGCACAATATTAGTTGTCGACGATGAACAAACCTACCGGGAGACGCTCACCTTCAAATTCAAACGCGATGGGTATGATGTCGTCACCGCGGCTGATGGCGCCCAAGCAATAGATGTTTTTAACGAAAAAAACCCTGATGTGGTGTTGCTGGATCTCATGTTGCCCGGGTTTGGTGGAGAAGAGGTGTGTAGAAGGATTCGCGCCCATTCCAATGTCCCCATCATTATGTTGACCGCCAAGGACGACGAAATCGACAAAATCGTCGGCCTGGAAGTTGGCGCGGATGATTATGTGACGAAACCGTATTCTTATCGCGAACTTCTTGCGCGTGTTCGTGCGGTATTGCGACGTAGCAAGCGCGATGTTGCCGAGAAGGATTATGAGGACATCCTCGAAGTTGGGAGTGTACGCATGAACTGTACGAAACACGAAGTGACCGTGAATGATGAACCGATTTCTATGCCACTTCGCGAGTTTGAGTTGCTTGAATTATTTATGCGCAATTCGGGGCGCGTGTTGACCCGCGGGCAGATCTTGGATCGTATCTGGGGTGTGGATTATATCGGTGACACGAAAACCCTGGATGTCCACGTGAAGAGAATTCGTTCCAAAATCGAGGAAGATCCTAAGGAGCCACAGCTTGTTGTGACGGTGCGTGGACTTGGATACAAGATGTCTGATGAGTGATTCGACGGTAGAAATTGCGATGCCTGGAGGGGACATAAAGCCTATAACGAAACAGGGGACCTATATAGTGACTATCGTGATAAAATAGATTTCTGCGTGTTGGTTGGATAGTGTGTGCCAGGAAGGGGGCATCCGGATGCCATTCAAGGTCGGAGAAACAGTTATTTACCCACATCACGGGGCCGCGGAAATTACGAATATCTCAGAAAAAACAATCCGTGGTGAAAAGAAAACCTATCTTACATTGAAGGTTCTTCAAGGGGAAATGACAATTCAGGTTCCAGCAGAATCCATTGAAGAGGTTGGCGTTCGCGATGTTTCTAATGAAGATCAGCTAGAGGTTGTTTTCGATATTCTTCGCAAAGAAGATGTCGAGGAACCGTCGAACTGGTCCCGTCGTTTTAAGGCAAATACGGAAAAATTGACGTCGGGTGACGTGAATAAAGTTGCTGAAGTTGTTCGTGATTTGACACGTCGTGATGTTGATAAGAGTCTTTCTGCCGGCGAGAAGCGCATGTTGCAACGTGCCCGCCAAATTCTTTCCTCCGAGGTTGCTTTGGCGCGTGAATTGAGCGAAAAAGATGCTGGTGAATTACTTGACAGCATTCTGGGTGTGGAGCGTAGCGAAGACGAAGCTACTATCGAAGAATAATAAGCACTTCTTCTAGAGCGAACTGCGTGTGCATAGGTGCGCATACAGTAGTTTCCATTGTTCATCGACGGATTCTTGCGAGTATTTATATTTATTCCCAGGTGCTGTGCATGAATAAAGCGTATATCCACAGGATATGTCACACACTTTCCCCTGTGGATAAGCGCTACAAGAAGGTAAACGCAAGGTAGGCTAGAAACGTGAGTTTTAAAATCTATGATTCGTCGTACCGAAGCGTCAGGGAATTTGTTCCCATAACTCCCGGGCAGGTGAGCATATATCTGTGTGGGGCAACAGTTCAGGGAGCCCCACATATTGGGCATATGCGTTCCTCCCTCGCTTTTGATGTGTTAGTTCGTTGGTTGAGGCGTAGCGGATATAAGGTTATCCTTGTCCGCAACGTCACAGATATTGACGATAAAATTCTCAACAAGTCTGCTGAAGCCGGTGAACCGTGGTGGGCATGGGGATACACCTATGAACAAGAATTCACGAAGGCTTACGAGGCGTTAGGTGTTCTTCCCCCCACATATGAACCACGCGCAACGGGTCATATCACTCAGATGATTCAGCTTATTCAAGAGATTCTCGATGCTGGGCACGCCTATGTGGGCGAACCGGGGAATGTGTATTTTGACGTGGCATCGTTGAAAGATTATGGCTCACTCACACGCCAAAAAATTTCCGACATGAAAGTTAACGAGGACGATGCGGAAGCCGATAAACGTAATCCGCACGATTTCGCGCTATGGAAGGCTGTAAAACCAGGGGAGCCGGAAACTGCTGCATGGGACACTCCGTGGGGTCGTGGTCGCCCGGGATGGCATCTAGAGTGCACGGCAATGAGCACCCATTATTTGGGTAAAGAGTTTGATATTCACGGGGGCGGAATTGATTTGCGCTTCCCGCACCACGAAAACGAGCAGGCGCAAGCTCACGCAGCTGGACGTTCTTTTGCTCGCAACTGGATGCACAACGCATGGGTCACCATTAAGGGTGAAAAGATGAGCAAATCTTTAGGAAACTCCCTTATCGTTTCCAATATTCTCAAAGAAGTTAACCCTATCGTTTTGCGTTTTGCTCTGGGCACTGTTCACTACCGCTCCACAGTGGAATATTCGGAAGAATCCATGAAGGCGGCCGCGTCCGTATGGGAGAAACTTGCTGGTTTTGTGGAGCGTAGCGTTGCCGCCGTGGGAGAAGTCCCGGCGGAAGAAATTGCTACCGTAACCCCTGAGGATTTGCCGGAGAGTTTCGTCGAAGCAATGGATGATGATCTCAATGTGTCCGGCGCTATGTCAGCAGTTCATGAGGAAGTACGTAAAGGAAATAATGCCCTGGTGGATCGGGACGACATCGCCCTGCGTGAAGCACAGGTCAAAGTCCGGGCAATGTTAGATGTGATGGGTGTTGATCCGCTTGCACAAAACTGGCGTGAAGAAAAAACCGGCGGCGATGCAGTGGTGGCGCTCGATAAACTCGTGGGTGGCATGTTGGAGCAACGCGCACAGGCCCGTAAAGATAAAGACTGGGCACGTGCCGACAGTGTTCGCGATGCTTTAACTCAGGCAGGCATTTCTGTGGAAGATACAGCAGAAGGTGCGCATTGGCACCTGGCTTCGAAATAGGAGAAACCTATGGCAGATGGACGCACACGGCGCCCAAAAGGCAAAAAAGGACCAACAGTAGGGTCCGGTGGGAATAATAGAAGGCGTTTGGAAGGTAAAGGCCCCACACCCAAAGCGGAAGATCGTGTCTACCACAAGGCATATAAGGCGAAAAAGCTAGCCGAAGCGCGCGCTGCGCAAGAGGCCGCACGCAAGGCGGCTCGTACTCCAAAACTCCGTAGCGAACTAAAGTTACGCCCCGACCACGAACTCATCGCGGGGCGCAACCCTGTAGCTGAGGCAGTCCGTTCCGGAATCCCACTTTCGCGTGTGTTCATGTTGGCATCTGCCATTGGAGACGAACGTCTGGAACAAACAGTACGCACAGCAACCGCGTTGGGAACCCCCATGGTGGAAGTGTCGAGAACCGAGCTTGATCGCATGACGAATAACGCCGTCCATCAGGGTGTAGCTATTGAAGTGCCACCCTATGAATACAAAGAACTCGCTGACCTCACAGATCGAGCATCCCGGAACAGATCCGGAAGCCAGCGTGAACCCCTGTTGATCGCTCTCGATTCTGTAACGGATCCGCATAATCTTGGTGCTGTTCTCCGCGCAGGTGCAGCGTTCGACGCAGACGGCGTGATTATCCCGGAGCGTCGGGCCGCCGGCGTGAATGCAACAACGTGGAAAGTTAGTGCCGGGGCGCTCGCCATGCTTCCCGTAGCTAGGGTCACGAACCTGGTGCAGAGTCTGCAACAGTTGAAGAAAGACGGTTATTTCGTCGTCGGTCTTGATGGCGGGGCAGATGTGGAAATTGGGAAATTAACGATAACGGATGTGCCACTCGTCGTTGTTACCGGATCTGAAGGTAAGGGATTGGCGCGCCTCACGCGCGAAACGTGTGATGTGATTGCCTCCATTCCCATGAACCCCAGAATGGAATCTTTGAACGCCGCGGTTGCTACGGGAATTTCTCTCTATCAAATTGACCAGCTTCGCTCCGCACAAGAAAACGGCGCTACGGAAAACGGCGCTACGGAAAACGGCGCCTAAACCATAACTTGAGGAAACATCTTCACTTAACAACGTTCTGGAAAACAGAACCACAGGGATCTGTGACACGTGGAAGAGGAGTGGGTTGGTTGCGGAGATACCTACACATGTCGACGTCTATATGTCGCGCTACGTGAGAAACATAGCGCGACATCGGGAACGCTTTTAGAGAAGAAGCTCGTAACACGTCCAGTTTCCTCATGCGAATCGGAACAACAAGGTAAACTATCAGAGTACGAGATAAGCGGAAGGGGCTTTATGTATCAGTGGCGTCCGGTTCGCGGAGAAATCCAGAGGCTTGACCAAAGCCTGACGTCCCCTGGGCAAATCGAAGAATTTTTCGCTAATGAACGTGTTATTGCCCGCGGAGAACATGATGGTGATTTATTCCGATTCGAAATCGCTGTTGTGGGGAGGCGACGTCGCATAGCGCGCATTGCGGAAAAAACCGAGGAGAACGCGGAAGATCGCGTCGAACCGGGAATGAATCTGCCCGATTTTGCCGATAAAATCGCGGGAACCCTGCGCAAAGTTCAGGTCGATATTGATGGCTACACGGTATATCCCACCATCGACCTGGGTGAAGTTGGTATTACTGACGACGATTTCATCTTCGCAAGCGCTAGCGCACCCAATGAGGAAGAAATTGCTGAGCGCGCCCACAAAGCGACGACGGTGGACGGTATAGATGTTCCCCAAGTCCAAGAGGGAAGCGAAATTCTTCCCGAGGGCGAGGGCAAGATTCCCACGTTCAGAAGTGGCCCCATGCTTGTGTTGAGTGATGTTCCCTTTGCGCGCGTTCCTGGAGTTGCTGCGCGTATTCAAAAGCCCGTTGCGGTCATGGAAGCTTGTGGCGCTAATGCCATGATTGCGGATACGCCACTTACCGTTGACGCAGAAATCGGCGGGCGCCCCAATTTCGTGATTGTGCTATCAACGGATGGGGATAAGCATGGCAGTGAAGGCAACCCGGTGCTGGCAATCCGCCAAAATTCGGGCATTTCTTCCTGGAAATGGATTGATACTCTCACCGATTTAAAGCATGTTGATGCCAATAAAGTGGCGTCCGAATTTTCCAGGGTGGAGCTTGGTTCCGGCGCTCGTGCCCGTCGTATTATGGAAGATTTTCCCGATATTGACGAAGGTGAACTTATCGATACCCTCAACGCCCCGGCAGATCAGGCCGTAGAAAGATTCACACAGGTTCTAGGTTTGCCTCATTCCGTACGTGAAGTTTTGGCGGGTGAGCGTGCCGCCGAAGATATTCCCGACGTGACAGTTTTCCAACCTCAAAGTTTCGCACAACGCTTCCAGTCCTCTATGGCCTACGAGGTTTCGGGCTACGGTTCCACGAATCCGAATTTCTGGAAGATCTACCGCAAACTTCTTTTCTCCAATCCGCGCCTTATGGAAGTTGTTTCCACCGTCCAGGCTGGTATCGGGGTTGCCGGAATTGTTGCAGGTACGCGCCTTTGGAACCGCAGGTTGGGTAAACTTCTTGTTTTCGGCGGGGGAGCGTTGGCGTTGAATGGGTCAACGCGTATTCTCACGGCGCAATGGATTAAAGCCGCAATGCGCGCCGAGGGCCTCAACCCGGATGCTTTGAGCGCCTTCTCTGCCCTTGAAGTTTTGAGCGCATACACGGCTCACACCGCACATACCGCCCACAGTCCACAGCTTCCAGGGTCTTTTACGACGACGAATGTCGGTGCGCCGGCAACCTCCGTCGCAAATGGAACCACGCTGCGCACAAACCCGGTAGCGGGTTCGGCACATCGGGGAACCGGGCCGGCGGATTCGATTGTTACCCCTGCCACCCATACGGCACGGAAAAACGCGCCCACGCCTGAACTTCCGCCTTCCACAAGCGCTGCGCAGTGACGTACCGGGGGTGACGTGCTGGGGTGAAATCTCGCCCGTTGCACACAAATACGGTGCACGGTTTCTGATTTTTCTACGGTTGAGCTACACCTTTCCGCAACTGTGTGGATGTCGAATGCAGGGCGGAAAGCTATATAGCACGAAGTGATATTCAATAAGAAGGTGGTCGTCTACATTATGGGGATAATGTAGACGACCACCTAGCTTGACGGGTTAGTTTTATGTTGACCAACTAGTCTTTAGGATTCTTTGGATCTTGCGAAGGTACGGGTCCCTTATTTTGCTCGTTGTTTTGATCGTCTTGTGGCTGTGCCGGGTTACCCTTATTGTCCTTAGTTTGTTCTTGTTTCGTCGTAACAACTTCGCATCCTTCAATGGGATGGAGTTTGCCCTCGGGATTGGCGTGCGCAACCTCTGTAGGATCGGCTAGTTGCGTGTAATCTACGCCAAGGACGACGGAAAGGTTTTGCCCTGCGGTGTTCTTATCTAAACGAATGACGGAACCGGGAATATATTGGGCGAGGGTGTAGGCCGCGGGAATTCCTTCAATGCCGGTCTGGATAAGAGCGGCTTCTCGAATGGAATCGCCACCCCAATTGGCGATATTTGTAATATTTACGCCCATTTGGTTGAGATTATTTGATACTTGGCGTGCAAGTCCAGCCTGCGCAGTCGAATTGTAAATAGTGACGCTGATATTTTTCAGGTCAACTTCGGGAGTCCCGTCCTTAATACAGGGAGCTACGCCTGCGGTGTAGGCGCCCCTCTGAGAAAATGCTCGATTAATTGGAGAGGGAAGAATTCCTGCGAAAATAAGCCCGCACAAAATGAATAATACGGACATGACTGCCGCAATCGTGCCAAAAATCATGGTTTGCCGTTGCTGTATGCGACGGCGATACGTAATGCGGGGGCTAATATTTTTTTCCTTCACACTACTAAAATAAAGCATTTTCTCCGCTTTTGCCTACATATATGAGTAAGTTAATGTTGGCGTTTTCTTCCGGTGAGTAGTGAAAGTAAATCTGAGTTGAGAGTTGGTGTGGTGTAGTGCCGAACACGAGTTGAGAGTTGGCGTTGCGTAATAACAACACGAGTTGAGAGTTGGTGTGGCGTAATAACGAACACAAGCGAAAAGTTGGTGCGTTGTGAAAGCCAACCCAAGGGGAGAGCTGGTGTGCTGTGACGCCCAAGCCAAGAGGAGAATTTTCGATGTAAAAGTGAAAGAAAAAGATAATGGTTACGTAGAGAAAGTAAACCTGAAGTAAAAATAAAGTGAACTTGTTTAATCGGCAAAAAGCTCAAGAAAAAATACTTGTTAAAAACATACACCATTTTTCAAGTGTTCCGCCACCGCCGTCGTATATTGGGAAAAAACTGGTGAGTATGCGCACAAGAGGAAGGATCTGGCTCCGTCGTCGAGAAAAAACAGTCTATGATAATTCGGGTTCGCAAACGAACCGCGACAGATACGCAAGGAGTTACACATGGTTGCACGATGGAAGTTGCATGGTGATGGCGGGCATATTGCCCCCGGCGAGGTTGTTCAACCAGATGAAAGGTTGGCGTGGCCGGCGACAATTGGTATTGGGATGCAGCACGTGGTCGCTATGTTTGGCGCAACGTTCCTCGTTCCATTGCTTACGGGTTTTGATCCTTCGACGACATTGTTCTTCACTGGGATTGGAACCCTTCTTTTTATTCTTATTACGGCCGGGAAATTACCAAGTTATCTCGGCTCTTCTTTTGCTTTGATTGCCCCGATTTCGGCAGTAACGGGCTACACGCTCGGGCAAGGCCCAATCGATCCGCATAAGATGGCGCTTGCCCAGGGGGGCATTATTTCTGCGGGTTTGGCGCTCCTTATTGTGGGCGGCATTGTGATGGTTGTAGGTACACGGTGGATCGATGCGCTGATGCCACCTATTGTGACTGGAACAATTGTTGCGTTGATTGGGTTTAATCTTGCACCGGCCGCATGGAATAACGTGAAGCAGGCGCCGGCAACCGCGATTGTGACAATCGTGTCCGTGTTGCTCGTGACGGTTTTGTTTAAAGGAATTATTGGGCGCCTTTCGATTCTGCTCGGCGTTCTTGTTGGGTATGGTTGCGCGATTATTCGTGACGAGGTTGATTTCTCCGCGATTGAGAAGGCAGACTGGGTTGGTTTGCCGTCGCTCCACGCACCCGCGTTCGACGTGAGTACGCTGGGTCTGTTTGTTCCGGTTGTGTTGGTGTTGATTGCTGAAAATGTTGGGCACGTGAAGTCGGTGTCTGCGATGACCGGCCGTAACCTTGATGGTTTAACGGGGCGCGCCCTCTTCGCGGACGGCTTGTCCACTATGTTCGCCGGTTCCGGTGGTGGTTCAGGTACGACGACATATGCGGAAAACATCGGTGTTATGGCTGCTACCCGCGTATATTCGACGGCGGCCTACGTGGTTGCCGCGGTGACGGCGTTGGCACTCTCTATGTTCCCCAAGTTCGGCGTCATTGTTGCGACGATTCCCGCGGGCGTTTTGGGTGGGGCTGCGACGATTCTGTACGGCATGATCGGCATGCTCGGTGTGCGTATTTGGGTGCAGAATCGTACAGACTTCTCTGACCCGGTGAACTTGAATACCGCTGCGATTGCCATGGTTGTGGCGATTGCTAACTACACCTGGCATTTGGGCGACATGGTGTTCGAAGGAATTGCGCTCGGCTCCTTCGGTGCGATTATTATGTACCACACCATGCGCTGGATTTCGAAGTGGCGCGGAACCTCGCTTGAATCTGCGTCTCCTGCCTCAGCTCCTGCCGGTGCGGAGCTCGAAGAGGGAAGCCTGCACCGCTCCTGGAGGAAGTCCTTGGGTTCAGGTAAGCCAGCCCGCACACCTGCCAATCAGCGCAAGCGTGAAACCGAAGCCAATCAGGCTGATGAAAGCACGCAAGGTGGCCAGGAAGCTCAGGCTGAATAAAGAAGTCGGAAATCCCAATCCGATTAAGACGACCGAAAGGTTCAATATCAGTACGGCACTCGCGACTTGGGTTGATAGCGACCAGGAGGCTCAGGCTAAATAAAGTAGTCCAAGGGGACTCGGGCTGAGCATGTAGTGCTAGAACATAATGTGTGGGTGGCTGGAAGATTCCAGCCACCCACACATTATTGATGCTATTGATTAGAAGATCTAATTAACCACTACTATTCTAACATTTACGGTAGTTAGGAACTGTTTTTAATTTTAATACCCTCACAAATGTGGGGGCATTTTTGCACCCATTTTGATGAAAGGAAATCACATACGGTGACATTTAACTCTCACTTTTCCGTGGGGTTTCAACGAAAAAGCCCCGCGTGAGCGGGGCTTTGGCGGAGGATGGGGGAGCCTCCCGCGCCCGCTATATATCAATGTTTTAAGCCTTGGATACCCCTGTTGTACCCCGGAAAATTGGGGAGTGTGGAACGCACCACCCACTTACCACCGGTCGGTAAGTAGGTGGTGCGTTTGTTTATTTTTTGAGGTCTGTGCGTGCGCCCCTGCCTGGTCGGTTCTTGTTCCATTCGTCAATAGTTTCGGGTAGCCAGCCACGCACGGCGCGCACTCCCTCACCTACTAGCACATCGGGTTGGGGTAATAGGTTTTTCCCGCTGTAGGATCGTGCGGTTCCGTCGGTTATCCCTATCCGCGCTGCCAAACCGGACAGGGAAAGGTAGTGAATTGGTTTACTCATGATTTTCTTTCTCTTTAGGTTTTAGCAACATGTAGGTGGTGGCAAGGGCGCATGTAATCCAGATTGCGCCTGCGCCGATGGAAAGCCAGGCTGGGGTGGTGTGCTTTGTTGCAGTGTAGAAAATGTTCCAGCCTGCGTAGAGGAGGAGAAGTATTGCGAACGAGTTTTTCACGGGTTGCCCCTTTCGTGGTATGTTTGTTTTGAGGGGTAGGGCTAACAGCCCGGTTGGTTTTCCGGGTGTTAGCTATGGAGTTTTATTTCCTGTTTTGCCATGTGGTGATGAGCGCTGCGATTGCTATGACCACGTTGGCTACGGTGTTTATTATGTCCATGTCTACCCCTCCTTTCTACCCATAAGTATAGCGACTAGCTTCGCTAAAGTCAACTGCAATTGTTTGGAATGAGCTATTTGACTAGAGTATTATGAGAGTGTGAGTGGTCTTGACTGTTATGGTCTGTAGCTACTTGCCGGTCTTGACTGTTATGGTCTGTAGCCGTTGGTAGGGTTTTACCTATAAACTTCAGGCGGGGCGCATGTTAGTGTGCCCCGCCAAATCTTTTTTAGAACACCTTCGAAAACTTCTATTTCTGCAGGTCGGTTCTGGCTCCTCGCCCGGGACGGTTCTTATTCCATTCGTCAATAGTTTCGGGTAGCCAGCCACGCACGGCGTGGATGTTTCCTGGTGCGCCTATGAGCGCATCGGGTTCTGGGAGCCTGCCTTGTTTGAGGTAGCTCCGTAGGGTTTCGGGCTTGATCCCTAGGCGCTCCGCGAATCCTGTTGTGGAGAGGTAGAGGACTGGTTTAGGGGTGTTCATTCCTCGCCGCCTTTTCCTGTACGGTTTGGAAGGGCTGCGTAGGTAGCTCCAGCGAGCCAGAGTGTTGCTACGGTCGCTTCTAGCCATGTGGGTGCTCCGCCTGTTATGCATGCGAGCATTATGGCGTATCCTGCCAGGGCTAATGCTAGTGTTGTTTTTTTCATTGGGTTATCCTTGGTGTTATAGTGTCTTGTAGGAGGGGGCGCTAGCCCCTACCGTGTGGTAGAGGTTAGCTTTTACAGTTTTTACTTCCGGCGGTTTTGCCAGATGCTGTAAATTGTTAACGCGACTGAGATTGCGGATAATATCAGTGATGCGATTTCCACGCCCCCTCCTTCTTTGTTTTTCTGTAGGGCTCTTTGCCTTACATCTATAACTATACCCCAAAAGCAAGTTAAGGTCAAGGGGTTTATTCAATAAAACCAAACGAAAACCGGTACACCCCCACACGCTCCACCGGCACCCGCACTATTTTTGACACGAACCAGAGGGGCGGGGAAAACAACCCCCGCCCCCTTGTTTTACACGTCTTGATTCTCCTCTCCTAAATCCTCGTAAGGGTCTGTCGGGTGGTGTTTCGCCGCCCTCCAATGAAGCTTCCCACCTGCCTAACCGATGTGACAGGCTGGTGGTGAACCTATAGCCACGTTGACGGAAAACCGTGTAACGATTAGAGTGATAAGACAAGAGAAGGGGAGCGAGTGGGACATGAGCCAGAGCTTTATAACGGGAATGAAGAAAGGGATGGACATCGTAGCCAATCCCAGCCCGGAGAGGCTTCAAAAACTTCGAGAAAATCTCTCCAAACAGGACATGGTAGCCGAAGCGTGGATGGCGACGGGGCGGCAGTTAACTCAAGCCATGAACTATTACCAGAAAACGAACAGCGCTTACACTCTCAAGCGGAAATAATTCAGGCTCTTCACACAAGGTATGAAGGGCCTTTGCCAACCCCTGAACTTTTAGCGGGCTATGGAGAAGTTGATGTGTCTTTCCCTGAACGTATTGTGGCTATGGCTGAAAAGAACATGGTTTCGCAACACAAGGTTATGGAGATGTCGGCGCGGGCGGAATCGCGTGGGGTTTTAGCGGTTACGTATAGTTTTGCGTTGTTGCCGTTTGGTGCTTTGGGTGTTGCTATTGGTGGGTTGTTTGCGGGTAATGATATGGTGAGTATTGTTTCTTTGTGTGCTACGGCGCTTACGTCTGCTCCGTCGATTGTTCGTGAGTTGCGTAAGCGCCGTGGTGATTGATTTTAGCTAGTGCTTGTTTGTTTGGTGCGTTTGCCTTGTCCTGGGCGATTCTTGTTCCATTCGTCTATTGTTTGGGGTAGCCAGCCTCGTACGGCGCGGATTCCTTCGCCGATGTAGGCGTCGGGTTGGGGGAGGTATCCACGGCTTGAGTATCCTCGCATGGTGCCTTCCGTGACGCCTATGTGCTGGGCTACTTGGGTGAGCCCAAGATAGTGTACGGGGCTATTCGACATTGTTCTTCTCCTTGTTTGGTTTGAGTGCGTGGATTCCTTCGGCGGTGGCGAAGGTGAGCGCTGCTATGCCGAATAGGGTTTGGGCTATCCAGTGCATGCCGATGTGGTGGCCGATGATGACGATGGTTGCGCAGAACATGAGCCATGCTGTGTTTTCTCGTAAGGGTTTCATGTTGTTGGCGGAAATGGTAACCTAGGGGTACCAACCTCCCGGCCGGCTTGCCGGGGGCTGGTGGAAGATTTATTTATTCATCTTCCTTGTTTTTGGATTTCAGAGCTTTTATCAGGTTAGCAATTCCGCTGATGAGAGCTCCTGCTCCTAGTAGTATTTCTCCTAGGTGTTCCATTTTCCTCCTCCTTTCTGTGTGATTGGGGGAGGTTTTCTTTTCCCTCCCTGACACCAATAATTATAACAGGCTATAGCCGTGCAAGTCAAGGGGTTTATCCACAAAAACACACAGAAAAACTCGCAACGATGCAAGAAAAACAACCCCCACTCTCAGCCCACCCCCTGATTGCGGGGCGGGCTGGATCTCTTTATTTATGTAAATCTGTCCTAGCGCCCCTACCGGGACGGTTCTTATTCCATTCGTCGATTGTTTCGGGTAGCCAGCCACGTATTGGGCGGTCACTATCTGGGCTACCTATGAGGGCGTCAGGTTTGGGCAAGCGTCCTTGTTGAAGATATCCGCTAATAGTGTTGTTGGTTACGCCTATTCTTTCAGCTACGCCCCGCGAGGATAGGTAAAATGTGGGTTTCACTTCTCTGTTCCTTTCTTGTGGGTTGCGTAGGCGCTAATAGTGGTTGCGACGGCGAAAAGCGCGGTGGCTATGCCGAATAGTGCGGTGGCCGCGTGTGCACTGTTGTGGCGTGCATAGATTGCTACTGCTAGGCAAATAATTGTTCCTAGCGCGTTGATTAGGGTTTCTTTCATGGTTGTTTTGGGAAATGTTTTTCGGTTGCCGCGGTTCTTAGCTACTGTGTTACTATGTAGCTAAGAATCTGGCTAGTAGCTTCTTACTTCTTGAGGGCTTCAATCAGTTTGGCTACTGCTTTGATAATTTGGGCTGTTGCCCCGATTATTGTGGCTATACCGAAAAGGTTCATTTCCTCCTCCTTTCTTCATGTTTGGGGGAGGTTTTCTTTTTCCTCCCTAACACCTATAACTATACACGAAACCCCACCTAAAGTCAAGGGTTTAAACTCTGAAAATGAAGCAAAGTCCCAGTTTTAGTCCCAGAAGTCCCAGATATAGACCGGAAACGCCCTGAAAAGTCCCAACTAGCACACCACCCCGCGCAAAATTGGACACTTTGAGACACGCTGGGACAAAATCCCGACTTCCAAAATCTCACGGTTTCTCACGAAAAACCTCACGATTTCTCACAAGAATTGTGACAGCTTGTGATAACGCGACGGAAAACAGCAAATAGACACAAAAAATCGCCCCTACAGGTGTTGATAGGGGCAATTTTTCATGTTTTATACGTCCCGGCTCTCCTCACCTAAACCCGCGTAAGGGTCAACCGGGTGGCGTTTCGCCTGCGCTACATCCACATAAGAAGAAACGCTAATAGCGTTTTCGTCGTATTTTTCGCCGGTCTCAGCCTCGTAAACCACCTGCCAAGCAATCAGGGCAAGAGCGTCACAGAGGTCGCACATTACGTCAATAGTCATTATCTGTTCGAGCTTTAGCATGTAGCTGAGGCGCGTTAATGTGATGCCGGTTTGTGAAACGAGTTGGCGAATGGACATGCCTTTTTCGTTCATTTCGCGCCGGATAATTTCAACGACTTTTCTGTTCAAAAAGCCAGGAAGCAACTTTTTAGCCATACACAAATGGTTGCATATGCGAACGAAAGAATCAACACGAGATTAAATGTTTGCAAAAGCGAACAGCTTGGTATAGAATGTTCGCATAAGCAAACAGGAAAGGAGCTTACATGAGTATCGCTAGTGAAGTCCGTGCGGAAATCGCTCGGAAAAACATCACAGTGCAAGACCTCGCCGAGAAAACAAACCTCAAAAGAAGTTATCTATCTCAGCGCCTCAACGAGCATAAAGAATTTTATGTAGACGAATTAATGAACGTTTCCCGTACGTTGAACGTCCCCGCATGGGAACTAGTGCGCAGAGCCGAAGAAAACCAGCAACAAAAATAAGCCCCTACCCGACCACAGGTAGGAGCTTAGGAAAGGAAAACAGCATGAGCACCAACATTTATCAAGCCACCTACCCGCAAAACCCGCAGGTAGACCTCATCGACAACAACGGAAACATACATTTCTACATACCAACCATCAACCGGTACGTCACATACCACAACACACACCAATTCAAAGACATGCTATACGGAACAAAAACATTTTCCCCACTCAAAGACAAACCACAAGCACTAGAACAACTCCTGGCACGCTACAAAAGAAAGGAGCAAAAACGCTCATGAAACCTGACCATCCAGATCACGAAAGCCTACAGGAAGACATCCTCAACGCCATTACGCAAACCAACTCCAGACTAGTCCTACTAACACAAACCATCGCGGCAACCGTGGCCATTATCCGCGCAAGAGGACGGCTAGAACCCCTGGAACTCCTCGAAAGTCTCACCAAAATGGGACACGCCATGAACGCCTGCCTGGACGAAGCAACCGAAACAATGCACACCTTCCTCGAGAAAGAGAACGAATAATGCATCCAGTACAGATAGCACAAGCAAAAATGGACCTCATCCGCTCCGCCGTCGGAATACTCGACCGCGCCTATCTTCACGATAAAGCCAGCCAAATCATTGAAGAAATCATCCCCGCAACCTACGAGATACTCCCACCCTGGCGTGAAAACGAGACAAGCCCAGAAACCCCACCGGTTCCTGAGCCTGCCCGTCTAACAATCGCTAAATATCTTGAAGAAAAAACCGGGACAAACAAACTATCCAACACGTTCGCCCGAACACTCCTCAAGACCTATCAAGAATTCTACAACACGACCCCCGCGAAAGACCATACGGGAAGCAAACCACACGGCACCTACATCTACACCGAGTCAGACCGATGGCTATTCGACCTCACATGGCACAAACTCACGAAAGGAAAACAAAAATGAAGCCTTTCACCCACCTAACTATCACCATAGCGCTCGCGGTTATCGCGGGCATGACCGCAGCCAACGACATGCCAATCGGTATTTTTATCGGCGGTGTCGCCGGTATTTGGGCAGGCATCGCAGACGAAGCATATCGAGAAGAAGCGCGTAAGCGCGAAGAACGCGCACGACACGCGGGGCAGGCACGCAGTTTTTCACGCGCCGAACACATGGAACAAGCCGCGAAATATATTCAAGGCAGGTACTGATGAGTAAACAGCCTGATCTTATTACAGCAAAAGAAGCCGCACAAAAACTCGGCATCCACCTTGACACCGTATACCACCTACTTTTAACAAAGAAAATCCCGTCCTACAAAATCGGACGCCGATACCGGATAGACCCAAGGGAACTAGACGGCTGGCTCATCGAACACCGAAACAAATAAAGGAAAAACATTATGGAAACCATCGAACAACTCGTCAATCTCGCCCTATCCTTGCGTGCCGAAAAACAACAATGCGAAGAAGCACTCGCAGTCACAAACGAAAAAATCGCCCAACTACTCCCTACCGGCGGGACAGTAGGAGACCATCGCGTGAACGTCACCAGGCGTAAAACCCTCAACATAAAACAGCTAGAAAAGGCCTACCCTGTCGCCAAATTCGCTCATTTATATGAACCGAAACTATCCACTAGCGCGGTAAAAAATGCGTTCAGCCCCACCCAGCTTGAACGATTCAAAACCGAATCTAGCACCCCAACCGTCACCATACGATAGGGAAAACGAATACGCATGAGCACCACAGACGTGAACGATACAGGCGAACTCATCGGCTACCAAATCCAAGACCTAATCGAGAACGCTATCACCAACCAGCCCCGCAGTCTGCAACGCATGATCGGCCCCAGCGAAATCGGGAACCCCTGCACCCACTGCCTAGCCGCACGGCTAGCTAGCTGGACAAAAACCGAAACCCGCGTCCCCTGGCTCCCCTATATAGGAACAGCCGTACATGAAGCCTTACAGGGTATTTTCGACACCCTCCAACAGTCCAGGAAACCAGATGATTTGGAATTTTGGACAGAACGCAAGGTGACTGTCGGCACCTTGGCAGGGAAACCTATCACTGGTAGCGCCGACCTGTTTATCCCCAACGTGCGCGGAGCATGCACACCAGGCATCAATATTGACTGGAAAATCGTCGGCAAAACCACGCTCGACACCGTCAGGCGCACCCACTATCCAGGCCAACAGTACGAAATCCAAGCCCACCTGTATGGGTTGGGGTGGGAAAACGCAGGCCAAAAAGTTAGCCACGTATGCGTATTTTTCATGCCCAGGAACGGTATGAGCCTATCTGGTGGCTACTGGTGGAGCGCCCCATATGACCCGCAGATAGCTAAGGACGCGTTAGGGCGTCTCGCCTCGCTCTATACGAGCATGACCGCAATCACAACCGCACTAGGAGCCGAAGGGAGAGACACATGGATTGCCAGCCTAGATAGAAACCCCGACTGTTGGGACTGTCGGAAATACCCCGACTGGGTCAACTATACAACCCCGAAAATCGAACAAACAACCATCGACGACATCATTTAAGGACAACAATCATGAATTTTACATTAGATCAAGCACTCGCTAACGGATTAACCCTCAAGCCCGAAAATGTTGGGGAAACCATTACCGGGACCATCACAGGGACAGAGGTAAAACAAGTCATCGAATACGGGGGAACAAAACCCCAAACGTGGAGTGATGGAAGCCCACAGCTTCAGATCCTTATACGCCTCACCACTGCGGATGGTGAAGGCACCGTATATGTTAAAAATTGGGGCAAGCAACGCGCTGCACTCCTATCTGCGATCAAAAACGGTGGTTTCGAGACAGCAGGGACAGCTTTAGCCCCGGGAAACCGTTTCAGCGTGACATTCGTGGGTGAGGAACCGAACGAGAAGAATCCGCGTTTGAACTCCGCGAAAATCTATCGTTACGAGATTCGGGCGGGCGCAAACCCACAGGTTACACAGGCTCTCGATAATTCCCAGTTTGATAACGAACCGCCAGTGGGGGAACCGGCTCAAGTTGACATCCCCGCACTTATCAAGGCCGGCATGAGCGACGAGCAAATTTCTGGCATGACTAGAATCCCTGCTGACACCATCGCATTCATCAGACAACAAGCCTAACCGCTCTTTATGCCCTAACCGCGTGAGGGACATAGGCGGGTGCAAGCCCCGCTAGGGCACCAAAAACATTCTTTTGTAGAGAGAAAGGAAACGAATGTCGCTGCTAGAGACAGCTGTCCGTGCCCAACAGGCAGGCATTGTTACGATTCCTATCACAGGGACGGCGAAAAAGCCGGCGGTGCGTTGGAGGGGACCCTATGCGGGTCTTACCGAGCAACAAGCACGCTACTATTTCGAACATGAAAAATATGGTTTAGCGGCTGCTATGGGACAGCGCAGTGGCGGTCTTATCATGCTCGAAATTGAGGGACGCGCCACAACAAAACTCAAAACGCTCACAGACACAGCTAGAGAGCAGGGGCGGGCGGAGCTTTGGCAACGGGTTTGTAGCGGGGCATGGGAACAAACCCCTAGCGGGGGCTATCACTGGTACGTCAGACTAGCCGACACTACCGATTTTCCGCATAACACGAAACTCGCCCTGTCTTCCACGGGGGAGGTTTTGGCCGAAACCCGCGGGGAAGGAGGCTACAGTATTATAGCCCCCACCCCCGGAGCGTTTCATTCGAGTGGGAAACCGTGGAAAACAATCATTGGGGATATTACGACCGCCGCGCTCGTTACTCGTAGTGAGTATGAGGCGTTGTGTAACATTTTCCGCTCCCTCGACGAAACAGGGACTAAAGCCCTAACGGTTGAAAAGGTCATAAAAGTCCCGACCTGCGTACAGGGCACACGCCCAGGCGACGACTACGCCGCTAAAAACGACTGGGCAGACATCCTCACACCTTTGGGGTGGACATACTCCCACAAAGACCAACAAGGCGTCAGATATTGGGTACGCCCCGGAAAAACAGTCAAAGACGGACACAGCGCCACCACCAACAGGGACGGACTAGACAACCTCTACATATTCTCATCTAGCACCGGCTTACCTACCGAACAACCCATATCAAAACTCCATTTCTACGCCCTCACACACACGGGCGGCAACGACACCGAAGCCGCAAAACAACTAGCACAACAAGGCTACGGAACACCCACCCTCCAGCCACGAGACCCCACCGGGCTAGACGACTGGATCAACCTCAAAACCCAAAACGACGGAACCATCATCAACACCACTACCGGCGAAATCATCGACACCTACACCCTCACAGACGACGGAAACGCCCTCAGATTCGCAGACAAATACCCTAATTCCTACAGGTGGATAACCGATTTGAAAACATGGGCGACATGGAACGGCCACACATGGGACACCACAGCAGACGACGCACCCATCATCGAAGCCCTCAGACAACAAGCCCGCAACCTACCCGCAGACGACAAAGCAAACATCGCATACAAAATGAAAAGCCTATCCAAACACGCCGTTTTCAACGTCGAACGCCTTTTACGTGCACAGTTCGCGACCCCTATCACCACGTTTGATGCCGACCCATGGCTACTCAACACCCCCGGCGGGCTCATCGACCTCAAAACCGGCAAAATCACAGCCAACAAACCTAACGATTACTGCCTACGCTCCACCACCGTCGCACCCGATTTCACCATGCCCACCCCCCGATGGGATGCGTTCCTTGCACAAACATTCACCGGAAACCCAGAACTCACCACCTATATACAGCGCGCAGTCGGCCTCGCCCTCATCGGACAAGTCCTCGAACAAGAATTCTACTTCCTCCACGGAACAGGAGCCAACGGCAAAAGCGTCCTCCTCAACGTCCTACGGCGCATACTCGGCACAGGCACAAACGGCTACGCCGTATCCCTACAATCCATAGCATTCACCCAAGGAGCCGAACGCCGCCACCCGGCCGATATTGCCGCCCTAGCAGGCGCCCGCCTAGCCATCACGTCAGAGACCGAAGAAGGCGACAGATTCAGCGAATCCCGCGTCAAACTTTTAACCGGCGCAGACTCTATTAGCGCCCGCTATATGGGAGGAAACTTCTTCGAATTCCAGCCCTCACACACCATCATCATGATATCCAATCATGAGCCCGAGGTGATGACAGGGGGGAGTGCTTTTTGGAGGCGAGTCAAAAAAATACCATTCCTTAACATCGTGCCTGAACAAGACCGGAATCCTAACCTGGAAAACGAGTTGATGGAAGAAGCCCCCGGAATCCTCGCATGGATGCTCCAGGGCACCAAAGAATATGTCAAGGACGGCATGTGTGCCCCTGAGGTCGTGAAGGTTGCTACTGAGCGGTATGAGACCGAGCAGGACACCGTGAGGATGTACGTGCAGGACTGCTGTGCTGTGGGGGAGCCTAACCGGCAAGGATATGAAACGCTTGTCGCACGGTTTAGGGGCGAGTATGAAACCTGGTGCAGGCGGAACGGACTGGACTCAGTGAGCGCTAAAGCGATTACCCAGCGGTTGAAAAATTATGGTGTGCGAAGCACGAAGGGGACGGGGGGTGTCCGTTTTTATGCGGGGATTCGGATCGTTATTGAGCAGGGTGAGACTCTCGAGGACGTGATGTAAATGAGGTTAAGAAAAGGGTTTTTGAGGGTTTTATCTGCCACTCTTATCTGCCACTCTAAACAATATCATTGCGGAAACTGTATAGTAGATGGGGTGGCAGATAGCCCGAAAAGTTGCAGATTAGTGGCAAATAAAAAACGCACCCGCCACCCCCTTTTCCCCTTATATTTCCTTATATATCTCTTCTTAGTGGCAGATATGGCAGATAAATATAAAGAGAATATAAGTATAAAAAAAGACATATATATACCTATATATACCCCCTATATATACATATATATAGGTAATGAAAAAAAATCTGCCACCCGCCACGCCCCAGGCGGTCACCATGCGTGAACAAGACCTCGAAAAAAATCTCACAAAAGCAGTCCACGCAAGAGGCGGACTCTCCTGGAAATTCGTGTCCCCCGGCACTGTTGGAGTGCCCGACCGCATCGTCATTCTCCCCGACGCACATATCGCATTCATCGAACTCAAAAAACCCGGAACAGGCAGACTCACAAAAATCCAAGCCTGGAGGCACCACCAACTCAAAAAGCTTTCAGCCCCTGTTTTCGTTATCAACCACCCCGATCAGATAGAACAAACGCTCAACCAGATAGAACAATCATGAAATTCATTCCTCACGACTACCAGAAACAAGCTATTAAATTTTTACTTGACCGCCCCCAGGCATGCCTCATGCTCGACATGGGCTTGGGTAAAACCTCAATCACCCTCTCCGCCCTAGCCATGTGGCACGCCATGGGACAGACACAAAAAATACTCATCATCGCCCCCAAACGCGTAGCAGAACACACCTGGCCAAACGAAATCAAAAAATGGGAACACACCCAACACCTAGAATTCTCGGTTATCACCGGCACGGAATCCCAGCGACTCAAAGCCCTAGCGAACCCCGCCCTCACCCACATTATTAGCCGTGACAATCTCGCATGGCTCACCAAACAGCCACACCCCACATACGACATTCTCGTATTCGACGAACTCAGCAGCTATAAAAACCCAACAGCTAAACGCACCCGCGCGGCTCTCAAACTCTCGAAAACAGCCCGCCGTGTCATCGGCCTGACAGGCACCCCGGCACCTAACGGATATTTAGACTTATTCGCCCAATATCTTGTTATCGACTTAGGGCAACGACTAGGCACATCTATTGTTCGATATCGCAACACATATTTTCGTGCAACAAAATACGTGTATCAACGCCCCGTAGGGTGGACACTCACCCGTGAGGGCGAAGCCACCATCAACGGGTTAATCAAAGATATTACTCTCTCGATGAAAGCCGACGATTATCTCACGATGCCACCTATCACCTATACAACAACAGTAGCCAGGATGAGCAGGACAGAAACCGCCCGCTATGAACAATTCAAGAAAAACCTCATTATTGAAATTGAGGGCGAAACCATCATTGCCTCAAACGCGGCGGTACTCTCCTCAAAACTTTCACAATACGCCAGCGGGGCAATATATGCCGAAGACGGAACACCCGCCCATGTCCACACCGCCAAGATAGACGCACTTGCCGACGTTATCGAAGCCACAAACGGGCAACCCCTCTTGGTTGCTTATTGGTTTAAAACCGACCTTGAAGCCCTCACGAAATATTTTCCAGACGGCCGGGTGCTAGAAACATCCAAGGATTTTAACGAGTGGAACGCCGGGAAAGTCCCGTTAGCGTTCATCCACCCCGCATCGGTAGGCCACGGCATCAATCTACAGGCCGGCGGGCATTATTTAGCGTGGTATACCACGCCGTGGAGCCTGGAACTCTACCAACAAACAAACGCCAGGATCTACAGGCAAGGCCAATCCCGGCCAGTAACCATCACCCACATAGCTACCGAGGGCACAATCGATGCCCGTGTTATTCGTGCTTTGGAAACAAAACGCACAACCCAAGACGACTTGCTTTCAGCCGTGAAAGCAGAACTCTACCCCGAAAGGAAAAACTAATGGACTATCAATACCTCGCACACGTTTACTCAACAATCATTTACGACCTTCAAGAATGGTTACGTTACGAAATCACCAGATGCGAAGACACCACAAACACAGGTGGGAAAGATTCCATGAAAACAAAACACATGGCGACCGCTTACCTCAACACAAAATACAGGCTCGACGACCTTATCGACGACTACCTCAACTAGCCAAGAAAGGAAACATGTATGCGCGCCAGCCTCGAAACCGTTCTCACGAACCTAGCCATGTGGGAGGAGGAAATTCGAGCAATCGTTGAAAACAACACCGAACCCGCCGGAATAACCTACACGTCCCCCATCACCACAGGCGCAACCGGAGGCGCGATTGAAAGCGCCATCTACCAAAAAGAACAACTCGCTAGAGAGGTAGATGCTATAGCTACACATGCCCGGAATCTTGGCTGGTGCGCAACGGCAACCACGCATCCCGCGCTGTATATTAGGGCGCGTTTGTCTAAAGCCCGCCTCACCTACCCCCACTATGAAACTATGGTAAACAGTCTCGATAAGATACACGAACGATGGAGGGATATTCTCGCTCCCACTCTGTCTGACCACACTTGCCCAATGTGCGGAAAAACCAGACTACATTACCGGAACCGCATGTACGTTTGTCCGGCGTGTGACTACACAGCCACACCCCAACAACTCAGGGACGCTATCTACTGGAGGCTCACCACCACACCCGATACATGGGTGACACGCGAACAGGCTAGTAAGATAACCGGGATATCTCGGGCAACCATAAGGAAGCGCATACAACGCGGAACACTCCACGTAGATAAGCAAGGACGAATCAACCTACACCAACTCACCCACAACACTTGACCCCCCGCCCCCGCCTATGGTAATGTCACGCTTAAGGGCGTGAGTTGCGCCCAAAAACAAGCCCCAGGCACAGACAGCCCGGAGCTTTATCCATATCCGGCCCCGGCAAGCAAGCAATAATATTTTTTGAACCACGCCGGGGCGCAACTTTTCTAAAGGCACCCAAAGAAACGGGTGCCTTTTTCATATCCAGGAAACTATAGCCTCATCTAACCCCTCCCACGTTCCCCTAGCAGGGAGCCCCGCCTACAACCGGGGCGGCCAGAAACCGCCCCCTACCAACTCACGCGCCCCACCCCCCTCGGGTGGCACGTTCAACAAGAAAAGATTAAAGAACATGAGCAAACAGTCCTTACGCCGATGCCCCGCACCTAGGTGCCCCCACCTTATCCTCCCCGGCGTGCGTTATTGCCCAGAGCGCATGCGGGCATATGAGGCAAAGCGAGGCTCGCGCCACGAACGCGGGTACGGAAGGCTTCACACCCGCACCCGGGAGAGGTATGTCCGCAAGCTTCAACAAGGCGAAACAATTTTCTGTGCACGATGCAAGAAAAGGATTATGAGTTACGACCGATGGCACTTAGACCATAGCGATGACCGCATGTCGTATCTTGGAATTAGTCATGCTTCGTGCAATACGCGCGCAGGCGGACGTAAAGCACACAAACAACAGTGAGCTGACAACGCGAAAGACAAAAACACGAAAGCGAAAAAGTATAGTATTTCTCGGTCGGGCAAGTATAAAAGAGGAAATAAAAATAAAGCACGGCAACGAAGTGAAATTGTGTTGTGAAGGGTGGGGGGGGTAACCCCAAAGGCTGGGTGTGGCTGTACCGCCGGGGATAGGGAAAAAACGCGCGAAGTATTCAAACATTTTCACGTCTTACATGGTGAACTGTTTCGTTTCGTGTTTTGATACAAGCTTTTAAGGAGGGGAAAATGGCACGTGGAGGGGCACGCAATAGGGCTGGCTCAATACCCAGGGCTGGAAGCCCGGCAAGTGAAAAGAAAGGCTACCTACCTACAGTCCTTCCAGAAACCGGGAGGGAGGGCAAGGCTCCACGGTTCCCACTCACACCCGCTAAAGATGAAGACGGGCAGCCATTGGCTTCTAACCGGAGGGAGCGCGCGATTTGGCGGGAACTTTGGACAACCCCTCAAGCCGTGCAGTGGGAACAGGAACCCTGGCGGCATTTGGTTATCGCGGAAATGTGCAGAATCCAAGCCACAGTAGAATTAAACCCGGGGAAAAGCGCTGCACTCATCGCACAACTACATAGGTATCGTGACCAATGCGGGCTCACCCCCGCGGGCTTACGCGATAACGGCTGGCAGATTGGCACACCGCAAGTCCAACCTGTGGAAATAGCAGATGAATCTAATGTTATTGATTTGTCCGCGCGTGAACGTTTCAAGGCCGCTCAAGCCAAATAAGGGAGGGCTAAACAGTGCTTTCTTTAGGGTTTCTTGGCGCGGAATGGATTGAGGCGCATTGTCGGATTCCTGACAGTTGGAACCGTGGTGAGCCGTTCGTTCTTGCTGGCTGGCAATTAGAGAATTTGGTTTATTTTTATGAGGTTAAACCGGGTGCGGTGTTTAATCCTGTCCGGCCGGCTGGCGCGTCCGTGTTTGTGTATCGTCGTGGCGTGATTGTGGGGCCGCAAAAGACGGGAAAAAGCCCGTTTGGTGCCGCAATCGTTTGTTTGGAGGCGGTGGGGCCGTGTGTATTCGCGGGCTGGGCTGAAGCTGGCGACATGTATCGGTGTGTTGATAATGGGTGTGGTTGTGGCTGGGAATACACTTACCAGGAGGGCGACCCGATGGGCATGGTACGCCCCACCAACCTTATCCAGTTGTTGGCTACTGCTGAAGATCAAACGGATAACGTGTATGGGCCGTTGAAGGAGATGATTAATCTCGGCCCTTTAGGTGTGCTTATGCAGGTGCGTGAGGGGTTTATTCGGCTTCCTAACGGTGGGCGTATTGATCCAGTAACTACAAAAGCAAGTACCCGTTTGGGGCAACAGATTACTTTCGCGTTGGCGGATGAGTCAGGGCTATATACGGGGAAGATTAAAACGGCGTGGGATACGATGCGGCGGGGTTTGGCTGGTATGGATGGTCGCGGGCTTGAGATTACTAATCCGTGGGATCCTATGGATAACAGTTCAGCTCAGGCGACGTTCCAGTCAAACCAGGATGATATTTATAAGTTTTACCGTCGCCCGCCGTCGTCGCTTTCGTGGGAGCGTAAGCGTGACCGGAAGAAAATTCTTGAATACGTGTATGAGGGTTCCCCGTGGGTGAATCTTGAGACGGTTGAGCGGGAGATGGAGGAACTGGTGGAGACTGACCCTACGCAGGCGCGCAGGTTTTTCCTCAATCAGCTTGTGCAAGGTCAGGGTTCGTTCATGACTGAGGAGCTATGGGATAAAACCGAACAGTTGCAGGAGGTGCCTCAGGGCGCACCTATTTGTCTTGGTTTTGATGGTTCTCGTAGTGATGATTGGACGGCTATCCGGGCTGAAACTTTGGGTGGCTATAGGTTCACCCCGGTGTATGGGCCTGATTCGCGTCCTACCTATTGGGATCCGAAGTTGTGGCCGGGTTCGCGTATTCCGCGTGGTGAAGTAGACGCGGCGATAAGCCACCTGTTTGAATACTATGATGTGCAGCGGCTTTATATTGATCCGAGGCATTGGGAGACTCAGGCGGATAAGTGGGCTGGGGATTATGGGGTTGACCGGGTGGTGCAGTGGCCGACGAACAGTACGGGCAGGATGTTTGATGCGCTCACTAGGTATAGTGAGGATAGTTTCGAGGGGCTCACGACGCATGATGATGATTTGGTTGCACGCGCTCATGCTTTGCATGCTCGGCGTGTGGCTAAACCGGGTGATAAATATGTGTTGGGTAAGCCGGCGGAGCATATGAAGATTGATATTTTGATGGCTGACGTTTTAGCGCATGAGGCGGCGTCTGATATGCGGGCGTTGGGCTGGTCGAAACCGTTTGTTGATTCGCGAATGTTTGTGTGGTGATGTGAAAAATGGACAATACTGAGGTGCTTCGTGTTGGGGATAGGCTTGTACGGGATTTGCGTAAACGTGCCGGGAAATACTCTGATTTTGAGCTGGATAAATATTATCGTGGCGAATCATCGCTCGATTTTATCGGGCTATCGGTTCCTGAAAATTTGCGTGCCTTAGAGACGGTGATTAATTGGCCGTCCGTGGTGGTGGAAGCTATCGCAGAGCGTAGCGAGGTTCGCACGTTGATTAATCGCGAATCTGATAGTGCGGACGCTTTCGCGAACCGGGTGTTTGAAGCGAACGCGATGGATCAGCAGGTGGCGATGTTTACCCGCGATAAGCTGATTTTTGGGCGGGCGTTTTTCCTCGTTGGTGCCAGTAAAGATAGTGATATTCCGGCGGTGTCGGTTGCGTCCCCGCTTGATATGCGGGTGGAGGTTGACCCGGTAAGCCGTGAAATTGCAGCAGCTGTGAAAATTTATCGTGGCGGTGAGCCTAGCTCTGTAGAAGACGCCTCATATTCGCTCTATCTTCCTGATGCCACATATCAGGTGCATACGGTGAATGGTCGGCGTGAAATTGCGGACGCTGATTATCATGGGCTTGGGCGCGTCCCTATAGTGATGGGGCTAAACCGGCAGCTTACAGGCGACTGGAACGGGATAAGTGAGATGGCTAATATTATTCCGGTTGCGGATATGGCTTCTCGTGCGTTGACGGGTATGCAGTTGGCTCTTGAAACTGTGGCTATTCCTCGCAGGTATGCTATCGGGTTGTCGCCCGACGATTTTGTTGGCCGGGATGGGAAGCCTACCACGAAGTGGGAATCTTACATGTCGGAGATTTGGTCGACGGTGAACACTGCGGCGAAGATAGGGCAACTGCCGGGCGCGGATTTATCTAATTATCATGCGACGTTACAAATGTATGGGCGTCTTGCATCGTCGGTGACGGGTTTCCCGGCGTCTTATTTCGGGAATTTTAGTGCGAACCCCGTAGCGGAGGGTGCTATCCGTGCGGAGGAGGCGCGCCTGGTGAAAACTGTGGAGCGGAATAACCTTGAGGTGGGTAAAGCGATCTCGTGGGTGGTTGATATTGCCACGAAAATAGTGAATCCCCTTGACGAGTGGCCTACAGGTAATGGGGTGCGCGTCGAGTGGGTGGATCCCGGGACGCCTACCTATTCTCAGCGGGCTGACGCGCTGCAGAAGCTCGCGGGTGGTGTCGCAGTAATTTCTCGTGAGGATGCTCAAGATGAGCTGGGCTGGAATGAGGCTCGGAAGGCACGTTCAAGGCAGTATTTTGAGGAGCAGGAACTTTCCGGTATTGGTGGGAGGATGTTAGCGAAGTATGGCGAATTCCCAGAATCTGCCGAAGAAAGCAGTAGCTCATTACCGTAAAATACAGGCTCGGACTGTTGATGCGTTTGTTCTTGCCGGTGAGACGATAAAATCGGTTAACCCGAGCTTTATTCGCGAATCTTTTACGGAAGCTCTGCCCGATTTGGTGGTGGGGCTTTCTCATATTCAACGTGAAACAGCTATCGACGCTGCCAGTTATGGTTCAAGTGTTTTGGTTGAAACGGGTGGGTATGAGCCCGCGGAGGCGTTCGTGAATGTTGAGGCTTTTACGGGGTGGGCACCCTACGGGAACACCCTTGTCGAAGCCGTTAATAGCGTTGTTCCTTATACGTTAAAGCGGATAGGGCAAGGCTTGGGGGCTGATAAGGCGTTAGATCGTGCACGCTCTTATCTTCAGTCGATTAGTGCGGAATCTATCCGTAGCGTGGCGCGCGATGTGGAACATCTCGATATTCTTACGCGCCCGGGCATCGGCTATGTGCGTATGTTGAACCCGCCGTCGTGCATGTTTTGTGTGTTGCTAGCAGGTAGGCGTTATGCGTGGAATCAGGGGTTTGAGCGTCATCCGCAGTGTGATTGTGTGCATGTGCCTTGTAACCAAAAGCAGTTGGCGGGCGCAGTGCAAGAGGGCCTAGTTCTCGACCCGTATGAGTATTTTGAGTCGTTGGATGAAAAAACTCAAAACCGGGTGTTTGGTGTGGGGAATGCTGAGGCTATCCGGGCTGGTGCTGACATGTATCAGGTTGTCAACGCTTCCCGTCAAAGTAGCCTGTATATCAATGTTCCGGGCAAAAGGCGCACCTGGGAGGGCATTTCACGGCGTGGGTATGCTGGAAAACATGGCGGTGGGTTCGCCAGGATCACACCGCGGGGACTTTATGAGCTTAATCTACAAAGGGGCGGGAGTCGGGAAAACTATTTGCAATTGCTTGAAAGTTATCACTATATTCTTCCGGCTGGTCAGGTTCCTGGCGGGAGTATTCGCGGGAACAAGTTTGGGTATGGTCAGTTTGGTAAGGGCGGGAAGGCTCGGACTGCTTCGGATACTGTGGTGAAAGCGCTACAAGCCGGTAGTAGGGATGGTTTGACTCGTGAAGAGTTTCGGTATGTTGCGACCGTGCGTGAACGTAGGCTTTTGGATGCGGCAAGGGATTATGAGGAGGCGTTGCGGGGAAAGAATCCGTATGCTTCTGGTCGTGCGTGGGAGCGTGCCCGTGAGCAGGGTATCCAGAAAGGACGCCAGTGGGCGCAGTTAGAGCCGTTGACGAAGGAGGATGTGGCGTGGGCGGAAACGAATTATCGTCTTGAGCTCAGGCGGTATTTGGCTCCGTGGTCGGGTAAGGATTTTCAGTTGCGTGCGTTGCATCCTGAATTGTTTACGTTGCAAGCTGGTGCTGGTGGGGTGTCACGGGCTTCTAAGTTGGACAGAAATCGATATTCGCCAATCATATAGAAGCATTTTAAAAAATGGTTCTTACAATTTTGGGGTAAAAGGAAATCTGACAATCACTGGTGAATATAGGGGTGTTGATATAGTCTTAAAAATGAATGTACACCACCCTAAGCGCTCCATTCGTTTTTACCCACGTCAAGGAAACGGCGTTATTAAAAAGGAGCGTGGAAAATATGCGGTATGGAAGGAGGGAGGATGGCAGGAATACAAGACTTAAGGTCTGTTAAAGAACAATATGAGCCCGTCCTAGGCAAGTCTCTTGCTCGTGTTGTTTTTTATTGGGCTGAAAGAACTGCCCTGGGTTTAGATATAATTGAAGGGAGCCTTCTTGATGAATCCTTATTCAATGTTTTGTATGAAACATTATCTTTTGCACATGCGGAAGATATAAAAATCCCCTTACAATATATCCAAGAAGCTTTGGTTGAGCTTAGAAAATGTGGTGAGACTGCAACAACGTGGGGAACGATTGATGTAGTTGAGCAATATCTTGAGCATTATTACCCCCACGCCGAACTAATGATTTAGATTAGAAATTAAATACCCCTTACTTGTGTAGGGGGTATTTTTGTACCCGAAATTATTGGAGAAAAAATGTTTAAACAAAGATTCCCCTTGCTACTACGCTATGTCGATACGCCCGCAGAGGGCGGTAGTAACAGCACGGTGGATAATTCCGCGCCCGAACAAACTACTGACGTTACCGAAACGACGGAAGCCGCGGACGAAAAAACAGGCGGTAACGCCGATAAGGTTGCTGAGCTGGAAAAGGCGGTAGAAACAGCGAACGGCAAAATCGTGTCACTTGAAGAAACCCACGCGAAAGCCATTAGTGAGTTAGAAACAAAAAATAGCGAACTCACAACAGAACTTAACTCTGCACACCTGGATACCGAACGCTATAAAGCTGTTGTGGAACACGGCCTACCAATGGATTTGGTGGAGTTCCTCAACGGTACAGACGCAAAAACTATCCAGGCTCAAGCGAAAAAACTTGCGGAACGCCTGGCCGAAACAAGCCGGCCTCGTGCTCCGCGCCCTGATCCAAATCAGGGTACACAAGGCAAGCCCCCGGTGTCCTTGGGCGAAATGTTCGGGGATAGTCTAAACAAGCTTGCCCGATAAAAAGATAGATACCCCTGATGAAAGGAATATAAGAATGGGTGTTGATATTTTCCGTAAAACTTCCGGCGTTGTCCTTCCCAAGGAAGTATCCCAAGATATTTGGGGTAAGACGCTTAAAGAGTCTGCAATCATGGCGGCTACACGTCATATTCAGCTTCCTGGCCCTGGGATTACCATCCCCACGATTACGGGCGATGTTGAAGCCAAGTGGGTGAACGAAACGGATAAGAAGCCGGTTTCCCGCCCGACTTTCGGTGCTAAAGATATTACGCCGTACAAGTTGGCCGTTATTGTGCCGTTCTCTGACGAGTTCGCCCGTGACGCTAACGCGCTTTACAATGAGTGTGCGCGCCGCCTGCCGAACGCTCTTTCTACAGCTTTCGATAAGACCGTGATGGGCGCTGTTGGTAAGCCTGGCGATAATTTCGATACTTTGGCTGATGCTCCGAAGGTGCCGGTTAAGTCCGCCTCTGCGTATGCGGATATGGTGAAGGCTTATTCTGGTGTGGCTGCTAACGACGCTAAGGTGTCAGCTTGGCTTGGCACTCCTGCTTTCCAGGCGCTCCTTATGGGGGCAACCGATACATCTGGGCGTCCTCTGTTCGTGCCTTCCGCTACTGATGTGGGTGAGATTGGCCGGTTCTTTGGCCGCCCAATTTATGACCTTCCGAATGGCCAGGTGGGCATTCTTGGTATCGCGGGTGACTTTGAGAATGCTGCAGTGTTTGGCACTGTTGAAGGCGTGAAGGTTGATATTGCCCGTGAGGCATCTTTGACTGATACGGACGGTACACAGATTAACCTGTGGGAGCGTAACATGTTCGCGCTCCGCGCCGAGATTGAGGTTGGGTTCCGTGTTCGTGACTTGGGCGCGTTTGTCCAGCTCACCACCGGGACGACAACCACAGGTAGGTAAATAGGTGAGGGGGATGGGTGGCTTTCGCTACAGTAAAAGACGTTGAAAAACGGTTCGGCGCGCCATTGGATGCTATCCGCGCTCAACAGGTGGAGGCGTGGCTCGATGATGTCGTTGTAGTAATCCAGTCGCGCATCCCCGCATACTATACGCGGGTGCACAACGGGATTATTCAACGGCGCACCGCGATTCTTGTTGAATGTCGAGCAGTTCTGCGGAAACTTGCTAACCCGGACGGGAAAACGTCGGAACAAATAGACGATTATTCTTATCGGCTCAGCGCGGATTATGCGCGGGGGGAAATCTTCCTTACTGACGAAGAATGGGCGCTACTCGATCCTTCCCTGGGGGAAACCGCTAGTAGCGCTTTTTCCATCTCTACTATCCCGGATAGAAAGGACAACAGGCTATGGTTTACCACTACGGGGCGCTCCACCGGGGGCGACTGGTCGCCGAACAACGCATGGTAACCACGTGTAAAGTGGTTCGTGCCGATGACTATACAGGAGAAGAAACCCTTGTTTATGAGGGCAAATGCCGGGTTCGTTCCACGACGCCGGCTAGTGCGATCATGGCTGACAGTGGGGCATCCACTGCTTTGCATCTGTCCACGCTACATGTTCCCTATAATGTTTCGTTCTTGGAGCGGGGGGACACTGTTTTAGTGGAGGGAAAGACATTCACGATTCGCGGGCAGTCCTCCGGGACTCAACAGACCTCTATGAGGTATCAGATTGAGGACGTGGAATAGGCATGGCATACGTGGAGAATAGTGAGCTTTCCCAACTGGCTGGAGACATTAACGGGCGACGCCATAGTGTTGTGCGGGACATATCGCAGGTGGTGAAAAAGGGTGCAGTGAATATTAAGCGTGATGCACGCGCGAAAATCCAAGCACAAACCCGGGGGAAATACACGTCTCAATATCCGTCCACTATCGACTTTGACATGGTGGACGATTTGAGTGCGGAGATAGGCCCTCGGGCGCGTGGTCAAGGCAACCTGGGGCATTTGTTCGAGTATGGAAGCCCTATGTCTGGGAGTATGCCTCATTTAAACCCTGCTTTAGATGAGGAAATTCCCCGGTTTGTGAAAGCGGTAGGTGATGTGGTTGAACGAATCTCTCCCAAATAGGCTGTTTGCTGTTATTCAGCAAAGTGTTGGGGATGTGAAAGTGTTTGATGGGGTTCCTGCCGTGAATTTGAAAGACCGCCCTGTCGTGCATGTGATTGTGACGATGCCATCGGGAATCAAGTCTTTCGGGTACGTATCGGGTGACGCGGTTCGTGAGGATTTGACGTTTCAAACGATGGTGGTTGTCCGGTCGGGTGCGGGTATGCCGGTGTCTCGTATGGGTGGTGAGGCTCGGCATGTAGCCGGGTTGATCCGTGACGGGCTTCTTTCTTTGCGGGTGCCTAACATGTCTCGCGTGGAGCATCTTGTGGAGCGGGCTTCAACTGATGCTCCAGGTATTGCCTCGCATGAGGTTTTCACGGTGGTAAGCCAATTTAGGGTTCGGGCGTAAACGCTTTGAACGAGTACATATAAAAACATATATTTTTTTAAGGAGTTAAGTCATGAGTCGTGTCATGGTGAATACGGATATTACAAAAATTGCGTGGCTTCCCGGCGGGTTTAAAGACGTCGAAAAGCCTACAATGGCGGAACTGTCGAAAGCAGTGGATATTACGTGCGCTATCGTCGCCGGGTATACGCTCGGCATGGAAGAATCCGACATGGTCGATGGCGAACGTTACCTGTGTTCTAAGGGAAAAGCTAAGAGGCGCGGGGCAGGGAACTATAATGGCGAGTTCACGTTTGGGCGGGAGGCTGACGTTTCCGAAATTGAACAAAACAGTGCTTTCCTTCGCGCGGCTAAGGCGTTCGCCCAACCTGGGGTAGTGGGCGATATTATTCGCCGTGGTGGGGTGGCGACTGATCCGGCCTCCGCACTTCCTGCAAGTGAAGCGTTTAAGGCGGGGCAGACCATCGAAATTTACCGTTTTGAGACGGATTATCCGCAGTATAAGACGGACCAGAACGATGAGGATGCTACGTTTACGAATAAGTTGATTCCGACGGGTGTGTTTAATCATTCGGTGAAACTTCCGACTACCGCCTAAATTTTTTTAGGTGGGCCTATGTGGTTGAGGGTGGCGTGATGTTGGTTGGCGTCCCCTCAACCACTTTTTAACAACCAACAACCTAGCCAACAGAGAATAGGGAATGCGTCATGTTTGATGTGAAAACGTTTGATTTAGCAAAGTTTATTTCTGGGTGTACCCAGGAAACGCGGTTTGTTGATGTGTGTAAGGATAGGGCGCTTTTAGCCCGCCTAGATTATGTGCGGTCTAAATTGCGTGAAGATACTCCGAAAACCACTTATGTGGGTGGGACAAGCCTGGAAAAAGAATTCAAAGCCTTGCAGGATAAGTTGAAAGATTCGTGGCTTCGCGTGGAAATCTCCGCTCCATCCATACATAAATATACGGCGTTCGTGCGCGCTTTCTGTGAAGAAAACGGGATAGACTACGATAATATCGTGGCTCAGGGGGAAGGAATTCCAGAAGAATACGCGGAAGAATACGCGGCGGCTTTCCTTTTAGATGCAATGGTTTTCCCGAAACTATCCTCACGTGAACAGGTGCGTCAATTTTTGGATGCGATCGGGAGCGTCCAGGAAAGAAGCCTTTTAACGACGGCAGAAGAAGCCGTATCAACTTCGCTAGCGTCCCTTGGCCCCGATTCGGTTTTTTGGCGCATGCCCTCACCCGCCCAGAATGGGGAGGAATCCTAGCAGGCCTTCAAGCCGCGCAAACATATAAGGTTCGCCCCACAAAGTGGTTTAATACGGCGTGGGATGGATTGTGGAGCGAGGTGGATAAACGCTTGGCGGAAGCCGTGATTGTTTATGAAAAATCTTTGTGTGGCGGGTGTGGCCATTCTTTGCTTCGCACGGGCGAAAAGTTTATTGAAGGACATTTGACGGTAAAAGAACATTGGTGTGAAGGATGCGTCCAGTTGGGCAGATACCGGCGGGCACACCCGAATCCGCCAGAGGGCTTATCTGCGTATGTAGTAGATGATGGGAAATAAGACAGGAGATGGATAGTGGCAGGGGAAAATCGTAATATTAACGTGACCATTTCGGCTAAAGTCGATGGGTACAAGAAGGCGTTAGGTGAGGCCGGGTCTGCCACTTCTTCCCTCATTTCCCGTCAATCCGCGTTGGACAAAGCCTCGAATAAAACGTGGGCGGGGTTAGGGAAGGCAGCGAAAACAGCTGGCGTGGTTGCCGGTAACGTCCTTAATGCGACGGTAGCTGCGTCTATCGGGCTGGGAAAACAAGTTGCTCAAGTGGGTGTTTCCTATAATGGGTTGCAACAAAACAGTCGCGCAGCTCTTTCTGCCATGCTGGGCGGTCTAGAAGCAGCGAATAAGCAGATGGATAAACTCGACGAGTTCGCAACAAAATCTCCGTTCAGTAAAGACATTTTCATCACAGCACAGCAACAAATGCTTGCGTTTGGGTATGAAGCGGAAAAAGTCCTGCCCACTTTGGATGCTATTCAAAACGCGGTTGCGGCGTCTGGCGGTAACGGGCAAATGGTTGGCGATGTCGCGTTCGTCCTTGCACAAATAAAATCCGCGGGTAAAATCACCGGCCAGGATCTCATGCAGCTTGGACAGCGCGGCATCAACGCGGCTGAGCTTATCGGCAGCGCGATGGGTAAAACAGGCACGGAAATTCGGGAAAGTATCACGAAAGGCACCTTAGGCGCTGATGTGGCATTGGACGCCCTCGCACAATCTATGGGCGCGAAATATGCGGGTGCTACCACGAAAATTAAAGAACAGTTTGGTGGGGCGGTTGACCGTGTAAAGGCGGCTAGGCGTGACATGTCCGCGGCTCTCATGGAACCGCTGGTTTCTAAGTCTGGTGGGGGCATGCTAGTTGGCGTTACGAACCAGGTGGCTGACGTTATTCGCGTGGTGCAACGCAAACTCGTTGAAGCGCGTCCCTTAATTGGGGAAGCCTGGCAGAAAGTCATGGCCCCGTTGAATGAAAAACTCCTTATCGTCCAAAAGGCTATCGAAAAAATTGATTTGTGGAAAGTCGCTGATGGGCTAAAAAGCCTTTCTGGGTATGGAGCTCCCCTGGCTGGGGTGGCCGCGTCGCTTTCCGCGATGGGAGCTAACAGTATCTTGCTTTCCCGGTTGGGGCTTGCAGTGAACCCGCTAACGGCGGGGCTGGGTGCACTTGTTTTAGCGTCCCCACAAGCCCGGCAAGCACTAATGGGGGTTGTGCGGGCTTGCCAGCCCCTTATTCCTATTTTTGCGAATGTTGCGCGGATGTTGGGTGACTTGGTTAACCGTGTAGTGGTGGCGGCGTCTCCAGCGATTGAGGCTTTCGGGCGTATCCTCGTGGAGGTAGGCAGGGCTGTAGGTAGTATTGCTCAGGCAATTCTTCCGATTGTGTCCACTGTGATTCCCCCGTTGGTCACCGTGTTTTCCGCACTGGCTAATGCGGTGGCTAGCATTCCCAGCCCTATCTTGCAGGCTGTGGCAACATTCGTGTTGCTGAAATCCCCGCTCACCTCCATGGGCGGGGTAATAAAAACAGCTATCGAGGGGTTCACGGCTTTGCGGGGTGCCGGGTTTGGGCTCGCTACAACCTTCCAGGTTCTGGCGGCGAACAGTCCCGTGCCCGCAATTTCTAGCTTAGGGAAAGCCTCGTTGCAGGCTGGTGGCGTCATGTCCCGGCTGGGCGGTTTAGCGGCAACAGTGTTTTCGCCCCTTGGCTTAGCAGTAGGTAGCGCGGCCGCCGCTTTCACTCTGCTAAGTAAAGCCCAGGAGCGGGACGCGGAAAAATCACGGAAAACCGCGGCGGCAGCGAAAGCAGCAACGCAAGAAATTATTGGATACTCTGGGGCTCTTACGAAGCTGGGAGCGGTTAAAATTGGTGAAGTCTGGAAAGATGACACTACCGTAAACGCCCTCAAAAAATATGGGCTCACGCTGGAGCAAGTCGCCCTCATGGCATCTCGTGGAACAAAAGGGATGCGAGAGTTTGAAGATACCGTGAACTCTATTGATCCCAATTTTAAATACGACATGGGGAGACCGTGGACGGATGCTGCGCGTACTATGGGGGCTTTCCAGAACATGCGGAAAAGTGTCGAGAAAGCCCGCAAGGAGCAAGAAGCGCAAAAGAAAGCTAGTGATGCTAGTGGCGAATCCGCGCGTCGTGAAGCCTCTGCGGTAGACGCCGCGAAAAACGCATACGATAGGAAACGCCAAGCCATGCGTTCCTCTATCGATGTTGCGTTTGCGTTGCAGGATGCCGTGAAATCCGTCAACGACGCGCTAAATAACGGGGGAACTATTGCCTTCGATGCCTCTGGGGCCGTGGATATTACAGGCAGTAGCCGAGGGCTTCTAGAATCGTTGTCTCAAATTGCGTCCGCGCAAGAACGGGTTTTAACGAACATGCGTGAACAGGACGCGTCACAAGCTGACATTAACGCTAAGATTGGTGATTTTAATCAGGCTTGGGTGGGTGCCCTTGCCCCTTTGGGGTTGACGGATGCCCAGTTGCAACAGGTGAAAATGCAGGTTGGGGCGATCTCGTCCATGTCCTCCCAAGTGATCACGATTGATGTGAACACTGCGGAAGGGCAAGCAACGCTGAATAATTTCCTGACAACAATTAGGAATGACCACTCGGGGATACTCACTATCGATGCGAACAATAACCCGGCTATAGAGAAGCTGGCGTTGTCTTTGGGCGCGGTAAAAAGCGAGACAGGGATTATCACCCTAGACGCCAACAACCACCCAGCCGAAGCCGCGATGCTAGCACTCATGGGGGATATTAATTCTAAGGAAGGTCGCGTGAAAATCACGGCCAACCCGGATGAAGCCCTCGCACGGGCACAAAAAACTGTGGCCGATATCGAAAAAAACAATCCGAAACTGCCCGTAGGGGTAAGAGACGAAACACGAGAGCCAATACAGGCGATACGGAACTGGATTCGCTCACAGTCTGTGACTATCCCGGTGGGTGTGGAACAGGCACGTGCCACGGGCGGGGCTATCTATCCAGTGAAAGGATATATGGCGGGGGGAGCCGTCTACGGAGTGGGACATTCCACCGCGGACAAGATTCCTGCTCGTCTTTCAGGTGGTGAGCATGTGTTGTCTGCTAAGGACGTGAGAGCGGCGGGGGGACAAAACGCGGTGTATGCCTGGCGTGCATCCTTGCATAAAAACCCGGCTAATTCTTCGCCAAGCTTCAGCTTCCCTGAAGGCTTCCATCTGGAGGGCGCACATATCACGGGAACGATCGGTATAGATGGCCAGTTGATTGATGGCAGGATTACTGCCAGGCTTCAAGCGCATCGCCGGGCAGTTCAACTTGTAGGAGGCTAAATGGCTAGTGAATTTATGACGAAAGCCGGGAAAGTAATCCCTTTCGACTGGGTAGCCCCCCACAGTGTCGATAACGGCCTGCAAGTGAAAACCGTATACCCCATAGGGGCACGCTACCCGGTTGTTCGGGCGTTCACCGCTCAAGCGGGAGCCTTTAAGCTCACCGCACATATCGACGCTACCCACACTGATATGTTTCTGGACATGCTGGAATCTGGTGTGCCTATCGGCATCACACACGAAGACTGCACCATTCCCGGATGTGATGTTCCGAAAGAACAGTGGGCGTGGGTAACCAATGCGTCCAGGCAAACATTGGGAGGGGTCACGCAAGCCCGTAACGTTTGGAGGCTTGACTGTACCCCCTCAAACCCGGACACGGTCGCCTCCGTACCCAAAGTAACATGGGGTAACTATCCGCCGTTCAGGTGGGAAATCCTAACGGGCATGAAATGGAAAGAAGTAAAAAATGGTGTCAACCAACAATAAGTATTTACGTATCGAGGCAGGTTTGAAGGTGCGGAATACGAACCGGGAGGAAAAACTATTCCCTCTCCTACCGGGTTCGCGTATCGCCTACAAGGCACTCGAAAACGGGCTAGCCGACTATGTGCTAGATGTGACCATTCCCCGCACGGTTGACGGGAAAACGGTCATCCCGAGCATCCCTAGCGATTGGTTTGCCTGTTGCGGTCAAACCGGGGCGATTGTATGGAAAATCCAGTCGTTTACGGACTCGGTTACGGTACAGTCCCCGTGGTGTGACCTGGAAACATGGGAGGCAGACGAAACGGCTCTCAAACTATCCGGGCATGGGGTGCTCTCCCGCCTGCAACGCCGCAAACTTGCCTACCCGACACAACAATCCCGGTCGCTACCGTGCTCCAGCCTGGTTGAAACAATAGTGCGTCAACACAATATTCCGTTTTCGGTTTCCCAAGGCGTGGGTGTAAACCAGGTGCCAGAAAAATGGGTGGCCGGCACAGACCCTGCAAAAAACGTTATTGAACTGTTGGAGGCCTCTCAATGTGTGCTTCGCTGTGACTCGTATGGGGCGATACTGAAAAAAGCCCCTCAGGTTGAAACACCAGACATATATCTCACTGATGGGGACGATGGCACGCTTGTTGATGTACCTGTCTCGTTTAGCAAACTTGAGGTGCCTAACCATGTGATTGTCCGGGCAACGGGCGCTCCGCCGGGTAAGGAAACACGAAGCAAGGACGATGGGGAGATTGCGTCAGAAGCGGTCGCGACGGGCGATTTTTCCCCTCTCACTTACGGGTGGATATCTGAGGAGGTCACAAATGACGCAATTTTTAATGATGCACAGGCGAAAGCGGTGGCAGAAAACATTTTGGCTACGAAAACACGTTATGCCCGTGTTGCCCGTATCCAGGCGGTCACAACGTGGGATTTGAATCTGGATACGGTTGTTAACGTTACGACGGGTGAGACTCGTCTTAATGGTGTTGTTGTTGGCCTAGAGTGGGTGGTTGATTCTCCTACTATGACTATCGAGGTGGCATGTGGAAAACAATAATATGGGGCTTTTAGGGTATTACGGGGCGGGGAGGCGCGAGTCTACATTTCGCCCAGTGCGACGGTTTAAACTTGTCGGGTTTTCTGATGATCGATCGCTTGCAATTCTTTCTTGGGGTGGTCAAAGGTTCAGGGTGCCTTACGCGTTAGGTGAGTTCTATAGTGGCGAGACGGTGGCGTGCCTCGTCGATGAGGTGAATCGTCCTCTCTATGTGATTGGGACGAGATAGGAGAAAAGGGTATGGAAACGACGATTTTAAAACATGTGATTCCGTCGATGGGGGAGGCGTCGGATATTCAAAAAGCTTTAACTGACTTTGGGCAGTCCTTGCATAACGTAATTTCGGTAGATAGCTCGTCTGAGATTACGGCGATATGCCAGGATGGGAAGCTACCCTCGAAAGTGTTTCCTTTGTTTTTTTGGGACACGTCACAGGGTGCGTTGTTTATCGTGCGTACTAAAACAAGCCATCCGGAGCGTTTGGCAGGGCGCATGCCTTTATGGAAATCGAGTATCGACTATGTGGAGGGGCATGTGCCACTGGCCGGTTATGTGTCTCGTGTGTTAGCGTTTTCGTCACCAGATTCTAATCTGGTGACAGCCGGGTGGGAACTCTCCAGTGATGCGCGCTATTTGACTGTGCCGGAGGCTGGTGTGTATACGCTTTCTGCGTATGCGTCAAAAGGGGGAAACGGTGAAGCACAGTGGTATCAACTCACCGCGACCATGGACGGGCAATATTTTTCGTCGCAAACCTCGGGTAACGGGCAGATGATGTTGTCTGTAACACAGTATATGCCAGCGGGGTCTCGTATTGAATTAGGCGTGTATTTCGCGACGGGGTATGCGTGGTGGGTTGATTCCGGGCGCGTCACGATTGCGAAAATCGCATAAAGGAGGCGACAAACAAAAATGTTAGAGCAAATCGGGATAGATGCAACGATTATTGTTGCTCTTATCGGCGTACTCGGCGTTTTTGCGACTCAATGGGTGAAACGCCGTAGTGACCGCGATTCGGCGCGCTTGGAGGAGAAGACCCGCGCACAATCCTATAAGATTGAGGCTCAAAAAACCGACCTAGACCGCTATCGGGCGGAAATGGACGCTATCCAATCCACCTATATAGGGTTTAAGGAAGCCGTCGAAGCGCTACAAATCACGGTATCTAGCCAGGCTCAACGTATCCAGATTTTGGACGATAGGCAGGTGAAAACAGAAAACCGCCTAGCTGACACACAGCAACAGTTAGAGGGCGAACAGGAGGCGCGTAAGAAACAAGCCGAAATGATACGCCTTTTAATGCTAGACCGTGAGGGGCTCATTAATTACGCCAAACAATTACGCGCCCATATTGAACGACGAGACCCACCCCCGCCCGAAGATTGGCCACGCACCCACGAAAAACTTAACTTGCCACTCGCCTAACGCGGGTGGTTTTTTATATCCAAAAATTTTTTATACCCAAAAAACAAAGGAAAATTCATTATGGCTTACGACTATATTACACAGTATGATGCGAGGGCTTTCACGCCGGGGCGTGAGGGTAGGAGTATCGACACGATTGTTGTGCATCACTGGGACGACCCCGAAAAAAACCACGCTTTGAAGGCGTGTTGAACTGGTTCTGCAATAGTGCGCCTACCTCGGCGCACTACGTGGTAGAAGCCGGGCGTGTAGCGTGCCTCGTATCATGTGCAGATACCGCGTATCATGCGGGAAACTGGGGCATGAACCTACGCAGTATTGGTATTGAATGTAACCCGCGTGCAAGTGAAGCTGATAAAGCAACCGTAGGGGAGCTTATCGCGGATTTGCAAGCAACTTACGGGAATTTGCGGATTATCGGGCATAAAGACGTGAAAAACACGGGATGCCCAGGCAGATATTACCCGCCCGCCCAGATTCTCGCACCCTACATTAAACAAGGCGGTGGCGCTGTAGCATCCCAACCCGCCCCCGTCCCGTCAACCGGTGGCGTGGATATTAACGCTTTGGCTGATGCGGTGTTGCGTGGAGAATACGGCAACGGCGCAGAACGGCGCGCCCGGCTTGGCGGGCTGTATGACGCTGTGCAGGCGGTTGTGAATCAAAAACTCGGCGCAACCGGAGCCACTCGCGGGGCAGGCGTCGATATTAACGCCCTGGCTGATGGCGTGCTCAAAGGCCTATACGGGAATGGCGCGGAACGTCGTCAACGGCTCGGCGTGCATTACGACGCTGTACAGGCAGAAGTTAACCGCCGACTCGGCTACTAGAAGGAAAAATTTTTATGCATATTGACCATATACTCACTGTAGCCGTGCGTGCCTGGCTATATCGTGTGTTTACCGCTATCTTTGCTCTCCTCATAACCTACGGGGTAGTTGACGGCGCACAATCCGGGCAATGGCTCGGGCTAGTGGTTGCTATCCTCGGGTTCGCTAACGCCGGCGTAGCCTCGGCATATACTCCTAGGGACGGGAACCTACAGGCACCTCAACACGAAGCGCGTAAAGAAAAAAGCAAACACGCGTTAGATGAAAAAGAATAGACAAGCCAAGAGGGGTATCTACGAACGCAAATTAGCGTTTGTGGATACCCCTCTTTTTTATTTTTGTATAGGTTAGGGAGCCAGGCTAAAAGTGGAAAAGCGCTGGCTCCCTAGGGTGAATTTGATAAAGAAGTCTTTTCTAGTTTACATGTTTGCTAAGACAGAATGTAAGGGGACAATCCATTGGTTTCCAACCTTGGTGCCAGAAAGTGTTCCTGCTTCAATTCTGTTTTTTACAGCTTGGGGTGTGATCCCTAGTCTTTCGCCCGCTTCTTTGGCGGAAAGGAGGGGGGGGAGGTTGCCGGATTTGTTTTCTATTTCTTCCAGTTGGGAGGGTTTTACTTCGAAGGTGTATGGGGTTCCCACACTTTCAATTAATGTTAGTCCGGTTGTGATGGCTTGCTTTAGTGTTGTTGCGGGGTAGGTGAAGATTGTCCTGTATCCTTCGGGTTGTTCAGCGACGCTTACCCCATAGGCTTCTAAAGCGTCGTGAATATCTTCGGGAGCTTTGGAGGTGGTGATTTCAATTGTTGCCGTGTAGTCCATCGTTTTTTCCTTTGTAGGGTTGCCCCGCTTTCGCGGGGCTTTCCTTTCTGTTATTTTCTTCTTGCCTTTCGTATTTGTGTTTCTGAGTTTTGTTTCCAATTTTTACTAGATGGTGTTGAAGAAAGAATGTCTAGAATTTTTCCTTTTTCGTCTAGTACCTTGTAATGGTTTTTCTTTGTCCGTTCGATTTTGTAACCATGTTTTCTAAGTTCTTTAATCCACTTTTTCACTTCTTTATCTGTCATGTCACCCCCTTTGCTTCATAAAACAATTATATCAATGTCGCAACTTGGTTGCAAGTTTGAAAGTGTAGGGCGTAAGAGGTTCACTTCTACATAAGGTTGGCGAGGTGCCTATCCCGCTCCAAAGTCGAATGCTGATAAATCATCACGGTTTCCGCGTTCGCGTGCCCGGCGCGTGCCATCAAATCCGCTAGCGTCGCTCCTGCTTGACCATATAGTGTGAGTCCGCTATGTCTTAGGTCGTGGAACCGTCCTACATGTATGCCGGTTTTCTTACATGCATCTTGGAAAGCCCGCAAAATCGGTCTGCCGGTTTGTATCCCGCCCTGTTTCGTGGATGGATATAAAAACGCCCTAGGTGATACTGGCACGTGCTCATCAAGAAAACCCGCAATGATAGGTAAATACCTTTCCGGTAGGTTCACGGTGCGATATCCCGCCTGGCTTTTCGGAGCGCCGATACTCATTTCGCCCCTTAGCCCGCGTTTCACTGCTTCATCCACGCGAACGGTACCAGCCACGGCATCTATATCATCCCGGCGCAAAGCTGACACTTCACCAATACGTAGGCACCCGTACGCGCCGAAGATAAGCGCCGGCTGATAATATGCCACGCACGCCTGAATCAGTTTCTCGAGCTCTTCCCTGCTGTATGCATAGCCGGCTCCGCCCGGCGTTTTGCGTTTTGATACGGTAGGCAGTTTTTCCGGCAAAGCATCTAGCCATTCTTTTTCCGTCGCGTAGCCTAGCCCGGCGCGGATAGAACGCAACACGTTACCCGCCGTCGTAGCAGACCGATTTTCAAGGATATTATCGCGAATGGCGGCTATCGCCTTACTGTCGAAATCAGAAAGCAGCCTAGCCCCATATTTAGGTAAAACATATTTTCGCCAATGTGATGCATAGGTGCGTACGGTATTAGGGGAATAGTCCTCGGCTTCCAAGTCGCCAATCCAGGCATCGTAAAAGTTTGCCACCGTCATATCTGACGTTTTGGCTTTCATGCTGGTGGGGTCTATCCATTCGCCGGTGAGGATTTGCGCGCGGACTAAATCTAGGTCGCGCCGTACCTGCGTTTTCGTGGGTTGGGTAGGCGTATAGTAGTCTTTCCCGTCTTTACGGTATCGTCCGTGATAGTTTTTACCACGCTGAATGATAGAGCCGAATAATCTTCTAACCATTTCTGGGGGTACATTTCTCTAGGTTTTGGGTGTTCGGGGTTTTGTACCCCCAGTGTACCCCCTAAACGACCGGAAACGACCTGAAACGACCTGAAACGACCGGAAACAAGCCCCGCCCCAAATCCGCGTAAAACCGCCCTAAAACCGCTCTGTATCAACGAAAAAGCCCCGCGTGAGCGGGGCTTTGGCGGAGGATGGGGGATTCGAACCCCCGAGGGCTATTCACCCAACACGCTTTCCAAGCGTGCGCACTAGGCCACTATGCGAATCCTCCAGGATTGCTTGTGCGTGAACACTAACAACGCTCATATAGCTTAGCTTATCTAAGGCGGTTAACGCCAACTTTTAAAATGAGGTACTCGGCACGTTTATCCACATATCGACTTGCAGGAGCGTTTTAACTGTATATCCACAATTAAGATGCAGAACCTCATTTTTCTACATGTCTGCATGTCCACAACTTTCCACATGTGGAAAATGTTTGTTTTTATATATGTCTGTTGCCACGTGTTTGTCTTATATCCGCATGTGGATGTTCTCATACCCACGGGTCTGAATAATTAAGCGTGTGCATATTAATCCGCGAAGAATAAGTGCAACGAGGATATTACCGATAAAATATGCGTGCCTGCGAACCTGTGTAATATTTGCGCCCAGTACTATGAGCCAGCGTTGAAAGCGATAAGCCGTAGCCGTTACCATTAACCCATGCGCTTCGTTCTTTACCCCACAATGGGGATTAGCGCAACTCTTGCGTTGCGATGGTGCTAGCCACCCCAGATGGCACAATTCGTGTGCGCCCAAGCGTCACACCACATACATATTGGCACCGGGCCACCGTCGTCGCCCTAACATTATGTGCAGAAAGTGCCCGATGATATACGTCGTATATTCAAAAACGAACATAAGCAATACAGGAGAAACAAGTGAATATTTACCCCTCACTCGAAACCGTCCTCGAACTTTCTGAAAAATACACATCTATCCCCATCGCAACCGACATCCTCTCTGATATGGTGACGCCAGTGAGCGTCCTGCGCAAAGCAAAAGCGCAGAGCAAACACGTCTATCTCCTCGAATCCGCGGCGGAAAGCGAAGGTTTTGGGCGATACACCTTTATCGGATACGACCCGTCCCTGGAAATCACCGCTTTGGACGGTTGTGTGCATGTTGGCGATAAAGTGTACGAAAATGTTCATCCGGCGAAGCTGATTCGGGAGGTTCTCGCCACTCGGCGCGCGCCATCCCTGCCGGAAATGCCGCCTTTTACCGGAGGGCTCGTCGGCTATTTTGCTTACGATTACGTCAAATATGGGGAACCAACCCTCAAACTGGACGCGCCCAATAACGAGGGGTTCAACGATGTGGACCTTATGCTTTTTGATCGAGTGATCGCTTTTGATAACTATAAGCAAAAAATACAGGCAATCGCTCATGTTGAAGCACCTGAAGGGGCGAGCCACGCGGATGTGGAAAACGCCTACCGCAAGGCAGTAACAGCCATTCACGAACTCGTGGATCTCGTGATTAACGGGACGCCAACGCCGCACACGTCGGGGCGTATGACGGGTGATGTCGAACCGCAGATGTCTCGCGAAGAGTTCGAGGGTGTTGTCCTCAAGGCACAACACCACATTCACGAAGGCGACATTTTCCAAATTGTGCCGTCCAATGCGCTCACTGCGCCTTTCGAGGGGTCTTTGCTGGATACGTATCGCGTGTTGCGAACAATCAACCCCTCGCCGTACATGTTCTATTTTTCCGGGCACAATATTGAAGTTGCCGGGGCGTCCCCAGAAACGCTCGTCAAGTTAGAGAACGGTGTTTTGCATACTTATCCGTTGGCGGGAACCCGCAAGCGTGGCGCAACCCCCGAAGAGGACGTCGCTTTGGAGCGCGAGCTTCTTGCCGACCCCAAAGAGGTCGCGGAACACAATATGCTCGTGGATTTGGGACGTAACGATATTGGGCGCGTTGCCGAATTTGGGAGCGTCGAAGTTGAGAAATATTTGGAAGTCTTGCGGTTCAGCCACGTGATGCACATAGGTTCGATTGTGCGCGGAGACTTGCGGGAAGGGTTGGATGCTCTGGACGTGGTCGAAGCGATTTTGCCCGCGGGAACGTTGTCCGGTGCGCCGAAAATCCGGGCGATGCAACTGATTAACGAGCTCGAAGGGAATAAACGCGGGCTGTACGGGGGCGGAATCGGGTACCTCGACTTTTCCGGAAACATGGATTTGTGTATCGCGATCCGTGTTGCGTACAGGGTTGGCGGGCGCGTATTTGCGCGAAGTGGCGCGGGAATCGTGCGCGATTCCGTTCCTTCCAAGGAGTACGACGAAACCATCAACAAAGCCGCCGCAACGATGAAGGCTCTGCGAGATGCCGAGGCTATGAGCGCGACGGAAAAGGGTGACAGGTGAGTGGACGTAGCCGGGTGAACGGGCGCAACAAGGTGAGTGGGCGCAACAAGGTGAGTGGACGCAGCCGGGTGAACGGGCGCAACGAGGTGAGTGGGCGCAACTGGCGCAGGGCGCGGGTGCTGAACGCGCTTGGCACGGAACTTGGCAACATCTGGGCGCAACCGGCGCGGCGCGGGTACTCTGCGGGTTGTGAGCGATATGTCGGAAGTGTAGACGTGAGAATTAAGGGAAACTAGCGATGATTTTAATTATTGACAATTACGATTCATTTACCTTCAACCTCTTCCAACTGGTAGGCGGTATCGAACCGGATATTAAGGTGATTCGCAACGACGAACTCACCGTCGAAGAAATTGATGCCCTGGATCCGGAGGCGATTATTATTTCCCCTGGGCCAGGCTTCCCCAAAGACGCTGGCGTGACCGTTGATATAGTGAAGCCTTTGGGTTCGCGGATTCCTATTCTGGGCGTGTTTCTCGGGCACCAGGGAATTTGTGAAGCGTTTGGGGCGACGGTGAGCTACGCACATCAGGTAGTTCACGGAAAAAGCTACCCGGCACATGTCGATACGAATTCCGTGCTGTTTAGAGGCTTGAACGAACAAGAAAATGTGGCGAGGTATCACTCCCTGGCCGCTATTGATTCCACACTTCCTCCCGAGCTGAAAGTGACGTCAACATGTACGGACGACGGGGAAGTCATGGCAATCCAGCATGAAAAATACCCGATTTACGGCGTGCAATTCCACCCGGAATCAATTATGACCCCGGGTGGAGAAACAATGATGCGGAACTTTATTAGCGCCGCCCGCGAATGGAATAAACTTCACGAACGCGGGCAAAAAACACGCCAATAACTAGCGCCACCCGCGAATGGAATAAATACCACCGCTGAAGCAAAGGTGCATGTGGGCGGAATGAGGCGAGGCGTAAAGAGGCCGAGCTGTTATTTCTGCGGGAGCGGGCCAAGAAGAGCCGTCGCCCACGCCGAATGCAGAGATTCCTGATCGGAGGGCTGGAAAAGCCCGGCCAGGACATCCCGGTAGAGGCGTGAAAGCTCATGCTTGGTATAGTACGAAGAGCCTCCACAGGAACGAATAGATTCCTCAACGGCGCGCAGTGAACTTTCGGCCGCCAAATTTTTTGCTGCAGAGAGCTTTGGGTAATCGGCAAGCGACGCCACTTCTTCGGGCACGCCAACCGTCGCATTTTCCACCTTGTTCGCAAGTTCGCGCAGGGCTGGTCCAACAGGATACATGTGAAGCGCAGCTTCCGCCAAACGCCAGCGAATAGCGGGATCGTGTGCGTAGACATCGTTGTTCATAACCGACCTGCGGTTTTTCACGTGCTCACAGGCAACCTCAATCGCACGTTCCCCGATGCCCTGATACGTGGCGCCCAACAAAATCTCGAAATGGGAGAAAATACCGTACACAACAGGTTCAACATTTGCGCCCGGTTGCACGATCCCGAGAACGGCATCCGCCGGAATTTTCGCATCCTGAAGCACTGTCGTATTCGACTGAGTCGCCCGCATCCCCAGCGTGTCCCAATCCGGTTTCACCTCGAAACCGCCGTCCTCGCGCTTGAGCACGCCGAAAACGTTGCGCACACCGTCGTCGTTCTTCCAAGCACCGAAAGTCATGAGGTAATCCCACGCCGGGGCGAGAGACGTAAAGACTTTTGTTCCCGATATAGTGAAACCGCCGTTGCCGTCCGGGGTGGCGATGGAGAGGGAACCGAAGAGGACGAGGTCGTTACCGGGTTCAGAAATGCCGAATGCGAAGAGTTTTCCGGCTGCCGCTTCACGCAAAATAAGTTCGCCGTTGGAAACGCCCTGGGAGACGAGGTAGCGTCCAAGCCCAACAATGATATGGTGCATATTGATGCCGAGCGCTGTCGCGGGAGCGAAGCGTGCAAGGCGGGTTTGTTCTGCGCAAATTTCGGGTAACGTTAAGCCCGCGCCACCGTATTCTTTGGGGACGAAGGCGCCCAGGTAGCCGGCCTCGCGCAGTTCGCGGTAGTCGTCCTCGGGGAAAGCGTTAGTGGCATCGACGGTGGCTGCGCGCGAACGGAAACCTTCAAGAAGTTTTTCAGGTAGGAATGGCATATTTTCTCCTGTGAAAATAGGGTGTGCGACGAAAGTGCGGGACACCTTCGCGTATCTGTCCTTTTCATTTTAACCCCTGTGTGAGAAAAGGGAGGTTGATGCTTGACGCCATGGCGTTTGTGATGTGTCTTAACCTTTGTGTGCGGAAGCGGGTGAGGGGTTGCGTGTGAGGGTTGGTGAGGGGTGCGTGAGAAAGTGGGGCGAGGTTGCGTGTTAGGAAAGGGGTTGGTTGTAATTCTCGACGAAGGGGCGCGCTTCGCTACGAGGGCTTGTGAGTGAGGGTTTGCGTGCGAGGATGGGTGCGGGTTGCATATTCGGAAAGGGCGGGTGTGGTGAGAACCGCGAATTGATACCTAAAGTGGCATTTTGTTCGGGGATGCTTTAAACTACTAACCGACTCCCCATGCGGCGGTATCTTGCAAAACTCCCCCAGGGCCGGAAGGCAGCAAGGGTATGCGGGCTCTATCGGGTGCGTGGGGCGTCTTTTTTCTGGGCTTCGCCCATGTCAACCGCTTTCAATCGCGGGTATGTTCTTCTGGATGCACCTCGGCATTTGGGCATCTCGTACAAGCGTTTCGCATAATGAAAAAAATGAAAAATTTCCTGCGCTGTTATTTTTATTTTTAAGCGCAAAATTAAAATTTTTAAAAACGTGTTTTGAGGCGGCTTCCTCCTTTCATGATGAGTCCTTTCTCTCTAAGTGCATAACACTGTAGCCGCCTCAAAACATTAATAAAGGGGTGGGGTCCGGCGAGTAGGAGTCCGCCCCTTTCGTCGGCTCGCGTCCGTCGTCGCGTCCGTCGTCGTACAAAAAATAGTGAGAAAAGTTCAAGCCAAAAATAATGCGGGAGCAACCACGTACAATGGTTTTTGTGAGCATGGCATTATATCGGCGTTATCGCCCCGAACGTTTTCAGGACCTTATTGGCCAGGAACAGGTGGTTAAACCCCTGATGGTGGCTCTGTGCGCTAATAAAACCGTGCACGCCTACCTGTTTTCAGGGCCTCGCGGATGTGGGAAAACCACGTCGGCGCGTATTTTTGCACGCTGTTTGAACTGTGCTCAGGCGCCCACGGATACCCCATGCGGAAAATGCCCATCGTGCATTGAACTTGGATCAGGTGGTAGCGGTTCGCTTGACGTCGTGGAAATGGATGCGGCGAGTCACGGAGGTGTGGATGATGCACGCGATTTGGTAGAACGCGCAACGTTCGCGCCCTCGCGTGATCGATACAAGATTTTTATTATCGACGAAGCCCACATGGTCACTACACAAGGGTTTAATGCGTTGCTGAAACTTGTGGAGGAGCCACCTGCTCACGTCAAATTCATTTTTGCGACGACGGAGCCCGAAAAAGTGATTGGAACGATTCGTTCGCGTACCCATCACTATCCCTTCCGCCTTGTTCCGCCGGAAATCATGGAAGATTACCTTGCGGGGTTATGCGGGGAAGAAGGTATTCAACCGGAAGAGGGTGTCCTCGGGCTTGTTGTTCGCGCTGGAGGAGGGTCTGTTCGTGATTCTCTCTCTGTTCTTGATCAGCTTATGGGCGGTAGTGAGGGTGCGCGTATTGAATATGCTCAAGCTGTGGCGCTGCTGGGGTACACCGATTCGACACTATTGGACAAGGCAGTGGAAGCAATTGCTCAAGAAGACGGCGCAGGCTTATTCAGTGTTGTAGAAAATGTTATTCAATCCGGGCATGATCCGAGGCGTTTTGTTGAAGATTTACTTCAACGCATGCGTGATCTTATCGTCATCGATATGGCGGGAGAAGCGGCGAAGGACGCGCTAAGTGGTATTCCGGAAGATCAAATACAGTCCATGAGCGAACAGGCGCGCTTATTGGGTGCACGTCGTGCAACAATCGCGGCCGAATTGGTAAACGAGGCATTATCGTCTATGGTCGGCGCAACATCTCCACGTCTTCAACTGGAATTATTATGTGCGCGTCTATTACTGGGAGTGAAAACAGAACGTAATCCGGGAAATAATCGCGAGTTTTCACCCGGCTATGCAGGATCGCAAGGAGATGCGCAAAGTGGTGGGCAAGGAGACGTGCCGAGCAACTCAGGTGCGAGGGTAGGCGAGCTGGCAGGTGAGCTGGAAGGTGGCGCCTTTGCGAAGGGAAATGCGCCAGGTGCGCAGAGCGGAGTTTTCGCCTCTACCGTTCAAGGAGATGGACTCGCAAGTGGGGGATATGATGGGAATGAAGCTACTTTTAAGCAGGTAAGTGGTGGTAATAATGGGCGGCAACCCGATGGAAGTGCGGTGGAACATGCGGTGAATAATTGCATGGAAACACGCAGTTTTGTTCCCGTCGTACATAAGAAAAATGCTGAAGAAGTTGCGAGAGAAAAAGCTCGGCTGGCGTCGTTGCGTTCAGGGAAAACATGGGGATCCGTCTCTGCATTCACGCAACAAGCGGAACTTCCTGCGCAACCTATGGAACAGTCAGCGCAAAAAATCGAGCCACACAGCAATTCTCAGGATGCTACATCACGCAGTAATTCTCAGGACGCCACATTACACCAAGAACTACGTGATCAGTGGGAAAACATCGCCACTAAAGGTGTATTTGCGAAAGCAATATTTGCCTATCCCGTTCATTTACTTGGGGTATGGGCCGGTGTTGCATACCTTGAGTTTGAACGCGATGAAAATTTCGCCTACATGGAAAAACAGGAAAATGTTGAACGCCTGGGCGCACACCTATCCAGATTTACTAGCCAACCGGTCACCGTTAAAACGCGCAAAAAATCGGCAACATCTGATGAACCTCCAGTAGAGAATATTCCAGAAGGTCCCTACGGTGATTATCCTGAACCGTCGTACGAGGAATACGTAGACGAGCCACCCGTCGAAGAATACGAGGAAGAACCTTATCTTGAGGATTCTTATGTTGAAGAATCTCGTGAGGGAGAAGCGTATGCGCAGGGCGAATATCCAAAATCTGTCAAAAAAGAGAATGAAAAAACGCAAGCCAATCATTCCAATGGCGAAGAAGAATCCTCCTCTGTACCTTTTTATATGCAAAAAATGCCTATGCCTTCCTTTCCGGGAAACGCGAACATAGGAATGCCGGCATCTGAAGAAACTTCAGTTTCAAGCTACTTAGCTAACGCATCACGTGGGCTCAACACAGCAAGGCCACAAACCAAGCAACAGGGCGCGCCAACAAGGGTAACGTCTGCGGTGTCTGAAGCATCCACAACGCCTCAAAAGTCCGCAACAGACACAGAATCCTCGTTCAACAATGCGCAAGAAAAAGTTGCACAAGCCAGGCAACAAGGCAATCAAGGATCCCAACCAACCCCAGCGAACACCAGCGAAGATGCGGAAGAATATGACGTTTCGCCCGACGATCCAACCCTAGAAAATTCAAAAGCTGTAGGGGTAGAAGTTGTTCTCGATACATTTCATGGGACAATAATCGAAGAAAATGTGAAAGATGGAGGCAATAACTAGTGGCAGGCGTATATGATGGTGCAGTTCAAGAACTCATTGATGAACTCGGCAGGCTACCGGGAATCGGTCCAAAAAGCGCCCAACGTATAGCCTTTTACCTCCTCGAACAAGAAGAAACCGAGGTTCAAGCGCTCGCGGATGCCATGATTCGCGTCAAAAAAACCGTTCACTTCTGCACAATTTGCGGAAACGTCACAGAAGCGGAATTATGCGCAATATGTTCAGATACCAGGCGAGTTGATTCCGTCGTTTGCGTCGTCGAAGAAGCAAAAGACGTCATCGCCATCGAAAGAACCCGAGAATTCCGCGGACGCTACCACGTACTAGGCGGAGCCATAAACCCCATCCAAGGAATTGGGCCGGAAAACCTCCGAATCCGCGAACTCCTCACACGCCTCCAAGACGGCAGCATTACCGAAGTCATCCTCGCAACCGATCCGAACATCGAAGGCGAAGCAACCGCGGCCTACCTTATACGGCTCCTTACGCCCATCGGAATCGGAATATCTCGGCTCGCATCGGGCTTGCCGGTAGGAGGAGATCTCGAATACGCCGACGAAATCACGCTATCTCGCGCCTTTGAAGGACGAACCGTCATCGCGGCGCCAACGGCACCCGCGCCAACGGCACCCGCGCCAACGGCACCCGCGCCAACGGCACTAACAACACCGCGAATGCCCTAACGCAACAACGGCAGTTCTGTACCGTGTGCAGCCTCTCATGTGAATTCCTGAGATTTGGCTGGAAAAGTCTAGGCAAACAACTAAACTAAAGAAGAATATCACTATACACAGGAGACATCGTGGCGCTTATCGTTCAAAAATTCGGCGGTTCATCTGTAGCGGATCCAGCCGGAATGAAACGCGTAGCACATAAAATTGCCGAAGCCCATCGTGGAGGCAACCAAGTAGTCGTCGTCGTTTCAGCCATGGGAGACACAACGGACGAGCTCATTGATCTCACCCAGGAAATCACAAAAAATCCTCCCAAACGTGAAATGGACATCCTCCTGACTGCAGGCGAACGAATCTCCATGTCCCTTCTCGCTATGGCCGTCAACGAAGAAGGCGTGCCCGCCAAGGCTTTCACAGGGCAACAAGCCGGACTTATTACAGACACGGAATACGGAAACGCCTCCATTATCAACGTCGATCCAGCACGCATTATCGAAACACTCGATGCCGGATTCGTCGCGATTATTGCCGGTTTCCAAGGCGTCAACAAACGAAACGACGTCACAACACTTGGACGTGGAGGGTCAGACACCACGGCAGTTGCTTTCGCCGCGGCACTCGACGCCGATATGTGCGAAATCTATACAGATGTGGACGGCGTTTTCTCGGCAGACCCCCGCATTGTCCACGCCGCCTCCCAGATGAAAACCATCACCTATGAAGAAACTTTAGAACTTGCAGCTCACGGAGTCAAAGTTCTCCATCTGCGCGCAGTGGAATATGCGCGTAAATTCAATGTTCCGCTACATGTGCGGTCGTCATTCTCCACGAAGGAAGGAACAAAGATAGTGGAAGGAACCGATATGAACGGGGAATACGAAGGCCCCGCAGTGGTCGGCGTAGCCCATGATTTAAATCAAGGGAAAATCTCCGTTGTTGGCGTACCCAACACGCCGGGCGTTGCGGCAAAAATTTTCTCCTGCGTCGCAAAAGCCGACGGAAATATCGACATGATTGTCCAAAATACGCCACTTACACGCACCGGCATCAGCAATATTTCCTTCACGGTTCCACGTCAAGACGTCTCCATCGTCGTCAAAGCTCTCGAAGCCAACAAAGAAGAACTCGGTTTTGAAAAAATCGCTGTGGAAAACGAAATCGGTATTCTCTCCGTCGTCGGAGCAGGAATGCGAACATATACAGGTGTTTCCGCCAAACTTTTCAACACTTTAGGCGGTCTTGGAATCAACGTCGATATGATTTCCACATCCGAAATTCGTATCTCCGTGGTTCTTGACCCGAAAGATATTACGCGAGCAGCCATTGCCGTCCATTCGGCATTCGGACTCGATTCAGAAGAAGAAGCAATTGTTTACGGAGGTACAGGTCGATGAGCATCACACTCGCAGTTGTTGGAGCAACCGGGCAGGTCGGGCGCGTTATGCGCACCCTCCTGGAAGAACGCAACGTCCCGGCAGACAACGTACGTTTTTTCGCATCCGCACGTAGCGCCGGGAAAACACTGCCTTTCCGCGGAAAAGACATCGTTGTTGAAGACCTCGCAACAGCAGATTACGCCGGAATTGACGTTGCACTTTTCTCCGCAGGTGGCGGAACTTCCAAAGAATACGCGCCGAAATTCGCAGTGGCGGGCGCCGTCGTCGTAGATAACTCATCGGCATGGCGTAAAGACCCAGACGTCCCCCTCGTGGTGACGGAAGTCAACCCCGAAGACGTTCATACCCGCCCCAAAGGCATCATTGCGAACCCGAACTGCACCACGATGGCCACCATGCCCATCCTGAAACCACTTCACGACGCCTACGGCCTCACGCGCCTCATCGCCTCAAGCTACCAGGCCGTATCCGGCTCTGGCGTGGCTGGCGTTGCGGAACTCGCACGCGGAATCCGCGTAGCGGTTGAACAGCGTATGGAAGATTTGGCACTGGATGGTGGCGCGGTAACGTTCCCGGACCCACAAGTTTACGCAAAAGAAATCGCCTTTAACGCCGTCGCCCTCGCGGGAAATCTTATGGACGACGGAACAGGCGAAACCGACGAAGAACAAAAACTGCGCAACGAATCCCGCAAAATTCTTCACATCCCGGACCTCAAAGTATCAGGTACCTGCGTGCGCGTTCCCGTGTTCACAGCACACGGAATGACGGTCCACGCAGAATTTGAAAAGCCCGTAGATGTTGCGCAAGCGACCGCTTTACTTGAAAAAGCGCCAGGCGTAAAAGTTGTGGAACTACCGAACTCCCTCGAAGCTACCGGAACCGACCCCTGCTATGTGGGTCGAATCCGCACAGATCTGGCAGTAGACGATAACCGTGGCCTCGCATTCTTCTGTGTAGCGGACAACCTGCGCAAAGGCGCGGCGCTCAACACCGTACAAATTGCGGAACTCGTTATCGAAGAACTGCGCGGGTAGGCGCGTTGCTTATCGGCCGTCGTCGAAAAATGTTGATTCATCGCGACGATGGCGCAACACGTTGTCGATAAATGATGTCACAGCCTCCGCCTGAGGAACTTCGCGTTTTTGCTGTTCCGAAATAAACCAGCGGTGGTCAAGAAGCTCATGGAACACTTCAGCAGGCTCCAGTTTGTCGCGCAAATTTAGGGGAATAGCGTCAATAGTTGGCTGATATACCTCACGAACCCAATCCTGGGCAGCCTGTTCCGAGGTTTGCCCGCGTTCACGTTCCTTGGAAGAAAATTCTTCGATGTCGTTGAGAATACGCCGTGCCTGATTTTCCTCCATCACCAGCCCAGTTAGCCGCTCCACCTTGAGCGAATAAAAACGCGGTTCCACCGTTTTTGGACGCATCCGTAAGCCCTGAGTTGCTGAGTCTTGCGTAATATCCATTTCGTTGACGTCGAAACCAAGCTGATTGAGTCGCTCAATACGTGTGGCGATCTTCCATTCTTCGTCCTGCCCAAAGGTAATGGGCGCATCGAGAACATTCCAGAGTTCGTGGTAGCGGTGAGCAAACACATTACCGATAGAGAGGGTGTCGAAATCTGCGGGGAGAATTTCGCCCGCTTGAAGATCCATGAGCTCACCTATAATATTTGTGCGCGCAACATCAATATCGTATTCGCGTTTGCGTGTGGTGATAGGTTTATGCAGTTCCCCGGTTTCTGCATCAACGAGATAGGCGGCAAAGGATCCGGCGTCACGCCTGAACAGGACATTAGATAGTGAAACATCGCCCCAAAAAAATCCGAGAAGGTGGAGGCGAACCATCAACCCAACCAGAGCGTCAATGAGCAAAGAAACAACGCTATCTTGGTGACGCTGCCCGAAAACCGCACGAAAAGGTAGAGAAAAACTCAGATGTTCCGTGACAAGACAGGCGTTGAGAGGCTCGCCGCTCACCGTTGTTCGTCTCGAAACAACAGCGATCGGCGCAACCGAAGGCGCCCCCAAGTTGTGCAATGTCCGCAATAGGTTATATTCGCGAACCGCAATATTTTCGCTAATCTCCTTCACCGCAATAATTCGATTCCTTAAATGCACGAAGCGAACCGTGTGGCGGGAAATTCCACGTGGAAGCGTCGCAACAAGATGCGTTGGCCACGTGTCCAGCTCAATATCCCATGGAAGATCCAGCAATTCCGGTTCCACGCGAGCTGCCAAAATGGAAAGATTGCTCATATTAATTGAGCAAGCCTTCGTTGGGCGAGGGGCAGGAGAGGAAGGCCGCAACTTCTTCGTTGGCGGGGTTGGCGCGAAGTTCTTCAGGTGTGCCCACCTGGCAAATTTTTTCATTGAGCATGACGGCAACGCGGGTTGCAAAATCGAAACACTCGTTAGGATTCGAGGTGACATATAGAGTTGTTACGCCCGTTAGTTTTTGAAGGCGAATGATTTGTTCACGGGTGGCGTCACGAATTTTTGGATCCATGTTAATAAGGGGTTCATCCATGAGGTAGATACTTGGACGGCGAACTATGGCGCGTCCTAGGGCGACACGTTGCCGCTCTACTCGTGAAAGTTCCGTTGGTTTATCGTTTAAATGGCTGGTGAGGTCCATAATTTCTGCCGCTTCGTGAATGCGACTTTGAATTTCTGCCTCTTCTAGACCTGCTATACGCAAGGCAAAACCCATATTTTCTGATACCGTCATATGCGGATAGAGTGCATAATTTTGGAAAACCATAGTCATGTTACGCATTGGCGGTGGCGTTGCCGTAATATCCTTGCCGTTAAGGTAAATGGTTCCCGAATCACATTCTTCAATGCCGGCGATAATGCGTAAAAGGGTTGATTTTCCGCAACCTGTTGGGCCGGTAAGTGCAAAAAATTCTCCGTTATTAATATGGAGCGAAACGTTATTGACGGCTGGTTCAGGCGCATCGGCATACGTGCGACTCACACGATCCAACGTTATTGATGCCATATACGTAACTCCATTGATACGAGAGGGCTACAAACTCTTTATATCTCCTGTGACGTAAAGAGCAAAATTCACATTTATTATGCCATATTTTGAATAAAGAATCCAGAGGAGTGCTTCCGTGAGACATCGTATGGGTGGCGTCCACCTCACACCTCTTCGAGGAGCGCATCTCTCACCTCGATCCTTTTATTTAGTACGGTTAGTGCATGATGAAAAATGTTGGAGGCTATGACCTGGTGCGCACTCTTGGCACCGGAGGCATGTCCACAGTGTATGAGGCGGTGGATGGAGGAGGTCATCACGTCGCCCTCAAACTCATCCATCCAGCAATTGTTGACACTCCATCAGGTCGCGCTCGTCTGCAACGCGAAATCGCAACCCTTCAAAAAGTTCGTGGCCCGCACGTCGCCGAAGTTCTCGATGCAGAGACGGACGAGCCGGAAGCGTTTATCGTCACCCAACTCATTGACGGACCAACACTTTATGAGGATGTTCGCACCAACGGCACATATACATTGCCGGAAGCCTCCCTGTTCTCCCGCCAACTTGTCCGCGCAATTCGTGAAGTGCACTCCCTAGGCGTCCTTCATCGAGACATTAAACCCTCAAATGTTATGCTCGACGGCAACGTCCCGGTGCTCATAGATTTCGGAATTGCCCAGGCAGACAACGATTCGCGCCTAACCTCGACGGGGGCGGTTACACATACTCCCGGTTATCTCGATCCGCGTGTAGTGCAGGGCCACGAACCGGACGAAGCGGCAGATTTGTGGGCGGTAGTTGCCGTCATTCTTTTCACCCTTATTGGACGCGACCCGTTCCGTGGTCCCACGGCTATCTCAACAATACAAAACGTTATTAGCGGAAACCTTGACGTTGCCGGGTTGCCTACACCTCTTGCACAAGCCTTCCGTGAACATTTGCTCAACCCGCTCGAAATGCGCCCCAGTATCGATACACTCATTGACGCCATCGACAATCCAACATTTTCCCCTCATGTTTCTCCTATTGTGAAGGACGACGATGAAGCTACTTTCGCTCACGCCGTGCCTGTGTCTCAGGTTGGCGAGGGCGTGAATAGTGCAGATGCGGATTCATACAATAACGAAACCGTGCCTTTTGTTCCGGGTGAGGGTGCGACCGTGGCTTTTGTTCCGGGTGAGGGTGCGACCGCAGCTTTCGATCCGAGCGGTAACGCTACCCGTGTATATGGCGTGGGTGATTACGGGACGTCTGCTCGTACTCCAGAAGCGGGCGCAACTCAAGCGTTTGCCCCGCAAGACGGCGCTACCCGCGTCTATGGCGTGGATGATTACGGGACGTCGGCTCGTACTCCAGAGGCGGGAGCAGCCCCTACGGTTGCCCTGCAAGCTCCCCAACAATACGCGCCCGGCGCCACGCCCGCGACATCCTACGCACCCACCCCGTCCTTTGACGACATTGTTTCACCGCCTGCCAACCAGGAGTTCATACCCGAAAGTTGGTGGGAATCGGAAGAAAACATTCCCCCGTGGAAACGCCCTATCCAAAAATTCCCCTTCATCACTCTCATATGGGGGATTGCTATCATTATGGCTCTCGCACTCCTCGAACTTCCGCTGTATATCGCCTTCGTATCGTGCATCGCGTTATTCTCCACAATCGGCTTCACGAACAAAATGTATCGTCATGAACTTGGTATGCGTATGGGAAAACGTAAAGGCGCCATTGGCGCAACGCTGTTCCGTTTCCCGCTGTTGCTCATTAGCGGATTATTTATGGCGGTGTTGAGCACCGTGGTTGCGGCTTTGGGCGGCCTTCTCGCATATTCCCTGCTGGCCTCGCATACTGTCGGTTTAGATAAAAAATGGTGGCTTGTTGCCACGTTCGCCATCGTTGTGACGGTAACGTGGTGGATGCCGTCGTCTCATTATGTACGACGGGGGCTGCGCGTCAGTTTGTCTCAGGTAGTTACCACGTCAGTGCTACATCTTGTGTGGGCATGTGTGGGTATTGTGTTCGTCGTCGTTCTTTCTTATATGTATATTCATTCGGCTGGGGGAATGCCCTTGCGGTGGAGTGTAGATGGTGTCTATCACATGTTAAGAAGTTTGTTGCGTTTTTAGTATGATACGCAAACGCCTTGCGTGATTCAGCAGGTAGAATGTTGGGGAATTGTGCACACGAAAAGCTGTGCTCAGGAAGGAAATTATGGCTCAAAAGAAAATGTCTGTGCAGGAGCGGGCTCGGCAGACCGCGGCTAGGATTCAGGAAGAAGAGCGTAAGCGTACGTTACGTAATCGTATGATTATGGGCGGAATTGTTACGGTTGTTCTGGTTCTGGTTGCCACGGCGGTTTGGTACATCGTTGGCCATGGTAAAAACAATAACGCAAGTAGCACATTAAAGAATGTGCGTAGCGATTACGGCATTTCCATTGGGGCAAATGGTAAAGCTGGTACAGAGAACAAGGGTAAGCCCGAGGTGGCGATTTATTACGATTACCTGTGTTCCTGGTGCAATATTCTCGAAAAGGAGAATGGTCATCAGCTTTCAGAAATGGCTCGTAAAGGCGAGATTACGTTGATTTATCATCCTGTGATCATCCAAAGCCAGTATCCGTTCTCCCCGAAGATGGTAAGCGCTACATACTGGGTGGCAGAAAACGTTCCGGAACGTGCCCTTGATTTTATCGATGCCGCATTCGATCACACAAAAGCCTTGTTTGATAAAGAGAAAGCTACGGTGCCGGACGATCCAGAAATTCAGCAAATCGCATTGAATGCCGGGTTGACGGATGCTCAGGTCAAGGACATGATGAAGGCTATATCTGAAGGTCGCTACACTTCTGAGCTGGAGAAAATTATGGAAAAATTCCAAAAGGATGGTTTGACAGGCGCGCCGTCCGTGTTTGTTGACGGAAAGAAATTCGGCGACTGGCGTGGCGGAAAGCTCCTGGATGCGGTGAAGAAGAAGTAGAGGTTTGTCACATCACTTCGATGGAAACTGGCTAGTTTTCAGCATTTGTTAGTGGTGTCACGACGGATAAAGTCAAAACGACGCAGGTCACACCTGCGTCGTTTTGACTTTAGTGTTTTTTCTGGCACAATGGTTTAGGTTCACTCAAGATTGATGTGGTGGACGTTATGCCTCTGTAGCTCAGTTGGTAGAGCAGCTGTCTTGTAAACAGCAGGTCGCTGGTTCGAGTCCAGTCGGGGGCTCCGAAATCAAAGCCCGGTATCTCAACAAAAACGAGATACCGGGCTTTTCGGGTTAAGGACAAAATCCCAGCATTGAGAAGTGTGACGAGACGCACACTATTATTATCAGGGGAAACGCGCGTTAAATATAGGAAAAAGCCACCAATTTGTGTAATCTAACGATTAGATAAAGCCAGCTATTTGTTTCCGTTCCAAGTGGCTGGTTTTTTCGTACTTAAATCCCATGAAATTGGTGTGGCGCCCTGATTCACGAGCAACTCATTCACCTTCGAAAATGGACGCGACCCGAAAAATCCTCGCGAGGCAGACAGGGGAGAAGGATGCGCGCTCATCACGCACGGCGTATCCCCAAGGAGTCGACGTAATTCTTGAGCTTGACGCCCCCATAGTATCGCGACCAGCGGTTTCTTGCGCTGGACAAGCACCTTCACTGCAAAATCCGTCACTTTCTCCCAGCCTTTTCCGCGGTGGGCTCCAGTCGAGTTAGGTTCCACACTCAGCACTCTGTTGAGCAACATGACGCCCTGTTCGCACCACGGGGTCAAATCTCCGGAAAGTGGTGGAATAACACCAATATCGTCGCGAAGTTCGCGATAAATATTCGTTAGGGATCGAGGGATTGGAACCCCTGGTGCAACGCTAAAACTCAAACCGACAGCGTTCCCTGGCGTCGGGTAGGGATCTTGTCCAACAAGAAGCACCTTCACCTCGGAAAGCGGATAGGAAAAAGCGCGGAAAATCTTGGAATGTTTCGGTAAAAAATTTCGCCCTTCCTGATATTCGCGCCATAAAAATTCTTCCATCGCGTCAATGTGGTCCGCTATAGGCTCCATTGCCAGCGCCCAGTCGGGTGCCATAACGTCTCGCCACGACGGAAGATTGCTAGGTAGGGGAGCGTGAGGGTGTGTGTTTCCTGAAGTCATGTTCCAAGGATACTCTGAGAGGCCACCCATATTTGCCCTGAAAGCGTGTTTTAAACGCGGGCGGGTAAGCGCAACGGCACGCTCATATTTGCTCTGAAATGTACGTTGTGAGCATTGGCGGAAAGTGACAACGGCCACCCAAGGTTTACCCTGATAATATTGTTAAATATGTTCGTTACAGCAATGGGGGAAGGATGGGGATGAGCGAGAAAAAAACAGAAGCGTGGGAACGGATTCTTAACGCGGCTGGCGCGCCTCTCTCAGATCTCGATAAAGAAATCCTTAACCTGGAAGAAACATGGCGGAAATCTTTTGCGACGAAAGAGCACGCAATTCGTTCCCTCGGCATGATTCCAACTCAGTATTACATTCACCTCATGAATATTGTGAAAAATCCCCGCGCTGAACTAGAATATCCCGAGATTGTTCGACGGATTCGCACGTTGTGTGAGCAACGTGGGCGCGAACGGCGTTGATGCAACCCTTAAAATCAGGGGACGAAACGCCGTGTTCCGTCGTATAACAAGAAAATAACTAAAAAAAGATAGACTACTGACGTGGCAAAAACATACCCAGAAGATGAATTTGATGTAGCGGCTCGCGGGCGTAAGAACAATGGCGCCCACCGGAGGCGCAAGTCTGCTACGAAATGGTGGCTTGCCTTGCTTGCGGTTATCGTCCTAGCGCCGACGGCAGGCTACGGCATTGTGTGGTTTAACCAAATGAATGTGAAGAATTCGCAGACAACTTCGCAAACCTCTAAGAGCACGCCGAGTGCCACGGCCTCGCCAACAAACGCGGGTAAAAAAGATGGCGAATCGCCTAAACCTTCTGGTACTCCTACTCCTACTCCAACGCCGAGTCCCACCCCAACATCTGAGGCAAAACTTGACCGCGCGGTTCTTATTCTTAATGCGACCTCTGTTAGGGGAGTTGCTGGTTCGGTCCAAGAGAAATTGCAAGGGTCTGGATATACTGCCACAAGTGTGGGGAATTACAAGTATCGTCGCCCCGCGCAGTCGCAAGTGTTCTATCCAAACGACGAGGATGAAGCGACGGCTAAGGATGTTGCCGCCAAACTCGGTATTGCTCAGGTGATTAAAAACGCAGAGGCTTCCGGGGATCGCATTATAGTTGTGGTAGCCCAGGATATTGCCGGAAGATAGGCGTAAGTAAAATCTGAACAAAAGCTGAGTTCTCCGTGAACCCACCTTGCACTCTCGGGGTGAGAGTGCCAGAATTGGATTAGCACTCGGGTATGTCGAGTGATAAATCCATAGGCTGGTGAAACAAAGGGAACGGTCTTTCGAGTCGTTCCTCTTATGTTGCCGTCGCGGGCGCCGGCCACGTCTCTACGGAGGAATATAACTTATGGCAAAGATGATTGCCTTTGATGAGGAAGCACGTCGCTCCATGGAAGAGGGACTCAACCTCCTCGCAAACACTGTTAAGGTAACACTTGGTCCTAAAGGCCGTAACGTCGTTCTCGACAAAAAGTGGGGCGCACCCACCATTACAAACGACGGCGTTTCTATCGCCAAGGAAATTGATCTTGAAGATCCCTACCAGCGTATCGGCGCTGAACTCGTTAAAGAAGTTGCCAAAAAGACGGACGATGTTGCAGGTGATGGAACCACAACCGCAACTGTTCTTGCACAGGCACTCGTGAACGAAGGCTTGCGTAACGTTGCCGCCGGCGCTAACCCGGTTGCACTCAAGAAGGGTATTGACGTAGCCGTTAAAGCTATTGCCGAACGCCTTCTTGCTGACGCTAAAGAAATCGACACCACCGAAGAAATCGCCGCAACAGCAGCAATTTCTGCCGGTGATGCCGTCATCGGTAAGGCGATTGCGGAAGCAATGGAAAAGGCCGGTAAGGAAGGCGTTATTACCGTCGAAGAATCTTCCGGGCTTGAACTTGAACTCGAACTGACCGAAGGTATGTCCTTCGATAAGGGCTTCCTCTCACCGTACTTCGTCACAGACGCAGAACGTCAGGAAGCGGTTCTCGAAGATCCTTTCATCCTCTTCGTGGACTCCAAGATTTCCAACCAGAAGGAACTCCTGCCTGTTCTCGATAAGGTCATGCATGCAGATAAGCCTCTCCTTATCGTCGCAGAAGATATTGAAGGCGAAGCACTTGCAACACTCGTTGTCAACAAGATTCGCGGTATCTTCCGCTCCGTAGCCGTCAAGGCTCCCGGTTTCGGCGATCGCCGCAAGGAAATGCTTCAGGACATGGCAATTTTGACAGGCGGTCAAGTAATTTCCGAATCCGTCGGTTTGAAGCTTGAAAACACGGATCTTTCCCTCCTTGGACGCGCCCGTAAGGTCGTCGTCACCAAGGAAAACACAACGATCGTCGACGGCGCAGGCGAAGCTGATCAAATTGACGGTCGCGTTAACCAGATTCGCAGCCAGATTGAAAACTCCACCTCCGAATACGACAAGGAAAAGCTCCAGGAACGCCTGGCGAAACTTGCCGGTGGGGTTGCCATTATCAAGGCTGGCGCCGCAACCGAAGTTGAATTGAAGGAACGCAAGCACCGCATCGAAGATGCAGTTCGCAACGCAAAGGCCGCTGTTGAAGAAGGAATCGTCGCCGGTGGTGGCGTCGCCCTCATCCAGGCAGCAGACGAAGCCTTTGCAACCCTCAAGCTCGAAGGCGACGAAGCAACCGGCGCGAACATCGTCCGCGTTGCTATCGAAGCTCCCCTCAAGCAGATTGCTGTGAACGCGGGTCTTGAAGGCGGAGTTGTTGTGGAAAAGGTTCGCAACCTCAAGAAGGGCGAAGGCCTCAACGCAGCAACAGGCGAATACGTGAACCTCGTGGATAACGGCGTCATGGATCCGGTGAAGGTAACACGCTCTGCACTCCAGAACGCAGCCTCCATTGCCGGCCTCTTCCTCACAACAGAAGCCGTTGTGGCAGACAAGCCAGAACCCGTAACCGCACCGGCAGCAGATGCTGGCGCAGGCATGGGTGGCATGTACTAAACCGATAATCGCGAATATTAACCGAATATCGCAAAGATGCCGAAAACACTAGGCAAGTGGTAGAGCGGTATCGAATAGGTCGGTTGTGGTGATAGCGAGTATTCGCGCGAAATAGTTGCAGTACTCTGGCGATGTTCCATAAAGTATCGCAACTGTTCGCTACGAGTTCTCGTGTGTAGCGTACATAGTAAAGTGTGGGGTTAAACCTATGGTTTAACCCCACACTTGCGTATTTCTGGCTCGATTGTGGTGTTTGCAGGCACAATTGCCACCGCGAGATTTCCTGTGTTGATACAAGCTTTTGTGCAGGTGTTTGCAGGCACCATTGCCAGGGGGGTCTGTGTTGATATGCGCTTTTGTGCAGGTGTTTGCAGGCGCAATTGCCACCGCGAGATCTCCTGTGTTGATACGCGCTCTTGCGCAGTCGCTTGCGGGCAGAAAGTTTGCCACGCGGAGAACTAAATGCCGGGTTCTTTTTCCATTCCGTGAAGTTCAACATCGTCAAAGGACGTGTCGATAACGCGATTAATGCTCCCCGTCGCCGGCTTGGCTTCGGAAGAATCTCTGCTTTTCGTCTGATGGCTGGCCTGAAACTCTTCAGCAAGCGCCTTATCTGTAAGGGGAGAATCCACACGGGCGCCCACAACCTGAGCTTCGTCTCGCGCCACCTCAACAGCCTTGTTTCGTGCATTAATTTTCGCCAAAAAATCCGTCGTCACTTTTTCGCGATCATTTTTAGTCCGGGGAAACGCGGGTATCGTCGTCGTATCCTTACGTGCCATTAAGCGCTCCGCAGCGTTCTCTAAACTCGACATATTATCGTCAGGTGAATCAACACCTTTCCGTGAAGAAAGCCCTGCGCGAATTTCACCAATACTCTTTTTTTCAGCACGGTTTGACGATGAATGCGACTCCTCTTCCAGGGGAGAAGCGCCGGCGTCAGTAGCCATCTCACACTGGGAAATCTTTTTTTCCAAAACCTCAGCTTCGGCTTGCAAATTTTGGCGAGCCATATGCTCCCAGCTACGCCCCAGAGGCGTTATGAACAGTTTTTTGCGTTCGAGCAGACGTGAAATAATCCGCAACCGGCCACGCATAAACGCCAAAAGTGGAATATGGGCGTACTCCTTACGAATTTGCTCCGAATATTTGCGATACACCTGCGGAGGAGATGCCACGATAGACATGTGGGCATCTTTGAGACAAGAAATATCGACATCAACATCGCCCATAACCCCATAAATCGTCGACCCCGGCTCCCCACGCAAAGATTCCGAGCCGGAAGAAGGCAAAGCCCAAATAAGCTCTGCAACACGACGCGCTTTTTCGGAGGAAACCCCAACACTCTCCAACTCTTGTTGAGCTGTCTGCGCAGATTTCAGTTCATCCTCGCCACCACGTTTCGTGTACGTTCGCACCGCAGATGTATCGAAAACAATACCGTGGTACCACACCGCAAGGCGCACGGCGTTTGGATTGCATGTATCGCTCAGCAACTTCTCCGCATTTGCTAACATCGTCGTGACATGCGTTAAACCGTGGTACAGACGTCCAGGCGCGTTCCATCGATGAATCACTGATTCGTAAAGCGTGCGGATACTGTCAAGGGGCGCTGTTGCCCCGAGTCCCATAACAGCGCGCTTGAACGAGGCGGGTAACCATGACGGAATATTCATCATTCTCCTTGGGAACACAACTGATGGGAAAACCTATATAGATTTTAAGTGTAGGCGCTTTTCCTGTCTTTTTTGTTGTTTCGACGAGAAAGGTTCGTGGGATTTAACATGCCTGAAGGAGAAGGTGGCATCCGGTAAAACCGAGAATGGGACGAAAGTGTGGATAACTCGATATTTTGCTGCGTTATCGGCTAGGTTATATATGTGAACATTGCCCATGATAAAACGGCGTCAATGTCCCCCAACGGATGGGCGCTTATTACCGGTGGAACCTCGGGAATCGGACTAGCTTTTGCACGCAGGCTTGCACAACGTGGTTACAGCCTCGTCCTTGTGGCGCGCAATAAGACAAAGCTCGAACAAACAGCGCAAGAATTTGCCGAACGCGGAGTTAGGGTAGACGTCATTCAGGCGGACTTAACCACTGAGGACGGCGTGAACGCCGTGATTGATCGTGTGAAAAGTGACGATAACCCTATCGATGTTCTTGTGAATAACGCCGGCACCGGTCTCTACCATAGCCTCGCCACAACAGACTTCCGAGATATTGACCAAGCTGCCGTCGTCATGGCTGAAGCGCCCATGAAAATAGGTGGCGCGGCAGCTACGCAGATGAAGAAACGCGGAAAAGGGCACATTATTAATATTTCTAGTGTTCAAAGTTTCGTTCCCACCGGGCCATACGCTTCCTTTAAAGCACTGATACGAATGTGGTCAGAATCCCTTTCGGGTGAATTACACGGCACAGGCGTGAGGGCAACCGTTGTTATGCCAGGATGGGTACGCTCCGGTTTCCATAAGTCCGGGAAACGTTCCGGCGTACCTGACGCGCTCTGGCTAGAACCCGATACGGTTGCGATAGAGGGTTTGAAGGCCGCCTTCCAAGGGAAAACGCGGTGTGTTCCGTCAACTCGATATAAAATTATTGCGTTCCTTGCCGAAAAAGCACCGCGTGGCGCGGTAAACTGGGTGGGACGTAAAATTAGCGGGTCGAAAGGCGGTCATAGGTGAGCGAACTCGAACCCATCGATCCCTATTTGGATGATGGAAAAGCCAAACGGCGCCATCGTGTGCGACGCATGCTCACCAAGCCTGTCATATCAACACTTTTACGTCCGACAGTCCTCGGGGAAGAGAATATTGAACAGCTAGAGGGTGCATTTATTTTGGTGCCAAACCATTCCTCGCACCTTGATGCGCCCATGGTCTTTTCCCTCCTTCCCGATAAATTAACTGAACGCCTTGCAACCGGCGCTGCCGCCGACTACTTCTACCGCAAACGCGGAATCTCAAATCTCACATCCCTATTTTTCAACACATACCCAATTGAGCGCAGTAGCAAACCAAAAGGTAAAGCCGGGGAAGCCGCAGAACATCAAAGCGGTAAAGCTAAAGGAATGACGGGCCGTCTCCTGCGTGCAGGCGTCCCCATTCTTATTTTCCCTGAGGGAACGCGTTCACGAACGGGCGAACTGGGAACGCCGAAAGCCGGAGCCGCGGCGCTTGCGCAAAAATTCAACGTCCCTATCGTCCCTATTGCGATGAGTGGCGGACACGAAGTTATGCCGGTTGGAAAAATGCTCCCTAAATGGCGAGGTGAAGTTTTCCTTTTTATCGGCCAACCCATGCATCATCGTGAAGATGAAACGCCCGACGAATACATGAACCGCGTTTTCCACGCTATTAAACTCATGTTGGAGCAAAAAAGCGCACATCCCGTGGATGACGACGGAAGCAACCCCTTTGTCGATTAGCTCCTTCGTCAATTAGTCGATTAACCCGTTTATCGATTAGACGGTTAGCCCCTTCATTGATTAACCCGCTGTGTTTTTCTCGCCTTTCGCGTTTTTCTCGCCCTTTGCGGATTTCGAAGCCTTCGCGTTTTTCTCGCCCTTTGCAGATTTCGAAGCCTTCGTGGTTTTCGGCGCCTTCGTATTTTTTGTATTCCACAAACTCCAGCCACCCCTGTTTCCACGTTTCTTGTGCGTAGCCGGGGTGCTCTTTTGCGCGGGGGCGGCACCTTCGTCGTCGTTATGATAGGGAGGGAAAACCATTTTAATGGTTAAACCACCACCGGGTGTGCGTAAGGCTCGGGCGAACCCTCCGTGGGCACCAATGATTGCTGCAACAATTGCTAGCCCCAATCCGCCTCCGCCCGAGGCGCGTGAACGTGAATTGTCTGGACGATAGAAACGTTCAAAAATGCGTTCTGAACTTTCCGGGGAAATGCCCGGGCCGTGATCGCGCACCTCAATAACCGGATGGTTATTTTCAATACCAACAGCCAACTCAACCGGCGTGCCCGGTGGCGTATGTGTCAGAACATTAGACAAAAGATTCGAGACAACCTGAATTATTTTGTCCGTATCAGCCAACGCCATAACCGGCTCTGGCGATTCGGTTCCATCCAGAGCAATCAGCTGAGTGGGCCTCTTGTCTGAGCGGGCATGGAAGTCCATGAGCGCATTTTTGCAAATCTGGGTCAAATCGATGCGCTGCCATTCAAGCGGACGCCCTTCATCAATACGCGCCAGCTGCAATAAATCCTCAACAAGCCCGCTCATACGATTCGCTTCGGACTCCACGCGCCCCATCGCATCCATTACACGATCTTCGGGAACGCCACCCAAACGGTACAGTTCCGCATACCCGCGCACCGTCGCCAAAGGAGTACGTAATTCATGCGAAGCGTCGGAAATAAACTGACGCATTTGAATCTCGCTACGTTCCTTTTCCTCGAAAGCGTGCTCGATTTGCGCGAGCATTGCGTTAATAGAATTCGCCAGCACGCCAACTTCGTCTCGGTCATGCCCGTGAGGAACACGATCGGACAAGGACCCCGCAGCAATTTTGTGTGTAGCCTCCTCAATATCGCGCAAGGAACGCAAAGATCGTGAAATCATTCCCGTCACCAAAAGCCCCGCAGCTAACACCGTCGCCAATCCTGCGAGAGTAAAAATAAGCTGCAACCGTGAAATTGTGTATTCAATAGGGCTCAGTGGTTTCGCAATCACAAAGTACCCTGTGGTTCCGTAATCTGTTTCGTAATTTTTCACCGGAACGACGAGGGCGCGCCATTCTTTGCCCGCAATGCTTCCTTTGAGCGTAATGGGCTCGTTAGGCAGATCGGAAACAACGTCAAGGATTCCTGTTGGGTTCCCGTACTCTTTAAGCACTTGGGGGCTGACGGATTCAAAGACTTTCATGCGGTCTACACCGGGTAGGGTGTAGTTCAGTTGAATAAAATAGTCAGAAAGATTGTAGCCACCATTTTGATCGGGTGCGTTAATGCCGACGAGTTCCAGGACATGTTTTTTTGCCGGCTCCGCGTGGGTCATAAGCTCTTGATCAATATTTGCAGTCAAGTATTGTTTCAGGAGTTTCGAGCTGGCAAACCCGAGGAAGAAAATAGCCGAACTGAGCAGAATAACGAAAACCGTGATGAGTTTGGAGGTCAGCGAGTGCGTTGTTTTCTGCGAACGGTGCTTTTTTCGTTCGGATTCGGGGTTTTTAGACGAATAGTGGGTTCGTGCAAGTAGCCCGCGATCGTCCCTGGCGTGTAACGGTGGTTTCATGCGGAAAAAGGTTATTTACCCGCGCGAAGTACGTATCCGATGCCGCGGCGTGTGTGTATGAGGGGCACAAGTTCCTTGGCTTTTTCAGGGTCGGTAATGTTGAGGGATTCTGGGGAGTCAATTTTGCGTCGAAGATAGGAAATATATGATTCGACGATAGAGATTTCTCCCTGCCAATTGTAGTCCCATACATGATCAAGAATTTGTGACTTGGAGACGACTCGTTCGGCGTTAATAATGAGGTAACGCAAGAGTTTGAACTCTGTGGGGGAGAGTTCAATGGAGTGTCCAGCACGTGTTACTTCATATGATTCTTCGTTGAGCTCCAGATCCGCGTAACGTAAAATTCCAGTATCTGTTTCATCCGGGGTGGTGCGACGCAGGACGGCGCGAATTCGTGCAACGACTTCTTCAAGGGAGAACGGTTTTGTAATGTAATCATCCCCTCCGACGGTCAGTCCTTGGACTTTATCTTTAATATCGTCGCGGGCGGTGAGGAAGAGGACGGGAAGTTCGCTATTGCGTTCACGTAGGCGGCGGAGTACTTCAAATCCGTCGAGTTCAGGCATCATAATATCCAGAACTGCGAGGTCAATGCGTTGATTCTGCTGGTGAGCGAGAGCTTCTTTACCATCTGCTGCCGTAAGGACTTCAAATCCTGCAAACTGAAGTGAGGCAGAAAGAAGTTCGCGGATTGACGGTTCATCATCGACAACAAGAATTGTCGCTTCGGGTGTTGAAGATTTTTGCATCATGAGTATATCCAAACCTTTTTATCTGGAAGTTTTCTGAAAGTTTCTTGGAAACGATAATACAGCACGGGATGCTTAAAGGGGTTAAGTGTCAAAAGGGGGCCGGATAGTTTCGTGTATTTTTAGGAGGATGTTGTGGAGATTTCTTGCATTGTTGAGGGGTGCTGGGGTGCTGTTGCAATCTGGTGGTGCGCTTGGTTGGCGTTGCAATATTGAGGGGTGTAACCGCATATTGCAATATTGAAGGGCGCCACCGAATGCATTTCAGTGACGCCTCTCAAAAATTATCGCCTAGTATGTTGTGAAATCCTGGCCTTCAATTGTTTTTTGTGGTTCTTCATCCTTCTGAGAATTCCCACCTTTCAACGCTGCGAGGCGCATTTCAACTTCCAGGTTATCTCCGCTCGTTTCAAGTTCCGCAAACTGGTTTTCAAGAGAAAGCCCTGCAACTTCCATTTTGCCCTGCGTAATGGCTTCCTGGTGACGAATCTTGTCCTCAAATCGAGCAAGTTCGCTCGTTGGGTCAAGAATGTTAATGGAGGAGATTGCGTCTTGAACTTTCTCCTGAGCCTGTGCAGTTTTCTGGCGTGCAATAAGGTTGTCGCGGCGGGTCTTAAGGTCAGCTAAACGGTCCTTCATGGCAACCAGGCCTGATTTGAGCTGTTCGACAACCTGTTCCTGTGAGGTAATCAAAGGCTCTGCCTGCTTAGCTTCGCGCTCATACTGGAGTTGCTTACCCAGGGCGACCTTAGCCAGACCATCCCATTTATTCGCCCCAGCTTCGTCGCCACTAGCACGCAACTGATCTGCCTTTTGTGAGGAAGCAAGGGCTTTCGCGCCCCATTCTTTAGCGGTGGCAACATCTTCGTTGTAATCGTTTTGTGCCAAGCGAAGGTTGCCGATGGTTACCGCAACCGCATCTTGGGCTTCCGCAATTGAATTTGTGTAATCACGAACCATCTGATCGAGCATTTTCTGCGGATCTTCAGCCCGATCAAGGAGCGCATTAATATTTGCCTTGGCAAGCTGAGTAATACGTCCGAGGATTGTTTGTTTTTCGGCCATGTTATACCTTTCTGTGTGCCACCTGGATGGAAGCCTTGGGTTGCGAAAAAACGAGCGTTTTCATCTCATTATGTATTATCGACGACGGCTATGTCACCAATCTTATTGTGGGCATAAGCTGAGGTGCGAGTTTTTGAGTTCTGCGCTGAATAATCAAGGCGTAAAGGGGTAAGCCTCATTCTTCACCTGCAAGAATCCAGCATATTCAGGATCTTGAACTTTAGAAGGAACGACCACCGCCTCCGCCAAGGCTACTTCCGCCACCCGAGGAGCCACCAGAGCCACCCCAGGATGAGCCGCCCCATGATCCACCAGAGCCACCCCAGGATGAGCCGCCCCAGAAACTGTCAGAACCCCAACGTGATCCGCGACCCAAGCTCGAGCTGACCGCACCAATAATGAGGCCGGACATGAAACCACCCCAGTCTCCGCCACCGGAACTGTTGTTATTGTGAAAATCCTGAGCGTTACGGAATTCGTTGACAGCCGTGTCGAAAGCGTCGCGAGCATAAGAGTCTGCCTGAGAATAGTGATTAAGCTGCAGGTTCACATCTTCCGCGTTATCTCCCGCTTTCAAACTCGCCTCAGCGGCCTCAATTTTCGCTCGTGGGTCACGTCCAAGAACCGCAAGGTTTTGCTGAATATAAATCTGTGCACGCTGAATAGATTCAATGGCCTGGCTGCGTTGCCGGTCAATAGCCAGCTGGGCACGCTTCCGGTTTTCTTCCTCGTCGCGAGCAGGAGCTAGAGCCGCGTCAATCTCTGCTTCCGCAGCCGTGAGTGCGCGAATACCCTCCCAGGGGTCAACGTTCGGCGCGGAGTACTGTGCAATCAACTTCTGCGCCTGCGCTTTTGTCCGTCGTACATCTTCATTGCTTCCACCGATACGATTCGCATCCTGGACGTCCGAAGAAATGGAGGCAATATGTTTCTGGAGCTGAGCCTGGGCGTCAATAATCGCCTGCTGAGCGTTAATAATGCTCTGATAGCGGGAGGATGCCTGTTCAAGGGCATGTTCGGCAATATTCACGAAGGGAACAGCCTTATTGTTCTTTTGTTCCGCAATCAGTTGGTCCGCCTGTTCTAAGGCTTTATTGCCACCATCAATAAGGCTCTCAATTTCAGCCGGAAGCCCCACCAATGTGGCAATCGAGGACGCCCCATACGTGTGGGTAAGGGTGTCCAGCTGGGCGCGTGCCATGGGGAGGTCGCTTGTGATCTCCAGCGCCTGAGCCTTGAGTTGCGAAATGCGCTCGCGGGCATTGGATGCCTCGGCTCGCAAGGCGTCAAACTTTTCCCTCTGGGTAGCCACAATCCCCAGCGCTTGCTGTGCATAGTTCCAGATAAATTCGTTCGCTGCGCGCTTCTTGCCCTCCGGCCAATCGTTGGCGTCGTCCAGCTGTGTGCGCGTGGTGAACGCTTCGGAAATGAAGCCCTGGGCGCGGCGAATATCCGCGTCCATACCCTTCGTGGTTTCCACTCCGAATTGTGCGGTGGCGAAATCGAGGTCGAGTTTTGCCTGACGCACGGCGTCGTCGGCGCTGACGAGGGCATCGGAGGCCTGTTTGGAGAGTTGAGCAAGAGATGCTTCGCATTCGGCTTTCGCCTTTGTCTTTTTACGACGACGATACAGATAATATCCGACACCGCCCCCAATAATAATCAGGCCGAGCACGGTATCGAAGAAACGATGGCTTTCGGAGACTTCATCGATAAATGTTTCGCAACCCTGCATGAAATTGCCCTGTGCGAATTCGTCCAAAGCGCCGGCGTCGAGGGCGTCGTTGAATTCCTGTTTGGTGTAGCTCTCTTTTCCGAAGGCGAAGGAGACCTGGCGGGATTCAACCGCTATAGCGAGGAGACTGGTATCGCGAGGAAACCCGCTTTTCGCAAAGCTTTTCGAGGCCCACGTGTCAGCGGAGATTCCCGAAAAATCTTTGACGAGCACAATGCGCAGAGGCTTGTGGCTGTAGTTTTGTAGCTCGCGAAGTTTATTTTCGAGGGTTCGTATTTGGTCGTAGCTGAGCACATCTGCTTCGTCGGTAACGGGCTGGCTGTACCTTCCCGGTTCGCTTGCGTAAGCGGATGCAGTGTGGAACATAGATACGCCAAAGCCGATGGTTAGCGTGAATGAAAGGAGGGCGGTGATGGTGAGGGTGGTAGCAAGGGACGCAATCTTGTGTGCAAAACGTTGCCGAAATGAATGGTTGCTCATAAAGATACTTTCTACCTGTTCCATCACGAATGTGCCGTATCTAATATTTTACCGGAACTTGTAGGAGGTGGTGGACAGTTCTCGAAGCTAATGAAATCAACTAAATAGCCCAGCGGTGTGATATCGGGTGAAAAATCTTTACAGATGATGTGGAAGAAGCGGGAAGTCGGGTAGTATAATAGGGAGTCTTTCCGCTGGGCAACCGCTCGGCGGTTTTTCCTAGAAAGGGTTACAGTGGCAACCGGTAAGGTTAAATTCTTTGATGAAAAAAAGGGTTTTGGGTACATCAGCGGTGATGATGGCGTTGATGTCTTTCTTCCTGCCTCCGCACTTGCCACCGGCGTTAAGGTAAAAAAGGGAACGCTGGTTGAGTATGGTGTTGCGGAAACTCGCCGCGGGCCGGCCGCTTTATCAGTTGAGGTTATTCCGCAGGTGGAATCTTTAGCGCGTAAAAATCGTCGTTCTCCTGAGGAAACGGTTCTTATTGTTGAAGATCTTATTAAGATGCTGGACCACGCCTCAACGCAACTTCGTCGTGGAAAATATCCGGAGGGAGGACAGCTTATTGCCCGTGCTTTGCGTGCTTTAGCTGATGATTTCGATGCCTAATTCCGAAACCGAAGAAACCTCGTTGCCACCTCTTGTTGCTGTAAAAGATGGGGAAGAAAAGGTTCCCGACGAAAAACGTTTACGTCCTTCTCACGAAGATACTGCCGAGGGCATCCTTGTCTCTCGGGATACTGTTGACGTCGCTTGTGAGGCGGTTAAGGAGGATGTTCCAGAACGTTTCGTTGGCGAATATGCCGGGTATGTGAAGGATGAAGATGGTGTTTTGACGCATCTTTTCACATGCCTGCATCCCGGTTACCGCGGTTGGTATTGGGCTGTGAGTGTTCTTCATGTTGAGGGTTGCGAGTACGCAACGATTAATGAGGTTGGAATGGCTCCAGGAGATCAGGCTTTGTTGGCTCCTCGGTGGGTTCCTTTACGCGAACGCATTGAAGAAGTGAAGGCAGAAAAACGTGCTGAGCATGAAGCCGAGATGGAGCAACGTAAGAAGGCTCGTGGCGGGCGTAAGCGCCGCAGGACTACTCGTTTTGTGGGCGGGGCTGAACATGTGCGTCCTCGAAAGAAGAAAATTCGTCAGCGTGCCTTCGTGTTGGATAAGGGGTTGGCCTTTATAGGGCGCGGGCAACGTTTGCGGGCGCAAAGGGTTGCCGAAGTGGCAAGAGTCCGTATGGCACACGAGTTTGAGGCATCTGCGCAGGGCGGGCGAGCCAGTTCTATGTGGAAGGTTAATCGTAGTCGAAGCATGGGCATGAGGTGCCTATCTCGTCGTTACAAAACTGTAAATCTATAAACGGATTTTTTGCGTTCAATGATTGGTTTGCAGGGATGTATTCGTGAATATGAGTGGGGTAGCCACACGGCTATTCCCGCTATATTTGGGCAATCACGCTCCTTAATTCCGGTTGCAGAATTGTGGTTTGGGGCTCATCCCGATGGCTCGGCACTCTGTGTGGATGCCACCACTGCACATTTCGTCCATTCGCCTATTTTTTCCGCCGGCAGGGCGTGCACAAGTGCGGGCGAGGTTCATGTAAATGGAAGTGCTGGCGAGGCTCCTCTAGAAACGACGGAAACTGTCGCAGATGCGAGTGAGCTTCATACAAGCGCGGGCCAGGTGCGCAAAACATCCATGACGTTGCAGGAGTATATTGCTGAAGATCCCATTGGCGCACTGGGACGCCATGCTGTACGCAACAATAACCAGTTACCCTACTTAGTCAAACTTATTGCGCCGGAACGCCCCTTAAGTTTGCAGGTCCATCCTTCCCTTGATCAAGCCCGCGCAGGTTTCGAGCGCGAGAACCGGGCGGGAATCGCGCGAACCGCCCCTGAACGTAACTACAAAGACGCCAATCACAAACCTGAACTCATCTATGCACTGACACGTTTTGAGGCGCTTGCGGGGTTGCGAACAACCCGACGGGTGGAAGAAATTTTGAGTGGCCTGGACTTACCGCTAACGAATCATTTACTTCAAACTTTGCGCAACGACGGCGTATCCGCAGTTTTTTCACATTTGTTGAGCGAGAAAACACGGCCTGGACGCGAAGAAATTGCTGAGCTTGTGGGCAGGTGTAGGGAGCGTCGTCTTGCACAAAAATCGCCGTCGGTGAGGGCGGACAATATTGCGGAGAGACTTGCGGCAGACTATCCGGACGATCCGGGCGTTGTGGCGTCGCTACTAATGAACCCGGTGAGGCTACGACCGGGCGAGTCCTTGTTTATTCCTGCCGGAACGGTTCATGCCTACCTTTCCGGGCTGGGCGTAGAAATTATGTCTGCCTCGGATAATGTTCTTCGTGCGGGGTTAACCTCAAAGCATGTAGATGTTCCGGAGTTGTTGCGGGTAATGGATCAGTCTGCGGTGCCTCCGATTCGCGTAGCTCCCGAAAAAATGAGCTTTTCGCACTCCACGTTTTATGTCCCCGTTGACGATTTTGAACTCTCTGTAGTTAAGCTCACAGACGCTTTGAAGGCGGAAAAAATTCGCGCACGCGGTCCGCGTATCATCCTATGTCTTGAAGGCGCTATTAACGTTTTCACTCAGAACGAAAGATGCACCGTAAATACGGGGAAAGCGGTTTTTATTCGCGACGACGAAGGCCCGGTACGGATGCGCGGTGTCGGCAAAGCAATTATTGCTTCTGTTCCGTAAGGAATGGAGTAATAAATTTTAACTACAGCATATGAGTGACGCGAGCCACTGCCCAGCCTATCTCCGTTTCTCGACATTTGAGATTTTTAACCCCCGTTTTTGACCGCATATTGAGATTTTAATTTTCTGAGCCGAAAATGGCGAAATATAATATATAGGATCCTGATAAACGGGTCTTATCCAATTTTTAGGAGATAGTACGAGTGAGCGTTAAAACTACATCTGATACCCGAGCAGATGAACAGCAATCGTCACAGTCCAACGTCTTTAAAGATTATTTCAAAATCAATGAGCGCCAAACCACCGTTGTTCGCGAAATTCGAGGCGGTCTCGTCACATTCGTGGCAATGGCCTACATTCTTATCCTTAACCCCCTCATTCTTTCCGGCCCGGATTCGACGGGAGCTTTCCTCGGTGGAGGCACCGCCGGCCCTAATATTCCGGCAATCGCAGCGGGAACGGCTCTTGTCGCTGCCGTATGTACAATCCTTACCGGCGTGGTGGCAAACTTCCCGCTCGCCATGGCTGCCGGCCTCGGTTTAAACACCATCGTTGGTGCCGTTATCGTAAAAATGCCCGGAATGACCTGGGCAGACGGTATGGGCATTATCGTTATTGAAGGCCTAATTATTCTTCTTCTGGTGCTAACCGGCCTACGAACAGCAATTTTTAAGGCGGTACCGCGATTCTTGCGTACCGCTATTTCTGTGGGTCTCGGCCTGTTCATCACTCTGGTTGGTCTTGTTAACGCCGGTGTTGTGCGCCCGTCGAAAGGCACGCCACTTTCGCTAGGTATTAACGGATCCTTCGCCTCCTGGCCGATGATGGTATTCCTCGTCGGTTTGGTTGTTACCGCAGTGTGCATGCTCCGCAAAGTCCCCGGTGCGATTCTCATCGGTATTATCGTCTCAACCGTCGTCGCAATTATCGTCGACAAAGTTGCGAACCCCGGAATGCTTGACCCGGTAAAGAACGTATCCGGTTGGAAGAGCGGTGGCCCAACGATTATGGGTAGCCCGGTGCAGATCCCTGAATTCAGCACCCTTGGCGTTTTCTCCATTACCGGCCCGATTCAGAAGCTCGGCTTCCTCGCGGCAATCGTTCTTGCGTTCTCCGTCATGCTTGCCGACTTCTTCGACACCATGGGCACCATGGTTGCCGTCGGTTCCGAAGGTGACCTTCTCGACGAGCACGGTATGCCCTACAACACCGGGCGTATCCTCACCATTGATTCCTTGGCCGCCACATTCGGCGGTATGGGTGGGGTTTCCTCGAACACCTCATTCGTCGAATCAGCGACAGGTGTTGCCGACGGTGCGCGCACCGGCCTTGCCAGCGTCACCACAGGTGTTCTTTTCCTTCTCTCCATTTTCTTCGCCCCCGTTGTATCCCTGGTTCCCAGCGAAGCTGCCGCTCCGGCGCTCGTTGCTGTTGGTTTCCTTATGATGCAGCAGGTAACAGAAATTGATTGGCACGACCTTTCTGTCGGCGTCCCGGCGTTCCTTACCGTTGCTTTCATGCCCTTTACCTACTCCATTACCGACGGCATCGGTATTGGGTTTATTGCCTACGCTATTATGTGGGCGTTTGCGGGCAAGGCGCGTAAGGTTCATCCGCTAATGTGGTTCACAGCCGTTGTGTTTGTTGTGTACTTCTACCTTGATCCTATTCAGAAGTTGCTTCTTTCCTAGGGCTGGTTTGTCATGTCGTAATATATATGTACGACGATATTGTGGGAGACAAGACAATCTTGTCTCCCACAATTATGTTCCCGTCAGGGCTTTGCCTTACTCATGTGGATAAGGTGCAGGGCTAGGACGGCAGGTGTGGGCGGAAGAAGGCGACACTCGTCGTCCATAATATGTGCCCTACATGTGCGCTACCGATAAAATAGAAGGTGTGGCCGGCGAAACCTTAACAGAGGCGCGGTGGGAAACACCGCAAGAGCCGTGGGGCGTGAAGGAGTTAACGTGAGTGACGATTTAGTTGATACCCAAGAAATGTATTTGAAAGCCATTTTTGAGCTAGAAGAAGAGGGTGTTGTGCCCATGCGTGCCAGGCTTGTTGAGCGGCTCGCGCAGTCTAAGCCCACGGTTTCTGAAACGGTTGCGCGGATGGAGCGAGACGGTTTGCTCTATGTGGATTCTAAACGCAGGCTTGTTTTAACTCCTGAAGGGCGCACAATTGCGACGAGGGTGATGCGCAAGCATCGTTTGGCGGAGCGGCTCCTTGTGGACGTGCTGAAGATGCCCTGGGAGCACGTGCATCCTGAGGCTTGCCGTTGGGAACATGTGATGTCCAGTGAGTTAGAGCAATGCATTGTCAATCTTGTGGGTGATGAGGGTAGCGATCCGTACGGGAACCCAATACCTTCTGAAGTTGTAACTAAACCAGCCACCGCGCAGGAAGCGGGGTTGGTTACCCTGGGTTCTTGGGCTAAGTCTCGTGATGCTCAGGGGGCAGAGCAGGCCACGTCAGGCGGGCAGGTTATTGTGGAGCGTTTTGGGGAGCCTTTGCAAACAGATACGGACACCATGACTCTTTTCGCCCGAAATAAGATTTTCCCCGGTGTGAAAGTGGATATTTCGCATTACGACGACGATGTTGTAATGATTTCAAAGAGCGGAGAGAAGGTTCTCGTGACCCCTTGGGCTACGCAACATATTTTTGTCCGCACGCAAAGCGATGCATAAACTTTACGTGCAGGAAGAATTCTGCTTGCCGCGTTTTTGCGCATTGCATCGCCTGCCTAGCCCTACGTTCAGGAAGAATTCAGACTACGAATTAATCTGAAAATACTCTGGGATGTCTCTAAAATTTCCCCAAACCACGTCTTTCAGTATGCGAAATTTTGATGAGAGGCGCGATACATTTCGTCTCAAATCGTTATAAATGAAGGTTGTAAAATAATTTACTTTCATTAGTGTTCGTGGGAAAAGTGTGAAAAATCAAGGAATTTATCGGTGTCAAAAGGGCGATGTGCCACGTGTTACTTAAGGATGACAAAGAGAAAAACACGGGTTACTCTCATATAGGTACAAGTTCAAACATGTGCGTGGTCGGCTTAAAAGTTGGCTGGGCACGTACTGGGAAAACTTAACACAAGGAGAAAATTTGGGACGTCACGCATTGAAGAGCGCGCAAACAACAACTATGCTCACCTCGCCTGTAGGCCGGACTGTTGTAGCAACACTCGCAGCAGGATCCTTTGCAGGCGCCGTGATCCCGTCAGCGGTAGCGGATACCGTCACTCCTGCGCAGAACTCGGCAACCGCTAAAGCGCAAGTCAAAGAAGATCTGGGTGGAACAAAAGCGGTTGAAGCCACGGAAAAAACAGAATGGAAGATTGAACAGGTTGATGTTAAGTCAGCCAAGCCGGTAGAAGCCCAAGCCACCGCAACTCAAGCCAATCAGGTTGCTACGCAGCGTGCGCAGGCTCGCCAGGCTCAGGGAGCAGATGATGCTTCCGCTCCTGCCCCCACATCTTTTGCACCTCCCGCCAATGGCTCCATTGCCGCTATCGCATTGTCCTATCAGGGCGCGCGCTACCGTGGTGGTGGAACAACTCCTGCGGGATGGGATTGCTCAGGTTTCGTCGGTTACGTATACCGTCAGGCAGGCATTAACATTCCTCGTACCTCCGGTGCTATTCGTAGCGCAGGGCGCGTTGTTTCCGCCGCGGAAGCTCAGCCTGGAGATGTCATGTGGTGGCCGGGTCACGTTGGTATTTATGTTGGTGGGGGTCAGCATATGGCTGCTCGTAACCCAGCAGCGGGTACAAAGCTTGGTCCGAATTACGGTAACCCCACATACCTTCGCTTTGGCTAAAATTTAGATAGTGAATACTGCCGGTATAAAGCCGGCAGTATTTTTATGTTGGCTCATCGCCGGCTCGGCATGCACGTTTCATGGTTTGAGGACATTCATACTAGATTCACTGCCACGGTGAACGCAGGGTTCCTTACGATTTTGACGCCAGGATAATATTTTCCTCTCGCGCCTTATTCGTTCCTGCATGCATGTTGAGAATCCCTACCATCATCGGTACAAAAACCATCGCGCCTTACAAGATTGCCGACATTCATGTTGAGGCTCACTACCACTATCGTGGTATTCCGCAAGAGGAAAGTGTTCTACCTCCTGCAATTTTGCTGGACGGCATGAGGGTCGAAGCAAAAGTTTTGAGTTTTTTACACCTAGTTGTCGTAAGATAAAACTATTCTTACGTGACTCGAAAGGGTTGTTATGTATCAACACGAAAATATTGTCATCGTCGGCATCGACGGATCACCAGAATCTCATGTTGCATTGCGGTGGGCATGTCATGTGGCGATTAACAGAAGAGCAAGCATTCGCGCAGTTGCAGCGTACAGTGATGAAACACTTCGTGAAGATGCTCAAACGCTTCTCGACGAAGCAATAGAAACTGTACGTGATCTTGACGTGAAGTTAAGTACCCAGACGGTTCAAGGGGACGCGGTTCAGGTACTCCTCGAACAATCAAAAGTGGGAGCTCGCATTATCGTAGGGCAAAAAGGTGTGGATACACCCAAAGCAGGTCAACTCGGCCCGGTCGCCCACGCAGTCACATCAAAAGCCTTCTGCCCCGTCGCCGTGGTTCCCATGGACTACTCCAATAAGATTCCCATCAAACACATTGTGGTAGGCGTTGACGGCTCCGATGAATCTAAATATGCTCTAAATCTTGCCGTTCGCATAGCCGGGCGTTGGGGTGGCAAAGTTTCAGCCATAAACGCGGTAAATGTGGGTATGTCTGCCGGGCTTCTCCCCAGTGCTCAAATGACACAGGAAATCCTCGAAGATATTCGCATAGGACTCGAAGATACCGTTAAAGAAGTCCTGAGAGGGGACGAAACAGTTTCGGTATCCTGCTACGCGGTTGAAGGTTCAGCAAGCGATATTATGGCTGATTTTTCTACGACGGTAGACCTCGTTATCGTGGGGACCAGAGGCCGAGGAGGGCTAACCGGTTTCCTCTTCGGTTCAACTAGCCAACAAATCTTAAAAGAAACACATGCTCCGGTTATCGTCGTACCTCCGCGAGCAACAACAACACTTCACGTCAAAGATTCTAACGTTCCCTGGGACATCAAGGACGATCCTTCCGCAAGGTAACTCGCACATACCGGACACGTAGAGTGGCACACCCAACGTATTATGTATATAACTGTGTTCCCGCGCGCTTTCCCGGTATGCTTATAGGGTTGCCCTCGTAGCTCAGGGGAAGAGCGACCGCCTCCTAAGCGGTAGGTCGAAGGTTCGAATCCTTTCGGGGGCACAAGACATGTTAGGTATGGCAAAGAAAAGTGCGCCATACAATTGAACGCCACGTAGGTGCCGTTATAAAGAAAAAAGAACAATAGCCCACTAGAGGCGGGCAGATTCGGAGTCGTATGAAATCCGCAGATCGACCACTTCATATCGTCATGACGGTTCTTCACACTTCGCCGTTGGCGCGTCCGGGTTCAGCGGATGCCGGCGGATTAAATGTGGTTGTTTCTTCGACGGCTCAGGAGATTGCCCGTTCAGGGCATAAAGTCTCTCTCGTTTCGCGAAAAACATCCACAGATATGCCGGAAGTGGTGAACGATGTTTATGGAATTAAGGGGCTAAACGCATATTTTCTTCCCGCAGGCCCTTCCCATCCTTTCGCAAAAAGTGAAACGGATGTGCTTATCGAGCCATTTACGCAAGAATTTTTCAACTGGTGGGAAACTTACGGACATGATGTCGATATTATTCATTCACATCACTGGTTTGCCGGGGAATCCTCTCTCCCTGTGGCTCGTGAGGCGAAAGTGCCACATATTCAGTCGTATCACTCTGTCGCCGCAGAGGTTGGTGAAAATCTAGAGGCGGGAGAGCAACCCGAATCAGAGATGAGAATCCCGGGCGAATCTTTTTGTGCCGCACATTCGGATCTTATTCTCGCGGTAAGCGAGGCAGAACGCGACATGATTGCCCGTCGTTATAATCCAACAATTCCTATCCCGGTTGTATATCCCGGCGTAGATACCGACATGTTCCGTCCGGTTGGTTGTGGAAAACCCCATTGTCGGGAGGGTAAAGCACGCATCGCTCAGCTAACAAACAAAGACCCCTATATTTTCTTCGCGGCTCGTTTACAGCCTTTGAAAGGCGCTGATTTAGCTATAGAGGCCTTGGCGCGCATACCTTCTGAAGAACGCCCTATTCTCATTATCGCCGGGGAAGCATCGCAAGATTTCGCGGGTTACGAGGAATCGCTTCACAAACGCGCGTATGAGTGCGGCGTGGCGGAAAATATTCGCTATGTTGGATCCCTATCCCGCCCTGAACTGGCGTGCATGATTTCATACAGTGACGTCATGGTAACGCCTTCCTATTCGGAAACCTTTGGAATTATTAATCTTGAAGCCGCCGCGTGTGGCGTCCCCGTCGTTGCATGGAATAAAACCGGATTAAAAGAGTCCGTTATCAATGGCGTGACGGGAACTCTGTGCGAAACACGTGATCCTGAAGAGTGGGCGCAGGCTATTGTGAACTATCTTCGCGATCCTGAGTTGCGCGCCAAGCACGCCCAGGCTGGCAGGCGTCACGCCCAAGCGCACACGTGGGAAGCCGTTGCGGAAAAATATGTTGATATTTATCGTCAGTGCCAAGGAAAGTACGTCAAGTAATGTGCAATCACGGTGTTCGTAACGTAACCAACGAGGAAACCGGTATAGACATGCTTTCCTCACCGCTGTTTGCACGAACCCTTTTTATCCACGCCCACCCCGACGACGAAGCAATCCAAGCTGGAGGCCTGACAGCGGCACTGTGCAAAAGGGGACATAAAGTTGCCGTCGTAACATGTACTCGCGGTGAAGAAGGGGAAGCGGTTCCTGGGATATTGCCCGATGGTGCGACGGAAAAGGATCTCGTCGTGCATCGAGAAAAAGAACTCGTGGCTGCGAGAAAAATTTTTGGTGTAGACGCCGGATTTTGGCTGGGGGCAGGGGAGCGCATCTACCGCGATTCGGGGATGAGATGGGTTTCGCAAGGGGTCGCCGGGCCGGTTGAAAACGTTTCACCACACGCCTTTTCTGTTGCGCCTTTCGATGAAGAAATCCGCGACGCGCTCACGGTTATTCACGCATGGAAACCGACGGTTATTGTCGGCTACGATTCGGCAGGATCGTACGGGCACCCCGATCACAAACGCGCTCATGAGCTTGCCCTGGAGTGCGCTAGGGAAAGTGGCCTACCCTTCGTTGAGATTGCATCTGAAGAAGAACTGCCTGGATTTACCTATGTGGATACAAGCGAGTATGCATCACTGGTATATCGGGCGCTTCGCTGTTACGAAAGCCAATTAACTGTTGTCGAGGCCGAGGAAAAGCCCTACTGGCAGATACGCCATGTGGGTGGGCAATTCCAAGAGGCGCCACTTTTTCCGGGGCTACGCCGGGCGCTAAATTAATGCTGAAATTCGATACATCTTCGGCGTGCATCAAGACATTTCTTCCATAAATCTGTAGCGTTAAAGGGTGAGTTCTTTCTTTAGTCGTTTCCGTGGCCGCAACAAAGAAGAAAATGTGCCAGCCACCGAAAAAAGCACCCCTGATAACACAACAGATACGCCCGTAGTAGCCACTGAGCATACAGATTCGGCGAAAAGCGCGCAATCAGCTACATCAGCAGATGATGCTTCCGCCCCTGAACGTGAGAAAACAACGGAGGCAAGCGAGGTCGCGCCGTCGTCGCCTTCCGCGCAATCAACAAGTGCGGACGCAAAGGTGAAAGAAACAGACGCAAAACAGCGCGAAACGGCCAACGATACCGTGGAAGAAGAGCATGTCAACGTCGAAAAACATATGCATGAAGATGTTGAGAAGCGTGATGTGCTTCTTGCTCGCGCCTATGCAAGGTGGTTAGAGGAACTCACACAACACGCCCAAAAACGTCGTGAAGAACCGCATGTTGTCATTGATTTAACGCATCCTCACCCAACTGGTGGTGCGCAATTCGCTTCGGGTTCGCCCACACGGATTACCTCGCTGATTCGTGAGGAACATGCGCAGGCGCAGGCTTTGTCCTCCCTGGCGCAGCTACGCACTTACGTGGGTAAAACAAAGGAAATTTTCGGTTACGCACCCATCCATCTGGCGGTAGGGGAGTTAACCTGGACAGAACTTCCCAAACGCACCCCAAATAGTGACATTGAAAATAGTTACGAAAATACTGGGGAATTGAAGCTAGATCCTCAAAGTATTCGAGACAGAGAACTTGACGCTGCCTCGGCTATGGGGCTCGTCGAAGAAGGAGAAGCACTTCCCGTTACCGCCATACCTCAAACTGGAAATAGTGAGGAAGAACCTCTTCCGCAGGCGAGTGAAGTAAAAGAAGCCATCCTTTTCCGCGAAATTGATTTGGAAGACAAAGGCGACGACGCAGTCATCACACCAACACCGAATTTCGCAATCAATCAGAAACTTGTTGATGCCTTGCGCCACCACGGAACACCGATTCGCGAACTAGGTAAACTATCGTCCGATAGCGTGGTGAGCGAAGATGAGCTGATTATGAGGGTGCGCCAACTTGCCCACACGTATTTGCCGGGCGCTTCCTATCGTCCCATGACTCTCATGGGTGTTTTTGACGAACCTACCGAGCGACTCCTCACAGATTTTATTGCCATGAAACCCATGATTTCGCAGTCGGGGTTGTTGTGTGCAGTTGCTGGGGACGAAGCGTTGCGGCAAATATCCAGCCAGCAACTTCCGCCCGCCTCAGATGTGGACCGCGATCCGGAATCAGAGCGAGGCGTTGGGGATCTGGATGTGGAAGAAATAGCGGCGGTTGAGGCCGTAGCGAGCGGGCGAAATATTGTTATTAACACCCCTCCCGGTTCCCACGGCTTATCTGTGCTCGTCTCCATCGTGGCGGACGCCGCGGCGAGCGGACGTAGCGTTCTGTACGTACCAGCTTCTCCTAACCGCATGAGGGCTTTCCTTCAGGAGGCAGAGCGTGCCGGTGTTGACGACATGGTGTTTGATGTTGCAGATACGGATAACGCGGCCATGCGTTTGCGTACAGGTTGGAGACAGGAATTTCCCTTCTTCGACGAGGAACATTCGGCGAGTGTTTCGAAGGAACTTAAATCAAGTAGGCGAGATTTAACGAATTATTTGGCTGCCTTGCATAGCACGGATCCGGTGTGGAAAACCTCTGTTTTTGATATTATCCAGCACCTTGCCGAGATTTCTTCCCACAAAAATGGGCCACAAACCAAGATACGCCTTCAAGTGAAAACTGCCGAAAAAGTGATGGAGAATCGCGCCGGTATTCTTGACACTCTTCACAAGGCTTTCGATTCAGGCGCATTGAGCGCCACGGGTAATTCGCCGTGGGTGCTCACAGATATTTCCACTAAGGAAGATGCCGAGCGCGCGTATTCCGTGGTGAAACGCCTCGCCATGGAAACTCTGCCCTTAACGATGGAGCAGTCTCAGCGTGTGACGGGCGAAGTTGGTTTGAAGCGTTCAGCATCCATCGCTGAATGGATTGAGCAAATTCGCATGTTGGAAGGTATCGCTTCCACTCTCGAAACTTTCAAAACAACCATTTACGACCGTAGCGTTCAAGACATGGTTATTGCGACGGCGAGCGACGAATGGCGTGAAAAACACGGTCACAGCATGAAGCGTTCAAGACGTCGTGCCCTGGTGAAACAGGCGAAAGATTTTGTACGCCCAGGCGTGAATATTCACGATATGCACGGGGCACTCAGCGAAGTTGCGAAACAGCGCGAGGTGTGGCGTCGCTACAGTGCGGAGTCCGATTGGCCATCGTTGCCCGACGGAATGACGATGATTCGTGCCACGGCGAAAGAAGTTGATCGGCAACTGGAACAACTAGAAAAGATCCTTCCTGAAGATCGCCGTTTGCGCGACGAACCCATTGAGGAACTCCTAGGGTTGGTGCGTACCCTTGCTTCGCAAAAGGAAGTTTTGGATACCCAACCGCTTCGCTATCAGCTGATGAGGGATTTACGCAACGAGGGTCTTGGAGCTTTTGTGGAAGATCTCGTGGACCGAAAAGTTCCGGTGTCCAACATTGATGCCGAACTTGATTTGGCATACACGAACTCTGTTTTCGAGCAACTCATTGCACGCAACGCAATCCTTGCCAACGCCAGCCCCGCACAGGTGTTGGCAATGGTGAACCGCGTGCGCCAACTCGACACCGAACATGTCCTCAATCTGTCCGAACCCGTATTGCGTTCCACGGTGCGTATTATGCGTTCGACTGCCCGCAAGAACCGTGACGCCCTCGTGGCATGCGACCGACTTCTTGCATCTCGTAAAACCGCTGCAATTCGAGATATTGCAACGCGCCACAAAGACATTATTCAAACATCGAGGCCGGTGTGGGTTGCTCCAGCCGTTGTCGTCGCAGAATATGTTCCCCAGGTGACTTGGGCGGATCTTCTGATTATTGACAACAGTGAGGAAATGTCGCTGGCTAGTGTTGTTAGCGCGGTGGCTCGTGGTAGCCAGGTTGTTGCGTGCGGTGATGTGCACCGTGCCCGCGAAGGTAGCGCTCTTGAGGCATTCGCCCAAGCTCTTCCCAGCATCACCCTTCCCACGTTACGTGCTCACCACGACGATGTTGCTATCAGTTTCTTGCATCGTCTCGGGTACGACGAAGCCTCCCATCTTCCCGTCGCAGGTAAAATGCGAGCAACAGGCCAGCGTCTCACGGTTGTTGATGGGCGTGGAGTTCCTTCCCCGGCAACAGGTTTGGTGGAAGCTACAACTGCGGAGGTGGATGCCGTCGTCGATGCCGTCGTCGATCACATGCTGTCGCGAAACAACGAATCTTTGGCTGTTATCACAGGCTCCCAACTTCACGCAACACGTGTGCGCAACGCCGTAGATAAGGCAATTGAGCAAAATCCTGCGCTGTTGGCGGCGCGTCGTTCCCAATCAACAGAACCCCTCGTCATTACGGATGTAACACAGATTGGCGGTTTGCGTCGCGATAGTGTTATTTTCTCACTCGGTTTCGGTAAAACGGTTCACGGGCGAGTTCTTCATAACTTCGGGGCACTTTCTACTCCTGAGGGCATGGATCACCTTATTGAGGCAATGCTTGTTCCTCGCCACTATATGCACGTCATATCCTCCCTTGCGGCCGATGAGATTAGCGTTGATGATATGAACGCAAAAGCTCCGCGCATGATTAAGGAACTTCTCGATGAAGTTGCGAAATCTAGTGTGGATATGACGGCCGAAGAGAACCGAACTCAAGCCTCGCCGCTTCTACTGGACTTAGAAGCACGTTTACGCAAACTCGGTTTGAGCACAAACCTTTATTACGGGCATGGGCGCGGTGTGAGAATCCCACTTGTTGTGGGGGAAAACGACGGCGACTGGCGTGTTGCTATCCTCACCGACGATGCAGCATATATGAAAGAAAAGTCTCTGCGGCGCCGTGACCGACACATGGTTGAGGCACTTAACGAACTGGGCTGGTTGGTCACGTATTGCTATTCCACTTCAGCATTCCTTGACCCGCAGGGAGAAGCGGAACGAATCGCAAGTTTGCTGAGAGTTGTGGCAACGGCTCAAAGCCCCGAAGTATCTGGTGAATCCTTGAATTTCGGTGCCGATTCATGGGAGACGTTTAACGCTGTGACGGACGCGGTTGTTCCCGAAGAACTAGCGAACCAAGACGAAGGCAAGGACGACGCTACACGTTCCGAACCTTTACGTGGCGGTATCGCTAATGTGACAACCAAGGGAGAACAAAAACCCGAGCCGAAAGAACGCACACAAAAACCAAATATTCAACCCGGGCTACCTCTCGCCGCGTATTCCGACGATCAACTTGACGATATGGTTGCGTGGATTGCTTCCGACGGCATAGAACGTACCGAAGCGGATTACGTTAAAGAGTTGCGTAACGAATTAGATATTCGACGCCGTGGCGCCCAAATTGATGCAGTTTTGGGAAATGTTGTTCGCCGTAGCGGATATGTAAACCAGTAGCGTTAGCGTACATACTTTGTCGATGTAGGGGATTGAAGAAAGTGCACTGTCAGCAGGCCCAACCCCTACATCGAACATCATTTTCGACGCTACAGCTAAACGCTGCGAGCAGAAACCTACGCACGCGGTGATAAAATGCAACTGCGCATAACGTTCCTACTATTTAGGTTGCTAAGATGAATTCTCGCAAGCACGCCCTGGCTATCCGGCTCTCCAGTGTCGATCAGGCACGTGTGGACAGTGGAGAATTGGCAGACGCGCATGAAGCGCTGCGCCAGGCAGCGCGGCAGCAACATTCAGGAAGCAACGATAAAACAAACATGAGGAAAAAAGCGGGGGAATCCGCATCGCATCGGTTTTCTGAACATGACATAGCCATTTTGCGTGAATGTCCCCCGCATTTCGGTAAATTGTAAAAGGCGCTCACTTTCCAGTAGCGCTTCTTGCAACCGTCCAGGTGGTAGCAAGAAGGGAATATAAGCTACTGTACGTGAGTATCGTCTTTTGCCGGATGCTCACGCTGTGCACGTATTTCGTCACGAATCTCGGTTAAGAGCGCGATTTCAGCGGGGATTTCTTCTTCCTTTTCAGGTTCGGCGTTGCGCTCGCGGAGCTTATTGAGCGGGTATACGATGAACACGTAGAGGGAGACTGCGATAATAAGGAAATTTACGACGGCGGTGATGAAATCACCGAAAGCAATATGGCCGGAACCTACATGCCAAACAAATCTTCCGTCGAAATTCGGCTGCCCAAAAATCGCGGCAATGAGTGGCATAATGATTTTTTGCGTCAGCGATGTTACGACGGCGGAGAAGGCCGCGCCAATAATAACGCCGATGGCAAGATCCATAACGTTTCCGCGAGAAATAAACTTCTTGAAGCCCTGAATCACGGCTTATCCTTTCTGAAGGGTGAGTATAGGTGTTTAACATGAATATATTTTTCAAACATGCATAAGTGTACAGGCTTTATGAAGTGGGACGTTTTCTTAATATTCGAAAAGTATCTGTTCGTGGCAGTGTTTTACGCGCGTCGTTAATGCGTCAAGATGCCTGGTTAGTGACGATGTGCCAAGATGCCTGGTTAGTGACGATGTGCCAAGAAGCGCGGTTTGTGGGGAGGAATGAAAGGCGTGCTCTGTAACGATGCGCCGAAAACCTGCTCCAAAAGATGCGCAAAAAGTGCGGTGTACTTCCAACATTGTTGGGAGAAGTTCAGGTGTTATGGAGGCTCTGTGCTGGATTTTTCTGTGGTTGAGGGGAGCGCAATAACAGCGTTCTGTGTTGCGTGCGTGAGCACGGACTGCGCGTCCTTAGTAGGAATGGAAACGTAAAGAATAGTGGCTGTTGAAGTGTCGAGGCCGCCACTATGCGCGGATTCCTTTCCTTTTCCGACGAGAACGGCTCCAGAACACAGAATTGTTGATTGTGCGGGCGCTTGATTCTCAGCTCCTAACGGCATGTTTTTCGGTGTCGAATACAGAGTCAGGTGAGTCCCGGTGTCAAGAAAACCCGCAAAAGATGCGTCTTTTACCGAAATAGGGAGAATCGTGTGGCCACCAGGAGCGCTATCGAGAAATTCAGAACTAAGAATATGCTTTTTACTCAATGCACTTCCCTCAACACTGTTCACGGCGAGAGTTTTCCCAACAATACTTTGTGCATCACGAACAACGCCTTGGGGAATTAATCTTTCCGGCACGTGTTCTTCGCGAAGATCCTGCTCAGAAAGCACGCTCCCCGCATGAATGTCGCGTTGAGCAACAACAACTTTTTCCATAACCGGCGTTGCTGGCGCAAAAGCAGAGATAACAACGTATAGCCCTGCCAGAATGCACAGAAGCCAGAGGACAGCCCTGTATGTCCATAAAAAAGCGCGAAGTTTTTGCATACATGGACTGTACAGCGTAAAACTTCGCGCTTTTTCGTCGTCGTAGAAAAATGTGGAAAACCGTAAGTGGCATCAAAGCTGTGGATAAATTTAATCCCCAAGTTTAATGACGCGGTCGGGAAGGATTGCGTAGGAAACCTTCATATCTAAGTTATCGTGAGGAAGATTCATATCCACAAACTCGTCCGGGAACACCATAGCCGCGATTTTCACATTTTTCGGAACCGTTTTCAAAACGCGATCATACCAACCGCCACCCTGCCCCAAGCGGTAACCCTGTCGATTCACAAGCAACGCGGGCAAAATAATCACACTGACCTCTTTGAGCGCACGGCTATCCAGAGCTTGACCGCTGGGAGCCGGTGGACGTCCGGGCGCCTGAGCGCTCAAATCGTCGTCGCTAATATACCAGGCCCACTGGCGGGCGAGCTTTGGCCCCAGTTTGGGCACGAGAAGCCGGTGCCCCTCCCGTACAAGACGCGCACTCAACTCGCGCGTGCCCGGCTCATTCGCTACGGAAATATAGCTTGCAACTGCTGGCGCATCTCCAATAAATTGAGAAATTGTTTCTTCCCACTGTGCATTTGCGTCAAGTTTTTCGTTTCTGCTCCGCTTGGAACGGTTTTTGCGGACGGCTGCGCGAAGAGCTTGTTTTGCCTCAATCATGGGCAGGCTGGAAACATCAGGGTACAGTTTGAGAGCTGAAGTCATATATCTATTATCTCATTAACCCCTCGAATATTGTGAACTGATCCACACGCTTAGAGCTCAAAGCCAAAGCGGAGCATCGCTAGAGTGTCTCACACAACTAATCCACACGCTTAGAGCTCAAAGAGTGTTGTGAGGCGCGAGGTGGTGTGTACGTTACAGAGATTCTGAGAAAACCGGTACGCTTAGTAGGTAGGCTAGGAGGTCGTAGTGAAAACCGTTGCCCAGCAGTTGGAAAAATTTTTGAAAGTGGCGCAGCCCATGGCGCCCCTGGAAGTGGAGTTGGCGGATGCCGTCTCCTGCATTCTGGCGGAGGATGTCCGCTCCCTCGTCGACGTTCCTCATACGAATCTTGCGGCCCTTGATGGTTACGCGGTTCGTGCAGATGAGACTTTCGGGGCTTCTGCGCATCCGGTAACGATGCCGGTTGTGGATGAGGTTTTTGCGTCGAGTACGGAACGGATGGCACATACGGTGGGTAGTTGTGTGCGAATCGCTTCGGGTGCGCGAATGCCGACGGGGGCGGATGCTGTGGTTCCCCTTCAGAGCACAGATTTGGGTACGGCGACCGTAACTATTAGGGAGCGTGTTGCGCCGGGCGAAAATATGCGTGCGCAGGCGGAAGATGTTGAGGCTGGTTCCGTGGTTGTGCAGGCGGGCACCCGTATTTCTTCGCGGCATATTGCGCTGTTGGCGGCTGCTGGACGTGACCGAGTTGTTGCGCATCCCAAGCCGCGTGTGGTCATTATGTCTATCGGGGATGAGCTTGTGGAGCCGGGTAACGCTTTGGGAACCGGGAAGATTTACGACGCTAATTCGCACGCTTTGGCGACGGCTGTAACGAATGCGGGGGCGATTGCTTATCGGGTCGGGGCTGTTCCCGATGATCGCAATACCCTTCGAGAAGCGTTAAAGGATCAATTGCTTCGCGCGGATGTCATTATTACGACGGGTGGCCTCTCTTTCGGTGGCGGGGACACGGTAAAAGATGTTCTTTCCCCGCTTGGTTCGGTGCGTTTTGATGGGCTTGCTATGAATCCTGGTCGCCAGTTGGGTGTGGGGACGATTGGCGATGTTGATGGGGGTGATGGCGGGCATGATTCTGTTGTGATTTTCTGCCTGCCGGGAAATCCTGTTTCGGCTATGGTTGCTTTTGAGGTGTTCGTTCGTCCAAGTTTGCGCAAGATGGCGGGATACAAGCATCTAACTCCGCGCTCCATTCGCGCACGGGCTACTCGCGGAGTGATGAGCCAGGTGGGGAGCCAGGATTATGTACGCGCCCAGGTTTACGGCGATCCACATGGCGGGTATGAGTTTGACCCTGTTGGCGACGTTAATCAGTTGAGCGTCTCTGATTTTTCTGTAGCTAACGGTTTAGCTATTGTTCCTGCGGGTGTCGAGACGGTGACCATTGGCGACGAACTCGAATGCATGATTCTTAACGTGTGATTTTGGTCATATTTTGTGGTGATTTACGCCGTAATTTTTCACATGATTCACATGAATCACACCAGTGTAATTTTCTGCAATATTGTGGGAGCGTCGTCCCTATTTTTTCCACTTCAACCCACTAAAGTTACAGTGTGGGACTTCAGGGATACCTTCTTTTAGTAGCGGTGATTTTCTTTCTGGCGTTTGTTATGCCAAAGATGGCAAAACGCCGTTTCGTTGCGTCTGAAGTGCGTATTGATGAACGCTATTCCACGAATTTAAGAATGCTTACCCTGTCCGAAAGGACGGAGGTTCTGGGTGCAAAAGGTGCCAGTGGCGCTATTTTTGCCAAGAAGCCGGAGGTTATTGTGGCATCGAATTTAGGTGAAAGGCCCGGGCCTGGGCGCCCGAGTGTCCGAGTATTGGCGCGTCAGCGGGCTCGGCATAAGGCACGAATTTCTCAGCGTGCAGCTAACCGCCAGCGCGGTTTCGTTGGTGCCGGCATTTTGCTGACACTAACCCTTATTTTCGGGATTCTTGGGTTTAATGCGAATTTCACGAAAGTTCCGTTCTGGATTTTCCTGTTTTGCACTCTGGTATATGGCGTTTCCTTTGGGTATTTGCTTGCGAAAATGGGTGAAGCTACCCGCAAGGATCGTCAAGCCATCGAGGATTTAACTGAAGATATGGAGCATGTGCGAGGGGCAGAGAAGCCGTATTTTCGTCGTCCAACACGTCCTTCCTCGGGTGTTTCTGCGAAGAGCGCGCGTTCCGGCCTTTCGGCACCTTCCGCGTTTTCTGCACACGTGTCCGTTTCCGATACTGAGTCAATTGAGACGGCTCAAACGGCCGCTACGGTTTCTGACGATGGCTCTACCTTCCCGGAAAATGGTGACTTTTCGGGAAAAGCTCAAACCCGGTTGGATAGGGAGCATTCAGGGCGTGATTTTTCGCGCTCCGATAATGCACGTTCAACCGGGATTCCTCTCGCTATTGAAGAAGGTTTTGTTGCCTCGTCTGATTTCGCGCCGATTAGTGGTTCGCGCCGCGAAGCTGGTATGAATGATGGGGCTGTGTTGGTGAGTAAAACTCGCACGGTTCCGATGCGCCGGGCGAGTCAAGTTCAGGGCGATTTACTTCGCGGTGCATCTTTGGAGGTTCAAGGCAGGGCTCAACGCCAGATTGAATCGGGTGCGCAACCTGGGGCTGTGCGTTCTCCATCCGTTTCTTCGACGACGGCTCAAGCGCGTTCCGCGGTGCCTTCTTCGCCAACTGTCCGTACGGTGACGCCTAGGAATATTGCTCCTTATGAGCCACCTGCTCAAATTGAAGCGCCTGTTCCGTATCGCCCTAAGACTGTTGGTGAAAAGGTTGCTTTTAGTGATGAGTTTGTTTCTCAGGATTCGGCCTCTCGTCAGGGTGTGGAGGTTCGTGATGATGCTGTGGTTCAGGAGAGAGGGTATGTAGGCCTTGCCGGTGGTGTTGCTCTGGATAAGCTCATGAAGCAGCGTCGTGCCTAGATGCGTGTATGTTGAAATTGTGTTGTAGGCGACGCATCGCGTAAAGGCTTTTGTAAAATGCTGATTTAGTGGTAATCTATCTAAGTCTCGGGGCTATGGCGCAGTTGGTAGCGCGTTTCGTTCGCAATGAAAAGGTCAGGGGTTCGAATCCCCTTAGCTCCACAGTGACGCAGGCCGAGTCCGTGAAAGTTTACTTTCACGGGCGAGGTTCAGGAAACTGTATGTAACATGAAATGTTACCAATAAGGAGAATCGAAGGCCGTTAACGAAAGTTAACGGCCTTTTTCGTGGAGCTGGGGATTCGAACCCGTGAGGGCTGGTTCCGTGTGGAAAAAGCGTAGCTTTTTTAGGAACCAGCGTGACGTGGCTGTGCCACGGAGCGTAGCGGATGCGGAGCAGACGCCGTTCCCCTTAGCTCCACCATTATCACTCAACTTTGGATACAAAAGTGTGAGTGCGAACAGAACCCCTCGGGTTCCGAGTTTTACTTGGTAGAACGCGGAAAACGAGGGGTTCATTGTGTTTCTGGCATGGCTTGGGGCGGGCGCACGCAGAGCACGTTAAGGCTGTGCTGGCTTTCCGGCGTGTCCGGGTCGTGGTACTGTTCACGCAGCATCTCGTAGAGGCGCCCGAGCAGCGCGCCCGCGTCCAGCGAGACCTTCTCTTCGCGCTCTGGTTATGCACCGCCATGTTCCAAGAAATATCCATCAAAACCCGCACTCTAACCTTCGTTCTGTTCAGTGACACTCAAATTAATACACGACGGCACTGACAATATGCGCGTCGGGCTGATGAACAACGATTGTATGTTCAAAAATCTGCTTTGGCGGGAGCCTCGCGGGCTGGTGAAGTTTAAGAGAAGTCGAGTTGCGAAAACATCGAGGAGTTCCCACTTCCCACGGCGCTGGTGGTGGTCAACAGTCAAGCGATAGGCATAAGTCCAACAGTAGCCTTGTTAACCACAAATTCAAGCAGAGCTGTGAATTAGTTAACCCTCTATGCTAACATTTCGTGTAACCCTATGAATAAGCCTACTCCGGCATTCGTATCGATGATTTTTGGAGAATTTATGCGTCACGTTGATGTGCGTCATATTAAAACCTACAGCTTTACCGCGGCTTTCGCGTTGGCTGCCTCACTGCTAAATCCGATTTCTGCGCTAGCCCAGGATCAGGCCTTGCCTGAGTCGCCTGGAACTGTCGCTCAAGCCCAGATCGAACGAGCGGAGGAGACTCCGGAGTCTACTCAGCCGCTCGAGGAGAGCCAGCCTGCAGCCACTGAGACGGCAAGTACCCCCTCCTCAGAGCCTGAGGCTCAGGGTCTTGAGGTAGGGGAGGAGCTAGCCGGTGAGGCCGTCGGAGCGCCGGCAGCTGTGCGTGAGATTGGCTCTTTCTCAGATCTCATTCCTTATCTGTCCGTACGCCAGCTTCCTAGCGGCCCGTGGGAAACCCACAAGCGCCTGGTTCTAGAGTCGGGCAGCTATAAGCTAACTAAAGACTTCGAGATCTCCCTTACCAATCCCTATTTTGCCGACAAGAAAGACTACATCGAGCACGGCATCCTCTCGGTTGTTGGTTCCTTATCGTTTGACGGCAACGGCCACACAATCAAGTTCCCAGATAAAAAGGCGCGCGGCCTTTTCGGCAGCCTGGGCCACAACGAACAGCCCTCCCGTCCGGAGCCTCACGTGACCAAGGTTCAGAACCTCACCTTGGACTTCACCGGAGATGTGCTCGGCTTCCCATTCGCTGAACAGGCTCGGGGATATCAGACGCCCAACGCGGACGGTCTGCCGGCCACGGAAAGCCTGCTGAAGAACATCACCCTCAACGTTGCGGGCAACGTGGACTCCATTCCCTCCCACGGACTCGTCCTGTCCGACAATCACTTTGCTAACGGTAATTTCTACTCCAACATGGCCACAGGATTTAGCTGGTACTTGGCTGCTATCAACTGCGAGGATCTCGACATCAACATCGGCGGCAATGTCGGTTCCGAAACGGCTTCGACAGGCCAGGTTAACTTCAACGGGAAGATGGCTCCCATCACTGCCGCCTCCTATGGTTTCACCTCCCACTTCGACAGGAATCTACCGAGTAGCGATACGGCCCCCGGGAAGAAGCTACGGGCCCAGTACCGTGACAATAACAATCCGGCTCCGCTGCGAAATACCGGGCACGTGCAGAATCTTTCCTTGACAGTCGGCGGGAACATCCAGGCGGTCTCTAACAACCTCGCCTACGCAGCTGGCCTTTCCAACGACGTGGCTTCCGCCTGGGTGGACAATGCGAAGATCGACGTTGGGGGAGACATCGCCGCCGTGATGAACACGGGTTTCAAGCATCCTTGGCGCACCGAAATGCCCTATGCCTACGGCATTGCCGAGAACACTGGCGTGTTGATGAATTCTAGCCTGAGCGTGAACAACATCCGGTTCTCTAGCCCGGAGACTCTCGACGGAAGTGCGTCGCCGGCCCCGGCCAATAATGTCGGCAAGATCGGAGTGGTCGGCTACGACGATAACCACGGATACCACACGAACATCAGCAACAACACCTTCAATATCAAGGAATCGGTGACCGCGAAGACAGGACTGCACCTGATCTCGCACATCGGGCACGGGATGCGCTGGAACTCAAGCGGTAAGTATGGCTTGAACTGGGTTGTCGTAAACAAGGACAACAAGTACTCCGTGGGCAAGGTCGACCTGACCGGCATGAAGGGTGCCCAGATCGTCTTTGACGCACTTGGCAAGAAGACCCGCACCGGAGAACGCGATGACGCCAGCCTCCCGAAGCTACCGGAAGTGGCATTAGAAAACACGACACTCAATGTTGGAGAGTTCAAGATATCGAACCCAAAGGGCTCGACCTGGGTTAATTTGGGGCAGAGCAACATCGCTGGGGCCAAGAATAACTTCCTGACCTACGGAAATGTCACGGTCGAGACGAACAATCTGCGTGAATTCAACGGGCTGGGAGGCTTGAAGAACGAGGAACCAGAAACAAACGTCTACGAGCCGATTACCCAGAACAACCATCTGGTCACTGGCGACATCACCCTCACGGCGAACGACGCCAGTTATGTTTCGTTGATGTTTGGTAGTCAACCCACGGATCACGCCGTACGCAATAACAGTGCTCGGGTGAAATCCTTCGCGCTTAACGTAAATGATGAAAATGCAACGCGCCAGACCCTGGTCGGAGGCATCACCCCCTTCGCAAGAGGTGAGCTCACCGGCAACCGTGTTTACGTCGGAGACTTCACCGTAAACAGTAAGAAAACTAATCAGACATGGATTTCACCGGGCATTGCTTTCGCTACAGGCGCAAAGATCACCGATAACAGCGTTTTCGTCGATAAAAACATCAGCATCGGGCACGCTGGCAAGGGGATCATCGGCGGGTTCATGAGCCGGGCTATAAAGGCCACCAGCGTTACTGGTTCTTCTTTCCAGCTTGGCGGTGTTCAGGAGACGAGTGGCAATGGTTTGATTTACGGTGCTTTCGCGGGACAGCTGGACGGCTCCACTGTCTCAAGCTCTAGCGCATTAAATCTCAATGATTTTGCTCCCTTCGTTTATCAGAGTACTGGAAGCACCACGACTCCATCTACCCTGGACGGGGTAGCGCTGTACAACAATGCAGCTCTGCCCAACAGCCTGCCCGCTCTGCAGCTGTTTGGCTCCACGATGTCCGTGGTGAAGAACTCCACGCTACTAGTTCCTGCCGAACACGCTGATTCTCCGCTCTACTTTGCCGATCACGTTATCGGTGACCAAAGCGTGAACAACTACGTGGTTGCCGTCAACGATAAGGACGGGGAGCTGAACCGGATTGCCTACAGCGCGGCAACCGAGAAGACCGTACAGGTTGATGATCAAGGTACAGAAAAGCAGGTAATCGCGCGTGCTGCAGAAGCCGAGCCTGTGGGCTCGATCAACATTGCGGAGCGCGCCTTTCAGAGCAAGTACTGGACCAATGATGTTTCGGCCTACGTGACGGGCGCAGACGAATCTGACTTTAGCTACATGAACAAGGATTCTTCTAACAAGACGATAGAGGCATTCTTGGTGGACAAGGGGGTCGTCTCGGCTGACCTCAAGCAGGGCAAGCTAGCGGACTACTACCACCGTCACGCGGGCCTGCGGGTTGCGGGCGGGCCGGTCTACGACCTGCTTGGGATTCCGGTAGTGGACAAGTTGCTCAAGCCCACACCGGAACCATCCCCGAGCGATACTCCCACTTCGAGCAAAACGCCCAAGCCCGAGCCTGGCAAGCCGAAGCGCAGCGGGCTACCCAAGACCGGCGGTGATTTGGTTTACGGTCTCGGGGCTGTAGCGCTGCTACTAGCTACCGGTAGCCTGGCCATGTTGGCTCGCAGGCGTCGGGGCTAAGCCAAGATAGGCTCGCCCCCCCGGCCTAGCTGGGGGGCGAACTTTTGACAACGCGTTTAGAACCAAGAGGGACCCCAAGTTTCACAAGAACTGTGACAACCTGTGGGTAGTGTTCGAGGCCTTGCGAGCTTCCTTGTTTGCGATGGCTTCCTTGGCTTGGTACTCGCGAATCTTCGCGTCGTACTTCGCCTTAACACGCATTCGTCTCCTAGATTGCCCAGCGATCAGGAGAACTCACCGCGTAGTTCACGCCGATAGCCTCGAAGTGCTTCATCGCTGCTGTGATCTTCGCATTCTCGCTCGGACGACGTTTCATCGGATCCTGGCTGGACTTCGTCTCACGAACCACATACAAGTGCTCGATCCCATCTTCGACCTTGATGATCGCCCAGTCCGGGTTATAGTCCCCGACCGGAGTAGGGATGCGGAACTTGTCGGGCAGCTTCATGAACAGTTTGATGTCCTCACGCCCATCCAAGTACTGGGCGAACTGTTTCTCCACGGCCGAGTCGAAGACCACGTAATCGAAGTCGGTTTTCTCCTTATGGGTCACCTTGTAGAGCTGGTCGATAAAACGATCCTTCTCCTCAAGCCCATCGGCCTGTAGCTCACGCAACTCATAGATACTGCCACCGATCGGCTCATACTGGATCCCTTCGATGAGGGTGTGAGCAAGCTCAGTTTCGATGCACCCGGTGACCATCTTGATGTAGTCATTCGGGTTCGTCAGGAACTCACCTACCCGCTCCGAACCCAGCAGAATGTCGATAATCGTTTTACGGGTCAGCGAGGTAGACTCTTGCAGCTGTAGCACGATGTCAGGCAACGGGTAGGACTCTTTGAGTACCTCGTCACGAAACCCAAGCACCGAACCTTTCGGCCCACCACGGGTCAGCTCCACACCAGTGCGAGTGACCTGGATACGGATCGGCTGAATCTCTGGTGCTTCCTTGATTCTTGCCACACATCGTCGAACCAGGTCAGCACGATCTAGGCTCACCCGGTAGGTGGTGCGCGATGTGATCTTCTCCCAGAACTCCTCAAACTCAGGCGTGGCATACACCTGCTTGTTCAGCGAGCGAACCACACGCTTACGCTTGGGCTTGACCAGCACTTCGATCTTGCACCGCTCAACCAGGTCAATGACTTCTTGCTCGTAGTCGGCGTACTGTTCAGGCAGCCCGACCGTAAAACCGAGTTGTTCTGGCACCCACGTGCCCTGGACCTCGCCCGCATCGTTGATGTAACCGCGCTCGCGCAAAACCTCCCAGATTTCAGCGGAGCGGCGCGTGCCAAGGCGGGATTCCTTACCGGCCTCAACGATCGGCAGCTCAGCGAACTCAGTCTTACGCACGTAACCAACGGCAACACCGGCACGCTTGTACTCGTCCTGCAGTGCGGCAGCAAACGCCGCATACGATTCGTTCGCCACGACCGTCAATTGTGCGGTACCGGCGTCCTTGACGCGCTCACCATCCTGGTTAACCGGCAGGCGCAAACCGCGCCCGATGGTCTGACGGCGTTCAGTATCGGTGGACATGTCGCGCAGGGTGCAGATCTGGAACACGTTCGGGTTATCCCAACCTTCACGTAGCGCTGAGTGGGAAAAGATGAACCGAACCGGCTCATCCATGCTCAGCAACCGAGCCTTGTCCTTCATGATCAGCTCATAGGCGTCATCATCAGCCTTCGTCTTACCCGAGGAGTCCTTGAACGTCACTTGCGCAGCCTTGCCCTTGCCCCGCTTCATCTGAGCAAAATAGCCCGAGCGTGCCTCTATCGGATCAGCAGGCAAGAAAGCATGCGAGGCAGAGCTCTTCGCACGCTCCTCCTGATAGATAGCATCAAACCAGGTTGCGAAATCACCGTTGGCATCCAGATTATTGATGCCCTCACCCAGGTAGGAGGCGACTTTGTCGATGAAGAACAGCGACAACACCTTGATTCCCTGAGGGTGCACTTGTTCCTCTTTGCGGATGTGCTCGCGCACGGTCTCGCGTATCATTGCTTGGAAAACGGCGTTTTGGTTTCCGCCGATCTCTTCCCCCACGCGCAGATAGCCATAGTTGGTCAACTCGATCTGCTCAGGCACCACGCTGATCTCGTTGATCCGCCAATTCCCCTCATACGCCGAGTTACCGCCAGAGAGCCGCTCCAGGTCAGCGCCCTGAGTGGCATTAACCTTCCGCTTCGCGTACGAGCCGTCTTTCTTACGGCAGATCAACTCCAGGCCAGCTTTGAAGGTCGGGTCACGCTTGACCTCAAGCAGCTTCACATACGGTTTAGCCGCGCTCCCGAGCTCTTGCGCATCCGAAACAACGATCTTCTTCACCAGCTCCAGCCGATGCGCATCCAACGGATCCAACCGGTAGACCACGTTGCGGGCCGTGCGGTGCGTGGCAGAGTACCGGAGCGTACATAACGGGTTCAGGTCAGCCACAGCAGACTGCGCGAGCAGGGATTCCATGTTCTGTGGCTCGTCCATGATCACAATCGGCCGGGTCGCCTGCAAATAATCCAACGGGCGCAGCCCTGAAAGTTTGTCGCGCTGTTGGTGAATGATACGGGTGTTCTTATCGCCCCTAATCGAGTCAATCGTCATCACCATGAACTGCAAGGACGTGGCCGTAGCAAAATCCCGTACATCCTCAGCACGGTCACCGGAGTAGACGGTGTAGTCCATGTTGATCTGCGGGTACAGGTGGCGGAAGTGTTCCCGCATCAACTGGATGCTGGCCTTCACACCCTCACGGATCGCCACCGACGGCACCAAAATAATGTACTTGTTGAACTTATACTTCATGGCCAGCTCAAAGGCCGTGCGCAGGTAGACATACGTCTTACCCGTACCGGTCTCCATCTCGATGTCGAACTGCAAGCCATCAACCAAGCCGTCGTTGATTTCAAGGCCGTTGCGGTCCTGCACGCGCTTCAGGTTCTCGAAGATCGTGTCTTCATCGAGGACAAGATTGTTGCCGTATGCGCCGATTTCTAAGAAGACGTCTAAAGCTTCCTGGCCACTGACATCTGGTAAATCGAGCGTCTGCTGTGATGGTAGGTACTGCAGGCTGGTCAGAAGCTGGTCTGCGTCAGCTGGTTGCCCATCGAACAGGTCGGTAACGGCTTCGATCGCGCTGGTTTGGTAGGGCTGGCGCGGGTCAAACTTGAATTTCATGGAACTCAAACCCTCCTACGCCGTCCACAAATCGATATTGCGTGTGTGGCACTCCTGCACCAGGTTCGTCTTCAACTCGTCATTGCCCTGGAATGCATCCTCCAGAACCACCAGACGCCCCGGCTCCTCACCGGCCAAAGCGCGCAGCTGATCCAGAGTCGGTTGTGTGTGCTCATCCAAATAAGCCAACACTAGGCCATCAGCCACACTAAACACACTCAGACCCGCCACCTCAACGGTCTCGATCCTCTCCGTCAGCGAGAACCCAAGCTTCAACAACACCTCAATCAACAGTGCTTCGGGACGGGCATGATTGTCAGCAGAGTCAGCCAAGTCGGCAAACAAACCGACGAGCTCGTCTTCGGAGAGTCCAGAGTCTGCCTTCCACTTGGTGAAGTTCGTGTCCACTAGCTTGTACGCCCGGAAGCCCACATCGAGAGTATCAGCTCGACCGTCGAGCTTGCTTGCCTCCTCTTCAAGGATCTTTTTGCCAGCGCGACGGATACGCTCGCGCGAAATATCAGCGATTGTTTCGAATCCGGCTTCACGAGCTGCAGACCCTTCAGGGGTAGGCTCAGGCAACTGCACGGAAATACACCGGCGGTTTCCACCATCTTCAGCATTCAACTTCATCACTGCATGTGCCGTAGTTCCTGAGCCAGCGAAGAAATCGAGAACGAGATCGTTCTCACGGAGATTGGCAAGCTTTATGAGTTCCTGAACGAGTACACGGCTCTTTGGATTATCGAATGGTAAATCTATTTCCTTTCGGATTTGGGAGGATTCTAGATCCGCCCAAAGTGATGTTCGAAGCATGGTTTCTGACGGTGCAACCCAATGCTGAACTCCACCGTTCTTTCCTGTCCCATTCGTTATCCGTCTGATGAACTTTCGAATTCCAGTGCGTGAGGAATACTGTTCAATAGTTTCTTTATGACTGTATTCCTTTAAGAATGTCTCGTAGTTTTGCACGGCTTCCAGGGCTTTTTCTTGAGAGTTTCTCCATTGCCCCTCTGTTGGAGTGAATCCGAGCAATTCATATCTCATGGTTGGTCTATCGGCGCCACTCCAAAAGACATCCCAACGCCCCTTCTTTTGAATATGCTTCTTCTTGACGTGAAGAGGAAATAGAGTTGCTTGGTCAGATTTTGTGTAAACGAGAATACTTTCTGCGCCTACGTTTAGTGATGTTAAACCGCGAGGAGAAAACTGAGAGTTCAGGCTTTTCGTGCGCCTACGCACAATTAGAGTATTACGGTAATTGTGTTCTCCATAGAGTTCGTCACAAAGCTTCTTGAGATTTGCGTGTTCGCTTTCATCGATACTGATGAAAATGAAGCCGTCCTGCGCAAGTAGATTCCGTGCAAGTTTCAGCCGCGGATACATCATGTTGAGCCAGTTGGAGTGAAAGCGCCCAGTTGACTCAGAATTAGTAGACAGCTTTCCACCCTCATCGGTTTGGCCGGTGAGTTCAAGGTAGGAGCCGATCGAATCCGAGTAGTTGTCGCTGTAGACGAAATCCTTACCCGTGTTGTAAGGCGGATCTATTTTCATACTGTTAACCATACAATTTAACGCCTGCCGGCTGCCGTACGAAAATCTTGAGCGCCGTACGAAAATGGGAAAAGAGCTGGTGTA
>NZ_ATUY01000002.1:127888-313085 GCF_000420445.1 Actinotignum urinale DSM 15805
CATGCGGCTAAATCCCTTGATAACAGGATGTTTTCGCCCTCGAAGCACATTTCTGAACTGGCGTTAGATTGTATAGAGTGTGGACATGCCTTCTCTATTTTCATACTGTTAACCATACAATTTAACGCCTGCCGGCTGCCGTACGAAAATCTTGAGCGCCGTACGAAAATGGGAAAAGAGCTGGTGTAACTCAATATGACACGGAACAAGCGCTGACGCATCACTGTTGGATTCACGCGCTTTAGCCTGTTTTCTCCGCTCAATCTTTGGGTATAATTAAGTCATCAGGTGATGACTTTTAGAAGGGTGGTGTCATTATGCCAAGAAAATCCAGCTTAGATATTACAGAACCTGCACTTAGGGTTGAGGATCTCTGCGTGGTTCGTGGGCGAAAACCGATCTTGAAGAATCTATCTTTCTCTGTGGCGCGTGGACAGATTCTCGGTCTTATCGGTCCTTCGGGGTGTGGCAAGACGACGCTCATGCGCGCGATTGTTGGTGTGCAAAAGATTACGTCGGGCTCAATCATGGTCTTGGGAAAAGCCGCCGGAAGTGCGCAGCTTCGTCAAGAAGTCGCCTACACGTCACAGTCTCTCTCGGTGTATGCGGATGTGTCCGTGTATGAAAACGTACGTTATTTTGCCAAACTATATCGCAAAGACCGCGATGCTGTTTTGCGAGCTATAGAGATAGTCGGGTTGCAAGAATACTCGTCATCTCTGGTTTCGCAGTTGTCTGGCGGTCAGGCTTCGCGCACTTCTTTAGCTTGTGCGTTGGTTGCGGATCCGAAAGTGTTGGTGCTAGATGAGCCAACGGTGGGGCTTGATCCTTTAACCAGGAATGATTTATGGGCTACCTTTCATAATCTGGCTGAACAAGGTGTTACCTTGATTGTGTCCAGTCACGTCATGGATGAAGCGGAGCGTTGCGATTCGGTGCTTCTTATGCGAGATGGTCGTGTTTTGGCTCATGACAGTATCAAGGCACTGCGTGAGCAAACAAAAACTGATACTGCAGAGGAAGCATTTGTTGCTCTTATCGAAAAGGAGGTGGAATGATGCGCACTCTGGCGTCCGTTCGCAGAATTCTCATGCAGCTCAAAGCAGATCCCAGAACGGTCTTTCTTATTCTGGGTGTACCGCTCGTGCTTATCACGCTTATTTACTATGCGTATGTGGATGTACCCACACCGCCCGGCCGAACCGCTCTTTTTGCGTCGATGAGTCCGCTTCTCATTGCGATTATCCCGATGTTTTTGATGTTTATCGTCACATCGGTTTCCATGCTTCGGGAGCGAAAGAGTGGCACGTTGGAGCGAATCTTGACAACCCCGACCTCGAAGCTGTCATTGGTGCTTGCTTATGGTTTGGTCTTTGTGGTTCTGGCTGCAATACAGGGAACTGCACTGACCTGTCTTGTTCGCTACGGGTTTGGTGTTGAGGTTGAAGGAAGTGTCGTCTCCCTTATTTGTTTGGCAATCTTAACCGGAATCGTGGGTGTGTCTTTAGGATTAGCAGCCAGCGCTTTCGCAAAAACAGAATTTCAGGCAGTACAGTTCATGCCGGCTTTTATTCTGCCCCAGTTTATCTTGTGTGGCCTGCTTGTTCCCCGTGAGAACATGCCAGATATTTTGGAAAAAATCTCGGCTATATTGCCAATGAGCTGGGCAGTTGACATTGCTAAGTCAATCACCACCGCAAGCGAGCTCACCCAAGATGACGGACTGCGATTCGTATTGCTTTTCGCTGTTGCCCTGTTGTTTTTGGGATTAGCTGGAGCAATGATGAAACGAGCCACCCGATGAGCATGCGCAAGAAAACCAAAGGCGAGCAAACTAAAGATCGCATTCTTCAGGTGGCACAGCAGCAATTTGCCAAGTATCCCTACGAACAAGTGACTACCCGCAGTATTGCCGCTGAAGCCGGTATTGATGCAGCGATGATTCATCGCTACTTTGGCTCGAAAGAAGGGCTGTTTGCGGCCATTGTTGAAAACGGGATCCAGACAGAAAACCTCAGCAAACAGATGGCACAAATCCCGCTGGAACACTTGGGAGAAGCGATTATTCGTTACGGCATTGAGCTGTGGTCATCCCCTCAGGCAAAACCGCTCATGGCGCTCCTGAGAAGAACGCTGGCAGAAAACCCTCACGCAATCTATCGCGTGCTTTTCCCAAGATTTGAGGAAATCATTTCGCAAAAGTCCGGATTCTCCCCTGAAGAAATACGGCTAAGAGTAGGGTTGTGTTTCTCTCAGATGCTCGGTTTTATTCTTGCCCGATATTTCATTGAGGTAGAAAGCATTGCTGAGTTGAATGCCGAACAAGCCGTTCAAATTATTGCTCCTGTCCTGCAAAACTATCTGACCGGACCACTGGGCTGGAAATAAACCAAAGCCGACCGCTTACGTGCAGCCGGCTTCGTTCGTTTCGGATTTTGGTTTTAGATTTCCATCCCGTTTTTAAACATCACGCGGATGTCATCCTTGGCGTGCACGGTGATGTGTTCGACTAGCGCGTAGAAGAGTGTGGGGTCGAACTCGGTGAGCAGGTGGTCTTGTTGCTCCAGCCGTTTAAGGAAGGACTCGACTTGGTAACGTTTGTGCTCTAGCTCTAGGAGTTGCTGTTCTGCCTTTTTGGCTTCGCGCTCTTGGGTTTCGTAGGTGGCGGCCAGTTGTTGGTAGCGGGTCTCGTAGGCGTCTTGGTCTTGGCTGATGCGTGCGTTGGATTCGATAAGATCTTTCAGGAGGGTTTCGGTGACCTGTAGTTCACCTTGAGCTTTTGCCAGATCAGCTCGTGCTTTATCGATGTCGAATAGTGTGTCGCCCACCTCCCTGAAGTGACTGGTGATCTCGTTTTTGTTTTCAAGCACTCGGTTGATGACGTTTACAACGATGGCCTTGAGTTGCTCGTCAGAGACATGTGGGGTTTTACAGCCGAGTCTTTTGCCTTGATATTTATTCAGGCATTGCCAATAGTCCTTTTCGTATTTGCTTCCTGCATGCCAAGTTACTGCTCCGTAGAATCCACCACAGTTACCGCAGCGAATTTTGCAGGAGAAGAGCTTGGTTCGGTTTTTGCGTCCATAGCTTTGGCGCAGCTCGATTTGGCGCTGAACCTCGTCCCAGACCTCAGGATCAATGATGGCTTCGTGGTTGTTTTTCACATAGTATTGCGGAATTTCGCCTTCGTTAATTTTCTTCTCTTTGGTCAGGAAGTTCACGGTAAAAGACTTTTGTAAGAGCGCGTCGCCTTTGTATTTCTCATTAGTGAGGATGGACTTGATAGAGCCTTGATGCCAGTTGGCTTTACCAGTGGCTGTACGGATGCCCTCTTCGTTGAGGATGGTAGCAATGCGGTAGAAGCCTTTACCTTCAAGGTAGAGCGCATAGATGCGTTTGACGATCTCGGCTTGTTCTTTGTTGACGACAAGTTCGCCTTTGGGTCCTCGGTCGTATCCGAGGAATCGCCGAAAGGGAACGGTGACTTTTCCGTCTGCGAAGCGTTTACGCTGTCCCCATGTGCAGTTTTCCGAGATGGACCGAGATTCTTCTTGGGCAAGGCTGCTCATGATGGTGATGAGCAGTTCGCCTTTAGAGTCAAACGTCCAGATATTTTCTTTCTCGAAGAAGCACTCGCATCCTCTTTCTTTGAGCTGACGGATGGTAGTGAGACTGTCAACGGTATTGCGTGCGAAACGCGACACAGACTTAGTGACAATCAGGTCTATTTTGCCGTCGAGAGCATCAGCGATCATGCGCTTGAAGCCTTCGCGGCGTTTGGTGTTCGTACCGGTGATGCCCTCGTCGGTGTAGATGCCGACAAACTCCCAGTCCTCTCTGGATTGGATGTAGTTTTGGTAGTAGTCGACTTGCGCTTCATAGCTGGTGTACTGCTCGTCAGAGTCCGTAGACACGCGTGCGTAGGCGGCGACCTTGCGTCGTTTTACGGCGTTGATGGGTGACTTGGTGAAGGGCTTGATTTTGGCCGGGATTGTCGTGACCTGCTTGACCATGTTTTCTCCTTTCTCAAGCGTTTGAAAAATAGGCTGACTTGTTTGCGTTTCTCGGGATCGTCCCAGTAGGTTTTCATGAATGCCGACATGGCTTCTTTTTGCTCAGGCGTGCACGGATAGGATTTCTTTTTCTCGTGGTAGGTGCGCTTTTCGATGCGCCCGTCAAAGAAGTGAAAGGTGGCGGTTGGTTTTGCAATCTCGATGTAGTCAATTGCCGCATCCATTTGTGCTTCGTCAAAGACCTCCAGCTCGAGCACGTCGCACACCAGAGCTTTCAGTGTAGCTTCCTGAATGGCATTGCTCGGACAAATATGGAGCGGTGATCTACACGAGAGGTAGCAGGTCTTCGTTCCATCCTTAAAGGTTCTTTTTGTAGATGAGAATGATTGACCGCAGTTTCCGCATCGGATCATTCCGGTAAAGGCGGTGGCTGCATTTTTTAGTTTGTGCTGATGCTTATTCCTGCGCTCTTGGCTTACTTTCTCACGAACCTCTTTTGTCCAGTACGCCTTGCGTGCATTCTTTTCGTAGTGCCATATGGTTTGAACCTCACGTCCATCCATGAGGCGAAATACCAGTTCTCGGTTCTCACCGGCTGTGATGGTGTCGATTTGAGTAGTGACCGCATCAGAGTCGAAGGTCTCAAGCCCCAGCACCTCGCAGACGGCATCCTGCAGGGCTTCTTCAGGGATGTTGCCGGTATCGCAAAAGATCGTGCCGTTTTTGTCTTTGCCGTAGCATCCCCAAAAGGGATAGTCATCGTTTTTGCGGCGTGAGACGTGGCGACGATAATTGTATCCGCACTTGGAACATTTGATTTTGCTGGTAAAGCAGGTCGTGGGAATAGCTGGGTTGCCAAGAGGGCCTGCGAGCTTTCGTCGTTTCATTTCGGCTTGCACTGCGTTCCAGTCCTCTTTGGAGATCAGCGGTTCGTGATGATTTTCCACCAGGTATTGAGGACGTTCCCCTTTGTTGACCTTGCGCTCATGCGTGATCGGGTCTGCGACGTACTCTTTGTTGAGAAGCAGGTCTCCTGAGAAGGTGATGTTTCGCAGGATCGATTTTACGTTGGAATCTGACCACTTCTTTCCGTTGATGGTGGTGATGCCTTCGCTGTTAAGCTCCTTGGCGATTTGCACGCGCGAAGCACCCTCCAGATAGCGGCGATAAATGGTTCGAACAATCTCGGCTTCTTCTTCGTTGATGACCAGCCGGTCACCCTCCCAGTCGTAGCCGGTGATGCGAAAGCGTCCGTTGGGGATGCCTTGTTCAAAGCGTTTTTGCACAGACCATCTGGCATTTTTAGAAATGCTTCTAATCTCTTCTTCGGCAAACGACGCAAGCAAGGTCAGCATCAGCTCGCCGTCTTCGCTCAGCGAATGGATGCGTTCTTTTTCAAAACGCACCTCCACCCCGATGCTTTTGAGCTCACGCACCACATCCAAAAGATCGACCGTGTTGCGAGCAAAACGGCTCACGGATTTGGTGAGGACGACATCGATTTTGCCGTCGCGACAGTCTGTCAAGAGTTGTTGAAATCCGGGTCTGTTCTTGCTTGTGCCCGAGATTCCACTATCGGAATAGACGCCGGCATAGACCCAGTCAGGATTGCCTTGAATGAGCTTGTTGTAGTAAGACACCTGAGCAGACAAAGAATGGAAGGTGCGTCCTTTTTCCAAAGATACGCGCGCGTACCCAGCCACTCGTTTCTTCGGTGCGAGCTGGGGTTTGAACGCTTCAATTTTGGTAATTTCTGCCATAAAATATCTCCTCCTTTCTGTGTCTATACATCACTCTAAAGCCCTCTAATAGCAAGCTTTATCGGCTTAAAAGCTCGCCGAAAACAGGCTGGTATTTCTCCAAGAGAGCCTTGCGAAATGCCAGGTATTCGCGCTTGTCAATCACGCCTTTATCAAGCAGTGTTTTCGCTATTGAGAGGGCAAGGTGAAACGACAGCTCTGAGCGGAAAGTTTCGTCACTCACGGCGTTCACCTCCAAACCGATCTGCGATATAACAGGCGTGCGAGCAGTACTTGCGGTTGTTGTTTCCGTATGCCTGAAAAGACTCACCGCAATGCGCACAGATTCCGCTGTAGAAAGCTTTGCGCTTCAGTTGCTCAGGGTGAGCTTTCCACCACGATAGACGGCACTTCTCTGAGCAAAACCGCTTCTTACCCTGCGTATCCGGGGTGAGTTCTTTTCCGCACTGAGCGCAGCGTGTGGAAACAGATGCTTGGCTCTCGGTATCCGGTGTGATTTGTTCTCGCTTACAGAAACTAGCCACCGTGCTTTTTGCCAGCTTGCAGTGCGCAGCGATTGCCTGAAAGCTCCAGCCCGCACTGCGAAGTGAACGGATGGCATCCTTTTGACTTTGGTTCATCATGGACTTTGACCTCCTTAACAGTTCTCGGAGGTGCACAAACCCGTCGTTAAAAAGTGGATGGTCTGGTTCCTCCACCACTCCCTGAAGACTTGAAGCCGTTTTGGACGAAACAAAAACAAAAAAAGAGCCCGCACCTACCAATCAAGGCAGATGCGGGCTTTTATAAGGATACGGGCTAAACGTTAGATGAGTTGGTTTACGCGAGTTTGTACGGCATCGTAGTTGTATCCGGCTTGGGTGAGTCGGTTTTTACGGTCTTGGCCGTTTCCCCAATCGCCATTAATGACTTCTCGTGCGAGTTCGTCGATGCTTTTTTGCGGTTTGGATAGCAGTTCGTTGACGCGTGCTTGAACGGCATCGTAGTTGTATCCGGCTTGCGTGAGCCGGTTCTTGCGGTCTTGGCCGTTTCCCCATGCGCCATCTAATACTTCCCTAGCAAGGGTGTCGATAGACTTTGTTGCAGTAGTGGCACTTCCTTTGCCGTAGCCGTTGAAGCCGCCTTTCTTGATGATGGACGGGTAGTCTACGTAGCCGTAGTTCATGTCCACGTTTCCGTTGATACCGGAGACTCGTCCTTTGGATGAGTATTGCCAAAGGCCGGATGTGGATGCGAGCGAGTTGGCGGATGCCCACTGTGCACACCAAAAGGCGTAGCGGTCACGAAGCGCACGGGAGACGATATTTTGTGCGACTGAAGCTGAGGTGTAAAAACCTGCGTAGTAGCCACCGGCTTCCATCTCGTCACAAAAGCCCCGGATGAGCGAGTCACAAAAGGCTCGTCCCTTAGAGAGCTGGGATTGTTCTTCCAGATCGAAGTAGATTGGGTACTCGAACTGTTTGCCGGCCAGTACCTGTTTGCAGATGCGTGCTTCTTGGCGTGCTTGCTCGGCGCTTTTCGCATATGAATACCAGTATGCGCCGACTTCTAGCCCGGCTGCTTTGGCTCGTGCGTAGTTTTGCTCAAAGTAGCGATCCTTTTGAGAGAGTGCTGAGCCGTAGCCGGCTCGGATGATGACGAAGTGGATGCCGTCTGCTTTGACGCGGTTAAAGTCGATGTTTTCTTGCCACACCGATACGTCGATTCCTCGTTTTGCCATGAGTATGTTCCTCCTTAAATTTGTGGTTTATCCTGCCAAGAGCAGGACGTAGAAGATGACTAAAAGAAACGCCACCAGACCCTTCATGAGCGTGGTGACGATGAGAAAAATCAGCGTGAGGAGCCCGGCAAGAGCGATCACGCATAACAAGATGAGCAGCCAATCCGGTGGTGCATTCATAAGGCGTGTGCTCCTTGATTTATTTGCCGTTTGGGGCATCCTCTCGCTGATGGAGTTGCGCAAGTACTGCTTTGAGTTTTTCGGGTACAGGCAGTCCCAGATGGGTGGCGTTTTCGATTAGGGACAAGCCTTCGTTGGACAGGTAGAAAAAGATCACGGCGGTGCGCAGCACGGATCCGTTTCCGATGATGTGGGTGTCCAGCAGGTGTCCGATACCCACCAGAATGAAGATGAGGATCTTTCGAGCGATGCCTTTAAAGCCGATGGCGCTGGAGAGTTTTTTGTCAGAGACGGCTCCCATCACGCCCGTGATATAGTCGCAGACGACAAAGGCAACAAGGGCGTAGAGCAGGCCGTCAAAGCCACCGAGATAGTAGCCGAGCCAACCTCCTACAGCGGTGAATACGAGTTGAATACTGGTCCAAAATTCTTTCATAAAGCGTTCTTCCTTTCTTGTTTTGAGCATGAAAATGCCACGCAGATGCATGCGTGGCGGGTTTAGGTTGTGGGCGGTTCTGTGCCAGGGGTGATCAGGTTTACTTGGAGTGGATAGAAATAGGATTTGAGGGTTGTGCCGAGAGGGTTGATGCAGCGATAGGCATAGCTCTTTTTCACGGGGACAAAGGCAATCTGGGTGCTTTGTCCTTCTTTCTGGCTGTATGCCCAAAGTGTACGCATACCTTCGTCTTCGTTACTCAGCGTGGTCTCTTTTGTGATTTCTAAGCGCAGTGAAATATTTCTTACGTCATCTGATGCGTTGAAATAGATATGCAAGAATCCGTCGCACGGAGCAGTCCAGGCAGGATGTAGCTTAACGGCACTGATTTCACCAAAACGCAATCCACCCGATTTCTGGTTATCCAGAAGCATTTTCAACGCATCCCCGGTCGCTTTGGCATCCGCAGCAACACCGCGCTTCGTGAGAAATTCGTCAATTTCGACTGGCTTATGACTTTCCATAAAGTGGTTGACCTCTTGGAGCTTGTCGCTAAAGCCTTGCTGCATGGTGGCATAAAAGGTTTTGCGCTCTTGCTCTGCGCTGATGCGTGTTGTTTCGTTCTTTTCTCGAGTGGCTTCTTTATCTTCAAGCTCGCTCATGGTCATACGGCGTACGCGTTCTGCGCCATCCCGTTTTTTCTCTTCTTGTTTTCGTTGATCTTCTCGAAACTCACGGTGTTTTTCTGCTTCGGCGCGTGCTGTCTCAGCTTTGACGCGTTCGGCTTCTGCTTTCGTGCGGACATCCTCAGCACTTGCTCGCAGAGATTCCGCACTGGCTCGTGCGGTTTCTGCTGATGCTCTGGTCGTTTCAGCGGTTTTGCGGCTTGTTTCCTGAGAAGTGCGCGTGTTTTCTGCTTCGACCCGAGTTTTCTCTGCTGCTGCGCGTGATGTTTCAGCTGAACCTCGCTTGGATTCTGCTTCGACTCGGCTGCTTTCCATGTTGCGACGATTGGTTTCTTGCTCGCTCCTCGTTTTCTCTTGGCTCACACGGGTAGACTCTGCGTTTGTACGTGCGGTTTCTGCCGATGCTCTGGTGCTTTCGGCTTTCACACGATCGGCTTCGGCTTTGGTGGTGGTTTCCACTTGCGTATTAATCGCATCAATGGAGTCATGGATGGCCGCTCTTACGTCTTTGCCATAGATTGCTGAAAGGATTTTATTCAGGTGTGTTTTCACGTTCGCCATGCGTATCCTCCTTCCCGGTATCAGTGTCGGTGTTGGTGAGGGTGATCTGTTCGGTCATGAGAGCGATGCGCTGCGCGCGTTCCTCGGATAGGACGCTTTCTAGGATGAGGTCAACGAAAAAGCCGGGAAGGTCGTATTTCCCGGCTGTTTGGTTCACGCTATAGCGCAGTTCGTTTTTGGCTTTTTCTGCCCGCAAGATGAGGGGCAGGTCTTTGTCTGTCATAGCGCACCTCCGAAGATCTTCGTGAGGAAATTGAGCACGTCTCGAAACTGCCGTGCCGCACGCACCAGATCGGTGTCGGCTGCGGCCTTGTGTTCATCGATGCCGAGTAGGATTTCCAGCGCGATCTTGACCTCATCGCTTTCGATGATGGGTTTTTGTTCGTCCGCTTTTTGAGGGCGGATAATTTCAGGTTTTCTAAGTTTGGGTTCTACGTGTTCCATGTGAATGCTCCTTTATTTTAGAATCTGCCGCCAATGAGCAGGCCGTTTTTGAACTGCATGTAGCAGTTGTTGTACCAAGAGCCGACTCGTCCATCGGATTGCACCGAGCCGATGTTGACAAAATTGAGTGTGCCGGTGAGTCCACCTTCTTCGAAGACCACGTTTCTGAGTTTGTGGTAGCGCATGTCGATGTCTGCTCCGGCATTGAGCATGCCTGCGCTAAAACCGCCGAAGCTGCTTCTGGCATAGGTCCAGACCATGTCGTAGCTCGTGCCACCACGCTTGAGGACGGCCCAGGTCATGTAGTCACCGTCGGGGTCGAGGTCGAAGTTGAGTCCGGCGATGGTGTTGGATTTGGCAAAGCCGTTTCCGCCGACTAGTCCGACTTGTTTGTTGTTGTAGTAGATGGAGAGGTTGCCGCCGCCCATGCGTACTTTCGTGTCACTCGTTTCGGTGGTGACGGTGCCGGTGATGGTGGCGGATTTGGCGGTGAGATAGCCACTGCTTGTCAGCGTGAAGTTCGGGCTGTTAATTGACAGGCGTTTGGCGCTCAGGTCTCCGGTTGCCATGTTCCAGCTGATGTTGCCTTGTTTGTCTTTTAAGGTGCCGGCACGAATCAGGTCGGCTTTCAGTGTGCCTGTGGTGATGTAGTCGGCGACAATCGCTCCGTCCATCGTAATCGCGGTACCGTAGGTGCCGTTGTAGCCGGTTTTGGAATATCCCAGTCCGTTCATATTCCATCGCCAGACCTTACGAGCGGTCTTGGTATCTTTGGTATCCATGATGAGGATTTCATTGGCACGAGTAACGACATGTCCGGTAGTGGCTGCCGTAATCAAGGCGGTCGCGTTATCGCGGGCAAGTTTCAAGGTCTCTGACTGCTTCGGCAGCGATTCAATACGCTCCACCAAAGCGCGGTTTTCGCTGACGCTCCTTTCACTCAACCCCGCCTTAACATCCGTGCCAAGCGTAATGGTAGATGACTCTGGATGGTCGAGGGCGAGTGTGAGTTTCGATAAAGTGAAGCGGCGGTCCATCCCATGTGGCGGGGACACCACTCGAATCTCATCTCCGAGATTAAAGGCTTCGATGTTGCGGTCGAGCAGGTGCAAATCAACAGCAGATAGCTCGAGACTGACATCAGCAAACTGGGTGTCTTTCAGATACTTCTCGGCTTTTTTCTTCAGGTTCGCCGGAATCGTCACGTCATCAAAGCGCACCGTGCGGGTAATCACCCCATAGGTTTTCACAGCCTCGGCCGATTCCACGTAAGGTTTGCCGCCGTTGATGGTTTTGATGGTGGTGTATTCCTCGAGTGCCGCAATCGTTGAGGTTTCAAGGCGTTTACCAAGCGGAATCACGCGGGTGCAGAGGTTTTCGGTGTGCAGGTTCTCGGTGTAGTCGAGGAGATTTTCACCGAACTCGATCACCTGCGCACTTGTGTGATCAGACGCAGCGAGATAGTCCAAATAACGTACGCTGCCTTCACGGCGCACCCGCAAAAATCCGCCGAGCCGATCGGCGAGTTTGTCATTGATTGCCTCAAGGGTGGTTTCCCAGTTTGTGTAGCGATAGAGCGAATCGTTCGGGTCATGCACCGTGACTTGCCCGATCTTGAACTGCACGCCACTGTCACCGACTTGGGTGTTGTGTTTGGCTATGAGGGTTTCGAGGAAGGCGCGCACGCTGATGTCGTGAAACTCGGCTGGTTCTTGCACCGTGTCAAGCAAGAAGGATAGCTCGCCTTCACAGGTGATTTCCTTGTTCTTTGTAAAGTCGATTTCTATGGTGAGGATGCGCCCATGGAAAAGAGCTTTGCCATCTCGTTCCACTCGAATCTCACCGGTGAGTTCTTTTACCTTGTCATAGAGCGGGTTGGTGGGTGGGATCTTTGCAGTGAAGGCACCCGATTTACTTAGGGCCAGCTGTAAGGTTGGTTCAAGCAGGATCGCTTGGGTGTCTCCTGGTTGGTAGAGGGTTTGGTTGTTGTAGAAGACTTGAAACATTTAGAGCGATCCTCCTTTCATATCAATCGTGAGCGTGAAGGTTCCTGACAGCGTCAGTCGCAAACCTTCTGGTGGGATACTGAGTTCAGCAAAGCGGTTTTTTCCGGTACTGAGATTCCAGCGTTTTCGGTATTCATCCACATAGACATAAGGACTGCTTGTTCCTGCTTGTACGTTTGAGAGGATGAAGGTCGGCACGACCGGGATGCGCGAGCCGGGAATGGTGAGTACGAGGGTGTTGTTGACCTTTAGGTTTTTGTATTCGCGGATGATGCCGGTTTCAAAGTTAAAGGGATCCCACAGCCAGTCTGCGCTGCTGGAGACAACCTCCCACTTGTAGGCATCACAGACAATCTCGAGCTCGATTTTTCCCAGTGCTCGGATGCGGTCAAAACCTTTGACCTCGGCTCTGCCCTCAAAGTAGTAGTCGGGTTCTTGGTCGATGACGACTTGTACGCGCTTGCCGTGAATCTCGTTCACAAACGCGGTGAGCCTTGCTGCCCAGTTTTCAATCGGCCCGATTCCACCCAGCACAAAAGATAACGTGCGTTCACTGTATTCGCACCGCCCGGTGAGGGCTTCGGAGAGATCGAGCCGTTTGGAGGATCCGGGAATATCCACAAAGAGGGTCTTAGGCTTAGGCATCCCCACCACATCGGTGTTTGAGACCACGAGCCGGTAGTCTTTCCACGTGTGTTTGCCATTGATTGTGGCTCCAAAACCAACATTTACATTCATCGGATCCTCCTTTTTGCCATTACGGCTTGGCGGCCTAAGGCTTGGTCGAGCTTGCCGGTGAGCGCCCCGACCAGCGTTTTACTATCGAGTACGATTTGTTTTTCGGAATTGCCCGCAATCACGGCCAGATACTGTTCCATCACAGAGGTGTCCCGTGCGGCGAGCATGCCTTCGAGTTTGGTGTAGAACTCACGTAGCGGCAGGATCGCTTCATGGCCGGCTTCACCTCCTGCCATGAGAGAGGTGCCGTTCATGCCAAAGAGTGTCGGGCGGGTCATGATACCGCCTTCCTTGTACCACTCAATAGACAGGTGCGGTACACGCGGTGGCACAATCGAAAAGCCGCCCGAAATGTGAAAGTGCGGCAGCTTGATCTTGGGCAGGCTGATCTTAAGACCAGAGAAGAAGCCTTTGATCTTATCCACGATGCCTTTGATCGTGTTTTTCGCCGACTCAATGGGAGACAGAATCGCTGACTTAATCCCATTCCACACGCTCGATGCGGTGCTTTTGATCGAGTTAAAGACCGAACTCAAGGTGTCCTTCACACTGTTGAACACGTTTGAGACCGTGTTTTTGATGCCGTTTACCACGTTCGTGATAGCACTCTTGATACCGTTCCAGATGTTCGTGGCAGTCTGGCTGATCTGACTAAACACGGTTGAAACCGTGGTCGACACGGACGTGACCGCGCCCGTGACCGTTGTGGTGATCGCGTCCCAGATACCGCTAAAGAAGCTCGTGATGGCGTTCCACGTGTTTTCAAAGAAGGTCTTGATGCTCGTCCAGACCTCACTCCACGTTGTACCGAACCACGACAAAACCGTAGAGGTCACACCAACAATCATGTCCCATGCGGCTTGGAACACGCCGGTGATAGCTGTCCAGATACCACTGAAGATGGTTTTGATGCCTTCCCACAGCTGGGTCCAGTTACCGGTAAACAGTCCAATGAACACATCCAAGATCCCGGTAATGACCGTGAGGGCTCCTTGCAGCACGCTCGCAATCGCGTTGAACGCATTGGTGAACACCGGTGCGAGCAGCTGGGTGAAGCCATTCCAGATGGAGATGACCAGCTCACCAAAAGAGGTGAAGTCAAACCCGAGCGCGTTAATGCGCTCTACCACGCCATCTGCAAAACTGCTAAAGGCTTCTTTGATCTGATTCCACGTCTGCGTGATGGAGTTGCGGAAATCTTCTGAGGTGTTCCACAGATGCACGAAGGCCGCAACCAGTGTGCCCACCACAGCAACGACAGCCACCACGGGCGCAGAAATCCCGCCAATGGCTGCACCCAGCTTGGTGAAGATACCGGAGATACCACCGACATCGGTCATAAAGGTAGATACGGCTTTGCCCACGGTTGAAAACGTGGTGATCATGCCACCAACCGACGAGATGACCTTACCGATGAGGAGTAAGGCCGGCCCTAAAGCGGCGACGAACAGTCCCACTTTGATGATTACGGCGCGAGTGGACTCATCTAAAGAATTGAGCCAGTTGACGAAGTCTTGCACTTTTTTCACGATCTCGCGCACCGTCGGCATCAGTGCATCACCGACCGAGATGGCGAGTTCTTCAAGGGCGGATTTGAGCTCTTCGATTTGTCCGGGCAGGTTGTCTTGCATGACTTCTGCCATGTGCTTGGCAGAACCGGACGCATTGTTGAGCGCATCGCGCATATTGTCGATGTCTTCGGGTGCCGCATTCATGAGCGCGAGAAAACCGCTCATCGCGTTTTTACCGACCAGCTGCTCTGCCGCATGGACCTTTTCCGACTCGGTCAAATTGGCAAACGCCGCACGACAATCGGTGAGGATCTCATTGAGACCACGCATCGATCCATCCGCGTTCGTGGTCTGCACCACGACCTTTCCGATGGACTCACCGGTGATTTCTAAATCTTTGGACAGCGAGTTAAAAATGGTACGAAGCGCGGTACCGGCCTGTGTGGACTTGATACCGGCATTCGACATCAGACCGACCGCTTCGGCGGCTTCTTCGACCTTAAAACCCAAAGCTCCTGCAACCGGTGCACAGTACTTAAAGGTTTCACCCATCATCGCCACATCCGTATTCGATGCAGCAGAGGCTGTAGCCAACACGTCAGCAAAGTGCGCAGCATCCTGAGCTTTCAGCCCGAACGCATTGAGTGAGCCGACCACGATATCGGAGGTCATGGCGAGATCTTCACCGGAAGATGCCGCCAAGTTCATCACACCATCGATGCCGGAAAGCATCTGCTCGGTCGTCCAGCCGGCTTGTGCCATATATCCCAAGGCTTGTGCTGCATCGGTTGCCGAATAGCGAGTGGTCGCACCCATCTGGCGCGCCTTATCCCGCAAAGCCTGCAAATCACTGCCGGTAGCACCTGAGATGGCGGAGACCTGGCTCATAGCCTGATCAAAATCCCCGGCGGTCTTGATGGCGAGCGTACCTAGACCGGCTGTGGCAAGTGAGACAGGCATGAGCTTTTGTCCCACACCCGCAATCGCATCCCCGGTCTTTTTCATTGATGCACCAACAGCGTCCATCTTTGAAAAGACCGTATTCGTGTTGAGTGCCTCAGCCTGCAGGCGTTTGAGTGCCTGCTCGGTTTCTGCGATCTCGCGCTGCAAAGCGTCGTATTTGTCTTGTCCAAGCGTTCCTGATTCCAGCTGAGCCTTTGCTTGTTCGGAAGCGGTCTTTAAGGTGTCGAGTTTGTCTTTGGTGTTCTTGATCGCGTCTTGCAACAGACGCTGCTTTTGTGCCAACAGCTCGGTGTTTTTCGGATCGAGCTTTAACAGCCGGTTCACATCCCGAAGGGAAGACTGCGTGGCACGAAGCGTTGATTGGACTTGTTTTAAGGCTTTGTCTAAACCGGTGGTATCCCCACCGATTTCAACCGTGATGCCCTTAATCCGTGAAGCCATACATCCTCCTTTCTGGTGCATGAAAAAAGCCACCCGTGTGGTGGCTTAGAAGCGGTCAAAGTCTTCTTGGGTGGCAATGCGCTCATAGGTGGCTGTGTCGTTGGTTTTCTCCGTCCACATATCGAGCAGCAGCCCGATTGAGATTAGGTGCATGTCACCAATGGGTACCCCGATCTGGCAGGCACGAAGGAGCAGGAGTGCGGTGGTCATTTGGCGGCTTGTGGCCGCTTGTCTTTTTTTGATGTCACCTCGGTTTTCAGGTTCTCGCCCCACAAGGCAAGAATCTCGGGTAGCACTTGATAGATGGAAAACATCTCGAACTCATCGAGCCATGCTTCGATGGTTTTCGGGATTGTGTTGTCGGCATGGAAGGCCATGACGTAGGCGACGTTTTCAAAAATCTCGAGATCCTCAATCGGAAATCCTCCGTCTTCGCTTGTGGCGTGGCTGTAGGCTTTTTCGAGCTTGGAGAGGTCTTTGAAGATGTCACGGCCGAACTTTGCCCGATACAATCTGGGGATTGCAGCCGAAGAGCGAAACGCGACGGGTTTGCCTGATACGGTGATGGTTTTCTCAATCATGCACTGGCTCCTTTCTGGGTCGGGACATAAATGGTCTTGTACCAGTTGTCGTAGGTGGTTTTATCCGTGGTGTCTCCGGTCTTGGCTTTTACCAGACCATCTGCGCGCGGATCAGCCGTCAGTGAGAGGGTTTCGGTGCCGGGTTCAATCGTGTCTTCTTTGGTTTGAGACTCAATAGACGGGCGGCTGGCGGTGCAGTTGTAGAGCGCGTGACGGATAGCTTTTACATCCCCGTCAAACTCAAAGAGCAGCGCAAACTTGACCGATTCTGCTGTCAAAGAGTTTTCAACCAGCACGCCTTTCGCATCCAGAGTTTCTTGCAAGATTTCGGTGCGAAACCACTCCGGGATGAGCGCAATTTCCAGCTCGCCTGAATATCCGTTGTTGGTGACGGTACGGAAATACACGATGCCGTCAGCGTAAAACGGTGAGGATTCGCCTTCTGCATCGAGTGAGAGTGAGACTGCGCCGGGGACCGCTTTAGGCTCGGCGTAGGTGAAGGTGGATACGCCGTCTTTGATGGTTTCGGTCATCTTGGCGGCATAGACGTTTTTGATGTTGTATTTGACCTTGTTTCCTTTTACATCTGCCATGGTTTATGGTTCTCCTTTCCATTCAAAGGAATAGAGCACTTCAAAGAGGTGCTCGGATTCGATATAGACTTCGGTTTTGTCAAAAAAGATCCCCGCCTCACGAAGCACGGTTTCCATGCGCTTTTCGATGGCGGGGTTTTTGTAGTCGGTGTAAAGCTCCACGTGTACCACCTCAACGCTTAGGTAGACGATGCCGTCGGCTGCGAAGTTGTGGGTTTCGGGTTTGAGGTAACACAGAAACGGTGGAGCAGGTGCTTGTCCGGGTGCGAAATGGTCATAGGCATAAGGCAACCCGATTTGCTTTAAGAGCGTGAGTAGTTCATCCATCTCGGATCATCCTTTCTAGCTCAGCCAAGAGCTGTTCTTCGCCTAGACTTTCAGCCGGTGCGATATGCGGCATGGCTTTGGTGCGCCCACCATTTCGTTTCGCATGCCCATGTTCCAGTAAGTGTGCGAGCTGGTAGCGATTCCTCGAATGGACGGTCACCTGTAGGCTGTTGGCGTTTTCGCTCACTTTTTTGACCGACCAGCTTTTCTTGTATGCGCCTGAACGCATAGGCGCTGTCGCTTGGATTTCTTTTCTCACGGTCGCACCGGCTTTGGTGACAGCTTTCTTCATGCCCTCAGAGGTTGTCTTGGCATAGGCGTTCAGTTCTTGCATGACTGCCTCGCTGAGATCCTCGATTTTGACGCGCCGGCTCATGAGACACGCTCCTTGGTGCAGAAGAATTTGATGGCGCGTTTCTTAAACGAGAGGTGATCGATCCGCTCGATATCAAACACGCCCCCGTCAAAGATGATCCGATAGTCACTTGGATTCACATTGGCGGCTTGCCTGCACCAGCGCACCGTCACGTTCATGGCGTGCCGATCGCGTTCGGCTCCAGCTGCCATCACCTCGTCTCCGCCCTCACCAGAGATGGTGGCCGCGCAGGTATACGCATCTGTCCAGTGTTCGATCTGGTTGCCAATCGCATCCGATGCCACACTGCGTTTTTGGAAGGTCACCCGCGTATTGAGTAGTGCAATATCCATTTAGAACGCCTCCTGACGTTGACCGAAAAGAAGGGCGCGAAGCGTTAAGGCAAGCTCGCGGTGATCGGCTTGTTCTCGGTGTTCATAGAGGTAAGCGACGGTGTATAGCAGTGCTGCCTTCGCATCAGTAAAAGCAGTAAGCTCCGCATCGGTTTCGATGCGTGCCACGTTTTTCACAAACCGCAACGCCGAGTCCATCAGGGTTTGGATGAGTGCGTCGTCATCGGAAAAATCCACGCGTAGGTAGGTTTTGACTTCCTCGAGTGTCCACATGTAGCTTCATTCCTCCTTTCCCTGGCGTAAACGCAGGAAGAGTGACTCCCTATGAGGAGAGCCACCCTTCCTAGCATCAGGGGTTTTCTATCGGTTAGCGAGCAGCGGGAGTCGTGCCTTTGAGCTGCAGGATTTGTACGGCTTCAGGCAAGATGAGCTTGCCGTCCACACGCTCTTTAGCCACAAAGCCAATCATGCCGTTACCGGCATAAAGTTCACGCAGCTGCGCAAAGGAGCGCGTACCACGGTCACCGATGTTGTAGTAGGAGAAGTCTCCGAAAGCGATCTTGTCTTCGGGGGCAAAGGCAGAGGTGTGAATCGGATACCCAAGCAGTGTGTCGGGCTCTCCGACCTGATAGGACGGCTGCCACATGAAGTTGCCATTTCCGTCTTTGAACTTGCGGATGGTGGCAATGGTGGCATCGTTCATGATGAACGCCGCGTTTTTGCGGTACGGGCGCTTCAGCCCATAGGTCAAATCCAACACGTCATCGCCCTTGATCTCGGCTGTGAGTTTCTTAAAGACCTCGCCGCCGCCTTTGTCAGCAAACAAGCCCAAAGGCTGACCGGTTCCCGTACCGTTCAAGAAGGCATCTTCCTCAGCATTTGCCAGTGCTTTTGCAAAGCTGGTCATGAGATAGGATTCCAGATCGAAAGCTGAATCATAGAGGAGCTCTTCGGTCACCTTCACGGCAACATAGAGCTTGTGGGCATCGAGCAGAACCTGGTCGAACTTGGCATCCTTGAACTCTAATGCGCCGCCTTCGTCAATCCATGCCGCTGCCGGAGTGGTTGTAGCGATATTGATCTTATGCACGGCACTGGTGTTCACCTTGCGGGCAAGCTGGCGAACAATGTTTTCTTCTTGCAGACTTTTGAACAGCGTCTGATCGTACTCTTCAGGCACCAGATAGCCACCATCAGCATCCACGCCTTCTTGCAGCACATTGGAAATGCGCGTGAAGTTCGACCGCAACGCATCCAACATCGCCTGCTTATATTCGGCCTTGGCTCGAAAACTCTTCGGTTTTTCCGTCTTGTCCATAGTGGCAGTAGCGGTGGCGGGTTTGGAGACCAGCGGTTGATTGACCGGTGCTTTGAGTTCCTCATCCATTTGCGCTTCACGGGTCATGCGCTTGATCTCACGGGAGTAGTCTTGGATTTCTTTGTCCATCTTTTCCCAGATGGCGTTATCCTCATCCGACAGCACACCGTGTTCGTTTCGATGAGACGCAACAAAGAGCTTAGCGGCATCGACCGCGGCCTGACGCTTTTGATTCAGTTCCATAATATTCATAAGTGTTTTCCTCCTTACAGGGTTTCGTAAATCGACAGACGTTTTAAGATTTCATCTGCCAAATGCTTAGGCGAGTTGGTGTCTTCTTCGGTAGGTTTCGCCTTCGCAGTGTTGATGTGGCAGGCTTTCGCCAGCTTCTCGTGCAAACAGTTCACGACCTTTTTGCGGTCGAACATGGCGGTTGCCGGATTCGAAATCGCGGCCATGTCTTCGGGGGTAATCTTGCTCGGCTCTAAGATTGCATCGATAAAGCCGAGTTCTTTTGCTTTGTGGGCGTTCATCCATGTCTCGGCATCCATCAGCTTGGCGAGTTCTCGGCGGTTCATGCCGGTTTTGATCTCGTAGGCGTTGATGATGGATTCTTTGACCTCAGAGAGCATTTGGGCAGCCCGACGCATTTCTTGCGTGTCTCCATACACGCTCGTGATCGGGTTATGGATCATGATGGTTGCTACCGGACTCATCAACACGGTGGTGCCGGCCATTGCAATCACAGATGCAGCAGAAGCGGCAATCCCATCAATCTTGATGGTCACTTGACCGGGGTATTCCATCAGCATGTTGTAAATCTGTGCCGCAGCGATACAGTCGCCACCCGGTGAGTTAATCCACACCGTAATATCACCCGTGCTGGCGGTGAGCTCTTCTTTGAAGATGGCAGGTGTTACCTCGTCATCAAACCAGGTCTCTTCGGCAATCGTGCCGCATAAATAAAGCGTCCGCTCACACGGACGCTCATCGGCATTTGTTGGGTATTGTTTCCAGTTCCAAAATCGTTTACTCAAATCGTTTCTCCTCCTTCCAAAGGTTGGTTGCCGGCGAATAGTCCGGCATCTTTGAGTTTGGTCATGTTGCCGTTAATCAAATACAAATCACCGCCTTCCTCCTCAGGGATACGGTCGAGGTTTTCCAGCGCACGGATGTCGTTTGCACTCATCCAGCCGTTTTGCCGGGCGGTGGCATAGCCGTTCATGCGTGACTCATAGTCGCCTCGAAGCAACCCGTCGACATTGAAATGAATCGTCAGATGTGCCTTTTCCTTATCGGTTAGAAGGGCTCTTTGTAAGGCTTGCTCCCAGCGCACCACCCACGGATCGAGCGTGTATTTCACAAACTCGAGCGACTGCTGCTCAATATTGGAAAACGAAGATTTATCGAGGTCACCGACCATGTGTGGCGGGATACGGAAAATACGGGCAATCTCATCAAGCTGAAACTTGCGGGTCTCTAAAAACTGCGCTTGCTCCGGACTAATCGAGATCGGTGTATAGCGCATGCCTTCTTCGAGTACTGCGATCTTGTTTGCGTTCGCAGCACCACCAAAGGTCGCATTCCACGAGGCGCGCACCCGTTCTGGATCTTTAATGATCCCCGGATGCTCTAACACACCACCGGGAGCAGCACCATTAGCGAAAAAGGTCGCACCGTATTCCTCACAGGCAATTGCCATGCCGATCGCGTTTTTCGCCATCGCAATCGGTGAATACCCAACCAGACCATCAAAGCCCAGACCGGGAATATGGAGCACATCACGCGAGGTTAGGGTGACCAGACCGCCGTTTTTCACGTTCGGCTCATCGGTACCCACCAGATACTGATAGACCAGCTGCTTTCGCTCATCTCTGTCCACGCTCATCCGAGACGGCATCAACGGATAAAGCCCTACAACTTCGCCACGGCCATTTCGAATGATCTGTGCGTAGGCGTTTCCCCACAAAAGCAGATGTGTCATGAGGGTTTCACGGAAGATAAAGCTCGTCATCTCGCTATTCGGCTCATCGTGAAGCACCCGATACAGCGGGTGTTCGGTGGCTTTGCGTTTCGCTGTGCCATCAGACTCATCCAACAGATGCAGCGGTAGACCTGCAATCGCCTCGGCTAAGATTCGCACGCACGAATACACTGCCGTCATCTGCATCGCAGAGCGTTCAGTTACAGCTTTGCCTGACGTGGTCGCGCCAAGGAAAAACCGATACCCACTGCCTTGGGTGGCATTTTGCGGCTTGTCACGGTAATGAAAAAGTGAAGACCAAAACCCCATAGAAAATAAACCTCCTTCCTGGTATTTGGGCATGAAAAAAGCACCCCACAAACGTGAAGTGCTTCGGTGTTAAAGAAGCAAAAGTCCTCGCGAATCGTAAACCGACTCGGAGGTGTCGTTGCCACAGCGGATGGCTCGGTCGAGCGCCATGATGGTAGCGATAGCACCGTCGATTTTCTCCGTGGATTTTGACTTGTCACATTTGATGTTTCCGGCGGGGTCTTGGCGGATGTAGATGTTGTCCATCATCCAGCGAAGCACCGGGTGTCCACCATGGGCCAGCTTGGCTTCGAGGGCGAGTTTCATGAGCTCTTTGGTCGGCGGACTCATGTCTTTAAACCCTTGCCCGAAAGGCACGACGGTAAAACCCATGCCTTCGAGGTTTTGCACCATCTGAACGGCTCCCCACCGGTCAAAGGCGATCTCTCGGATGTTGAAACGTGTGCCGAGGTTTTCGATGAAGGCTTCGATGTAACCGTAGTGGACGACATTTCCTTCAGTGGTATTGAGAAAGCCTTGTTTTTCCCACACGTCATACGGCACATGGTCACGAGCAACTCGCAGTTCGAGGTTGTCTTCGGGAATCCAAAACCACGGCGCAATCACGTATGGGTCATCATCGCCTACCGGTGGGAATACGAGAACAAAAGCGGTGATGTCAGTGGTCGACGATAGGTCGAGACCGCCGTAGCAAACCCGTCCTTCCAAATCCTCAAGATCAACAGGGCACGCGTTTTTGTCCCAGACCTCCAGTGGCATCCAGCGCACGGATTGTTTGACCCACTGGTTTAAGCGGAGTTGCCGGAAGGTGTTTTCTTCGGCTGGGTTTTGCCGAGCGGATTCACAGGCTGCTTTGACCTTATCGATGCCGACAGTGATGCCGAGTGAGGGGTTGGCTTTCTTCCATGTGGCTGGATCAGTCCAGTCATCGTTTTCGTCTGCGCCGAAGATTACGGGATAGAAGGTAGGGTCGATTTTTCTGCCTTCTAGGATGTCTTTGGCTTTTTGATGCGTCTCATAACAGATCGAATGCGTATCCGTGCCAGCCGTAGTAATAAGGAAATAAAGGGGCTGAGCACGGGCATCACCAGATCCTTTGGTCATGACATCAAAGAGTTTTCGGTTGGGCTGGGTGTGTAGCTCATCAAAGACCACGCCATGAATGTTAAAGCCATGCTTGGAATAGGCTTCAGCACTTAGAACTTGATAGAAGCTGTTGGTGGGCGTGAACACGATCCTTTTGGTGGAAGCGAGAATCTTCACCCGTTTGGATAGAGCCGGGCACATGCGCACCATGTCGGCTGCAACCTCAAAAACAATGGAGGCTTGTTGGCGGTCAGCTGCACATCCATAGACTTCGGCACGCTGCTCACCATCAGCACAACAAAGCAACAAGGCCACAGCGGCGGCAAGCTCACTTTTGCCCATCTTTTTGGGGATCTCAATGTAGGCGGTGTTGAACTGGCGGTATCCGTTTTCTTTGACGATGCCAAAGAGGTCGCGGATGATTTGTTCTTGCCAGTCAATGAGTTCAAAGGGTTTGCCTGCCCACGTACCTTTGGTGTGCCGCAGGCACTCGATGAAGGCAACCGCATAATCAGCCTTGCGCTTATCGTAGTGGGAGCTTTTCGCCATAAATTGGGTGGGTTGGTAGGTTTTGAGTTTACGCATGCCTAGGTTGCCTCCTTTCTAAATTTGGGCACAAAAAAAGACCGCGCCTTGCGATCTGGTTTCTTCTACGAGAGCAAGAGCCGCTTTGGTTCGGCTCGTTGCTGTTTGGGGTTGCGGTTTGTCTTAGTTGAATTCGGCCAAAAAGCTCGCTTCGGTGTCCATGATGTCTTGGGCGATGCGGTAGCTCGGATCTTCCAAGTTGCGCTTCTTGGCCAGGGCGATGATCTCGTCTGCTTTGGTGAAGTGCCATCCGAAGCGGTTCATGGTTTTAACCGCCAGTTTTTCGGCTCCCAGCTCGTTTGCTAAGGCTTCGAGGGTTTCAAAGTCGATGCCGGCTTCGGCTTGAATGTCACCGTGGGGTGCCGCGTCTTTTGGGATGTTCAAAATCGAGGTGATCAGGGTTTTCGTTTCGCTGGTTTTCATGCTTGTTTTCCTCCTTGGGTTTGCTTTCCTTGTGTGTCTATATATCACTCTGTTCGAGGAGAATAGCAAGTCATTTCTGCAGCTATTTTGGGGTATTTTTAGGCGTTTTTCATCGCCCAGCGCATGGTTTCCAGATTCGTTTTGAAGTACTCGTCGCAGCATTTTTCAAGGCGGAGTTCGCACTCGATGCGGTCTCGGCAATCACTGCTCCACATGCTTCCGTAGGGCTCTTCAGCAAAGCTGTAGATTTCTGCTTGGTAGCCTTCGTTTTCTCTGTTGTAGTAGCGGTAGCGGATGGCGATCACGGTGTTTTCGTCGAAGAGGACTTCGCTTTGTTCCTGCAGGTGTTCAATCGTGGTTTTCATGACTGTTTTCCTCCTTGGGTTCGTCTGTTCTTGTGTGTCTATATATCACTCTGTTTGAGGAGAATAGCAAGCGGTTTGAGCAGGTATTTCGCCTTATTTTTCGACAATTTTTACCCGGTCAATGTTCCATAAAACGTGAAGATGCGATCCGTTTTCCCACGCTACTAAGAGCGAGCCAATGTCATCGATGCCAAGCACCCGACCTTTCGTTCCCACCCTTGGTGCGTGCGGGTCGTTCATCTCAACCAGTTCCACGACAGAACCAATCGGATAGGCTTGTTCGATGCGTTCTCGTTCCTTTCTGGTTGGGGTTCTCATGCTTCGCCCTCTCTTCGTTTGTAGTACTTAAACGCACAGGATCCCTCGAGGTTTCGAAGCAGGATTTTGCGGATTTCTTTATATTCGGGACCGATCATGCCAAGGCGCAGCAGAAAACAGCGGAAGTAGTAGCGTTCGTTTTCCACCTCGTGGTCTTTGGCAAGGATCCGCTCGGAGTGTTTGGCGAGCTTAGCAATGAGTGCAATCAGCTGGATGTAGGCTTCGAGATCCCGCGCGGCAGGTGTAATGGGAAACCACGGAAAGCTGATCGTGTCTTCGCCGACCTCAATGGGCAGTACGTCTATTCCCAGTGCTTTTTGAATCACCGTTGTTTTCGACGCAATGATCTGATGCAGCCGCTCAAGCTCCGCTTCCCCGAATCCGTCTTTGGGAATGGAAATCGACATCTCGACTCGTTTTTCAACCCCGGTTGGATATCCTGCCGAATCCAGTGCGTCGAGAAGTTTTCGGTTTGCGTGCGGATCTTCAATGGTGAGCACCCCGTGGTTATCCAGCCGGATGCCGTCGGTGAAGTGGTAGCAAAAGTCTGGTTTTCTCGTACAATGAGCTTTGACTCCGAGGGCTTTTTCTATCACGCGAACCAGTGGTCTGCGCTCTGAGCCGGTGAGTCCATATTCTCTGGTGAACATTGGTTTTTCCTCCTTACCTTGTGGTATGTCTATACATCACTCTGTGTGGGAGGAATAGCAAGTTTTATTTTTGATGCTGCGTTAGAATCGCTCCCAGTACGTAGCGCACGCATGGCAGTGCTACGCCGTTTCCCCACAGCTTGTAGGCTGCGGTATCGGAGTACGGTTTTTTCAGCCACGTGCGCACTTGTCGCTCGGTTTTTGGTTTTCGGGGTTTGGCGGATTGTTTGGCATAGATCTCAAAGGCCTGTTTCCAAAAGGCGATCTGAAAGTCACTAGGGTTTTCCTCAGCGAGGTTCTCGCACCAGTCATCGGGAAAGCCCTGTAAGCGAGCACACTCGATAGGTGTCAACCTTCGAACCGCATAGGCAGACGGTGTAGATGGGGTTTTACAGAGCACAGCCATCCCACCTTGATTACAGCACGGATCGCCGCCTTTGGTATCGATGGTGCGTGAGGTAGTTGTGGTGGCTTCGTCGTTTTCGGTGCCCGTGAACATGGATCGTTTGTGTTTGCCCGCGATCGCATACGCTTTTGGCAGTTGGTTCATGACCAGTGGCTGGTTGTTTCCACCAGTACCGTAACGTGAGGTAATGGTCGGGTTGGTTTCAAAGGGACCGGTGTAGCGGGCATCTTGTGCGTGGTTGTCAAAGACAAGTGGCACATGTCCATGTGTTTCTGCCCGTAGTGTGCCCGTTTGGTTTTCTGTCACGTGCATGACCGCCCCGCCTTGGTCGTTTAACACGTACCTGCTTGTCGGATCAGTGCGTGCTCCAAGATTTGAGGGAGCAGTTTGTCTTTGTTCGCTGCTCGGTTGAGGATGCCTTGGCAGGCTCTGGGACTCAAATAGTATTCTTCCGGCACGTGGGCTTGTAAGATCTGCGACAAGGAAGATTCGTTTGCGTCGTTGGGGTACTCCGAAGTATTGCGCATCAAGTACCCGCCATCCGAGCGAGAAATCATCTGCCACGATCTCACCGGCACTGTGCCACTTGTCAGGTCGAGTTTCTGGAAGCGAATATCCTTTAAGCTGGCAGAACGCTTCAAGGACCGAGGCGAAGTCTTGGCCTTTGTTGGAAGAGAAAGCTCCCGGCACGTTTTCCCACACGGCATATTTGGGGTATTGTCCATCAGTTTCACACCTCATTTCTTTAATAATGCGGATGGCTTCGTAAAACAGGTTTGAGCGCGTGCCTTGAATGCCTTCACGCCTACCGGCAATGGAGAGGTCTTGGCAGGGAGAGCCAAAGGTCACGATATCCACCGGCGGCAGAGTCTTTCCTGAGACGGTTTGGATGTCGCCGAAGTGCGCGACCTGCGGGAGTTTTTTCGTGGTCACGCGGATCGCAAAGGGTTCGATCTCGCACGCCCACACCGGGCGCATCCCTAGCTGCAAAGCGGCTAAAGGAAACCCGCCAGAACCGTCAAAGAGCGAACCCAAAGTCAAAGGCTTATTCGTCATAGGTTTCACCTCGCTTCGCGAGCAGCTCAGAGTAGGTATAAGTCTTGCCGTCACGGGTGCAGGTGATGTTTTCCGTGCTGCCAGCAAACTCGGCAAACCTAGCGCAGGCCACATCGACATATTTGGGCTCCAGCTCAATGCCATAGCAGATGCGCCCGAGTTGTTCGCATGCAATCAGCGTGGAGGCAGAGCCAAGAAAGCCATCGAGGACGAGTGCGTTGGTTTGAGTGGATTGTTTAATCAAGTGCGCGATCAAGGGTACGGGTTTGCTGGAAGGATGCCCGTGACCGTCTGTTTTCGAGTTTTTGATGCCGTCGAAGTCGAAGCAGGCTTTTTGTTTTTGGTCTCCATACCAGTTGTGTTTGCCGTCTTTTCGCCAACCAAAAAGGATCGGCTCAAAGTTGAACTTCCAGTCGGTGCGCATCAAGGGTGCGCGCTCTTTACGCCAAATAAGGCCTGCTCCGAGCTTGAAGCCGGCATCTTCAAAGGCATCCAAAAAGATTCGCGATTTGCTGGTAGCATAAAACTCGTAAATCGACGCATCTTTAGCCATTGCCTGTTTGAAGCAGGCGAAGACCTTCATCAAGAACTCGTAGGCTTGTTTGTCATCAAGGTCGTCGTTTCTAATCTTGCCCGATGCGGACTCAAGATTTACGAAATAGGGCGCGTCGGTACACACCAGATTCACCTTTATATCCCCAAGCAGAGTCTGGTAGGTCTCGGGCAGCGTGGAATCTGCGCAGATGACCTTGTGTTTACCGATCTGCCACACATCACCGTTTCTGGTAATAGCAGGCTTTTCAAGCTCCTCAGCTTCATCGAAACCATCATCCGTGGCTTCTGTACCAAGGTCGAACAAAGCAGAAAGCTCAGCATCATCAAAACCCATGAGCGACAGGTCAAAATCGGCACCTTGCAGAGCTTCAATCTCAATACGCAGCAGCTCTTCGTCCCAGCCCGCATCAAGCGCGAGACGGTTATCTGCAAGAATATAGGCTTTCTTTTGCGCATCAGTGAGATAGTCCGCGATCACGCAGGGCACCTGGCAGATGCCTTCTTCTTTGGCGGCTTGTACACGTCCATGACCGACGAGGATGCTTTTGTCCTTGTCGATGATGACCGGCGAGACAAAGCCGAATTCCCGAAGCGAAGCACGCAGTTTCAAAACCTGCTCCGGCGAATGCGTGCGGGCGTTATTCACATACGGAACCAACTCGGAAATGGGGATCAGTTGCATGTCTTTGGTCGTGTTCATCGAATCAACCCCCATTTAGCAAACTGCTCAAACCCACCCAGACGGTTGATGTAATCGCGGGCAATCGCAACAATCTCGCCGTAAGGCTTGCCATCAACCTTGGTATCTCCAATCGCGCAACAAAATCGTTGCACTTCACCGGTCTCTTGCGCTTTGAGATGTGCGTAGATGTTGACCGACACATCAGCCTTGGAGAGGTCTTTGCCATGCAAACCACCACCGGTTACGGCGCGTCCCATATCTGAGCCGAGTTTTCGATTGGTCGCTCCGGTATCCACGTCCGTGCCACCGGTCCAGTCACCCAGCGGGTTCACAACCGCGCTGGGAAAATCCGAGCGAAGTTTTTCTGTGTTGGCGCAGGATTGGCAAATAATCAGCTGATCGCCATCGAGGATGTGTTTGCCGTCACTGGGATAGGCGGCGTAGAGGTCACGGGCAATACGGGCGAGTTTTTCTTCCTCAGTATTCACTGGAACACCGGTGAAGATGCCGTTATCACCGCAGCGAAACTCGTCTGCTTGATTGGCTGAGAGATACACATCTTGTGCGACCTGCTCGACATGTACAGACACATTCCCAGCAATGCGCTTGACTGTGGCATCAATCTCTGCCGTGTTGATATGTGTGTTGGTTTCTATGATTACATGACAGTTTCCGTGCCCGATCAGTACTTCGACCGCAATCTTCGGATCTGTCTCAGCCTTATAGGCGAGATCTACAATGGCACCGGCGATGCGGTCAGCGATTTTATCGGGATGAGCGGGATTTACTTTTTCAAACATAAGCGTTCACCTCATTTCTTGGTTTGCAAAAGCCGTTCCATCAGGTCATCGGCTGGTGTTGGACCGTCGTAAGAGACGGTGGAGTTTTGTTTGACGATGTCGAAAATCTCGTACCACAGCACATTGGCTTGCTTTTGAAAGCTCTGACTCATCGTCACAAACGGACTGGTCACAACCCCGCCCGTAGTAGGGTGTTTGCCGAGCAAGCCAAAGTGCGAGATGGCGTTTTCACACTGGATATAGCGGGCGAAGTTTTGTGCATACGCCTCAATCAGCCGAGGAGATACCAGATGTGAGCAGCCTCGCTCATGCAGCCAAGCCCATGTTTCGCGGTAGAGCTCATCGGCACCAAGCGGTGTGCCATCTTTTTGCTTCGCCGACAAATACTTAGAAGGCTCGGGCATATCTGCGCCCTCTAAATCCGCACCCTCACCAATGTCAGAACCCACAAGGAGGGTCACATCGGGCAAGGTGGGATCGAGCACTTCGGCGGGTTTGCCTTCGGCGATCTTATCGATTAAGGGTTTTGGCTTTGTTCCGGCGCGTTTGCGCCTGCCGCCACGGTGTGTTCCGTCTTTTGCCATGAGTATTTCCTCCTTTCTGTAGACATGGTGGGGTTAATCGGGTGTTTGAATCCGCGTTTTTACACGCGAGGCCCCGGCACCGTTCCCCGAGGGCCGCATGGTAGAGATTAAGATGCCCCCTAGGGGTCTGTTTTGTCACTTTTCCAAAGTGACTGTGTGTGTGCGTTTATGCCACCTGTCACCCATCTGGGCAGTGATTCTCGAATGACACTCGTGGCATAGGGCCTGCAGGTTTGCTTCATCGTGCCTGCCACCCCACGAGAGTGGCACCTTGTGGTGTACCTCGGTAGCTTTCGTATATCTGCCTTGCTCCAGACAGATCTCGCACAGTGGGTGTGCGGTGATGTAGCGGTCGCGGATGCGTTTCCATGCCCGTCCATATTTGCGTTTGGCATTCTTGTCTCTGCCGTAGCGTTCGTAGTCTTGGTTGTATTTTTTCAAGTGCTCTTCGCAAAACCTGCCCTCGGTAAGGCGCGGGCATCCCGGATAAGAACACGGTGTCTTAGGTTTCCTTGGCATGTCCGCCTCCTTTCTTCAGGCATAAAAAGACCCCGTAAGAACGTGTGCTTGCGAGGTCTTAGTCTTTAGTTTTATCGCTGATTATATAGTATCAAAACTGGTGGCGGACATTCTCGGACATCTTGGGACGAGTTTGACGGTTTGGCAGAACAATCGGGGCATCCGGCATCACGACATGTAAGAGTGCTCGTCCGTGCCAGCGTCGAGCGGTTCGCTCATCAACGTACAATGCCTCGCCGATGTCCTCCCAGGTTCTACCTTGCAGGTAGCGATACGACAAGGTCAGTCGCTCATCGGGGTTTTCAACGTGTTCGATGACCGTCACGATCTGTTCTTTCAGCGCACATAAGTCGTCGAGCTTGTGGGCGAGCTTTTCTTCTAAGTCCCAGACCTTTTCTAAGGCTTTGATGAAAGGTGGCTCGGTGCTTGGTGTTTTCTGGATTTGGTCTCGGTCGTATTGGAGTGCCGAGACGCTGGTGGCGAGTTCTCTTAAGTTTTGGATTTCGGTAACGAAAAAGTTGATCTGTTGGTCGAGCCGGTAGGCTTGGCGCAGGTATTCTTTTGCAGTCAACATAAGAGTTTGTTCCTCCGTGAAAGTTTTTTAGTGGTTGCTTCCTCGGATTGACGGAGATTGACTCTGGTTGACTTGGTTTGACTCTGATTGGCTGTTGATTGTCTCTAGGATTGTCGGGGTTTGAGTTCGGCTTTCACGGCGTTGATCAGTGCGTCTTGGGTTTTGGTTTTTCCTTCCAGCACGGTCAAGATGCGCTCATCGATGGAGTCTTTGCACAGGATGTGACTGATGATAACGGTGCTATCTTGTTGTCCTTGTCGCCATAGCCTAGCGTTGGTTTGTTGGTAAAGCTCTAAACTCCACAGCAGTGAAAACCAGATCAGGTGGGATCCACCTTCTTGTAAGTTCAGTCCGTGTCCGGCTGATGCCGGGTGCAGCAAACCCACCGTGAGTTCGCCCTTGTTCCACGCCCGGATCGAAGCTGCAGAGTCCAGGCGTGCGAAGGTGACTTTCAGGGTTTTGAGCCTTGCTTCGATGCGATGTAGGTCGTGTTTGAAGTAGTAGGCCACTAGTACGGGTTTGCCGTTCATGGCTTCAACCATGTCTTCTAACACGTCGAGTTTGTGGTCATGCAGGTGTACGGTTTGTCCGTCATCGGTATAGATCGCACCGTTTGCCATCTGGGAGAGCTTCGAGGTGAGCACAGCTGCGTTTGCAGCAGTGATTTCATCATCACCAAGGGTCAAGACCAGTTCGCGCTTGAACTTCTCGTAGTCTTTGGATTCGTCATCTGTCATCTGGACTTCGCGCTCAGCTTTGACAAGATCAGGCATCTCAAGGTGATCGGTTGCTTTCATCGAGATCGTCATGTCTGAGATCGCTTTATAGATGGCTCGCTCGGCATCCGGCTTTGGTTTGTAGGAAAAGATCACTTGTCCGTTTCTAGCGTCGGGCAAAAAGTAGCGTTCGCGGTATCCGGAAATAAACCTCCCCAACCGATGTCCCATGTCTAAGAGTTTGAACTCTGCCCACAAATCCATGAGCCCATTAGAAGCAGGTGTGCCGGTAAGACCAACGATGCGGCGCACGTGAGGTCTGGCTTTCATGAGGGCTTTGAAGCGTTTGGTCTTGTGGTTTTTAAAGCTCGAAAGCTCATCGACGACCACCATGTCGAAGTCAAACGGCAAGCCCGATTCTTCGATCAGCCACACGAGGTTTTCTCGGTTAATCACCGTAACGTCCGCACCAGAGAGTATTGCGGCACGCCGTTCACGAGCTGTACCCACGGCGACACTGATCGTGAGAAGTGAGAGGTGATCCCATTTCTTTGCTTCCGTCGGCCAGGTTTCCCGTGCCACTCGAAGCGGAGCCACTACCAAGACCCGGCGCACGAGGAATGCGTCGAAGAGCAGGTTGAAGATCGCCGTCAGTGTGATCACGGTTTTGCCGAGACCCATATCGAGTAGCACGGCAGAGGCTGGATGGTTTTCGATAAACGAGGTGGCGAAAGCCTGGTACTTATGTGCCTGATAGCGCATTGACCACACCTCCAATCTGACTCATGTCATCCAACACAAAAACTCGAAACCCTAACGTGCGCAGTTGTTTGTGGCGGGTCTGTTGGAGTGGGGTTGGTTTTCTGCCCGGTGCTTTCACCTCAACAAACCCGGCTTTTCCATCCGGGAAGAGGCAGAGCCGGTCAGGCATCCCGTTCATCGATGGGCTGACGAACTTTAAACACCATCCGCCACGAGCTTTGACGGTTTTGGTCAAGGCTTGTTCGATTCGTTTTTCTTCCATGGTTTTGGTCTCCTTGTTACTCGTGATTTTTGCTTGGGGTGTTATGCGGTGTTGGGTGAAACTTACGTCTATATATTTGGTCATCATCACTTCACTTAGGGTGTGATGATTTTCTTTTATGCGATATATAGAAATAGGCAACACCCATCAGCACCGAGAGGCTAAAACCCCTGATACGAATGGGTTTTCGGGTGTTTTTCGCTTAACATTTGCTCAACACCCGAAAAGCCCGTCTCACCAGTTATCCGGATGGGGTTTCGCGCTGGCTTAAGCAATGATCGACGTATTCGCTCCAGCATTCTTCAAACACCTCAAGGCATGCCAGGCAGGCGTGATGGTATTGCAAATAGCCAAGGATGCGTGCATGGGCGGCTTGGAGGTTTTTGGTGGTGTTTCTCGGAAAGGTCTCGAAGTCCGATTTCATGTCAGATGCAAGGTCGCGTTTCGGTCCACTTGCGGTGAGATAGTTTTCCAGCATGTAGGTGTAAAAACTCATAGGTATTTGTTCATCCTTTCTTAAAACAGGCCGTTGTCTTTGAGCTTGAGTCCGAACCAAAAGGTGCCGTTCTTGTTTCGGCGGCAGTCGAATCCTCGGCTGATGAGAGCACGCTTGAAATCGGTGTTGGAGCGTTTGTATTCGCCGAATTCATCGCAGTAGGCGCGGTAGTGCTCATAGAGCGCACCTGCTTGCTCGGTTGATGTGGGATTGAGTTCGCAGCGTTCGGCGAGGAAGTTTCCGATCCAGTCGTTTTCTTCTCGGTACTCCTCAATCGCCTGTTTGACACAAGCAGGTGGGGTCAGTTCGTATCCGGATTGGATGTATTTGGCCGCGCCGTCAATCATCCACTGCAAGATCGCACCGCCACACCTGTCTGCTAGGATTTTGGCGTAGTTTTTGACTTCGCCTTTCATGCCACGAAAGTTCGCCCGCAGCGGGATGACCAGGATACGGTCCCAGGTGCCTTTGTCGATGGTGCCGACTTTGGGCAGATGGTTGGTGTAGAGCACCGTGGTATGGGTGGGTAGAAACTCATAGGGTGCTTCGAACTTTTTCTCCGCTCGAATCGGGTCGGTGCTGGCGAGGTTTTTCAGAGCTGCGGTATCGAGACGTTTTCCCTCGGGTAGCTCGGCGGCAATGATCAGTCGTTTGCCGTGGGTTTCGGCCAACTCAGCACCCTTATTTTTACCGGAGCGCACCGTTAAGAGTTCTGCCGAGATGGTGCCGGCATAGTCTCCGAGCACGATGAATTTTGCGTTGTTGTAGGTGGATTTCCCGTTACCACCAGATCCGTATTGCACGACGAGGTTTTCGTTAAAGACCTCACCGATACTTTCCATGCCCGATTCTAGTTGCAGATAGGCTTCGAGTTCTTTATCTGAGCAGGTAAACCGCTCCAAAAACGCCAGCCACTCGTCCATACCCTCGTCATCGGGTGCGGTCTTGGTGATCTTGGTGCAGTAGTCTTTCGGGTCATGGGCACGTAGTTTTCCCGTGGCAAGATCTACCGTGCCGGCTGGTGTGTTGAGTAAAAAGCCGTTGGCGTTTAAGACTTTGAGGTCTTGTTGCACCATGGGTTTTAGCTCGGTGAGCGTGGCTTTGATGTTGGAGGATTTCCGCCTACCTAAAACGAACTTGTAGAAGGCTTCGGCTTTCTCGAGTTCCTCGTCACTATCGGCATCGTTTTTGAGCTTCCATGCCAGACACAACTGTTTATGGGTGAAGTGCTGCAAGGCTTTTTGCACCAAGAGTTCTTCGCACTTCCAGTACTTACCGGTGTAGTAGTGAAGGCCGAGTCCTTTGACATAAAGGATCTTATCTCCCATATAGTCGTAGAAAGATTTCGCTTGTCCCACATCGGTGAAGTCCGCAGGAATCAAGGCATCTTCGAACTCCATCGAGTTGTATTCGCTGGGCGAAATATAGTTCTTATCGGCCTTGATGGTGTTTTCATAAAACCCCAGCGCACTGGTCCAAATACTGTCGAGTTCGTCTGGATCAAGCGGTGGCTGGCAGTTTTGCGCCCGCTGCAGGAATGCATCAAAGGCTTTACTGTCATCGCAGCCGTATTTCTTCAAGACGATACCTGCGAAATGAGACATGGTGGAGTTACGCGCGCCCTGCACGATTTCTCGGCTCGATTGGCTCAGCCACTCATCAATACACAAGTGCCCGTCGAAGTATTCGACTTTCGGGTTGGGCACGCCGAAGAAAAACCGTGCCGCATCCAGTGCTTTGTCATCAAAGGCAGGAAAAAGCGCACGCACCTGCTTTTTCAAACTGTTATAGGCCTTGGTGGAGCGAACCGTAGATGCAAGCGGAAAGTAGACGTGAAAACGCGGGCGGGCTGAGCGGCCGTCTTTGTCCTTCATGTGGTTTCTGGAATACACCACATAAAAACGGACATCCGGATAGGCAGCTGCCACATCGCTCGGGGTTTTCCAGTGTGAGGCATCAAGGTCTTTGCTGAGCGGATCGGTCGGTGTGTTGTCACAGTCAAAGGGCAAACAGTCTGCCTCGGCAAAGGTCTTGTTGGAACGGTAGCCCTTGATGAAGCGTTTCCTTTGGTTGTAGCCGTCGTGATAGATCGCGCACACGTGATCAAACGCGGCTACTTGTTCCAGATCTGCTGCTGAGGTGATCTTGGCGATGAAGGGATAGCTGGTGTTTGTTTTCTTGCCTTGCACGTTTGCGTAACTCAGCCTCATGCGTTCGATACCTCCTCCATGTTCTCGGTGAAGTAACGGATCAGTTTGCGATGCTTTTTCGCGTGAACAATCTCGCGGCGCATGCCCTCACTCGGCCGGCCAAACACCCAAACCTCCATACAGCGATCCATCAGGATGCGGGCGAAAAACAAAGCCTTGGCACGCTCGGTTTTCTCATCCATAAACTGCGGCAACAAAAGGTGCGGTACGAGCGGAATGCAGCCTTCATCCACCGCAAACCGCGCATACCTGCGGGCAGCTGAGACGTTGTTTTCAATGTCGCCAGCATAGGCAGAAGCGATGTAAACCACCGGGTGAAACCCGAAGCGCGGCTCTTTATAGATGGCTTCATACGGGGTGGGGTCGGCGTAGCCTTCTTTGTTTCGATAATCGGTACTCATGCGCCCACCTCCTGTTCGACCTTCGGGTAGATACCGGCGGTTTTCAGGGTGTTGTAGAGGAAGAGGCGTCCTTTTTGCGTCCATTTGGTATGCACCGCAGAGCACTCTTGACCAGAGCTGTTTTGATAGGTGCTCGTGGAGGTTTTGGTGTAGCCACACTCGGCATACTGCTGGTACAACAGCCAAATCCGGCCCTGCTTAAACTGAATCCCCAGCTCATGCAAAAGCCGGTTCATACGCTTGGCACTCATCCCATAATCTTTGGCAATCACCGAAATGTTGACCGCATCTTGGCAGCTGAGCACAATGTCGCAATAACTCGCCTTCGGCTGTAACTCGGCAATCTGCTGGCTTTGAATCAGTGCAGTCATTTCCAGTTCTTTTCGAATAGCGCGCTCGGCCTTAAGCTCTTCAAGTGCTCGAATCAAAAAGTCCGGGTTTTCGAGCAGCTCATCGGTCGCATACAAACCGTGCTTGCGGATTGACGGCAGTACCTCAGCGGTGACCCAGCGTTTGAACTGTCTGGCTTTCGGCATGTGGCTCGAGAGAATCAGTGCGTAGAGGCCGGATTCGTTGATCACGGTTAGCTCTTGCGCTCCACCAAGGGTGTCACAAATCGTTACCCCCTTGTCCTCGTTATCGACGTGGTCGATGAGAGCTTTTCGGGGATTGCTGTAGCCGAGGATCTCGGCGACATCTTTGCCAACGAAGAAGACTTCTCCGTTGATCGTGGTGACTCGGATGCTTCCGAGTTCAGGGTGGTGGTAGTTGGTTACTTCTTTCATGAGTAACGCCTCCTTAAAAATTGGATTTGGAGGAGGCTGGATTGCTCCCTCCACCACTCCCTGAAGACAAGAAGGCGTTTTGGACGAAAACTTCTCAAAAATATTTTTTCGAACTTCGGTTGTTTACTCTTTCTGATAGAAGGCACACTCGTATCCATCGGCATTGAGCAGCAGGCCTTTTGCCCATGTGGGTGCTTGGCTCATTTGCTCGCAGATTTCTTCAACGGACAGGCTTGTGGGTGCTTCGATGACGATTTCGTCGTGGATGTGCATCACGATCTCTTGGTGCTTGAGCGTTTGCATGGCATGAGCGAGCAGGTCTCGGGCGGTGGCTTGGACGATGTTTTCGACAAACTTCGGACCATACGATTCGATGCATTCCCATCGCTTATTCACTCCGACACCCTCATAGGTGACCGATGTGCCGCCGAATTGGTTTTCTCCGAGCTTGGGTTTCACGTACGCCAAGCGTCTTCCAGACGGGAGCGTGACAAAGAGCATCCCGTGGGTGCATTGAAAGGTCAGTCCGTGGGTTTTACGGATTGCTTTTTGTCCCACAGCTTCGATTACGGCTTTGTCCACGTCCCGCCAAAACTGCGTGATATTCGTATTAGCAGCCCGCCATGCGGTCACAAGCGGTTTGAGTTCTTCTTCGCTAAGTCCCATCTCTAACGCGCCCATGGCTTTGAGCGCACCAACAGAGCCGCCATATCCGAGGGCGAGCTCTGCGATCTTTCCTTTTTGGCGAAGATGCGCATTAATCCCGTGTTTTTCAACCGGCACGCGAAACATCTGCGAAGCCGACGCACAATAGATATCCCCGCCTTTTGCGAAGACTTCTTGCCGCCAGGTCTCACCAGCCAGCCAGGCAATGACACGGGCTTCAATGGCGGAGAAGTCCGCCACGATGAGCTTGCGTCCCTCTTTGGGGATAAAGGCAGTACGAACCAGTTGCGAAAGCGTATCGGGCACGTCTCCAAAGAGAAGTTTCACGGCTGTAACGTCGCCATAAAGCACGAGGTTTCTTGCTTCGCCGAGGTCGGTGAGGTGGTTTTGGGGTAGGTTTTGCATTTGGATGAGCCTGCCTGCCCAGCGTCCGGTGCGGTTGGCTCCGTAGAACTGAAAACACCCGCGCGCTCGACCATCTTTGCAGACGGCTTCTTTCATGGCTTGGTATTTCTTCACGCTGGATTTCGCCAGTTGCCGCCGAAGCTCTAAGGCTTCGCGCAAGCGTGACGGTGCGGTTTCAATGAGGGCAGCAACCTGCTTTTTGCCAAGCGAATCGGTCGGCATACCGTGTTTGGCAAGCCAGTCTTTCATCTGCGTAACCGAGTTCGGGTTATCGAGCTGCGTGATGGCACGCATTCGTTCCATCAACTCAGTCTTAGAACAAGCATCCATCTCAATAGCTTTATCGACAAGACCAAGGTCAATCGCGACACCACGGTCATTGATGGTCTGGTCCAGGACGTATTCTTCCCAGATCACATCTGGCACGAGATAGTTAGCAAGCCGGTTTTGGATGGCTTGTTCGACCTCAACGTCACGCAGGTTATAGGCCTTGAATCGCTCCCACTTATCAGGGGCATGGTGAGGAAGGTTTCGAGTGCGCCCACCATTGACTTTCGTCGGCGTGCACGGCGCGCAAAAGTAGCGGATGAGGTCTTTTCCTTCTTTGAGCTTTTGCTGCTCTAAACCAAGTACCGCACCAACCCCTTCAAGGGAGAGCGGCAAGCCCATAACAGCAGACCACACCATGGAGCAGCGCCAAGAAGAAGGAGAAAGGTAGCCATCTTCGAGTATTCCTTGATGCTTGAGATAGCTGGAGAGGCAGATGCGTTCGAAGTTCGCGTTAAACGCCCATTTCACGACCCGCTCATCACGAAGCGCATCAAGAATCTCAAGCGGGATGGTTTCGCCTTGTGCCACATCGATGACCTGAACGGCTCCGCCATCAACTGCGTAAGCAAGCAGGAGAATCTCAAAGTCAGGGCTTTCAGCGTATTTATAGACCCCAGATTTTCCGATATTGACCGAGGAGTAGGTTTCTAAATCAACAGAGAGTGTTTTCATGGGTTTCCTCCAGAAAGAAAGAGGCAGGCCACCATGATGGATGACCTGCCCTTCCAAGGTTTAAGGGTGTTACTTGTTTTTCTTGTCCAGCCGTGCGATCAGTACGTTGGCAAAGGCTGCGCCGAAGCTAAAGCCGACGGCCAAAGACAAGATGAGCTGGGTGGCAAAGTCCAACAGATAGGTCATGGGTCGTTCTCCTTATTGGGTTTAGCCGAGGAAGTCGTCCGTCTCATCGGTTGCAAAGTCATCGGCTGCACTCATGCGCCCACCCAACGGCTCACCGTCACGGATCTTTTGCAGGTTATTCAACCCACAAGCGATACCCTTATTGCCATTGGAGTTAAAGGCGTAGAAGTTGATTGAAGCGCGCCCGTAAACTCCGGAGTAGACCTCGGAGCTATCAAGGATGTCGTTTCGATCCGCATCCACAATGCCGGGCTTGGTCGCTGAGTTGGCGTTGAGGAAGTAGGCATTCGCATAGGCTTCATCGTCAGGGCGCTCCACGTCACCATCCCGAAGCGGTGTTTTGATCACAGAGAGTGCCGGCACGCTTCGACCGTTTCCTTTGAGCTTGGCTTCACCTTCCTTATAAGCGGCCTCGATGGCGGCTTTGATCTTATTTACCGTGACCACATCGCTTTTGGGAATGATGAGGGACACCGAGTATTTGGGTGTCCCGCCGTTGATGGATTTGGGCTGCCAGACATTGGCATAGCTCCAACGGGTATCTGGTCCAGTGATGACTTTCATCGGGTTCTTATAGGCATTGGTTTTCATGATTAGTTTTCCTCCTTGAAATCGTCTTTTGCGGTTGAGAGTGCCGGACGTTTATCGCTATCCGGCACAAGAGTTGGTTTGCCTTGCGGCTTTTCAATCAGGTCAGCTAGTAGCTGGTCGAAGCGGGTTTTGCCGATCAGTTTTTGCATGGCGGTAATCCCGAGCAGTTTCTTCTCGAAAGGATCAAAGCCAGCCTTGGTGATGACTTCGGCGACCGCATCGGGGTTGGTATAGCGGCGGTTGGATCTGCCTTCGACCACCTTGAAGCCCGACCATGCTTTGCCAGACATGGCACGCGCAAGTGCATAGTCTTTGATGTCTTCAGCCCAACGGGCAAGATCATCTAAGACCGGCAGGATGGCTTCGATGTCTGCATCAGAGAGCTTCGGTGGCAGAGCAAAATCATATTTAGCGAGTGCGAGGTTTGCTTCCGCGCGAGCACGGCAGTCCACCTTGGCTTTACAAAACCCGCACCACGCGCCAGCCGCATACGCACCCTCACCGGCAAAGGCCAGATCGGCAGTCGGTTTCAGCGTGGTGTCTGCCCAAGCGAGAAGGTCTGTCACGCTCATCTCGAAAGTAGAAACATTCTCACGCCGTGGTTGAAAGATCGTCATCGAGACGCTCTCAATGTCGTAGATCGCAGCGAACATCTCGTAAGCTCCGAGTGCGTAACACATCATCTGGGGATTGTGATCAGCTTCGACGAGCACGCCTTGACCGTGCTTGTAGTCGATGACACTGAGTACACCATCAGCGATAATGACCGCATCTGCCGTGCCAAAACCGTCTGGCACCCAATGAGAGAAATCCAGCCGCTGCTCGATCAGCACCACCGGATCAGGCGTGGCTGCCTTAGCGCATGCGACTTGCTCCATGACAAAGTTCGCATAGTCTTCGGCGCAGGTTTCCATCTCCTCGTTGTAAAAGGACAGGTTCTCGCGCGGGTCGCACGCTTTCATGCCGAGAGCTTTTTTGAGTTTGTACTCGCACAGCTCATGAGCATCCGTGCCTTCCAGTGCATAATTGGATGCTTGATCGGGATAGGCAGAGGCGAGCTTGGCAGACGGTGGACAGTGAAGCCACCGATGCGCACTCGATGCCGACAAAAACGCGTGCTTAGTTGGCATGGAGCACCTCCGCGTCTTTCAACAGCGCAAGGTAGTCCTTGGGATTGACCTCAGACAGCCTGCTGGCTCCATACTTTTCAATCAAGCCACGTACCTGATCGGTCATTCCCTCACGGGTTTTCTCCGCCAATACCGCACGGACTTCTTCCAGTGTGGGCACAGCTGCGAGCTTTGGCTGTGCTTGAGGATCAGGCTCAGCAGGTAGCGTGTCTTGCTCTGGTGAGCCGAACCACCGCTCCAGATCGTCAGCCAAGTCGCACAGGGTTTGACTACATTCCCGAAGCGCGTCGATGGTTTCGATATACCGCTTTGTGTTTGACATCGAGTTTTCCTCCTTTCTCACTTGCCGCCAGTTTTCTTGTCAGGTCTTTGGTGATGATCGAGATCGCAGCGAGCACTTCAATCAGCTCGTCTCTCGATACATCCGGGCACACAGGTTTTCGTTTCATCGGGATTCCTCCTTTCTAAGAGCCGTCTTGTTTCGCCCTCACCCCTCCCTGAAGACTCGGCAGGGATTTGGACGAAAAAGTGAGAAAGAATTTTTTTTTAGCCACCAGAATTGACTGATAGGAGCATGTCTTTTAGCTCTGGGAAATCGTTCTGAATACGTTTTAATAACTTCTTGATGCGATAGTTGAGAGTCGTGCGCTTGATACCAGTCAGCTCAGCGATTTCGCGCTCACTTTTCTGGGCATACCGATACATAAGGAGAGTGCGTTCCTCTTCGGAGAGATCTGCAAACATCCGATCGATATAACTCCACAGCGTCTTTCTTGCCAGCACGCCTTCGGGTGATTCATAGGTGCTACTAGCCAACACGTCGTGGTAAGTGAAATCCTCAGTCCCCGGAAGACGGGTATCCATCGAAACCCAACGACCATCTGCACGAAATGGACACCCATCACAGATTCCGTCGCATTGATTGATCCGATTTTTGGGACAATGACACTCGTGGTGGTACTGCATCTTCGCGCGGATGCGCGCACATTCCCGTTCGTGCTCTTTCTTGAATTCCGGGCTGACCTCAACGAGACCATGCCCCCTGAAATAAACCTTTGATTTGTTGTTTTCTTTGTTTGACATTGCTTGTCCTTTCCGCCTGATCGCGGATAAGGAGCGAGCAATGAAAAGAGCCAGTGCTTGATACACCAGCTCCTAAGAAAACCTGCCTGAAAAAAGGGCGCACTAAGAGAAGGTGTAAAAGCTTCTCTTCCACGGCAAATACGGCTTGATTACCGATTTGACTGTTGAAGAGCTCTTTTCACCATTCGCCCTATTCGAATATCAGGCTTGGTTACATGAGATTTTTTGAAATGGCCCCGAAGGGCTGCGGGCAGGTTGCTCACGCGTGAGAACAGGTCGCCGCCCGCATAGCAAGAGCGACTAGTAGTTACTTACGCTTCGTCTTGCTGGATCGTGTCTGCGCCAGCGCACTGCCGGCCACAGCCTTGGACGCTTTGGAATAGCGTCCATCGGTCAGAATCTTTGCCGCTTGAGATGCCACTTTGCGGCTGGTTTGTTTCCGATTTGCCATGAGTTTTCACCTCCTTTCGCTTATGTCTATATTTTCTTTAAAAAGATTAGGTAATGGAAGATGGACTGTTTTATCATTACTTATTTATCCGATAATGCTTGAAGTCAGCCGAGTAATCATTTAAGATATATGGGTAATGGATTATTCTCAGTTTTTAGATTACTTGGAGGTGTTTGGATGGATAAAAGCTATTTTGGCTTTGTAAATAATCAGTGCAAGGTAGAAAAAGAAGAGGTTCTCGATAGGACTCATGGTGAAATTTGTCCTCGTCTTTTAATTAAAAAACTTCCTGAAGAAACAGTGCGTATGAGCTATGTAGTAGGTGAAGGTTTGAGATGCGAAAACAACACCACGAGTAAAAATAATATTTTGGGTGAATTCCTTGGTTTAACCAATGGAAGCTTTTCTGATTTAAAAATATTTATGGAGAAGTATGGTTTTCTATTTCCGCTACCGAATGAAGACGATTATGTGGTTGTAGAGCATCAGCAAATTTTTTTAATTGCTAGGCGTTTACAAGCCTTGATGATTCTGTTGAACTATCAAGATTTAGATGGGGTTGCAGAGGACTCTGATGTTTCAATCTGCTCTAAATTGCTAAATGCAATTATAGACATTGCTTTTTTAACGACTTTTTCTCTCAGAATTACTGATAGAGAAGTTGTCGAACCTTATGCGTATCCAATACTTAGAACAATTGAAGGCTTCGCTTCTTTTCATGAAATTACGAGTACGAGGACAATAGAAATAAACGGCCTTCACACGCCAGTCTTTGAAATTGCGGATCATGTGGTTGATGAAGGGAATAGCACTATTCCTTATGAAACCTATAACAAGTGGATAGATAGCGATCAACGTTCTAATTGGGCAAAAAATGTAATGCGAATTTTTGTATCTAATTACAAACTCCAGCAGAACCACAACGATCAATTGTTCATTGATTTACTATTCCATCTAACGCTTGATTTGCATGTAAACGATCCTGATGAATTTGAGTCCTACGACGACCTTGAATCAGTATTGGAAGATTGGATCTCTCAAGAAGATACGAAACTGCGTGTAAAGACAATAAAAAATCTCTCTCGTTATTTCATAAAAACAGAGCTGGATCATGCTTTGGAAGGAATACGAGCTGAATATAATGAAACTAAATTAGCTCCCGACTGGAAGCTTCCCTCTCTTTACTCAGCAATATATTTTTCGCTTTTCTATATGGACTCTCGCGAAGTTATGTATAGAAAATGTGCCAACCCTTATTGCCAGCAATTCTTCGAAGTGTATAAAACAAATAGCAGAAAAAAATATTGTTGCACTGCATGCAGCAATGCAACAACTCAACGTAGGTATAAAAAAAGAGCTAGGATCAACAAATGATCTTAGCTCTTCTCTAACGATTCAATAATAGCCTTAGACAAAGCGATGATTTCGTTAGTATTTCCTTTGATTTTATTTGACATTAGTGACTTTACGTCAATAAGAATCCCTTGAATTCGCGAATAGGTCATAGGGTTAATGTCGTAATCTTTCCAATCCGCAGTCGCTTCGCCTATAGCCAAATATTTCTCTCCAGAAAACATCGGGGCAGAGTGCATGTTATACGGCATTAAAAATGCGTTGTATATCTGCATCCCATTGCTACGTTCAGATTCAAATTTGGAATCTGTAGCCACATATTCGCCATAAGAGATTTGCTTATTGATAGAAGATGAATTGGGCAAATCTTTTGGCAGTAGAGAAATCCCGTACTTGTAGTATTTTGCATCAAGTATGTATATGTCTCCGTCCGATACCATTATCGTGTCTGGCTCAAGCGGATGATTCTCTCTTTGCACACCAACTCGCAATTTCCATGTTGTTTTTGGAAAAAATCTCGACTTATCAATGTTTCCAAAAGTACTCTGGATTAGGCGCTCCCATACGTACTCAAATGAGTTTGTTCCAAAGTAAAACTGCTTGGGATCATCTTCAGTATTACAAAAATTCAAAATATCCAGCATAGCTTGAAATAGTTTTTTATCACTATCCCTATTCGTCTGAAGGAATTTTGACTGAAGGTATTTGAGATACGTTGTGTTGTCATGCTTACGTATAGGTTTAACCGGTAACGGAAGGTTATAAATCCATCCAAGTTTTAAGTAACTTTGGTATACGCAGTATCTATGGATCTCGGTGATGAGGTCTTTATCGGTATCGTTATGTGTTTTAACTCGTTGCTGAGGATAGACAAAACCGTTCTTCTGGACTATCGGTTTTTCCTTTTTGATAGTTTGACTCCAGCTTATAGGTCCCGACGTTCCCTGTGCATACTTATCTTCTTTGATGGTAAACTCTCCGTGGTTTAAGTAATCAAACATCACGTAGAAATATGATTGAACAGGGAATCGCACTGTCTTCAGTAACTGTTCATTAGAAAAAGTAGAGATCTGAGATTGCTCATCATTATACTCCTGTAAAACAGTGACGAGCTGAACAATCTCGTCTCGGACATCCTCTTCGTTATCAGAAATCTGATAACCAATAGGAAAATTAACAGTCAACTGATGTTGCCCATCAATCAGTTCAGATTTTATACCTACGAAAGTATCACCTTCCTTGTTCGTAGCAGTTCTGCATAGGTGAACAATCGTATTGGAAATTTGCTCATTAATGCCGGTAGACACCATTTCTCACCCCACTTTCTTGTGAGTTTCAGCCCATCAAGGTTCCTCAGTAACAGCAGAATCTTGCTTAAGTAAATCTTTTACATCAGGGCTAAAAATATTGAATCGTGAAAACCCTGAACTAGCATTGAACTGATCAATAACCTCTTCGAGACTAGTGAAACGAGAATCAAACACCTTATCGCGGTTAAACTTGAATGCGTCATCCCACAGGTATTTAATTACCTTTTCTCCGAAAAACAAGTAATCCGACTCAGATGAGGGTTGCAAGGTTTCATCTCCAATAAAGTAAGCACCAAGCCGTTTATCCTCCGAAGAAAGTGTGACAGCGTTGTTGGTTAGAATTTGACTATTAATAACGTTAGAGAATGTCTTCCACGTAATTCCAGTATCTAAAATAGGAGTCTCAGCATGATGGGCTTTGCTTATATCGTTCTTTATCATGCGCATATTCCATCTTCTTTGAAATGCCGTATCTAAAGTGAAGACGTTCTGATCGGCTGTGTTCATCGTTGCTAAAATCCAGAGGTTGGATGGAATATAGACAGGCTCTTCTGTGTCGCCGAATACGGCATCGGCAATCATATGGTTGGTGATCGCATAGGTGCTTTTACCTGTGATATCACGATCCAACAGTTGAAAAATCTCGCCAAAAATTGCGGGAGCATTACCTCTGTTGATTTCTTCAATAACTAAGAAGAAAGTCTCTGTTGGTGCATCAAATGCTTTTCGCATAATACGAACAAACGGTCCTGGGGTGAATTCATAAGTGATAGCACCATCTTCTTTAACTGTGGGTAGTATCTGTCCCACGAAATCCGTATTCATATAGTCTGGATGAAATACAACTTTTTCCATATGCGTGTAATCATCGCAGTACTCTTGCTTAATAGTGTGGCTCTTACCAGATCCAGGGACACCGTATAGCAATACGTTTTTGGCCGTTTCAGATTGAGAGATACGTGATGATGCATTTGGCTGTTCAGCTGCCACTCTTAAATGCTTTGAGTTGCAGAGACTTAGATACGAGTCAACCCGTTTGGAATAGGATTTAATGATGTCTTCTAATCCTGCTTTTGGCACTACACCGTTTTGATCAGAATAATCGAAATGAGAGGAGAGCCCCTCTTTTAGGGAGCTTCTCAATATTCGTAATGCACCTTTTGGTTCTACGTCTCCTTTAATATCAACCGGCGTACCATCTTCAAGGATAGCCTGATAGATACCAAGTTGATTGAAGACAATATCTCCCGTTTCTTTCTCCTGCAACTTAAAAACAGCTTCCTCAGAGAAGTTTGACAAAAGGTTTAAGAAATCTAGTTCTTTACGGTTGTCAACAGAGACAGAGGACAATCCAATCCAATTGAGCAGCACTCGATCAAATGCGTCTTTATCTTGCTTCATAAGAAGATGGACGACATCAATGTTCTTTGTATAAAGTAGTTTCTTGTCGAACCTTTCTTTTCCAGTTCGCTCACTACTCGCTGGTTTATTTTCAACAAAATCAACTTTCGCAAGTCGCCAGACTAAAGCTAGAGCCACAACTAATGCCTCAAGTTGAGACTTAACAAGGCAATTATTGTTGATCGTCTGAAGGAAATCGGCGTCAGATACTCCTGATTGATTATATGTGCTTGAATATCTATCTATTAGCTTTTTTTGCCAGACGGAATCAATGGCAAGTTGTCCATTTCCAATGGATTCAGAGTAGTGGATAGTACTTGCCCCATCTGAAACTTCCCATAGCATAATTGTCAAAGCCAAAGTAGCTTTTGGGTGAGGCAAAGAGGACTTTATCCCCAGTTTCAAGTCAATCTCAGGATATTTTTTTAATTGCTTAGGTAGTACGCTCATTGTTCACCTCGTATTTGCTTAATGATTTCTTTAGCTATAGCTTCACCTAATAACGGAGGAACTGCATTTCCTACCTGAAGCATTTGCGAAGACTTTGTTCCATAAAAGACAAAATTATCGGGAAAAGACTGCAACCGAGCAGCTTCTCTAACAGTTATGGCTCTGTCTAAAAAAGGATGTACAAATCGCCCAGAGGAGGGGGTATCAAACCTTGTAGTGATAGTTACCGAGACCTCGTCTTTGCGTATGCGTCCCCATGTTCCACTGTATATAGATTTAGTTAAATGCTCTTCTGGAAGACATTCTTTTCCCCGCTCTGGTGGAATCATCCGCATTCTTTCTAAAGCCAGAGCCGAATGTCTCGTCGCAGTGTGATTATGCAGGAGAGAAGACTGGTATCTCATTTTCTTTTGATACTCTGACTGCGGATCAAATCTATAGTGCTCTTGATTCTCTCCTTCGCCAGAGTTCAGGTAAGCCAGATCACTAATGGCTTCCCAAGTTGATGTCTTGTATTCTAGTGGTAAGGGTAGCGAAGGAACAGCATCACCTAAATACCCTAAAATAAAAGCTCTTCTTCTGTTTTGTGGTACGCCAAAATCAGCAGCATTTAATATTTGAGCGTTGACTGTATATCCCAGATCTCCAAACAACTTAATGATTTCAGCCTTAAAAGACCCATTATTAGTCGTCAGCAAGTTGGGAACATTTTCCATCAAGAAAAATGTCGGTTTCAGGTAAGCCACAACTCGAACAAAATGTTTAAACAGATAGTTTCGATCGTCGTGGATCGATTTCCTTTTTCCTTTTTGAGAAAATCCCTGACAGGGAGGACCCCCTATCACGATATCCGTCTTCCCTAAATACTCCTTAAAAGTAGCTTCTATAGGCAAATCGCGTATATCTCCAACCACCATATTAGTCTTTGAATGGTTGGCTTTATATGCCTGAGCAATCTGGGGATCATATTCGTTCGCCATCAGAATATTGAACCCTGCTTTTTCAAAACCGAGGGAAAGACCGCCAACTCCGGCAAATAAGTCAATCGCATTCAATCTCATAGATTTACCTCTTGCATACGCTTAGAAGCGATGCCAAAGTATTTTTCATCCAGTTCTATACCAATAAAGTTTCTATCCAATTGCTTTGCAGCAACACCAGTGCTTCCGCTTCCCATAAAAGGGTCTAAAACGACATTTCCTTCATTAGTTAGGAGTTCAATGAAAAATCGCATTAAAGAGAGCGGCTTTTGCGTCGGATGCTTTCCAAAACGTCTTTCACCATTTGCAGCAACACCGGCTTCCACAAAATCGTGAATTACTTTTCCGTTATTGTTAAAAGTTCCTGTCTTTTTACCGTAAGTAAAATACACCCAAGCTTCAGTCGAATTAACAAAATGAAGATGCATGTTCCTTGGCATCGGATTTAACTTATGCCAAATTCCAGTTGTCTTATAGTAGAGACCATGTTTTTGAGCTAAGCGAATGATGGTTTCTACTTTGATGATCGACATAAAGACAATCATTGAGCCACCCTTTTTCAATAGCTTTACGGCTTTCTCAAAAAAGAGATCCATAGACTTTTCCCAGTCTTCTGCAGAGAGGTCGTCCCAGCCAGCACTACCAAAAAAGTTATCCCTCATTTTTTTGAGATTCGTATCCCGATCCTTCATGAAGTTGCCCAAATTATAGGGGGGATCAGTTAGGATTAAATCAACGCTACCTGCAAGAAGTTTTTCCATGGTTACAATGCAGTCGTCGTTATATAAAGTGCAATCAGCCATTGTGTGCCTCTTCGTGAGAGGTCTCCGAAGTGCAGACGTTCTCTACTTCAACAATGTCACTCAGCTGGCATTCGAGACACTCGCAAATTCGCACAAGCACGTCCATGGATACGTACTTATTTTTTCGAAGCTTAGAAAAAGTGCTAGGAGCGATATCCGTCCTAGCTTGAAGCTCTGATGTTTCAATCTCAAGATCAATCAGGCGTTTCCATAGCCGTTTATAATTTACCGACATATCACACCCTCCTTCTTTTTGAGTTTACCATGTTTATTTCGAGTTTTCAACTATTATTTTCTATTCTCAGGGAAAATCTATGAGTTTATGCGATGCTACAAAGGGACGCTATTATGGATTCTAAGACTAAGTAAAAGAGCTTTACGATGTCATTCTGCGGAGATTCTCAAACCTTTTAACGCAACCTCACACAATTTAACGGCGACAGTCTGCCGTACGAAAACGCCGAGCCTGAACAACCAGACTCGGCGTTTCTTCTCTTATTTCACATGCAGTTATCACCGCTGAAGCCTCTAACAACACACTCTCCATGCGGCTAAATCCCTTGATAACAGGATGTTTTCGCCCTCGAAGCACATTTCTGAACTGGCGTTAGATTGTATAGAGTGTGGACATGCCTTCTCAATGTAGATCATCTTGATCTGCCCGTAATAATGTTTCTGTAGAATTTTCAGCACTTCAAGGTTGTCGCCCTCGATGAACACGTTCTGAGTAGTGTCCCAATCGATGGAGTTTTCTTTATCGGGCATCAGGGTTGCCGTGGTGGGCGTTTGCGCCGCTCTAATAGCGTTTGCCTTGCCTGGCCATGTAAGGCCGAATCTTTCGCGGGCGTCATCAACGTCGACTCCGAGGATGGTTTTGAGCTTTTCGATGTCAACTTTCCCGTCGGCCACGATCTCCGGGAACAGTTGAGCGAGTTTGTTCGCCGCCTCTGTCGTGAAATCGGGTGTTGTGCTTGGGATCTGATTAATCATATCTGACATGAATTGCTCCGTTGCTTAAAAGGTTGAAGTCTGGGGGTCACTATGCGTGCTCATGGTTTTCACCGCATGGAACGCTACGCGATGTAGCTAGGGCGATTTGTTCCAAGCTGCAATCGAGTGCTTGGCAGATGTGGGCGAGGACGTCGGTGGTGACGTTGCCGTCACGTCCGAGTTTGGCGATGGTGGCTGGTGATAAGCCTGTGGCGTGGCGTAGATCCTCTCTGGTCATGTCGCGGTCGATGAGGAGTTTCCATAGTGGTTTGAAAGTGATGATCACGGTTGGTCGTCTCCTGCTTCGTGCTGGTCGGTTTCGAGGTTCCAGGCACGGCAAGCTGTAGCGCATCGGCCAGCTCGTAGAACTTCATCACCCTCCTACCCAACGAGTCTCACGGTTTCTCACGGCAGCCCCTCACGTTTTCTCACAGCTCGGCAGACCCCGGTTTCTAACCTGAAATCAGGTATTCGGAGCCCACCAAGTATCCACTACAGCCAAATCGAACGCCCGCCGCGAGTATCAGAAGTGACGGCGCAAGCGGGTGTTCGGAGCTGACTTCCATCTCCATAGTACCCGGAAATGTCACTAAAGAGACGGAATCGGTCGTTCTAGTGCATGAACGAGCCCGGTACGGACGAAGGAGGTGATGAAGATGGCGAGGAATAGGAAGTAGCCATCACCTACATGGGCACCACCACCGGACACAAATAGGGCAGGCTAGAAACCTACGGCGGGAAACTCACCGAAAACATCATCCAGGCCACAGCCCGCGACCTCCTCGTGTGTGGCATGACCAATGTTGCTGCTGCGGGGCATCGGATAGTGATGCACGTGCATGACGAAATCATCATCGCCGAACCCACCGACTCTGGCTTCACCGTGACCCTGGCATGCCAACTCATGTGCGTTTTACCTGGTTGGCTGCCGGCCTGCCCCTCGCTGCTGACGGGTATGAATGCTCTTATTACCGGAAGGATTAGAGCAGGGATAGGAGCCAGCCATCTAGGACGGCGACGAGGGTGAACAGGAGGGTTCCCCGGGCGAACGCTGCCAGATGTTTACGTGGATTACGGTAAAGCTCGGGGTTGTTCTTCGTGCCGGTGAAACGTACTCGTTTGGAATGTCTCCACCAGAGAAGGTCAATCACCAGCAAATCGAACAGATTTAGCGCCTGCCCTAAAAACAGAACATTCAGAAAGTTGCCGGTAAAGCCTGCTTGTTTTACCGGCAAGCCCGCCAGGAAAAGAACCACGCTGAACACCGGCAGACTGGAAAGGAAAGAGAGCACTGGGGAGGTTTTCTTTCCAGCGTTATCTGTAATCTCAGGCCTGCCGTGTACTGCGTCTTGTGCTTCGCTTGGGTAGGAGGACAAGCTCCGAGCATTCTTTACGTCCGTGCCAGTACCTAGGAAGCACGTCAGCCAAAACACTAGGCATAACACTATGGCTTCAACGTACAACATTCCCGCTCCTCCTAGTGTTTTGTGCTACAGCACGCAGGCTAAAAACCAATCACGCTGCTTTCCCATTATCAGGCAACCCCGCCAATGAAATATGACGACTTCTCGTTCACCCGTCCGGATTGGGGTGTGTCCGAGGGCGTATGGGCTAGAGCCTATCCAATTGTAGCTCCTTACCGGGACTGGTTTTGAAGCCTTGAGGGGGTTAACTCCCAGAGGGTTTCTGGCTTCCCGTTGAGAGCCACTGACTCGCGGCGACCGTCGCAAATACTCCATCTACGGGCTCTCAAAGGAAGGAGCCCAGCCATGGGACATAACCAGTTACAGGTGTTTACTAATAGCCGTTTCGGCACGGTACGTACCGTCGAGGACGATGCGGGCAGGGTGCTGTTTTACGGGCGGGATGTCGCTACCGCGCTCGGTTACGAGAATCCAGGCAAGGCAGTACGCAATCATGCTCGCGCCGATGGGGGTCCAAAACGTTACCCCATCATTGACGTGCTCGGACGACCCCAAGAAGCAGTATTTATTACTGAGGGGGACGTGTACCTGCTTATCGCCTCATCCAAGCTATCTACGGCAGTCCAGTTTGAGTCGTGGATATTCGACGAAGTACTGCCCAGTATCCGAAAACATGGCCTCTACGCTATCGATGCTCTGCTTGATGATGACGACCTTTTGTCCTCCTCGCCCTACTCAGGCGACGTGCAAGCGAACGTGGAGCTGGCCCGCCAATTCTGTGGGTTCTCAGTGAGCTCGGGCAAGATTCCGTTCGCCCCACACCTTCTGTTCCCGCAGTTCATGGATGACGCCAATCCTGATCAGCGTGAGTTGGCGATGTTTATGAGCCGTGTGCTGCTCGCCAAGTGCGAAGCGCTGTGGGCATACGTGGGTCACGTTAGCCCTGGTGTGCGCCTAGAGATTGGGTGGGCACGTGACCTCGACCTGCCCATTAAGCACTTCGATTCTAAAGGCGAACTGCTGATCACGATCATGTCGAGTTTGGCTCAAGAAGAATCACGGTCTATTAGCGAGAACGTCACCTGGGGGCATCGGCGTTGGTGCGCTGAAGGTAAAGCCCTGTTCCCGTACTCTAACTTTCTTGGCTACACCAAGAATGCTGACGGGCAGATCACCGTCATCTTCAAAGGCCTGCCAGTCGAGTGAACATTGAGATCCTCTTATAAGCACACCCATTAATTGGGATAACGGGGGCTAATGCGATGTCGTTCTTTGCAATTCCAGAGCAAGGGATGGGCGGAGGATTTTCTTGCCAGTGATGTGCAAGAATTGGATATTGCCGATGAATTTTTGCATCTTTCCCACTCATTGGGTATTGAACGAGGGCTCCCGTTCACCTACGCGTTTCCATCCGGATGCTAGTCGACTAACAGAAGTACCGATCCCAACGAGACCGCGACGATTAGGACAGTCAAGATTATTCCGAGGACGAGGGCGCGCCCTCCGGACTTAATTACGTTGCGCAGGTTTACCCCGGCTCCCATTGCGCCCATCGCTACGGTGAGCAGCATTGTAGCTACTGTGCCTCCTAAAATGCTGAAAGCGCTGTTCACGGTAGAAATACTGGCAAACACTGAAGCTAATACTACCGCAATTAGGAATCCCACCACGAATCCGGGAATCAGGGGCGGGCGCTTGCCAGAGCTGGCTTTCTCAGCCTGTTCGTGGCGTACTTCTACTACTCGCCGTTCAATGATTCCTACGATTGCCACTACGATAGCTAGGCAGGCCACGCGTCCCAGCTTGGTGGCGGTAGCCAAATCAGAGATTGCTGGGTCATAAATATTAGCCGCCGCTACTACCTGGCCGACCTCGTGAATAGAAGCCCCCAGCCAGACAGCTGCTTGAGTGGGAGACAAGTGCAATGCGTTGGCGGCAGCGGGCAAAGCGGCAAGGCAGATAGTCCCGAATAAGGTAACGCAAGCGATAGCGGTAGCAACCGCGTCATCGGCGTCCTCGTGACTGCGGGCAGAAACCACTGGAGAAATCCCGGCAACGGCCGAGGCTCCGCAAATGGCGGTGCCGGAAGTGGTGAGGATCCCGGTGGCGTGACTGACCCGCATAAAGTATGTAAGCAGGTAACCCGCCACCATAGTGACCGCCACCGCGCAGATGATAGTCGCAATCGTGCCGGCACCTAGCGTGGCAATAGCCGGTAGCGACAGACGAAAACCAAGCAGCACCACCCCGAAGCGCAAAATAGTCTTCGCTGAAAAAGCGATTCCGGGTTCGCAGACAGCCGGAATTAGCTTCGTGTTGCGGACTGCTACCCCCAGTAGGATCGCCACCAGCATTGATGACAGCAGGGGAACAAATAGATTAATCAGCCAGGCGATACCGGCGACTACGCACGCGTAGACTATTCCGGGCAACAAGCGTTTGAAACTATTCAAAAAATCCACTTGCCATATATATCACAAGGTTAAGGCGATTCGGTAGCAAGAATGCGGGATAGGCTTGTCTCGTTCCCCACAGGTTGACCGGAACTGCAACTTTAGTCAGGTATTACTGCAATTTTTACGCCGACCCGATTGTGTACTGCCTGATAAGCTTCATGCACTTTTGAAAGCGGGAAGGTGTGGGTGACAATCTCTTCCACATTTATCGCTCCCGATTCGAGGGCGCGAATGGCTCGTTTTACGTCCCGGCGCCGCGCATTAGATCCCCTGGTAACCTGCAATTCTTTACAGTGAATCAGGTTAGACTCCATCTGGGTCATCGTGCCTTTCGGGAATCCAGCAAAGTAGTTGACTCGCCCTCCGTCCCGTGCAAGTACTAAGCCATCTTGGGCTAATATCTATCCCAAAAGCCGCTGACCTGCTAGGTTTAACGAAAAAACGCTTTATGCCTGGACTTACCAGGGCAAACTACCGGCTTACAAAGTCGGAAGAAGCAAGCGGGTCAACCTTACGCTCACGCGCGGTATTTTTAATCCATCCCTTGAGCTGGACAGCACTATTAATTTTCACAACAACACCTCCAAGTACTGCGATACCAACCCGCTAAACCCCAGCTGTTCGGCATAGTTCGCCAACACGGACAGTTGCTTATCGCTGCGACGCACATATCATTGCATGGCTTGGGGCGGGCGTGGAAGCGGGCGCTGGGGTGCGTTTTGGGTGCTTCGATTGGGTCGCGAATAGTGCTCTAAGGGGGTGGCGCCAAAAAGTGTGGCTTGCGCCGAAAAGTATGAGTGCCGCCAAAAGGTGTCAGGTAGACAGAGAAGTGCGGGATTCATTGGCGTGCTCGCAAACCGTATCGAAGTGGATACAACGCCATACGAGATGCGGTTGACGCAGATGGGGCAAAACCCGCTTGCCACCAGGTAAAACGCGCCGTGGTGTTGACCGTCGAGCCGCAAATTTGGGCAGTGCGGCTTCGGCATCTGCCGTGACCGGGAGACATAGCCGGGCATCGCGAACCATGCCGGCGGGGCGGAGAGTAGAGCGCCAAAAGGTATGGTGAGCGCCAAAAACTATCGGGACCGGGTTCTCAGCGCGATCAAGAGACCCAAATATGTTCTGCTGAATGCGCTAGTCGGATTCCTGCAAGGCCCCATTAGGTGGATGGATGACAAGGAAGGGCTTCATGACCATGATCGTTTGCGAGATCTTTTCGCCGACAGGGTTCTTGAATCCCGTGAAGCCGTCTATTGCGACGACCTCGACACCATCCTGCCAAGCCTTGTCGCGGACGGCGAATCAGGTCTTGAAGGTGGCTGTGGAATTCCTGACTCGGCGTAGAATGGGGTGAGGTCGAGGACGGCGATCATATATTTGTCCCCACGATGGGCATGACGCCGCACATGCCTGCAACCGAAAACAACGATAGCGGCGCAATCGAACTTGCAAGAGCGAGGCCTTCTCGGCAGCGACGCCCCACCCCACCGGACCCAACATAGACCTCAACTGGCAAGAGCTCGAAGGCGCCCGTGGGGCATTAAAAGGTGTAGTCGTGCTGAGTGCGTTCTAAGCCAACGAAAATACAGTTCTCCCTAAAACAAGACGTCTTGCCGCGTACACCCTTGGAGCCCTAGCTGGCGCCCTAGATGAGCAGCAGGAATGTTGGAGAGCTCCTTTGGTTCAATCTTACGGAGTCCACCCCCGTAGACACGGCCGCCAGCAATCAGCGAATCTTGGGAAAACTGATTTAGTGAAGCGTGGACATCGTCCAGCGTGAGCAACCCATCGCGAATCGCCTTCTTGAGTTCTCCGCACGGGTAGAGCATCAGGTATCCATTGGTCGCGATGGCTTTGGAGCGATTCAAAATGAACCTGAAAGGGGCTCCCTTCCCGTTCGCTCGCCCCATGTATGTAAGAAGAAAGGGAGCGGGTTCCCGGCTCTCGACTTTGTACCAAGGTGACCGATTGCGCACCAAGTACGAGTTTCTCGTCTTTTCGTCGGCAGCCTTGAAGTACCTCGCAAGGTTTGGATTCTTGGTGGCCAGAGTTGATTCCGATTCACTCGAACTCATTAGGACGAGTTGCTCAGTCACCAGGGGCCAACCATCTTCATCGGCGGGGACCGCAAGTAGATCTAGTCGCCGAGGTGGGGGGAGAACGGGTATGAGGTCTGAATCGTCGATGCCTTCGGCCAATACTTCTCGCCTAGGTCGGATGAAATAGGAGTTATTCCCGGTTGCGATGCCCCGTCGAATTGTAAAGAAGTCAGAGAGAGTTAGCTCAACGTTGTGATGATTGGTGGCGGGTTCGTGGAGGAAATAGCCACTCCACCGATTTTCTCCACGGAGGGCAGACTGTGGGAACGTTACTTTCTGTATTTCTGGGTCATTAATGTCGTCTCCTTCGGAAAAGGTGACGAGGTGACTCTCGTCAGGCTTCTGATTCTTGAAAACAAGGATCAGCGAAGTTACGAGAGCGTCGTCAAAGACCAATCCGTCGGGGTTAAACCGGTGAATGCGCTCAACAGATACCGTTTCGGCCAAGTATTTCCTGACGAACTTACCGTAGTTAGTATCAAGGAACTCAGAAGGGACGAGCCATGCGGAAACAGCGCCTGGTGCGAGGCAGAGATGAGCGCTAAGAATGAAGTAAACATAAAGGCCAGACAAACCGGATGGAGCTCGTCCGGAGACTCGGGAGCTGATCTCAGAGTACCTAGCTTTGGCCTCTCTAGACATGTGATGGTGGCGGACGTATGGAGGATTTGCAATGAGTAGATTGGCTGTGGGGGTGGCAGAGGAGGCGAACTCTAAGAAATCCTGATTGACAATTTCTGCTCCGAGCGAGCCCCATAACTCTGCGGCCAAGTCAGCGAATTCCTTATCTTTTTCGACGCCAATGATCTTCTCAAAGGTCATACCTAATTTCTTTGCCTCAGACAGTGCAGCGGAAATAAAGGCGCCTGAACCGCTAGACGGCTCTAGCAACAGCGGCTTGTCAATAGTCACGAGGGGGAGAACAAACTTGGCTATCGAGTGTGCGAGAGATGAGGGAGTAGCGAATTGTCCTTCCTTGTTACGCTCAACGGCGTCCCGCTTAGCATCTAGTCTGTCCTGGTCAGCCAGACGCTTGGCCTCCAGTGTCTTAAGATCAAATCCCTGCAATTTCGAGATCCTCCACACGATGTTCCCAGATCCAGTCGAGCCCCTCAGCGGCTTCGTAGCCAAGGTATCCAGCATCAAAATAACCGCATAGAAGAAGGAGAAGGTCAAGTTCCTCTCCGTAAGTACGCTTTAGTTGATGTGCCTTTGTCGCCTCCTCCTTGCGTCTCTTATTCGTATTGGTGAAGTCACCAGCACTCTTGGCTTCGATAAGGACAGGGAAGCCAGATGGTCTGCGCACGTGTGGCTGAACGACAAGGTCAATCGGCATGTTGATGATCTTGCCGTCTTGATTCTGGACTGGGACATTGTGGTGTACAGAGAAGGTTCCTGCAGGGAGGTCTTTCAAAGCTACGTCGCTAGAGAAGCGTTCTTCCCGGTAACCCCGCGCAGTCAGCCATTCCCGCATAACAGCCATTTGGCGCGCTTCCTGGGCGTTACGAAAAATGGGGTCGGTCACAGCGCCGCATCTACGATCTCCCACTATGACTGAGGCAAGCTCGACCTGTTTATGAGACGGTGGCGTTTTCGTCTCGACCCATTCGAAAAGGGTGTCGTCGAGCAACTCCATAATGATTGCAATAATCTGAGTCAGGTTCTGGCGGAGCGCTGCATCAGACATCCGGGCAGGAAGTCGCCCTTGTTCTAGGGTGTTCACGAGAGATTTCGGAACATCGGCAAGACCAACTAGGCGGTCACGAGCGATGGGTGGCGCCGTGACCATCCGAAGTGTGCCGATGATCTGGGGGTTGTCAATGATGTCCTGTGGAGTAAGCCGATTCATGTAATCAGTAGCTTCAAAGAGATGCTCAACTTCATCAATAACGGCAGAACGAGATCCACGGTAGGCCTCAGGCGCAGCTTCAAGGAACCATTCGTTGTACATCTTCACGGATTGGTAAACATCCTCTTTCCAGAGGTCAACTCTGTGCCGATTGATGTTGGGTGTGCTCATTTTGATTCCTTCTTTGCTACGGTCACGATGTCAGAGAGGTCGCAGTTGAGTGCTTCGCAGATTTTCACGAGGACGGTTGTGGTGACGTTTTCGTCTCGGCCGAGCTTGGCGATGGTTGCTCCCGAAAGTCCGGTCATTTTCCGGAGGTCTTGTTTTTGAAGCTCTCTATCGATGAGCAGTTTCCACAGAGGTTTGTAGCTCACTGTGAAGCTGGGCGGGTTCGTCATCGCTGTTCCTCCTCTGCAACGTCGTACACATCGTCTAGGTATCCGTAGCGTCCCTGTGTCTTGCTCTTCGAAAACCCACAGCAGACCCCTTTGTCTTGGCCCGGTTAGCGTGATTATTGGAAATTGGCGAGCCAGGGACAGCATCTTCTCCGACACTTCTCGAATGATCAAAGCGCCCTCCTTGAACACCCATCAGGTTTTACGTTAGCCTCCACACAACTCTAAAATGTGCGATTTGTATAAATGATACTTCGCGATTTACATAAATTTTACTATGCGGTTTGCATAATCACTCATGCTAACTACGCCAGGCAAGACATCCATGATGGATAAGTGAGGCATGACCATCACTCATCTAACAAGTCTTGACCCACAATCTGCGAAGCACCAGGCCACCACGCCTCTGCATTCTTCAAATAAGCCAGGTTTTCCGGACGAAAAAACGAGTCTGGCTAGGCGAGTTCGGCAAGTGAATCGGGAGCCTCAGCGCCCTCGGCGGATTCCTCTTCCTTCTCTTTCTTGCGTCTGGCAGCCAGGTAGCGGGCCACCTGGGTCGCGATCAGCAACGAAATCACGATTGCAATCAAGAACAAGGTCATCCACCACGACCACTGGGTGCCGTCGACCGCGGGGATTTGCGGGGTTGGGAAGATTCGCTCGCCGGTCACCAGCAGTCGATGGGAGTTGATGCCGTAGGGCGTGCAGGTGAGCAGGGTGGCCAGATCTTTGTCCTTTTCGCGGCCGAGCAGGGACGGGTCATTGGGTTTCACGACGTCGATTCTGGTGACGCGATAACCGAATGATTGGTCTTGAACCTCGAAGAAGAACTCGTCGCCGATCTTCAGGTCGGTCAGCCGGTCGAACATGGTGGAAGTCGGTAGGCCGGTGTGAGCTGTGATGACCGTGTGTCGGTCGACACCGCCGACCGGCAGGTCGGAGCCGAACATGTGGCCGGCACCGTTTTGCAGGGTGTCATGCTCGGTGCCGTGCCGAATCGGTAGCTTGACCTGGATCTTGGGGATCTTGACGACGCCAATCATGCCGCTCGGCTGGTCGAGCACATTCAGGTATTTTTGGTATTCGGGCGAGTCGGGGAGCACGTTGCCCAGGTACGGGTCGAGCACCGGGAAGCCCTTGCGGGTGGCATTGTATTCCCTGGCACGCTTGATGTAGGAGTCTTTCAAGTCCTGGGACTGCTTGTTCACCTGGTTCTCGTAGGCGCGGCTGACCAGTTTGGCCTGGTGGTTGTTCCAGACGGTCGAGGTGATCGGGTATGCCAGGCAGAGCACGCCCAGCAGAATGAAGATTAGTGGTGTCCAGCGCTTTCGGCGATTTTTCTTGTCGTTGGCCTGGTCGTCCGAGCCGCGAAAGGCTCGGTATTCGGGGTCGGGAGTATAAGCGTCGTCTGCAAGAGAGGTTCGCGTAGCCTTGCCGGTTGCCTCGTTGTGGCCTTGGAGATCTTCGCTCATTCTTCCTACCGTGTCTTTTCGCAGTAACTAGCCTGCGTGTGGTTTTAGAGAGTGTGTGGGGGCTGACCGTTTGGCCAGCCCCCACACACTGTTCAACGGCTATCTACCGCTACGCGTTGTTAGGCGTCTTCACGACGACGCGAACGCATGTGCATTGCGGTACCGCCAGCTACCAGGCCAGCGCCCACCAGAGCGAAGATGCCAACTCCGATGGCGCCGGTGCGAGGCAGGTTGAACCACGTGCCAGAGCCCTTGGTCCGGACGTTGGTGATACTGTAGACGCTGGTACCAGGCTTAACAGTGACATGGGTTACTTTGCCGGAGAGGATGTAGCCCGAAGGAGCCTTCTTCTCAACCACATAGAATTCCATGCCTGCCTTGGCTTTGTAACCCTCAGTCTTGCCGTCAGCGCCGGTGGTCTTGGTGCCGTACTCAGCAGCAACTCCTGAACAGTTCGACCGATCGTCGGACTTAACACAGTTGTTGGCGTCAGCCTCATTGGCGAAGGCGATAAACTCTGCGCCCTGAAGTGGAGCACTATCGATGGCGTCGATCTTCTCGATCTGGAAATCGCCGAACCTCATGGTCGGGTTTGAAGGACCAGGGTTGTCCGGATCGGGATTGCCCGGGTTCGGGACAACCGGGACGGTGGGGTTCTCGCCATCACCGTAGCCGGGAATGAAACCGAACTTGTTGACTACGACAACGTTACCCTTACTGTCTTTCATCACACCAGACAGATTGTCCTTGAGTTTCAGGTTGAAGACAGCGGTGACAGGAATGTTCTTGCCCTCGTTGCCGGCCTTATTGGCCTCAGCAGCGATCTTTCCAAGGCCGGCTTCGGTGAAGGTCACCTGGACACGTTTACGCGTACCATCGGTGTAACCAGAACCAGCCGGGTCGGCTGTGACAGAAACAGTGTAATCATCGCCCAGAGTCAGCTTGGTGTCGCCGGCCTTCACATCACCTACAACGTCCGCAGTAGGATCAACGAAAGCGTCGAGCTGGACGTCATCGAAGATGGCGAAGCTCTTAATATCGGCCGCGGTCAGATCCTTAGCGCCCTGTTCGGTGCCCTTGGACTTGTTCAGCTTGGCGGTAACGGTGTAGCTGGTATCAGCTCCCGCGCCAACAACGCTACCCGACGGGTCGCTCTTGGTGACGTTGCCGGTCACGTCGACGTTCTTCGGGTTAACGGTTACGTCGTAGTTGTAGGTCAGGTTGGTCGAATCGGTGCCGGTGATTTCCGGGACGGTCATGTAGAACTTCTTGACATCCACGGTGTAGCCAGCAGGAATCGTGGTCTCCTCGACCTGGTAGAGGCCTAACGGGAGGTTAGAGAAGGTTGTCTCACCATTGTCGCCAGTCTTCTGCTCAGAATGCACAGTGCCGGTAGTAACAGCGGTAGCGGTGCCTTTATTCATCGCATCGACGTTTTTATAGATGGTCTCCCAGCCTTCGTAGCTAGTGGTATTCACGTCATCATTGCCGATTTTGGTGACCTGAGTGACGGTGAAGCCAGCGCCTTTAACCGGGGCGCCACCGTTCTTGTCATCTGTCTTGGTGATCTTGATCGAGCCCGTGGTCGGTGCTCCGTGTGCCCAAGGGGCAGTGCCAGTGGGCGCAGCGTTCGCTGCTCCGCCAGCGCCCAGTCCGCCGACTAGCGTCAGCGCGAAAGCTGCTGCTAGCAACTTGCGGAATGACTTTTTCTTAGTCATTACTATTCCTTTCATTTTCATTTTTGACATTGGTTGATGTCCTTGCTACCCGAAGTTTCGGACCCGGCATCTTTCGATGCCCCCTATTATATCCATCATTCGAATTGGTGATTATCTCGTCCCAACTTGTGCTTGTTGGATCTCTCCAGCGGGCACAAGATGAGTTATTTGGCTTTCCACCGATCGGCCAGTTTTGGCTGCCCGGCCGGCGGACCCCACTTAAACCGTGGACTTTTCACGCCTGTTCTGACGCAGGTAGCCAACCCCCGTCAAAGCAACTATCAACAGCGCCGCGTAACCCGCGACGTAGTTGAGGCTAAACACGCCCGTCTTGGGCAGAACGAACTTCTCGACAACGTGAATCGTGACCGGCATGCGCACCCAGTTGACACCCTCTTTGGCTTGTGTCGTGCCGCTGCCGGTGGCATTGCCATTCTCGTCGATGGTGACGCCGTTCAGGCTAGCGTAAACCCAGCAGCTATAGGTGCCGACGTCAGCCTGGTTAGCGTTGCCGTCGATCCTTGCCGTGGCGCGGGCCTTGTAACCGGTTGGCGGCTGCGCATCCTGTGTGGCGCCCACCAGAGCCACACCGCTCGGCATACTTTGATTATTCGGCAGGCAGATCGTCTGCAGAGTGATGGGGCCGCCCACAGAAGTAGAGTGAGCCTCGACGTTCATCGGCCTGAGCATCGGCGAACCCTTAACGATGGTTACCTCGTTGGGATCGACTGTCAGCGTAAGCTTCTGGTCAACTTTCTTCCAAAGAGCTTTCACCTCGGTGTCTTTGGTGACCGTAATCTCGGTGCCTGGCGCTACTTCCTGACCATCAATTTCCCATGCCTTAAACTCCGGAGTGCTATCAGGGGCAGTAAAAGCATTATCCGAAATCTTGTACTTTGAGCCCTTGTTGAGCGTCTTGCCATCCATATTGCCGGTGCCGCCGTTACCGTTGTAGCTAACAGTGGCAGTTTCGAGCTTCTTGGTTGCTGGATCTGAAACGAGTTTATCGGTGTCACCCTCTAGACCGCCATTATCCTTTGCGGTTGCCGTGATGGTCCCGGCGAGTTCGATGTCTTCCACGCTCAGAGTGATCACACCGGATTCTTCATTAACACCCGGTCCGCTCCATTTATTGCTTTGCAAATCTCGCGTTGCAGTGACGGTTTTCTCCGCTCCAGAAGCATCCTTATAGGTGACGGTGTAAGACAGCAAGTCGGTATCATCACCGGAATCTTTATAAGCCGGTGGAGTAATGGTGACTTTGCCGGTATTCGTATCTACCGCAATCGCAGGAGATTTAGGTGCAATATTTTTCACCAGATCCTTGGCAGGGAATGTTATTACTGGTTGAGCTCCCTCTTTTACCTTGACTGAACCATCTGGATTTTTTACAGGTACCGGATTCCAATTACTATCATAAGTAACTTCCGCATCACTAGCACTAAATATCTTAACATTTCCGCTGTCATCAAATTGTATAACTGCAGGGATTCCTTCCCAATCAGTACCAGGATTTCCATCAGGGAGTTTAGATACGCCATTTACCGTATTGGCATCTCGAATAGCTTTATCGATGGCTTTTTTATCGGCATCCGTTAATTTGTGAGGATCTCTCACGTAGACTTTGTCGGGGGTTGCTACTACCGGCTCAGACTTCGCGCAAGAACGGAATTTATGTGGCTCTTTGACAACGATACCGAACTCTCTTCCGAGTTCTAAATCTTTAACCTTATCCTCGATTGGGAAAGTAACTTTTTTGCCGTCTTTGGTTACTGCTTGAGACATCTCTTGTGGGTTAGATTTGTCCACTTTACAGCTTCCATTTTCGCCAAACGTCCTCTCCTCTCCATCCGTAAAATATTTGACAAAATAAAATTTCGTACCTGCGGCAACCTCTTTATCAAGTGTAACGATAATCTCTCCGTCTGTTACCTGGACTTTTTGTATTGTCAAACCAGTAGATTTTTCCTTTACCGTTTTGATTTTTAGGTCCGTAGCTTCAATTTTTCCGGAGGTTGACCCATCGGTATAGGTTACTTCATAGTAGGCATGGTCCGCGGTATTGATAGAGAATTTAGTTTTGGCAAGGTCAAAGTCATTCACAATGTCCGGATTGACTTTCTTCAGCATTTCAATAGCTTCTGCTTGCTCATCGTCACTTACAATGTTGGCGTCCGGTTGTTCTATCCAGATTTCTCCTACTGGCATTTTGATCTTGTCTTTATTCGCGAACGCCTTTGATGGCTCAGCATTTGCGGGCACCACAGAAGATGTATCGCCACCCAAAGTTTGATAGACCGTCACAGTATCGCCTGCTGCAACTTTAATGTTGTTAGGCAGAGTTACCGTCCAAGTAGTTCCACGTCTAGGAGTAACGGAACCAGTGAATTTTACGTTACCATTCTTAGCTTTTAGGGTCACATATACAGTCGACCTTACAATCCCTACACCAGGTATTCTTTTTCGTTGTACATTACCGCCAGAAATAGTTGTGGCATCGTAATAGACTGGGTCAATGGTCGGTGCCGGTATAGCACCACGCACGGGTTGCCCAATAATCTCCGGCCCGATCTCTAGGCCATCGCCAGCCTGGGAGCTAATCTGTAGATTCTCGGCTTGAGCCAAAGACGGGCTCGATAGCGCGAAACCCAAAGCACAGGCCAAGGTTACGATCAGTAATTTTCTAACAATACGAGCTGGTTTAAGCAACGCTCTGCCGGCATGTGTTGCAAAAGATACGAACATGTCCTTAAGGTCGAACATTATACCTTCCAATCTAGTGCAGTAGCTGAATCTATCCCCCTGGAGAATACCACTACTTCATCCAGAGAACCAACCCGTTGAGCTCAGGTAGGTGGTTACAGCTACAGGAATATAGCTAAACAAATAAAGCAGAAAGGAAAAGTTGTTCTCAGTGCGTTGATAACGGAAAAAATGCGGGACATGATTCATTGACATGTAAAAACACGTGTATTTTATTTCTGGAAGCTCTTTGGGTGTTCACGATGAAGTGCGTGTTCCGTCGTCGCAAGAAACTCGCGTATCCTTGAGGGTAGCGATAACCGGTTACCGGCAGGGAACCGGTGGAGATAATGACACAGATACGCTCACTTTGGGAAGGCATAATGAAGTTTGTTTCAACTCGTGGTGGCATGGAGCCAGCGAATTTCATGGATATTTTGCTCGACGGACTCGCCCCGGACGGTGGTCTCGTCGTTCCGGAAACAACACCACGGCTGAACACGGATGAGTTAGCGGCTCTACGTGACCTCAGCTACGCAGAGTTAGCGGCGCGTATTATCGGGCTTTTCGCCACGGATATTCCTCGCGAGGATCTTGAGCGCATCACCGAAACAGCTTATGGGACGGATCGTTTCCCGGAAAACACGGTTCCCGTGACGTATCTTCACGACGAATTTTTCCTCGTCGGGCTTTCCGCCGGACCGACGATGGCCTTCAAGGATCTTGCCATGCAATTCTTGGGGCAAGCAATTCCGTATGTCCTTGAGAAAACTGGGCGCACACTCAATATTGTGGGGGCAACCTCGGGGGATACCGGATCCAGTGCGGAACATGCTTTTAAGGGCGCACCGGGAGTTTCGGTGTATATGCTTTCTCCCAAGGGGCGCATGAGTGCGGTTCAGCGCGCGCAAATGTATTCGATTACGGACTCCAATATTCATAATCTCGTGGTCGATGGCGTTTTCGATGACTGCCAGGACATTGTGAAAGCTGTCAATAATGACGCCGATTTCAAGCGCACACACCATATTGGTGCCGTGAATTCCATTAATTTCGGGCGTATAGCGGCGCAGGTTGTCTACTATTTCTGGGCGTGGTTGCGTTACACCGATATTGTGGATGAAGACTATACGACGGAAAACGCCGGGCATCGTGAGATTGCGGTGTGTGTTCCTTCCGGTAATTTTGGAAATATTTATGCGGGGCATCTTGCCAGGCGCATGGGCGTTCCGATTGCTCGGCTTATGTTGGCAACGAATGAGAATAATGTTCTCGACGAATTCTTTACCACCGGGCATTACACTCCGCGTAGTCGTGAAAACACGTATGCAACATCCAGTCCCTCGATGGATATTTCCAAGGCATCTAATCTTGAGCGTTTTGTGTACGATCTTGTGGGCGCTAAGGAATTTCCTGAGGCGTGGGCGCAACTTGATGCGCAGGGAACTGTGGATCTTGAATCGTATGTAGCGCGTTTGGGTGCAGAATTCGGGTTCGCTTCAGCAAAAAGTGTTCATCAGGATCGCCTCGACTCGATTCGAGCAACTTTTGAAGAAACTGGCGTGGTTATTGACCCTCATACGGCAGATGGCGTGACGGTTGCGAAACGTTTAAGCGACGGCACCCTGCCTGTTTTGATTATGGAAACAGCTAAGCCCGATAAGTTCAGGGAAACCGTTGTGGAGGCGTTAGGGCAGGACGCTCCGGATGCTAGCGACGTTGTGAAGGACATGCTTAAACGCGAACAGTTCACGGTTGATATGCCGAATAGTGCGGATGCCATTAAATCCTATATTGAGGAAGAGGACCGCTAAAAAGGCAGGAATCCGGGTATGGGCATGAACTGATTGATCTGGGTATTAAGGAGTTCGTGAACAAAAAGGCTGTGGCAAATTCGCCAATCGATGGCGAATTCTAGAGCTATAGTTTCCGATACAGTTGGGGGTGTTGGTAAATACCAACACCCCGAACTCCGTCGTAAAACTAAAGTATTTCTAGTTGTGTGCCACGATTTTCTTACTGGAACGTTTTTTAATTTCGTAAGCAACGAGTAATACCGCAAGCCATATCGCTCCAATCGCTACAGACATGCGATACGACTCTTGGACAAGCATCAAAATCGTACATGCGGCCATCATAATGAGTACGAAAATACTGGAGATAATTCCGCCAGGAAGCTTGAAACTTAGTTCCTTAGCGCGCTGGGCACCAATGCGCTTGCGGAACTTGATTTGCGTAATCATCACCATTGTCCAGTTAATCAACCCCGCCATAAGCGCAACACTCATCAGATAGTTAAACGCAAAATCTGGGAAACACAGCACAATAACAACCGCAACGACGGTAATTGCTGAGGACGCAATAACGCCAATAACCGGTGTTCCGCGCTTGGACAAACGCAGGAAAGCCTTGGGCGCGTTGCCCTGTTCCGCCAGTGCGTAGAGCATACGGCCGTTTGAATACAGCCCGGAATTATAAACGGACAGAGCCGCCGTAATGACGACGAAATTCAAGATATGCGCTGCAATTTTAATACCGGCGCTATCAAAAATCTGGACGAAAGGACTAGAGTTTCCGTCGATAAAATCCCACGGAACAACGCACATGATAATGGCGAGTGCCCCAATATAGAACAACAAAATACGCCAAATAACCGAATTAATGGCGTGAGGAATAGATTTTTCGGGGTGCTCCGCTTCACCGGCAGTAATACCGATCAGCTCAATACCACCGAAAGAAAACATGACGACGACGAAAGCCAGAACCGCGCCTTTAGCCCCCTGGGCGAAGAATCCGCCGTGGTCAACCAGATGGGACACGCTAGGTGTAACGCCGTTCGGTGAGGTGACTTGGAAAATAATAAGCCACAGTCCCAGAACAATCATCCCAATAATGGCGAAAACTTTAATCGCCGCAAACCAGAATTCGAATTCTCCGAAAGCACGCACGCCCATGAGGTTCACGCCCGTAATAAAGACAAGGAAGAAGGCTGCGGTTAACCAGTGCGGGACAGAGGGGAACCAGTAGTTAATATAGACGCCAACAACGGAAAGTTCCGCCATGGCTACAAAAATATAGTTAAACCAGTAGTTCCACCCGGAAACGAAACCTGCGCGGTCACTCCAGTTTTTGTAGGCGTAATAGGAGAAGGCGCCGGCAACTGGGGAGTCCACGCTCATTTCACCAAGGGCACGCATAACAAGGTAGATTGTTAGGCCACCAACAAGGTAGGTGAGCAGGATCGCCGGGCCGGCCAAGCTAAGGGAACTGTGGGAACCATAAAAAAGCCCTGTACCGATAGCGCCACCCAGCGCAATCATTTGAATATGTCGGTTGCGCAAATCGCGATGCAAACCCGCCACGTGTGGGGTGGGGTCTGCGACCGTAGTTTGAGTTTTTGTAGTATTCACACCGTTAGTTTAGTCTGGCTTGTTACTTTTCGAATGCCGTCTTATGTTTGTGAACACGAGTAATCGGTGAAGAACCGAGGTTTCCTTTACTTGACGGCAAGAAAGAATTAGTTTCCGTAGCTGAACAACGTTGAAGTATCGAGGTTTCCTTCACCCGATGGCTGGGTGCGTGGCTTGCGGTGCACTAGTTAATGGGCGAAGCGCCGAGGGTGACCTTCACTGTTTGTTGCGAACCATCACTCTTTTGGACGGTGACATCAACAACATCGCCCTGCGAGTATGTCCGAACAGTTTTCGCAACTTGAGAAGGCGAACGAACGTCCTGGCCGGCAAGCTTCAAAATAATATCCCCATTTTCCAATCCGGCTTCCCTAGCTCCAGAATCCGGTTGGACAGCTTGAATAATTACACCACCGGAAGGTGCCTTCGCAACCGTAATACCCAGGGCGGCGTTACGTCCAATACGGACAGTCCCGCTACTTTCCCCACGTCTAATCTGGTTCACAACAGACATAACCTTAGAAATGGGTATCGCATAACCATTAACTTCCTCAGAAGTCTTGCCCTGACTTGCTGCCGTATCGATCCCCACAACTTCACCGCGGGAATTAAACATTGGTCCACCAGAATATCCCGGAACCACATCCGCATCCGTGAAAATCATGCCACCTAGAGTGCTGTATCCCAAACCGTCATCGTTGGCGATACGAACATTTTGGTTGAGCCTCAGGACTTTTCCGTGTAATTCAGTCAAATATCCCTGTCCGCTACCGTTACCGACAACACTAATGGCGTCACCAACTTTAGCCGGGGTCGTAGAAATTTTCGCGGGAGTCAAATTTCTTGCGTTTTTTAGCTTCAGCAAAGCTATATCGCGCGTTTCGTCATGTCCCACGACTTCAGCATCGTATTTTTTACCTGTTTCAGCAATTTCAACACGTATTTTTTCTGAACCCATCACCACGTGATAATTCGTGACAACCAGTCCGTCTGAAGTCAAAATAACCCCGGTTCCGGCTCCCAAACCCATAACGACACGAGTATTAATGAGCACAACGCCGGGTGTTTTCACCTTTGTGCCCTTTTGAATAGGTGAACTTCCATGGGGGGCGTTTTGAGATTCGTTGTCCTCAGAGTAGGGCATGTAGGGTTCGTCCCTATTGTCTGACTTGTTTCGCGGCCCCGCGTTTCCGTCGTCGTAACGATATTTAAGAGAATCTTGCGAGGTGGATTTGTTGTGGAAAAAGTCGGGAAGTGAATAGCCCACCCCGGTGCCGATAAGAAGGGCAATAACCATGCCGATAATACCGATGAAAGCGATTTTGCCTCCGCGCAGTTTCGGCTTTGCGGGTTCTTCAAAAGAATCCGGGAAAGTCAGAGAGAGGCTACTGTAAGGCGAGCCAAGCCCGGGTGACGGATAATTTTCGTAAGGAGAGGAGAAGGGCTGTTGCCGGTAACCTTGTGAATCCTCGTTGAGTGGACGGTACGGTGACGTGTTCCCCGAATATGAGAATGGGTGTGGGGAAGAATCGTTTTGAGGCGAGAACGGTTGTTGTGATGGGACACCTTGACGAACGTAGGGGTTCGACGACGAAGGTGTGCCATATGCACCATTCTGATATGAATCAAAATAACCATTCCCATAAGTATCCGAGTTTGACGTTGACGAATTGGCGTCATTATACGTAAAGGTACGTGGTTGAGAATAAGGATCCCACGATTGTGAAAACTCGTCCGCATCACGACGTTCCGAGGAATTGTTCATTCCGTTCCTTTCGGCATAGACACCGCAATATTATTCGTTGTTCATCTGAGAATTGTCTGAATGAATGGGGAAAATTTTGTGTATCGAGTAAAAACATACAGAAATGTGGAGGTGGGGTGGTGAAAAGTTTACACCCAGGTTGCCAGCCACATATGAATTTGCCAGAACCAGAAAGGAACCGACATTCCCGTCCACAACGGGTACCAGAATGCGGAAAAAATAAAGAGAACGACGGCTACGGTCACGAAAATGACGAGAGAAAAAGGACAACGTGTAAATGTCCACCAAGGAGGCGAGTCCTGAGGGGAATTCACAATCTCTGAAAAAGTAGGGACGTCGGTGTTTTCGTCGTCGTAAACCGTGATATTCTCGGAATCCGGTTGGGGGAGAACCCATACGTCGTTCTCCGCATGGGTCGGGTAGATGGAAAAAATAACGCTTTCTTCAGTGCCGGAGACATGAGGTTTGCCAAGATTAGACGTCAGGACGCATAGACCGAAGGTGAGCGCAAGGCAGACGAACGGCAAAAAGACAATCGCGTAAAATTCAAAAATTGTGCGGTTCGTGTAGCATACCCAGGGTAACCAGAGGGCTGCGTAACCGCAGACAATAAACCAAGCACGCCAATCGCGTTGACGAAGGGCATACCACAGCACTACCCATAGGCACGCGAAGGCAAGCCACCACAGCAGAGGGTTACCAATTGAGGTGATAGCTTGGACACATTCCTTGCTACCACAGTTTTTTGGTGTGTTCCCTACGCCTTCCCAGTAGAAGGACACGGGGCGAAGTTGTAATAACCAATCCCATGCCTGCGACTGATACGTGTGTTTCGTGCTTAAACCATTATGGAAATCCCACATTTGCATGTGGTAATTCCATAGTTCTTGAATTTTTTGCCACACTGAATCATCTACTGTTCCCTGAGTTTTTCCATAAAGCGATCCGCGCCCCCACGAATGCGGGTTACGCCACCATCCAAGCCACGACAAAGTATATGTAACACATGCAATCGGGATGAGATGGAAGAAGGCGGGAACTCCTTCTTTCCAAAAGCCAGCAACACCCCAACGGTTAATGTGAATTGTGCGTCGCGCGAACGTTCCCCACGCATACACGGTTATTCCGCAGACGGCGAGCGCATAAATACCGGACCATTTCACCGCGCAGGAAGCGCCAAGGAAAAGCCCGGCAAGGAGGAGCCAGCCACGAATGTGCATATTAGGGCCGAGTTTGCACACGGTTCCGTCGCACCGAACCCGCCCAAAAGCAACGCTGTGGGCCAAAACAGCCCGCGAAGAATCACGATCTTTCAGTATTGCCCAGAAGCTGAGGAGAATGAAGAGCGCCAAAATATTGTCAAGAAGTCCTGTGCGAGACAATACGATACCCATGCCGTCAATCGCCATGAGGAAACCGGTGAAAGCCGCAATCCACGGGGAAAGAAACAAGCGTAGGGAAATTCGGATAAGCAAAATGACGCTCAGAACGCCGCACACCGCCACCGTTGCACGCCACCCATAGCCATTAGTTTGCCCAAACAGCCACTGGCCTACAGCCATTAACCATTTTCCTAGTGGAGGGTGGACCACATAATCGGCGGTGGTCGTTTGGTATGAATAGTCTCCCATGGAGAAATAGATGTCGTTTTTCACCCCGCCCTCCCACTTTGCCTCATAGCCGAGGCGAAGGAGGGAATTTGCTCCCTTCACATAGTAGGTTTCGTCAAAAACAAGATTATTTGGGTGAGAGAGTCCGACAAACCGCACAAGTGCTGCGAACAGGGCAACAACACCCGTGAGAATCCAGGAAAGACGGCGTTGTGCGTCAGATAAAATTTTTTCGCCGACGGGAAACAGACCGAGGCGTCCACGAAGCTCGTTTTCGTAACGTTGCTGTGCATCCGGGGGCAAAAATGCGGTCTGGGTTCTCTGGGTCACGTAAAAAGTTTATCGAAAAGGTTGAATTAGTGGCGTAAGGCCGCGCTTTATGAGCGTTGGGGCTCTACGGTTATCGATAACGTTAGGTGTTTCCTTGGCGGTGGATATAAATATTTCGCAGAAAACATGTCCTGAAACCTGGCACAATAGGAACGTGATTATTTGCGCGGCTACACCTATTGGAAACGACGAGGACGCAACACGTCGCCTCGTTACTGAAATGCAGAACGCGGATGTTATTGCGGCAGAGGATACGAGACGTTTTCTTAACCTTGCCACGCGGCTCGGGGTGGAGGTGAGCGGGCGCGTTCTTAGCTACTACGAACATAATGAAGCTCAACGTGGCCCCTATCTTATTGAACTTGCGCTGGAAGGTAAGCGTATTCTCCAGGTTAGCGACGCAGGTATGCCTTCCGTCTCGGATCCCGGTTATAGGTTGGTTGTCCGTGCGCGCGAAGCCGGTGTTCCCGTGACGATTGCCCCTGGCCCTTCCGCTGTTCTCACTGCGCTCGCGGCCTCCGGTTTAGCGACGGATCGTTTCAGTTTTGAAGGTTTTGTACCGCGTAAAGAACAAGAGTTGCGTGATGTGTGTCAGGGTTTACGTAAAGATCCGCGCACGTTGATTTTCTTTGACTCTCCCAGGCGCCTGCCCGATACTTTGAGGGTAATGGCTGAAGAGCTCGGTGAGGAAAGGTTGGGTGCGGTGTGCCGCGAACTTACTAAAACTCACGAGCAGGTTGTGCGCGCTTCCTTGTCCGAGTTAGCCGTTGAGTTTTCGGGTGAGGTTTTAGGTGAAATAGTTATTGTTGTATCGGGGGCGACGAAAGAGAGCGTATCTCAAGCCAATAGTGACGAAGCAATCCGGGATGCGTTAAATCTGCACGAACGTGGCTTGCGTTTAAAGGACGCTGCCGAATTCGTTGCTGAAAAAACTGGTATGAAGAAAAATATGATTTATCAAGGTGCGCTCGCGCTGAAAGAAAGCACTCACTAATTCGGCATATTTTTCCCGCGAATATCCGAGAAATCAAAATCGCTATCGTCTGCGTCGTCGGAAAAATCGATGTCCTCATCGATGTCGAAGTCTAGATCGAAATCGTCGTCCTCGTAAATGACGTAGTCAGCCTCGACGCTATCTTCCGAGGAGTCCTCATCGGCTTCAAAATCAACATCGTCATCGAAATCGTCGGGTTCTGTTTCATCAAAGTCAAGGTCGGAATCGAAACTCGCAGAACTTGTTGCACCGTCTGAGTATTCGTCGTCGAAATCGGTATCGGCCTCCTCATAGAATCCGAAACCTTCACCGCTTTTGAGCTGTTCCACGCCGGCATCGTCCATTTCGGCGCGTGCCAGGGCACCTAAATCTTCACTCACCGGGACGGTAAGATCGCTGAAAACGCGAGTGCGGAAGCCAACGCGTCGAGCATCTAACGCAGTTTCTTTCACGCAATGCGATTCTGCAATCCCCACAACATCAACGTCGGTAACATCGTGGGAGCGTAGCAGATCTTCCAGCTTGTTTCCTTCCTCATCTACGCCTTCAAAACCGGAATAGGCGGCTGAGTATTCGCCTTTTTTCACCGACATGTCAATAGGTAGGGAGGCAATTGCCTCGTGAAGTTCAGCTTCTGCGGTGCCTGCAACGCCGTGGGGTGGCCAAGAATCAACAAAATCCGGGTTATCTGAGAAATGGCTACCTGGATCAACATGCCAATCTTGTGTGGTGATAATGAGATCGTATTCGTCGGAAAAATCGGTGACAAAATCGGCAATCCGTTCCGCACACGCATTTCCGCCCTCAACGGCTAAAGCGCCACCTTCGCAAAACGTGGGTTGTACATCAACAATAATGAGTGCTCGTACCTGATCCATGAAAACTCCTGATGTGACATCGGTAGTGCGAAAACCTTTGACACTAGACTAAGCGAAGTTGTGCAGGATTGTGAAGTGCTGGCCGTGTTTTGTAGCGATTTGTAGGGGTTTAAGTGAGAACATATTCATTTTTGCCCCAAAACGCGCAGTTTTTCGTGTTGTCAGAGTACCCTAGATATATGACGAATATTCTTTCAGCAGTAGCATGGCCATATGCCAACGGGCCTCGCCATATTGGACATGTTGCCGGTTTCGGTGTTCCCTCCGATGTTTTTTCACGATACAAGCGCATGGTGGGCGATGATGTCCTCATGGTTTCGGGAACCGATGAGCACGGAACCCCGGTGTTGGTGGCGGCAGATAAAGAAGGTATTACGCCCGAAGAACTCGCCGATAGAAATAATCGTATTATTGTTGAGGATCTTGTTGCCTTAGGGCTGTCCTATGATCTTTTCACAAGGACGACGACGAAAAACCACGAACATGTGGTCCAGGATATGTTCCGCACCTGCCGTGATAACGGGTACATGATTGTGCGCGAGATGCCTGTTGCAATTGACCCGGAGACGGGCAATACGTTGCCGGACCGCTATATTGAGGGGACATGTCCGCTGTGCGGATATCGCCCGGCGCGTGGCGATCAGTGCGATAGCTGTGGAAACCAGCTTGATCCAAAAGATTTAATTGAACCCGTCTCCAAGATTTCCGGAAAAGCTCCGATTTTTAAGGATACCGAACATTATTTCCTCGATTTGCCCGCGTTAGCGCAACGCCTTGGCGAATGGTTGGACGAAGTGGACGAATCGGGAACCTGGCGCCCCAACGTGATTAGCTTCTCGAAGCACCTGTTGGAAGATATTCGCCCACGCGCCATGACTCGCGATATTACGTGGGGGATTCCGGTTCCGGGGTGGGAAGAATACCCGAATAAGCGCCTATACGTGTGGTTCGATGCCGTGATTGGTTACCTTTCTGCCTCGATTGAATGGGCTCGTCGCCGTGAATTAAACGGCGAGGGAAGCCGGGAAGATTGGCGTAAGTGGTGGAATGATGGCGCTGCCGAATCCTATTACTTCCAAGGTAAAGATAATATTGTGTTCCACTCCCAGATTTGGCCGGCCGAACTCCTTGCCTATAACGGGGAAGGCTCGCTCGGCGGGAAACCGGGAAATATGGAACGATTGAACCTCCCCACCCAGGTTGTGGCATCTGAATTTTTGACGATGGAGGGCAAGAAGTTTTCCTCGTCCAAGGGCGTTGTGATTTATGTTCGTGATGTGCTTTCGCGCTACCAGCCGGATGCGTTGCGCTACTTTATTAGTGTTGCCGGCCCGGAAACATCCGATAGCGATTTCACGTGGAGCGAGTTTGTGCGACGCAATAATTCGGAGCTTGTTGCCGGTTGGGGAAATCTTGTCAACCGGTGTTGCGCAATGATTGCCAAGAATTTCGGGGAAATTCCGACTCCCGGTGAGCTGGAAGATATTGACAGCAGGCTTCTTGCGCACGTTGAAGAAGGTTTTACGACGGTTGGTGATTTTATTGCAACGCATCATCAGCGCGCCGCGATTTCAGAAATTATGAGGCTTGTGGGTGAAGCAAACGCTTACGTTTCTGAGACGGAACCGTTCAAAATGAAGGATGAATCTCAGCGGGAGCGCCTTGCAACCGTGCTGTGGACACTCATCCAGGTGATTAGTGATCTCAACACCATGATGAGCGTATTCTTGCCACATTCTTCTAACCACATCGATGCGGTTCTTGGTGGGGACGGAATGATTGCCCCGATGCCGGAACTCGTCGAAACAACCGATCTTGATTCGGGTAAACCGCAGGTGATTATTACCGGAGATTACACGAAACAGCATCCGTGGGCGCGGGTTGCGGTACGTCCGGGAACGCCGATTTCTAAGCCTAAGCCCGCTTTTGTGAAACTCGATCCCAGTATTGTGGACGAGGAGCTTGCCCGACTCGGTTTCGGGGAGGGCGAGGCGTAAACCGTGGGACATTCCAAACGGAAAAAGGATCGTAGCCAATATCCGGATATTCCCGAGCCGTTGCGGGCGGGAGTTGTCGATAACCATACGCACGTCAACTACAGTGAGGGCGAGATTTTCCCTGGGGATGACCCAACATTTCCGCCACCCATGAGCGCGGCCGAGCACGCCAGGCGCATGGAGCTTTCCGGGATTCGCCACGCGCTCACCTGCGCTTGCGAATTGCCCGCGATTTGCCCAACCCTCGATATTGTTGAGGCGTATCCGCAAGCGTTCAGCGCGGTTGTGGGGATTCACCCCAATGAGGCGGCTCTTCACTGCGGGGTAACAACCGTTGCGGCCGATGGTTTGGACACGGGTTTGGATGAGCATCACCGCGAGTATTCTCTGGAGGATGCAATCGGGGTTGTTGCCGATGTTGCCCGCGATTCCCGTGTTGTTGCGATAGGGGAAACCGGGCTGGACTATTTCCGGACGGCGGAGGATGGTGTGGCTGCTCAGAAGGCGTCGATGCGCGCACATATCGCGCTTGCCAAGGAGTTGGATCTGCCCCTGCAAATTCATGATCGTGAGGCGCACGCCGATATTGTAGAGATTCTGCGTAAGGATGGGGCGCCGGAACGGACGGTTATTCACGCGTTTTCCGGGGATGCAGAGTTTGCACGGCTTTGTGCGGAACACGGGTGGTACGGGAGTTTTGGTGGGCAACTCACGTATAAGGCGAATGAGTTTATGCGCGAAGCGTTTTTGGCGTTCCCGGAGGATCTGATTTTGTTGGAGACCGATGCGCCCTATTTGACGCCGGTTCCGTGGCGCGGGCATCCCAATGCGCCCTACGCTGCCGTGTGGACGGCGCGTTTTGGGGCGAAGCTTCGCGGTATGGATGAGGATACGTGGTGTGAGCGTCTCAACAGGACGACGAAGGACGTGTACGGTATTTAGTTGCGCGTGTGGCGTTTCACCTACGTGTACTACAGTATTTAGTTGCGTGTGCGACGTTTCGCTTGCATGTACTACGGTATTCGTTGCAGTTATTTTCACGAAGGCGCTACTGTAGTTTATTGCTATGCACAATACGTAACGAAACGAGTCGGGGAATCGCCGAAAAGTTATCTGTGCGAAACCTGAAAGGAAAGTCTTGAGCTGGCTCACGATTCTTTAACCTCCGGGGAATCGGCATTAGAATGAAAAAAGATTGTCATGTGCCACGTTACGTGGCTGGGGTTGCGCGCATTAAGCAACCATAATAAAAGAAGTATTTCTGGAGGAATCTTGGCACGTCACAGCGCTACGGAAAACCAAGTCAACGCGAAACTAGCAGATCGTCCGCTAGGTGCGCGCTCTAAAGCCCTCCGAGCAGAACGTGAAGGTCTCGCCCAGAAAAGGGCAACTAACGTCGAACATATTTTAACGATGTCTCAGCCGGAGAAGGCCACCGGCACAGAACAGTTGGTAGCTATTTGCGAACCTGCGAAGGTGTCCGAGCCGGTAAAAGGCTCCTCTTTCTCCAAGTCGTGGAGTTCGCGCGTGGCATCCGTACCGATGTCTCATAAGGCTCTCGCCGCCGGTTGTGCAGTGTTAATGGCGGGTTCTGTTTACGGTGTTTTTGCGGAAAACTCGATTCAACCGGCGTTCGCTCAGCCCGATAACAACACGGGAACAGCTGTTGCAACTAGCGATAAGGAAGGCGAACAGGTTTCATTAACTGTTGTGTTCGACGGACATTCCAAGAAGATTACTACCCGCGCAACCACGCTTGGTGATGCTTTGCGTTCCGCAGGTATTACAGTTGCCGGAGATGATGAAGTTTCTCAGGGGCTCGCTACCCGCCCGGTGGACGGTTCAACCGTTCGTATTACTCGTGTAACCTATACAACCGTAACCCAGGATGATGTTGACGTCGCTCAAAGTCAGGAAGTTCAAGACGCTAATCTTCCTAAGGGGAAAAAGCAGGTTGAAAAACAGGCCAAGAACGGCGTAGTTGCTAATACATACCGTATTCGTATGGAAAACGGAAAAGAAGTGTCCCGCACTATTACTTTCGCGGTTCAAAAGCAGGAACGTGTGGATGGCGTAGTGAAAGTTGGAACCAAAGAGGGCGTTTCCGGTGCTGACGGTATTCCCGCAGGTGGCCCTGCTGTTCCTGCTGGAAGTGCCCAGGAAATTGCTTCAGGAATGCTCTCTTCTTACGGGTGGAGCCAGAATGAGTTTTCTTGCCTGGTGAATCTGTGGAATCGTGAGTCGGGGTGGAACTACCAGAGTCAGAATCGCTCTTCGGGTGCTTACGGTATCCCGCAGGCTTTGCCTGGTTCTAAAATGGCGTCTGCCGGCGCGGATTGGCGCACAAACCCTGCAACGCAGATTCGCTGGGGATTGGGCTACATTAAAGGTCGTTACGGAAGCCCCTGTGGCGCATGGGGTGCATTCCAGAGCAAGGGTTGGTACTAAACCGGGTTGCGGGCTACGCAAAGTAGATAGCGTATGATGCCCTAGTGGCGTAACCAGGTAGAATAGCACCGTGGAGAAAACAGACGACATAGATGCTTATGTAGCCGTTCCAACGAGCCTTCTTAAACCGCCGGATATTCGCGATTTATGCGATAAACTCAATATTCGTCCAACAAAAACCCTCGGACAAAACTTTGTTCACGATAGTGCAACCGTACGCAAAATAGTGCGCGAAGCAGGCGTGCAACCAGGCGATCATGTGCTGGAAGTGGGGCCAGGTTTAGGTTCGCTTACCTTAGGGATTCTTGAAGCAGGGGCATACCTCAGCGCCATCGAAATAGACAATACAATAGCAGACCTTTTGCCGCACACCATAACCGCACGGTGTAACACACCAGAAAATTTTGCGCTCCTTCACGCTGACGCTTTAACCATTCATTCGCCCGAGCAACTTGCAATACCGGAAGCACTCGGCACTCAGTTTTCAGAGCCCCGGTATCCGTCGAATACCGCACATGAAAATGTGCAACATGTGGAAGATATGAGCAACTCTCACATACGTGAACCACAGCATTGCGCACCAATAAATACTCAACAGCAGAACCGAACCGCGATTACGCATACACATTACGCACCCACCAAACTCGTCGCGAATCTGCCCTATAATGTTGCGGTTCCCATTATTCTTACGCTCCTTGAGGCGCTACCGAGCCTACGCCACGTCACAGTTATGGTACAACTTGAGGTCGCGGATCGGCTCGCAGCGCTTCCCGGAAGTAAAACATACGGCGTTCCCAGCGTAAAAACCGCATGGTATGGTGCGGCGCGTCGCGGGAGCCGAATTTCCCGCAATATTTTCTGGCCCGTACCCAATGTGGATTCCGCACTCGTGTCCATAGATTTATACGACGACGAAGCACTACGCACCCTCCACGCAGGTGTTGACCGCGAAACCGTGTTCGAGATTATTGATGAGGCTTTCGCTCAACGCCGGAAAACACTCCGTCAGGCGTTACGCAACTGGGCCGGAAACGCTTGGCGCGCCGAAGAAATTCTCCTAGCTGCCGGAATCGATCCGCAGCTACGTGGCGAAAAGCTCGGCATCACAGATTTTATTAATATCGCGCGCGAAGCCTATACGCACAGAAAAGAATTCGTCGTGTAACATATTTTGAACCTCATTATTCAACCCGTACCTTGAACCTTAACCTTTAACCCTCAACCCGCATCCTCAACCCTTGACTTCAACCCAAAACACGTTATGGCACATCTTCTCTCCACACAAAACATTGGCATGACGCTCGGCGCACGCCACATTCTCTCCAATATTTCTCTGAGCTTGGAGGACGGAAACAGAATCGGGGTTGTCGGCCCTAACGGTGGCGGAAAAACAACGCTGATGCGCATGATTGCGGGAGATCTGGAACCCACAGAAGGCACAATTACCGCGGCGAATAATGTGCGTTACGCCCTGCTCAGCCAAAACGATTCACTTCCGGACACCACGGTTCAGGAGGCAATCCATGGCGGTGTGTCCACGTTCACGTGGGCAAGCGATGCTCGGGTGCGCGAACTTCACGCCGGGCTACTTCCCGATATTCCGCTCGATGCGCGGGTGGATGAGTTGTCCGGCGGGCAGCGCAGGCGCGTCGCCCTCGCCCATACTCTTACGCGGGACGCCAATGTCCTTATCCTTGACGAACCTACCAACCACCTGGACGTGGAGGGGATTACGTTCCTTGCCGGCTATTTGAATGAGCGGTTTGGTGGCCCGCGCGCTCAGGGCGCATGTGTCTGCATTACCCACGATCGTTGGTTCCTTGACGCCGTTGCAACCCGCCTGTGGGAGGTTATCCCCGGTGTGGAAACACATAGCGGGCAAATCCCCGGGCGTGTGGACGTTTACGAGGGCGGATATTCGGATTACATTTTCCAGCGCACGGAACGCCAGCGCGAAGCGGCCGTCGCCGAAGAAAAACGGCAAAACCTGCTGCGAAAGGAACTTGCGTGGTTGCGTCGAGGCGCGCCTGCCCGAACCTCAAAACCGCGTTTTCGTGTGGAGGCGGCCGAGGCGCTTATTGCCGATGTTCCCGCGCCGCGCGACACGGTGGATATGATGAAAATGGCATCCGCTCGCCTGGGTAAAGAGGTCATTAACCTGGAGGATGTGAGTTTCACGTATCCGGGGGCGGATGCGCCAACTTTGACGAACGTGACGTGGCGATTGGCGCCGGGGGAGCGCGTGGGGATTTTGGGGCCGAATGGCGCCGGGAAGTCTACGTTGTTGGCGTTGCTGGCCGGGCGTGTTGAGCCAAGTGGCGGGCACGTGAAACGCGGGGTAACGGTGAAACTCGCGGAGTTGAGCCAGCATACGCGCGAGCTGGATAAGGTTGCGGATTTGCGGGTTGTGGAGTCGGTTGCGGAGGTTGCCCAGCATGTGACGGTGGGCAAAAAGGAGATGTCCGCGAGCCAGCTCACCGAACGCATGGGGTTCACGAAGGAACGCGCATGGACGCGGGTTTCAGATATTAGTGGCGGGGAGCGGCGCCGACTCCAGTTCATGCGGCTTCTTATGGCGGAACCGAATGTTTTGCTTCTCGACGAACCCACGAATGATTTGGATACGGATACGCTTGCCGCGATGGAGGACGTTCTGGACGGCTGGGCGGGCACGCTCATTGTGGTTTCGCACGACCGCTACCTGTTGGAGCGTATGACGGATCGCCAAATGTGTGTTATCCAGGGCGGGTTGCGTGATTTACCGGGTGGCGTTGAAGAATACCTCCGGTTGCGTGCCAAGCAGATTGCGCAGGCGCAGGAAGAAAATGAGCGTAAACTCAGGGAGTCTTCTTCTAGTTACGACGACGGTAGCCCGGAACTTTCGGCCACCACCGCTTTAACGAACGCCCAACGCCGTGAAGCCCGTAAAGAGGCGGCACGCATTGAACGCAAAATGGAGAAGGTGCGCCAGCAGTTGGAGAAGGTTCGAGAGAAAACTGCCGAACTTTCTACCGGAACGGATTATGAGGCAATGGCCGAGGCCGGACGCCAAGATGCGGAGTTGTGTGCGCAACTCGACGCCCTGGAAGAAGAGTGGCTGCTCGCCGCCGAACAGGCCGAGGGCTGAGCCACAGAGCAGACCTAAAGCTAGGCTTGAACAAAAATGTGTGGGTAAGGCGTTATGCCTTACCCACACATTTGTTTTAACAATTAACCGTAAGTCGCTTTAACCGTAGATCGTTCTAGCCGTAGGCTGCTTAATCTTAGATCTCTTTTGTCATGAGGAGACTTTTTACCTTAGGCCGCTTTGCGGAAGATTTGGGAGAGCTTCACGCGCTCGCCCATGCGCAAAATGCTACGTTCGTAGACTTTTCCGGCAAGAAGCGTGAGGAGATAAATCGCCACGAGGTTAATGGCAATAGCCCCCACAATTTCCATCCACCCTGCTGTTCCCATGAACATGCGCGATTGCATCATGAAGGGGGAGAAGAAGGGAACATAGGAGAGAATATTGGCAACGCCCTCACTCACAATACCGTTTTGTAACCAGAACAGGCAGGTGTAGAACGGAACGAAAAGCACGAACATGAAGAGGGTGTTCAAGCCACCGAAGTCTTCTTGGCGAGAAACCGTTGCTGCCGCGCCACCTATCATTGCGGCAATAGTGAAGTACCCCAAAACAGTCCAGAAAATAAGGGTAAGAATAACATAGGCTATGTTCACGTTGAGTGCGGGAATATATGCAAATATTCCACTAAACCATAGGCCACCTGAGATCAAACCAAGAGTGAGTAGGCTCAGCGTCATTAGCCCGCCACCAACACCGATGAGTTTGCCCAACAGGAGGGTGCGCGGACGAACCGTCGACAAAATAACTTCTACAACCCGCGATGATTTTTCTTCCAAAATGCCCGACGCAATGCCCTGCATACTCAAAATAATAAAGAATAGCGAAATAGAGATGCCAACTATGGCAATAACAATTCCAGCTAACTCCGAAATGGCATCTCCTTTATCACTAGCTGGAACAAATTCTGCCTGAGTAATAGTAAGGAGTTCATGCTGGATTTGAGGATTAACATTGGCTTTCTGTAAAGTGTAAGTCTTTAAAGCCTCTTTAATGGCGCTTTTCGTAGAGAAAGCAGAGTTCGACTGTAGCGAAACATTACTGACGTAATATTCAAACTTTGGCGGGTTCCCGCCAATCATGTATTCCGCCTTATCTGGGTTGTTTTTTTCGAGGGCAACAGCGGGTTCCTTATCCGTCATAACGGGTTTTATCCCGAAGGCTTCCAGGAACGGCGCAATATCCTTTGCACTGTTGGCCACAAGAACCGTCTCGTTGCCACCAACATTGGAAGATTGGTCCTGATCGTCAGATTTTGCGTCAACAACGAAGAAACGCAGAGCGAGGGAGCCACACACCACCAACAACGCCAGAATAATGAGCATCCATTTGGTGCCCGTGGACTTCATAATATTGAAATATTCGCGTTTAATAATGACGGATAACATTTACTTTCCTCGCTTTCCAAAACTCAACAACCCACCAAAATTCGATAGCCCACCGAAACCTCCACGGTTTTTCTTCGATGCGGGCATGTCCCTGCTCGCCGCGGGCGAAGCGACAACGTAATCTTTGAAAAGTTCCGTTAGATGCGGGCGCCTGGGTGAAAATTCTCGAACGCTCCCAACCGTGAGCGCAAGTTCAAGAAGTTCCCTTTCCTGGGTATCATTATCTAGTTCGACGACGATACGCGTTGTTCCCGCAAACGTTGGTGCTTCGCTGGACCCATCGAGTGGGTCGCGTCTTGGAGAAAAACCGGCGTTCGTGAATGCCGTGAAAACAGTATTGGCAGAGCCTTCAACAGCGAGAGCGTAAACCGGGCGGGCTGTTTGGCGAAGTTCGTTCACGGTTCCGTCGGCAACAATATGCCCCGCGGAAAGAATCCCTACGCGATCACAGAACTTTTCTACGAGATCAAGCTGGTGGCTGGAGAAAATGACGGGAACCCCGGAGTTAGCTTTTTTGCGAAGAACCTGGCTCATCACATTCACGGCAACAGGATCTAGGCCCGAGAAGGGTTCGTCGAGAATAAGAAGATCGGGATCGTGAATGAGCGCGGCCGCTAACTGGACTCGCTGTTGGTTTCCGAGGGAGAGTTTTTGAACGTCGTCGTCGCGCCTGTGGGCGATTTCAAGCTGTTCGGTCCATTTTTCCATGGCGGTTTCAGCGTCAGCCTGGCTTAATCCGTGGAGGCGGGCAAAATAGATAAGCTGGGAGGCGACCGTCATTTTAGGGTAGAGTCCGCGTTCTTCAGGCATGTAGCCAATGCGCCTGCGTGCCTCAAAATCAAGTGGGGCGCCATTCCACGTAACCTCGCCACTATCTAGGGAGAGCAGGCGCAAGGCAATACGCATGGCGGTTGTTTTACCCGCGCCGTTAGATCCCACGAAGCCGAAAATCTCTCCGGGCAACACGAAGAAACTGAGATCTCGAAGGACATGGTTAGAGCCGAAGCTCTTGTTAATATGTTTGAAAGAAAGCATGGTGTCCTTAAATTGTGCTGAAATAAATTCCTCATGCAGTGGTTCTAGCAGTGTTTGTGGCGCCAGCTAAAGCCTGCATTTAATTACTTATCTAAACAATCAGTGTTGATATGACTAGCTTTTATCACTTAATTGTACCGGTGGGGGGGGGATAGCAAGTATTTTGAAAGAGGTTGGGGTATTTACTCCGAATTTTTCAGGGAGTTGTGGCGCGGAAGCAGTTTTGGCTCCGATTCAAGCCCGCGTAACCCATACCACATGAAATTCACGACGTGCGCACCCAAAATCTCCTTCGACGGCTCACGCACATCAGCCCACCACTGCCCAACCTGGGAGAGCGAACCAGCCAAAGTCTGCCCATAAATCCGGGCATATTGGGGGTCAAGCCCATTACGTTTCAACATGGGAGCCAACAACTCGGATGCCGTATCTGCAACGTCGTCGATAACCGTCGAGAAAGAAGCACTCCCGCCAAGAGTTGTGGGGGAACGCTGGGCGAGGAGGCGGAAACCGTCGGGATTTGACTCAATATAATCAAAAACCGCCATCACAATGGACTCCAAAACCTCACGTTCCGGCGCCCCAACATTCATTCTGTCATTCAAAATATCGGTGAGAGTTGTCAATTCGCGATCAACAACAACCGAATAGATGCCCTCTTTGCTCCCAAAATGTTCATAGACGACGGGTTTGGATACCCCTGCCTGAGCTGCAATTTCCTCAATAGATACGGCATCATACCCCTGGGTGGCAAAAAGTTGACGCGCCACATCAATGAGCTGATACCGGCGTTCTGTTCTCGACATCCGTGCTTTTTTACGCGGTGAATTAGCCGATGAGGTCTTTTTCATGTTTTCAATTATGCCAAGAACCTATTTTTAGTATAAACTAGTCTCATTCCGTGTTTCTTTAAGGCTAATTTAGTGTGGCTAAAAAGAAGCGATCCTCCTTGGTGTAATGGCAACACAGCGGTCTTTGGAACCGTTATTCTAGGTTCGAATCCTAGAGGAGGAACGAAGAACCGGCAGGTTTTTCCCAATGGTGAAGCACGTGGAAAGGGTCGAATATGGCAACCCTGAGCGCCGTTGTCATTCTAGCCGCGGGTCAGGGGACTCGTATGAAATCCGAGAAGCCGAAAGTCCTTCATGATATGTGTGGGCGAACGCTTCTGGGGCACGCAATTGCTTACGGGAAAGGCCTCGAACCTGAGAATATTGTGGTTGTTGTTCGCCACGAACGCGATAAAGTCGCAAGCCACGCACTAGAGTGCGATTCACATCTTATTATTGCTGATCAGGACGATATTAAAGGAACCGGACGCGCGGTATGGTGCGGATTAAACGCATTGCCTGCCGAGATGTCCGGTTCAATTCTTGTTATGGCGGGAGATACCCCGCTCCTCGGAACAGATGTGCTCAGCGAACTCGTTGCCCGCCACGAAGGCAACGCCGTTACGGTTCTCTCCGCGCGCGTCCCAGACCCCCACGGTTATGGGCGAATTGTTCGCGATAAGGACGGGATTATCAGCGGCATCGTCGAACATAAAGATGCAACTGAAGAACAGCGAAACATCAACGAAATCAACACGTCAACATACGTTTTCGATGTTGACTTCCTCCGCTCGGTTATTAACAATCTCGGGACGAATAATGCGCAGGGCGAGGTGTACCTCACCGATGTGGTCGCCAAAGCATATGAGGCAGGCAGGGGAGTTGGCTCCTACATTGTTCCCGATTATCGCCGAGCCGAAGGATGTAACGATCTTGTCCAGTTAGCTACGTTGCGTGCGGATATGAACCGGCGCATTGTGGAAAATTGGATGCGTGCAGGGGTGTCCATTATTGACCCGGCCACTACGTATGTGGACGTCCAGGTCACTATGGAACATGATGCACGAATTGAACCCGGAACGGTGTTGCGTGGAGCCACACATATCGGTGCACACGCGCATATTGGGCCGGGCGAATTTGACAATGTTCAGGTGGGACAGGGAGCCGTGGCGCGCCATGTTTACCTCCGAGATACAACTATTGATAGCGGGGAAACGGTTCTCGCTAACTATTACGATCACCGGTCATAGGTACAACAAGGGAGTACAGCGATGAGCACGGGCATGCGGGTAAGTAACGATAAGCGCCTTGTTTTAGTAACAGGTAGGGCGCATCCAGAATTGGCGGAAGAAGTTGCACGATGCTTGCACATCAAAATGCTTCCGACGACGATTTACGACTTCGCCAACACAGAAATCTACGTACGTTACGAAGAATCTCTGCGCGGGGCGGACGTTTTCATTTTGCAGTCATTCACTGAGCCGATTAACAAGTGGATGATTGAGACTCTTTTGATGGTGGACGCGGCCAAGCGCGCTTCGGCAAAGCGTATTACCGTGGTTGCTCCCTACTATCCCTATGCTCGCCAGGACAAGAAGCATAAGGGGCGCGAACCCATTTCGGCGCGTCTTGTGGCGGATTTGTTTAAGACTGCGGGCGCGGATCGTATTATGAGCGTTGATTTGCATGCTTCGCAGACGCAGGGATTCTTTGACGGTCCGGTTGACCACCTGTGGGCAATGCCGACCTTGGTGAAATATATTCGCGAACGTATTATGCACGACGAAGCCGTGATGGTCTCCCCAGATGCCGGACGTATTAAGGTTGCCGAACAGTGGGCTGCGCGCCTGGGTGGGTTGCCGTTGAGCTTCGTTCACAAAACACGCGATATTGCGCGCGCCAATGTTGCTAAAGCGAACCGCGTGGTCGGTGACGTTGCCGGAAAAACCGCCATTATCGTCGACGATATGATCGACACCGCGGGAACCCTGGTTGGTGCAATTAACGTTGTGAAAGATGCGGGGGCGAAGGACATCCTTGTGGCCGCAACGCACGCACTTCTTTCTGGGCCTGCTGTTGAGAGGCTCTCCAATGCGCCGATTCGCGAGCTTGTGGTGATGGATACGTTGCCGATTTCGGAAGAAAAGCGTTTCGATAAGCTCACGATTCTCTCGATTGCGCCGGTTTTGGCGCGCGCCATTGACGAAGTCTTTGAGGACGGTTCGGTAACGAGCCTCTTCGATGGTGCCTACTAGGAACGGTGCCGATAGCGCGCAACGGGTGAGTCTTTTTAGGGACGTTCCTGAGTCTTTTAGGGATATTCCTGAGTCTTTTAGGGACATTGCCTAGGCGTTTTTTGACGGCACATGACTTATGAGCCACATAACGTGATATCCCCCAAAAATGGGGGATATTTCTTTATCTTTTCGTTGAAAAACGCTAAAATGGTTGGGTTGCTTCGGCGAGGGAAAATACGGTTCGGCTGTGGTTGCACAGCGCCCGGTTTGAAAGCGTATTGCTGGAACGGCGCGTGGCTAATAGTTACGTGGTGTGCACAGCGCGTGATGCGAACAATGCCTTGAAAAAGGTTTGTGAGCAAAACGGCTCGCGGATTACACCGCGTGCGAATCGTATGGAACGTTATCGACGTAGCAGGCTTTAGCGGCCTGCCCGAGGCCGCCCGCACGTGCGTTACGTGCAGAACACGTGGCGTGAAAACACGCTGTGTTTGCAACAAAGCACAATCATTGTGCACGGTAAAAAGGAGCCTGCTATGGCAATTGAATCAACAAAGCTTGAAGCGGTAACCCGCAAAGAATTCGGCAAGGGCGCTTCACGCCGTATGCGCCGCGACGGCAACACCCCTGCCGTTCTCTACGGCCACGGTGAAGAACCGCAGCATATGGGTATCAACTCCCATGATGTATTCCTTGCAACTAAGGGCAATGCTAACGCTCTTGTCACCGTCTGTCTTGAAGGCGAAGATCATCTCGCACTCGTGAAAGATATTCAGCGCAACCCGCTCACCCGCAACATTGAACATATCGATCTTCTCCGCGTCAAGCGCGATGAAAAGGTTGAAGTTGAAGTTCCGGTTGAAGTTGTTGGAGAACCGGAATCCGGCCTCATCTACACCATTGACGTTTTGAACGTCCTCGTTATGGCGCCTGCTATCGACATTCCCGAAACCATCGTCGCCGATGTGGAAGGCCTCGGAGATGGCGAACGTGTTACCGTTGCAGATCTCAAGCACGCCGACGACGTGGAAGTTCTCCTCCCGGCAGACGAAATCATTGTGTCCGTCATTCTTCCTGAAGTTGAAGCTTCTGAAGAAGAAGCCGATGCAGAAGATGAAGCCAAGGCAGAAGAATCTGCAGCTGAATAATTCACATAATTTGCACAATCTGGCGCGTCACGTGCATGAAAAAAACACAACAGGATGCGTCGCGTACGTAGATGAAAATGGTGCATTCGTACCACGCATCTGCTACTACGTGCGTAGAGGTTAATGTCCGCGAATGTGTTGCGATTATTGCAATACTTACCTCAAAGATTGTGATCCAAGGCGGGAGAGAACGCTCTATGTGTTCCTCCCGCCTTTTTGCTAGGCTACAAAGGGAGAAAGCGAGCAGTAATGTACACAATTATCGGCCTGGGAAACCCAGGAGCCCAGTACGAAACAACACGCCACAATATTGGCTGTATGGTGATTGACGAACTCGCCAGACGTGCAGGGTTACGCCTCAGTGTCCACAAAGCCACCAACACCACCCACGCGAGTGCCCGCATTGGCGTTGCTTCCGGACAAGACGGCACACGTATCGTGATGGGCCGCAGCAATTCCTTTATGAACGTGAGCGGCGGGCCGGTTTCATCCCTGCTCAGCTACTATCACGCCACCCCAGAAAACCTCATTGTTATTCACGACGAATTAGATCTTCCCTTTGGCAGCCTGCGTTTAAAACGAGGCGGGGGAGAGGGCGGCCACAACGGGCTGAAATCCATTAGTCAATCCCTAGGAAACAAGAACTATATTCGTGTGCGTTTCGGAATTGGACGCCCGCCTGGGCGCCAAGACCCGGCCGATTTCGTGTTGCGTCCTTTTACGTCAACCGAAAAGAAAGAACTCGACATTCTTATTTCCGAAGCGGCCGACGCTATCGAGGAAATCATTAGCCAGGGACTTGAGAAAGCAACCCTCAACCTCCACACCAACCACAAGTAGTAATATGCTCGGCCGGCTATCTACCTCAACTTTAGGTAACGGATGTTTCCCGTTAGCAGTTAGATGTACTGTAGATAATGCCTAGCCGGCAGCTAGACGAACCTATCAATTCAGCACAGAACCACACCAACCATAGGTAACTCAGCATGGATTTACGCCCCCTCCTTTCCCTAGTCAGCGCCGATACGGCTGTGAGCAACGCGCTCGAAAACGCCTCAGCCACGACGAATATTGCCATGCCACGCGGTTTTCTTCCCCTGGCGGTTGCGCTGTGTTGCGAGGGGAAGGAAACGCCCCTCAACGTCGTCGTTACAGCATCGGGAAGGGATGCACAGCAGCTTTCTTCCGCGCTCGCGCCCTATATGGCAACAGACCAGGTCGAGGTTTTCCCGGCATGGGAAACCCTCCCGCATGAGCGGCTTTCCCCACGATCCGACACTGTAGCACAACGGCTTCTCGTCCTTCGCCGCCTTGCACATCCGGAAGAATTCGATGCCCGATTGCGTGTCCTGATTATGCCCGTGCGGGCTCTTTTACAGCCAATAACCGCAGGATTGGGCGAACTTGCGCCGGTTCGCTTGCGTGTGGGTGAAGAATATCCGATGGAGGAAGTCGAAGAAGCGCTCGTGGGGGCAGCGTATTCGCGGGTTGATATGGTGGAACGGCGCGGGCAGTTCGCGGTTCGGGGCGGGATTCTTGACGTTTTCCCTCCAACAGAATCCCATCCTTTGCGCATAGAGTTTTTCGGCGACGAAGTTGAGGACATTCGCGCCTTTGCCGTCGCAGATCAGCGATCAATGGACACACGTAAGGAGCTCTACGCCCCGGCATGTCGTGAAATTTTGCTCACCTCGGAGGTTCGCCAGAGGGCGCGCGTACTCATGGAAAAACTTCCCGGTGCGCTTGACATGTTGGATAGTATTGTGGCGGGTATTGCCCCTGAAGGCATGGAGTCTCTCACGCCGTTGCTTGTTGATCGCATGGAAGCCGTTGCGGACACGTTCCCGGAGGGAACCCGCGTAATTATTGCTGAACCGGAGAGAGTAGAGCAACGAGCCGAATCGCTCCTGGCAACCACACAAGAATTTTTAACTGCCGCCTGGTCAAGCGCTGTTGCGGGCGGAAAAGTGCCTATCCAAGCCGGAGTAGCCAATTTTGCGAGCGTTTCCCAAACACGCGCGCACTGCATGGAGCGCGGGTTTTCCTGGTGGGCCTTTGGAGGCTTCGATACAAGATACGCTGTTCACGCCAGAGAACCCTTGAAATTCCTGGGCAAAATGGATGCCGCAATGAACGCCATGAAGGAACACGCCCGCCAATCGTGGAAGCAGGTGCTTGTCGTGGACGGCCCGGGCCTGGCCCGCAGATACGCAGACCAGCTCGGAGAATACGATATTGCTTCACGTCTGGCACTGGATCTACCTGAACAACTCACTCCGGGAATCGTCTATGTCACCGTCGCCCCCATCTCTGAAGGTTTCGTTATGGAGGGAGCAAAATTTGCTCTCTTCGCGGCGAGTGACATTACGGGACGTGGTGGCTCCTCCACGCGCGATATGCGCACGCTACCTAAGCGACGCACAAAGAAAACCGTTGACCCGCTCTCCCTGAAACCGGGAGATTTTGTTGTCCATGATCACCACGGCGTCGCAAAATTTGTGAGAATGGAAAAACGAAGCGTCGGACACCGCAAAGATAACCAGCGCGAATACCTTGTTCTCGAATACGCACCAACTCGCAGAGGCGCCCCCGGCGATCAACTCTGGGTTCCCACCGACCAACTCGACCATATTTCCAAATACAGTGGCGGAGAAGCGCCCAAACTCAACAAAATGGGCGGAACCGACTGGGAAAAAACAAAATCACGCGCCCGTGCGGCAACCCGGCGTATTGCATCAGAACTTATTCGCCTCTACGCCTCGCGCGTGGCTTCAAAAGGCATCCCGTTTTCCCCAGACACCCCCTGGCAACGCGAACTTGAGGACGCATTCCCCTTCCAAGAAACCGCAGACCAACTCCACACCATTGACGAAGTCAAAACCGATATGGAAAAACCCACGCCTATGGATCGGCTTATTTCCGGGGATGTTGGCTACGGAAAAACAGAAATCGCGGTTCGTGCAGCATTTAAAGCCGTCCAAGACGGATACCAGGTAGCAATCCTCGTCCCCACAACCCTTCTTGTGGACCAGCACCGCGAAACCTTTGAAGAACGCTATGCGGGTTTCCCAGTCACCGTCGGCTCGCTTTCGCGCTTCCAAACCGCGAAAGAATCCGCACAGGTTGTGAACGATCTAGCGAGCGGAAAAATTGACGTCGTCATAGGAACACATAAGCTCCTGACAGGAAACGTGAGATTCAAGAAGCTGGGGCTCGTCGTCATTGATGAAGAACAACGATTCGGGGTGGAACACAAAGAAACTCTAAAACAAATGTATCCCAACATTGACGTTCTCTCCATGTCCGCAACCCCAATTCCGCGAACCCTGGAAATGGCGGTTACGGGCGTGCGTGAAATGTCCACATTGGCAACCCCGCCCGAAGAACGCCACCCGATTCTCACGTATGTGGGGGCGCGCGAAAATAAGCAGATTAAGGCGGCGATTCGGCGTGAATTATTGCGCGACGGCCAAATTTTCTATGTTCATAACCGCGTAACGGACATGGATCGGATTGCCACGCAGATAAAGTCGCTCGTGCCTGAGGCGCGTGTGGGGATTGCCCACGGCCAAATGGGTGAGCGGCAGTTGGAAAATATTATTGAGAGTTTCTGGAACAAAGATATCGATGTGCTTATTTGTACGACGATTGTGGAAACCGGCCTCGATATTTCCAACGCCAATACGCTCATTGTGGATAATGCGGACAAAATGGGGCTTTCTCAGCTCCACCAGCTACGCGGGCGTGTGGGGCGTGGACGCGAGAGGGCCTACGCGTATTTCCTGTATGAACCGGGTAAGGCGTTAACGCAAACGGCTCTGGAACGCTTGCGAACAATTGCGACGAATACTGATTTGGGTGCGGGAACCCAGGTTGCGATGAAGGATTTAGAGATTCGCGGTGCTGGAAATATGTTGGGTGGCGAACAGTCCGGGCATATTGAGGGCGTAGGTTTTGACCTGTATGTGCGCATGGTCTCCGAAGCCGTTGCGAAAATTCGTGGCGAGATGCCCGATGAGGATGAGGCGAAAGAAATACGTGTGGAGCTTCCGGTTGAAGCATTTTTGCCGGAAGATTATGTTCCCAGCGAGCGGCTTCGGCTCGAAATATACACGAAATTGGCCGGGACTCGCAGCAATGAGGAACGCGAAGAAATTCGCGGGGAACTCGTGGATCGTTACGGGAAAATACCAGAGGTTGTGGATAGGCTTTTCGCCATTGCGGAACTTCGTGATTTGGCGCGAAGCGTTGGAATTGAAGAAATAACGGTTGTGGGAAGAAATATTCGTTTATCGCCTGTTGAGTTGCCCGATTCCCGCCAGGCGCGCCTCAAACGCCTATATCCCGGGGCTTTGCTGAAGCCTGCAATTCGCGTGCTACTGGTTCCAATGCCTGTTGTGGGCGGGAAAAAGCTCGGACAGGCTCAGGCAGTGGAGGGTGAAGAACTCATTTCGTGGGTTGAGAGGCTCATTACCTCCGTGTTTATAGCGAGTATTGGGTGAGTGCGTAGGCACGTTACTTTTGCGCCGGTTAGAGTTGCGTGTGGGCGGATGTTTGAAGGGATAGTTTGATAGTTCACGCACGCTCCCTTGCGCGCCGTCACTCACGTTCTGCCCCTTATGTCTTGCCCCTCACGCTTCTTGAGGTGGTTGCACGTAGCTCTAATTCTCTTGCGGTTAGGTGCGCTACGAGCTACTACAGGTGAGTAAACAGCTGTAACGGCTAACTGTTTTAATAGTGGCGTTTCACGCAACTGGCTAATAAACGTTACTAAGTGAGTAACAGCGTATATGATAATTGCGTGAGTTTTCTTCAAGGCATCGTCGCGGGCAGCTCTATGGAGCTATGGCCCGATGCTGTGCGTATTGGAACGGGTGTGGATCGTCTCGCCGATATCCGCGACCGCCATATCCGCGAACTTGACCACCTACACATCCCTGAAACTCCTGAAGAACGCGCCGAATTCGCCCGCGATTTACGTGATTCCTTTGAAGAAAAAATCCGTCTCTGGATTATCCCCATGACCCAGGAAGAACGCGAAAGCTGGCAACACATTTTGCCTTATGGTGCCGTTCTAGAGCTCGGGCCTGCCCAAATGTACCAGGGAAGAGAAATTATTCCATCCGGGCTTGTGCCACGTTTCGTCGTCGATAGTCTCATTCAACGCGGAGATGCTAGGGATATGCTATTGTTACGCGATTCCCTCCATAACGTCGATGCGCTCTGTGTTTCTTTGCGGCACGAAAAGGCTTTGCGCGAGGTCGGGATTGAGCTCCATCACCGTAATATTTTCGTACGAATTTTCACGAATTTTAAGTTTTTAGCGTATGTTGTCGTCCTGATTTATTCGATGCTTCGCGTACTGCCTGTAATGTTCGTGCCCGAGTTCAAAGGCTCCCTTTGGGTATTGTGGACTATTGATATAGTAACAGCGCTCCCGTACACCTGGGGTATTTTAACGATGGTCACCGCGGGGCAAACGTGGAAACGACTTGTTGGCTTGGTAACCACGATTGTCACGTTTATGGCGCCCTACGTCTATTTTGCCTCCCACGGCAAGCATTACCCTCCAGATGTCATTTACATTATTATTGTGTTGATTTCCTCGGCTTTTGTGGTGGAGGGATTCAAAATGTGGCGGGATTACGTTGTTGCGCGTTCCCTGCGCGAAAGAAGCCTAAGAATAGGGGATTCTCGCAGGTCCAAAGTTATTTCTTATAGTAGGACGACGGACAAGCGCGAACGCTTCATCCCTTCAAAGAATACTGTCCAAACAAGGGCGACGAAAAACGGGATAGAAACTCGTCGTCGTATTAAAAATATTATTTTACGCTTGTTGCACTAAATATTATTCGTGAGTGGAGTGTTGCGTGCTCATAAACACTGGGAAGAACGTGCGCAGCAACCCAACGAAAACAATCCACAAACCGGAAATCAGCCAGAGAATCACGAGCCATGCCGGATTTTCGGGATAAACGGCGATAAGCCACGCGGTTGTTCCCGTCCAAATAATTGCGAAGGTTGCGGTAACGGCGCGAAACTTTTTTACGCGGAAGGGGTGAACCCACTTCCAGGGGATAACGGCGAGTGCCGAGAACACAACAATAACAATCCAGTTAAGCCACATTGGCACGGAGAACAGCCACATAATAACCGCGATAACATTCCACGTTGCCGGGAAACCGACGAAATACCAATCATTGGATTTCATGAGGGTGTTGGCGTAGCAGAACATGGAGGAGACAAGAATAAAAGCTCCAGCAATGAAAGGCAGGTAACCTGGCCCCAGAGGCAGGCATTGCATAATGAACATTGCGGGGATGAGAGTCCAGGTAATGTAGTCGACGATATTATCGACCATCGCACCACTGAAATGTGGGAGAACATCTTTAACGCGCGCCTTGCGCGCCATCGGGCCGTCGGCTGCATCAACGACGAGAGAGATGACGAGCCAAATCCACATTTCTTTAATGTTTTCTGTATAGAGGGCGTTAATGGCGAGAATAGCCCAGAGTAAGCCGGTCATTGTAAAGAAATGTACGGACCACGCCACTATTTTGTGTATGGTCGAAAAATCTTTAGAGGCGTGAGCTGCGCTTTCTTCACCTATTTTCATAACGATATCTTTCGTTGTCTTTACACAGATCTAGATAAGTGTACCCCTAAGAAGCCGGTAATTCACAAAAAATAATGTGCGTTACGTTATCATCGTGTAAAAAATGACGTTATACGACGTACGTGCGGGTATTTGTGCATTGTGTGAATGCGGTTGTTGGGTGGGTAAAAAGTCCTCGTTTTTCGTCGTACACCCAAGGAAAAAATAGTACGACGTGTAAAAATGTGGTGTTTCTCTTTTTATGTGACGTGAGAGTGTTCCATAGGGGACAATAGAAATGGCGGGAAAATCCCGTACAGGTAGCCACGAAGAGTGGCACAACATTAAAGAAGGAGTACCTGTGGCTTTCATTGAGGCACTTAACGCCCGCGAAATTCTTGATTCACGCGGTAACCCTACCCTCGAAGTTGAAGTTGTTTTGGATGACGGCACCTACAAGCGTGCGGCTGTTCCATCAGGCGCCTCCACTGGCGCTTTTGAAGCAGTTGAAAAGCGTGACGGAGATAAGTCGCGTTACCTTGGCAAGGGTGTAGAACAGGCTGTTGAAGCTGTTAACGAAGTGTTCGCTCCCGAACTCATTGGCATGGATGCCAGTGATCAGCGTGCACTCGATGCCCTCCTGATCGATCTTGATGGCACAGACAACAAGGGCAAGTATGGCGCCAACGCTATTCTTGGCGTGTCCTTGGCTGTTGCACATGCCGCTGCAGAATCTGCCGGTTTGGCTCTCTACCAGTACATTGGTGGCCCGAACGCTCACGTTCTGCCCGTTCCCATGATGAACATTCTCAACGGTGGTTCACATGCTGATTCCAACGTTGATATCCAGGAATTCATGATTCTCCCCATCGGTGCTGAAAGCTTCAAGGAAGCTCTTCGCTGGGGAAGCGAAATCTACCACACTTTGAAGGCTGTTCTTAAGGAACGTGGACTTTCCACCGGCCTTGGCGACGAAGGTGGTTTCGCGCCGAATCTCGATTCCAACGCAGAAGCACTCGATCTCATCGTTGAAGCCATTGATAAGGCTGGCTACAAGCCCGGCGCAGATGTTGCACTCGGCCTCGATGTTGCTTCCTCCGAATTCTACAAGGATGGCGTCTACACCTTCGAAGGTAAGGAACGCACCTCCGATGAAATGATCGAATACTACGAAGAACTCATCACCAAGTATCCGCTCGTCTCCATCGAAGATCCGCTCAACGAAGAAGATTGGGATGGGTGGGTTAAGCTCGTCAGCGAAATTGGCGATCGTGTTCAGATCGTTGGCGACGATCTCTTCGTTACCAACCCCAAGCGTCTTGCTAAGGGTATTGAACTCAAGGCTGCGAACTCACTCCTCGTGAAGCTAAACCAGATCGGTACCTTGACAGAAACCCTCGAAGCCGTTGAACTTGCACACCGTGCAGGCTTCACCTCCGTTACCTCACACCGCTCCGGCGAAACAGAGGACACCACTTTGGCTGATCTCGCAGTTGCCACCAACTCCGGTCAGATCAAGACGGGTGCTCCGGCTCGTGGCGAGCGCGTGAACAAGTACAACCAGTTGCTCCGCATCGAAGATGAACTTGCTGAAGATGCAGAATATGCTGGACGCAAGGCCTTCCCACGTTTCAAGGCCTAAATTTTAGGAAAACTAAGGTTTACGCAAGGATCCCAGCTTGCGCCTAGAATGGTTTTATTTTTCGATGAAAACCGGTGTGAATAAAGGGCCTACAGTAACTTCAGGCTTACAGTAACCCTGAAGTTTTACCTGTTTTTAGCTTGTGGGCGCATCCTTTCGGATGCGCCCACAAGTCATGTTTGAGAATATATGGATAAGCCCACTTATTGCATTGAAGCCGTTGTCGCTTTTAGCTTCCAGCATTGTTATTAGCTAAACTTGAGCATATGAATGCACGACGTCCCATGAAAGGTTCCTCGCCACAACGGCGCAGGAGTTTTTCCGAGCATTCCAATCAATCTTCTCGCCGTTCACATCAACCTTCAAACAAACATTCCGGCGTAACGGAGTCCTCCGTCTCGCATCGTCGTCCTTTCTCCAACGATGGGAAAGGGAATCGTCCGGGTGGGAAAAATGTGCGTTCAGGTAGACGCCGAGCCCGAATTACTGTAGAAGCCGGTAGCCGTCAAGGAACCGTGAGCGTCAGCTCTCTCGTCGTCGCACTTTTTATTATTCTTGCTGTCATTATCATTATTCCCACAGCGAACCGATACACAAGTCAACAACGCGATTTACGTACTGTTCAGGCGCAACTGAGTAAAGTGCAGGAACACAACGAAATCTTGGAAAAAGAAAAAGCGATGTGGTCGGACCCCGAGTTTGTGAAATCTCAAGCCCGAGTTCGTCTCGGATATGTGGTGCCTGGGCAGCGTCTGTATGTTGCGGGCGACCCGGCAAAGGGTAGCGCCCTCCAACAACTTCAAAAGCGTGTGGATACTGTTAACGAACAGCGTCGGATGAATACGCCTTGGTATGTTACCGCCTGGGATACGTTACAGATTGCGGGCCACGCCTCTCGGGGCACCCTGGATAACCCCAACGCGGCTCCCGTCTATGAGCCCGGAAGTAAGGAAACTCTGCGCCCCGGGGCGGAAATTCCCACACCGATTCCCACAAAAGCTAAGTGATGGAAACCTATGACTGAAGGTCATCACAACATTTTTACTGCATCACTTTAAGGAAGTTATGGAACTCGATATTTCTCAAGAATTACTCACACGTATCGCCGTGAACGCCTCACCTGTTCGCGAGGGTGATACGACGACGTTGACGCTCCATTTGGGGCGCGTTCCGCGAGGGCTTGTGGGTATTGGGGCGCGTTGTGCTTGCGGACGCCCGGCCGTAACGATTACCCAGCCACGCCTTGCGCACGGGGAGCCTTTCCCGACGCTGTTCTATCTCACCCTTCCGTATGTTGTGAAAGAAATCAGCCACCTTGAAGGTGAAGGCGTTATGGCTGAATATAACGAGCTGTTAAAGGGGAGCGAAAGTCTCCAAGCGGAATATGCGAAAGCGCATCGCATCTATATTGAACGACGAAACCTCCTGGGAGAAGTCCCCGAAATTAAGGACTTCTCCGCAGGAGGTATGCCGAACCGTATCAAATGCCTTCACGCACTCGCCGGCTATTCGCTCAGCGTCGGGAAAGGCGTGTGTCCCTTCGGCGATATGGCGCTTGAACGCATCGACTGGGATCCAAGCGTCTGCCATTGCGAGTAACATCCGCAGCCTAGTTCGCCCGTAACATTATCCGTAACTTTTCCCGTGACTTTTTCCGGCTACGCTCGCATTGACGGTGTTCCGAATTCTCGATGAGTGTGCGCGTTGTGTTGTCGCTACCGCACGTTTTTGTGAAATTCTTGGGACAACTTGAGCGAGCGCGCCGAATCCGTCGTCGAAAAATGGTGATTTTAGGACGCGGAATCGAGGAAACGGAAAGCGTCAGGGCGCCGGCCCTCAGCATCGAAAGCGGAAAGAACATATGATGTTGCCTTCACACCTTCGCTCACTTCCACGCACAACTCGCCCTCAGGATAGACGCGAACCGTGAGCGACGGTTCGCGGTTGAAATATTCCACCATAGAACCATCGACCCACAGATTTGCCTCCTGATGAACCTGCTGATCCAGCAAAATACGTCCGGTTCCGTTATCGATGAGTCGGAAACTGCCTTCGCCAACAAAATCAATGCTGAAAGCGCGAGGTTGAGAAACCCGGATCCCCGGTTGAATTTCCTGAGCAGAATCCTTTTCGCGCAAGAGATGCACCTCGGGGGCAACACGTTGCACAATCCGGCCCTCACCATCCATCACAATTTCGCGCGGGAAAGTTAAGGCGCCATTATATCCTGAGGAATCAATCGCTTCATCGGTGCGGTCGCTACCCTCCCAGGACCAACCCCACACAAGGACGCGACCATCCTCAATCTTGCACTGCGGGGCATAAAAATCACTACCACGATCAAACTGGCCACCAGTGCTCGGAATGAACGTCGGGTAACCGGCAGAAAAATCAAGGTCGCCCACAAGATACCCCACGCCGTTGAGATGATCCATGAGGCTTTCGGCCTCAACCCAGAGAGACGCCACCAACACCCAACGTCCATCAACCTGGACAAGCTGGGGGCATTCCCAAATATGTGCGGGTGCGTGAATGGAAGCAATAGGATCTTCGCCGGTGAGTAGCGGCCCCACATACGTCCAGTTATGCCAATCGTCAGCGTTATATACGAGAACCGCGGCCGTCCCGTTATCATAACCCGCGCCGTGAATCGCCCAACGGTGCCCATCCACCTCGAAAATGAAGGGGTCACGCATGGCGCGAACATTATCAACAGGTGGCATATCGGCAACTACGCCCACGCGATCCCAGCCGGATTTATCCGCGCGCTGTTGGGCGAGAACAGTAACCGAAGGGCCGTCAGTTACCGACACCGCGGTATAGAGCAGGTTCGATTCGCCGTCGACCATTAATCCGACACCGGACCAGCAGCCCGCAGAATCATTCTCCCCATGACGGGGCTTTAACGCGACAGGTTGCTCCGTCCAGTTCACTAAATCTTTGGATGTGGCGTGCCCCCAATTAATCTGGTTATGCCAGGGCGCGAGAGGATTGAACTGATAGAACATGTGGTACGTGTCCCCAATTTTATGGAAACCATTGGCATCATTCACCCACCCAAATTTCGGGCGGATATGTAAACCGGGGAAGTAACGATCAGGGAAAAGAGAGGGAGTCATAATATTTTCCTTTACAGCTAACGATGAATGAATATGTGTGGGAAGCCAGCCAGCATGGCGCCTCCCGTGAGCAGAAGGACGCAAAACGCCAAACGAAACCCGTGCATGTGGAGAGTCGGCGTCGTCGAGAAGTGAAGCGTCCCTATCGTGTTCAGAAGAAAGAACCAGGCCACTATGAGCCGTGGCGATGAGAGACACATCAATCGAATGTGTCCCGTATGTGAGAGGAGAGTGAGGATCCAAGGCGTGCCCAAGCGTTTCAACAACCGAGTTGGCACACTCAAAAGAGGGAACTTCGGCGCGAATAAAGAACTCCGGGTAAAGAAGGAGGTGCGGGGCGTCGTCGTAAACACCCACCCACACGTCTTTACCAAGATACAGGCCCGCATTCGCACACGCCCGCATGACAGGACGCACAAAATATGAGGAACCGAGGACGAAACCATCCGCACCAGCCTCAAGAACCTGCCGGAAAATATGTTCCATATAGTGATCCGAACGCGAACCGCGCAACAGTTGCATACGTTTTACCGCGCGATGCTCCTGGCGATGCGCAGCCTCGAAACCCCGCATGAAATTCGTGCCACCGTCGATCCCACGATCGGGATACACAAGGACAGGTAGGGTTGCGCCAGCGCGAAAAACACTAGCCGTTAATTCCTGGGAAGCCGCCGTGCGATCCACACCAATTTGGGTTGCAACCACCCCATGATCCAGATTATTTACGACGACGAAGGGCACGCCATGCGCTCGAAGCAGGCGCAAACTGTGGCGCCGCCAACCGGCAAGCGGTGAAATCACCACGGCATCAACATGCTGGGAAAGAAGAACCGCAACGGCTTGCTCTTCCACAATCGGGGAGGATTGAGAGTCAAGGAGGCTCGCGTGCCACCCCGATTCTCCCATCGCCTCCGCAATATCCATGAACTGTTGGCGTGTGCTTTCGCTATGGATAAAGGAACCGACCATGCCGATAGTGGGCGTACCACCCACGCCAAGGGAGCGAACAGTTGAACGTCGCTTGTAGCCCAGCTGGCGGGCGGTGGCAAGGACGCGCTCGCGGGTTGCGTGGTTCACGCGCCGGGTGCCGTTCATTACGTGAGATACGGTGGTGACGGAGACCTGGGCGTGGCGAGCGACATCGGCCATTGTGACGTTCATTGTGTGTCCTAGTTTCCTCGGTTAATTCGTTGTGTCAGCGCCAATTTCTTCGAGTGCGCGTCCCTTAGTTTCCGGCATGAGGAAAATAACCCACAAGACGGCAGCGAACATGCATGCACCATAGAAAATGAAGGTTCCCGTCTTGGACCATTCGAAGAGAACCGGGAACGTTCCCGAAATAATCGCTGCACTGATCCAGTGCGAGGCGGAGCCAACCGCTTGGCCACCGGCGCGATATGCCGGAGCGAAGCTTTCGGAAATAAACACCCAGAGAACCGAGCCAATACCTGTTGCCAGAGCCGCAATGAATACAAGGATTAATACGAGAACGAGGATTCCGCTCTGCTGGTCCAATTTCCCGCCACTACGAGCAAAGATGAAGGCGATAGCGAAGAGGGCAATACAGTCAATTGCGGTTCCCCAACCCACGAGCGGGCGCCTTCCGACGCGGTCAACAAGTGCGCGTCCAATAAAGGTGAATATGAGGTTCGTTAAACCGACGAGGATTGAGGCTGCGAAGGCCGCATCTCCCGGAATTCCCGCATTGGCGAGCAGGGAAGGAGCATAGTAGAGCACCGCATTCGTTCCCGCAAACTGGCTGAAGAACGCGATGAGGGCAGCCATGAAGATGGGGCGTGCATTATGTTTATTGAAGAAGGGTGCGCTTGCTTTCTGTGTTGCCTGGGGCTTGCGCAGCAACGTGAGAACGCGATTGTATTCGTCGTCGTCGAATAAACCACCCATAATTTCCTTGGCTTCTTCGGTGCGCCCTTTACGGTAGAGCCAGCGCGGGGATTCGGGGATTACGTAGCAGAGAATCCAGAAAACGACCGCGGGAACCGCCTGGACCGCGAGCATCCAACGCCACCCGATCTCGATGGGCATCAGCTTCACAATAATGAAGTTGGACAGGTAGGCAAGCACGATACCCATCACGATATTGAGTTGGAAGGTTGCCACGAGTTTCCCGCGGCGTTTCGTCGGCGCAATTTCCGCAAGATATAGTGGCGCAATCACTGATGAGGCACCGATTGCCACACCGCCTAGCGTGCGGAATACAATAAAGAACCACCATGTTGGGGCGACGGCTACAAGAACGGCCGTGGTGGTGTAAAGGAAGGCAATGACTTTGAGCATGGGGAGCCTGCCGTATTTATCGGCTGGCATTCCGCCACCCAGCGCGCCAATAATGGTTCCGATAAGTGCGCACGAGACCGTGAAACCGAGTTCGCCTGCGCTTAAATTCCAGAGTTTTTGCATAGCGTCCGTTGTTCCGGAAATGACGGATGTGTCAAAGCCGAAAAGCAAACCACCAAGGGATGCTGCGGTTGCAGAAAACCCTACTAGATGTTTTTTCATAATCTCTCTCTTCATTGAGTATGTTGTGTGACATCATTGCCACGTACTCGGAGTGTAGAGGCGAATTAACATCTATTTTAAGAGAGGTCATGGAAAAGTTGCGCAAATTTTTTTCGGGCGGGGTGCGCGGAGGCTTTGTGGGGTTTTTGAGTTATGTTCGACGGGATTTGGCGGGTTTTGTGGAGCGTAGCGTTGGGGGTGTGTGATCTTCCCGTAAGACAAGGGCAAATAGCGCTGGTGGCACGTAGCGTTGGGACGGCGAGGGGTGAGAAATGTTGAAAGATGTTGAGGTGGCGGGGTGCGTGGTTAAAATAAATGCATGATTGTTGCGGGAATTGATTGCGGAACGAATTCAATTAGGCTCCTTATTGCCGATATTGATAAAGATGGGCGCGTAACCCAGGAATTTCATCGAGATATGCAGATCGTTCGCCTGGGGCAAGACGTTGATAAGAACGGATATTTTGTCCCTGAAGCAGTTGAACGAACACTTACCGCGGTTGATGATTATGCCCGCTTGTGTACCACATACGGTGTTGAGTCCGTCCGTTTTGCGGCGACCTCCGCAACGCGAGATGCGTCAAACCGAAATATTTTCCTTGAGGGCGTCCATGCGCGTATGGGCATTTACCCGCAGGTGTTAAGCGGTGAAGAAGAGGCACAAACCTCATTCGCCGGAGCAATTTCCGCCCGGCAACTCTATGATGCTCCCGTTACGGACGCGGCTAGAAATTCCAGCACAAACGCCGTCGAGAACGCCAACGACACAAAACCGTGTGACCCCGCACTATCCACAACGAACCATAGCGACGCGGAAACAATCCTCGTTATCGATGTGGGTGGCGGATCAACAGAGCTCGTTCTCGGCACGGATCAGGGGCAGGTTCTCCAGGCGTTCTCCATGAACGTTGGAAGCGTGCGCATGAAAGAACGGCATTTCCGCAATGATCCACCACTGCTGGAAGAAATCTGTAGCGCGCGCAAAGATATTCACCGCGCACTGGACGAAGCCGAAGCGCACGTCGATATCGGCCGGGCACAGCATATTATTGGCGTTGCTGGAACCGTTACTTCCGTTACGGCCGCACACCTAAAGCTGGAAACCTACGACTCCTCGCGCGTTCACGGCACAGCCATGTCGATTGCGGACATCACCGCCCAATGCGAATGGTATATTGCGGCCACGGCTGAAGAACGCGCGGCTCTCGGTTTCATGCATCCTGGGCGCGTCCCCGTGATTGGGGCGGGCGCGCTCGTGTGGGAAACCGTTGTTGAGAGAATTGTGCAACGCTGCGCCGAACGCGGCACAAAAATTTCCCACGTAACGACCTCCGAATATGATATTTTGGACGGCCTTGCCCTGTGGGCAGCACGTGAACCCCAACCGTGGAAACCTATGATATAAAACGACGACGAAGAACTGCGCGTCCTTCGTCGTCGTTATAAAAAAGAAAAACAGGGGATTTATTTCTGAGTGCGCTTGCGTTGTTGGTGGGCGCGCTCTTCTTCTTCACGCTTGCGCTTGTGGTAGGTCTGTTCCTCTTCTTTCAGTTTCGCGTCGAGAGCATCCTCTTCTTCCTGGGTGGCGATGAGGCCACGTTTGCGCAGTGTGCGCACGCGCAGGTGTGCGAGAATGTAGCCGAAAATAACCGAAAGCAGGGTTCCGAGGAGAACGCCTACGCGAGAATGTGCTTCGTGAACGCTTCCCGCAGGGAAACTGAGGGTTGCGATAAGAAGCGAGACTGTGAAACCAATACCGGCGAGAACCGAGATGGGGACAAGATCACCCATGCGCATACCGTCCCCGAGTTTGAGCTTGAAGAGCTTAATGAAAAGGATGGTGCCACCGCAAATACCGAGGAATTTACCGAGGGGCAAGCCGAGATAGATGCCGATAGCTACCGGGTCAACGAGGAGCGGGACAATACCGCCCGCGTCCACAATATTCACGCCTGCAGCGAAGAAGGCGAAAATCGGCAGGACAACACCGGCGGAGAAGAACTCGAACTTGTGGGCGAAACGAACCGTCATTGGTTCTTCATCTGCGCGCACGGTTGTGGGGACGCAGAAGCCCAGCAAAACTGCCGAAATTGTTGCGTGAACGCCCGCGCGGAAGAAGCAATACCATGTGACGAGGGCGAGAGGCCAGAGGAGATACCAGCGGTTCCAACGTTTGAAGCAGAGGAGGCCGAAAACCGCTGCGATAGCGAAGCCACCCAAAAGCCACAGGAAGTTTACGCCGTCGCTGAAGAAAATGGCTATAACGATAATGCCACCGAGGTCGTCCGCAATGGCGAGGGTCATGAGGAAAATACCGGCCGCTGAAGGCATGCCCTTACCCGCGATAGCCAAAATGCCGAGAGCGAAAGCAATATCGGTGGCAACCGGGATTGCCCAGCCGTCGTACACACCTGAACCGGTAATAATCTGGACACCGCAGTAGACGAGGATGGGGCCAGCCATGCCGGTGAAGGCGGCAAGGATGGGGACGGCGGCTTTGCGTGGGTCGCGCAGGGAACCAATGGTGAATTCCTGCTTCAACTCAAGGCCGACCAGGAAGAAGAACAGTGCGAGAAGAAAATCGCTAGCCCATTCGGTGACGCTCAGGTTCAAGCCGAGGCTTTTCGGGCCAAAATGGTATTCGGCGAGTGCCACGTAGCTGTCGCGGGCAGGCGAGTTTGCCCAAACTAAAGCTGAAATTGCAAAAAGAACAAGGACAAGTCCGGCGAAAGAATCCTGCTGGAGGGCTGCCTTATACCGGGCGATAGGACCGGGGCTTAAACGGCCACGGTGCAAACGTTTCTTTGCATCTTGTGTATTCATCTATATCTAAACTTCTTAATAAATCTCTGTGCGCGCAGAGCGCTAGTTGAGGTATGTCAAACATCACGTTAGGTGAATATCCCGGCGAAAGCCAGATGCATTTTCCTGCAAAAATGTAGGCAAATGCCCCAACGAATTGACAAAAATTCTTCTCAAGTCTACTATTTTTGAGGATTTTGCGTATATAATGTCCATCATGCCCCCGTAGCCCAATGGCAGAGGCAGCAGACTTAAAATCTGTTCAGTGTGAGTTCGAGTCTCACCGGGGGTACTAATAAATACGTGACAATGTGGGTGGTGCGCCGAAGCGCACCACCCACATCCGTCGTCCTTCACAATAAAGGTCTAAATATCAGATTTCCTGAAACGTCCCATGGCGAGAACGAGGAATCCGAACGACCACACCAGGATACAAAGGAAAGCAAGAACGGGATGCGTGTGCCTAATAAGGTCGTGGTCAGACAATTCAATCAGGGTGAACATATCACTGAAACCGTCATTTACCGGGCGCAAAACGTCGTTCAAAAGAGCCCCCGGCATGAAGGGAAAAACGTATTCATGCATGAAGTCTATGGGAAGAACGAGCAGAATCGAGTCGATGACGAACAGTAGCCACGTTAAGCAAATTGTCCCGGCGCTGGATCGTACGAGGTAACCCAGGGACATCGATAATATGGCGAGGCATCCGGGGAGAATCAGCACCATTGTCAGGACCCACCATTGCCCGTCGGAGAAAGCTGGTTGGATGCCGAACATGTACCCGATAGAAATGACCATCAGGGTTGAGACGGCCTCGATAATTAAGGCACTAATAAACACCGCAACTAGTTTTGTGAGAACGCAGGAGCACCGCTTCGGGTAGGCAAGAACCGTTTGCCTCATGGTGTTGTGCGAATATTCTGTTGTCACAAGCAGTGTTGCGGTTGTGAGTATGGTGATAAAGCAGAAGGGGAAAATACTCGTAAGAATGGCAGTTGAGGACACCTTGCCAGCAGTGTGCACCATGTCGTCCTTGCTCAGCTCGTTAAATAAAATGTAGGAGAAAAGAAGGACGACGAAGAGTGTAATAGCAATAAGCCAGATATTGGAGCGAGCTTTCCAGAATTTGAGAAGCTCACCTAACACCTGCCTGAAGAATGTTGGTTTAAAGGGGGTGCTTGGCAGTTCCGTGGAAATAGGGACTCTGGTATTCATTTGTGTTTCCTGCGGGTTCGCGTTCATGCTTGGCCTCCCTGTGGCGGGAATGGGTTAGTGTTCGATGGCGCTAGGGGCTGGTGGCCCGGTTCCGTCGTTTTTATTCCAGAACGATAATCCACAGCAGATGAGGTGAAGGACATGAAAATATCCTCAAGGCTGCGATGGGTTGTCGAAAGGTGGTAAATCGGAAGATTGCGGTTAAACATGAGCTGGCCGAGCGCCGGGGCATCGTTGCTTCGAATAATGAATGTGGGGTACGGATCCGAATCGCTACGCTGTGCCGTGTAGGTGAAGCCTGACGAGGTGAGGAGCTCTTCTGTTTCGCTCACCTTGGGGGACATGAGCTGGACGAGAGTGTTCTGTTCAGCATTGACGAAATCACTTATGGGGCCTTGGGCGATAAGGCGTCCTTTCCCAATAATGACAATATCTTGCGCGGTTTGCGCCATTTCGCTCATGAGATGGGAGGAAATGAAAACGGTTCTACCATCCGATGCAAGGTGTTGGCACAATTCGCGAACCCAGCGCACACCTTCTGGGTCAAGTCCGTTAACTGGTTCGTCGAAAAGAAGAACTTTAGGGTCACCTAGCAGGGCTGTTGCGATACCGAGGCGTTGAGACATACCTAGAGAAAAACCGCCGATGCGTTTTTTCGCAACACTTGTGATGCCTGTCATTTCGAGGACTTCATCTACCCGTTTTTTGGGGAAACCGTACAGTGTTGCCAAAATTTGGAGATGTTGGAGCGGTGTCCGTTTGGGATGGAAGGCTTTTTGATCAAGGAGTGCGCCTACGGTTGTTAGAGGCGAGGGGAGGTCCTTGTAGAGGCGTCCATAGATGGAAGTTGATCCCGATGTCGGGTTATCCAGTCCGAGGATGCACCGCATAGTGGTGGATTTTCCTGAACCGTTCGGGCCGAGGAAGCCGGTAACGCGCCCGGGTTCGATGGCGAAAGAGAGGTCATCTACAGCTGTGACCTTTTTATATCTTTTCGTTAGGTTATGAACTGCTAACATTTTTTAATTGTAACCTTTTCTTCATTGACCTTAGGCAGGGCGTTAATAAGTGGCAAGTATTTCGACGGGTACGTGGAGTGTTGGGCAGAGAAGTCTTTGGGCGCACGGTGTGATGGGGAGCGAAAATTTTGGCAACGTCGAGTGTTGGTGAGCGAAGATTTCGTGTGTGGCACCAAAGTCATGTAATAGCTTTTTTGAGAAAACTACTGTACCGTAACAAATGTGATTTATCGGCATTTTCCAGGTAAATTACAGCATAACTCTGTTTACTTGTGACTGTATGAGTCTCACAGGAGGAAGAATATTGTCTAATCCAATTATGAGTAAGAACCCCTATTTCCAGAAGGGTGCCACTACTCCAAATACTTCGTACCTTGGTGGTGGAAATGTGGCAACCGATTCTCGCGTTGGCTCTTCCTATCAGCAGGGCGCGCCTTACTCTGGGTATCAAAATACGCAACCGGGTATGGGATACGATTCTCCATACGCACAAAGCAATGCTTATCCGGTAGCCAGCGAATCTTCAATGACATACGACGATGCCATGGTCAAAACCGCCATCTTGCTTGCGGTGTCAATTATCGCTGGTTCAATCACTATGGTTTTCGTCCCCATGCAGACAGCGCTGGCGGTTATGTTGCCGGCATCTATCGGGGCATTTATTGTCGGCATGATTGGTGCTTTTAAGCAGTCCGTTGGACCGGGGATCAGCATAACGTATTCTGCTCTTCAAGGCGTTGCGCTTGGCGCAATCACCAAGTTCTTTGATAATTTCTATCCCGGCGTTGCCTTCCAGGCGATCTTGGGAACAACAATCGTTGTTGGCGTTACAGTGTTCCTGCACATGTCTGGGCGAGTGCGCACAACACCACGCGGGCGTAAAATCGCGATGTCCATTCTTTTCGCCTACGTCATTTTCGGAATTATCAACCTGATTATCTCCGCTTTCGGCGGGCCAAATCTCCGCGGTTTTGGTGGTAATTTAACCCTTGGTCTGATTTTAGGGCTGGGTATAATCCTCGTGGCCGCCTACATTCTTATTATGGATTTGGAAACAGCTCAGCTGGCAGTTGAAAATCGAGCACCGAAGTCATTCTCATGGACAGTTGGTTTCGGTATCGTTATGACGGTTCTATGGATTTACATCGAAGTTCTTCGCGTTGTCGTTCTTATTGCGAATGCGATGCGTGATTAAAATCGAGATGAATGTGACGTGTCGGTTGTACTGACGGTCACGGATTTTATAGGGGTGGGGGCGCAACTTAAAAGTTGCGCCCCCACCCCATGTATTTTTATTACGTATCGTTGCTAGCGACTAGCTACGGAGTATTTAGAACTGCTTCAAAATATCGACGACGAAAACGAGTGTATCTGTTCCGCCGATTCCTGCCTGCGGAACGCCACGCTTGCCGTAACCCATTGCCGGCGGAATCGAAATAAGCAGACGGGAACCTACTGTTTTCCCTGGGATTGAGCGATCCCATCCCTGAATAACCTGGCCAACACCGATTCCGAATACTGCGGGATTTCCGCGGTCAAAACTGGAATCAAACTTACGCCCACCCCAGATTTCGCCATGGTAGTCAACCTGAATTTGACGACCGGCCTGAATAACCGGCCCATTTCCTTCATGTAATACTTCAACAACAAGCCCGCTAGGCGCCTCTGTTTCCGGCCAGTTAAGGACGGGTTTTTTACCAAAGTCACCGAGAACTTCAGGAAGTTTTTGATCCATGTCTTCTCCTTATTGTGATGGATGAGCCGGGATAAGGCTCACAAATGGATGACGTTCATACCTTACAGTATCGTACAGGCCAGATGGCAACCAAAATACTTCTCGCGTCTATTGCTGAGGGGATTTTCAATAACGGCGTTGGGGAAGCGGGCACGCAATTCCCACATGAGTTTTTCCGCACCCCAGAAGCACCCCATTGCAAGATATATAAGTTCTTCGCCCGGTGCCGGATCCGCAAGGACGCTTGTCCCGAGGACGACGTGAGGCGCGGGGTTCGGGTTAATGTGCTGCGCGTGACCGGGGGGATTTCCGCTACCGGGGTAGTGCGCGCGCCCGGGGAGCGGAGGCAGGTTTGCCATAACGATTAGCCCTCAAACGGCTTAATGTCGATAATCTCAACCTTAACAGGGCGCCCCATACGGTTTTTGAATGTTGTGGTGTCGCCTTTCTTCAAGCCCATGATAGCCACACCGAGCGGAGCGCTTTCGGGATAAATTTCTAGGTCGACGAGGTTGGATGCTTCGCGCGCACCGAGCAGGAATGTTTCTTCCACCCCGCGTATTTTAGCGGTAATCACGCAACCGGAGGCAACGACGTCGCCCTTAGGAGGTGCGGAAACGTCTGCGTTTTCCAACAGGTGCGTAAGCTCCAGGATTCGACCTTCCAGCTTAGATTGTTCTTCGCGTGCCGCATGGTAACCGCCGTTTTCGCGCAAATCCCCTTCGGAACGCGCCTGTTCAATTTTTTTCCTAATATCCTCACGTTGAACAGTTTTCATATGTTCAAGTTCGCCGCGAAGCTTTTCGTAAGTTTCGGGTGACAACCATGTCTTTTTTTCTTCAGCCATGATGCTCCTTTTTACTAGACAAAACCTGTTTTTACTAGACAAAACCTGGCGTTCAGGGATTTTCCTTACACGCCAGGACGAAAATAAGGACGCTCGGGTGGCACCCGGGGGCGTCCTCAAACATAAAAAATTATGCCCATTGGGCATTCTGGATAGGGAAAGTATATCAGCGTTTGCTGGAGTAACATAGGGATTTATTGTGGATGGCTTAAGGGGAGTTATGGATACGGAACGTCGTCTCATGTGCGTACACGCCCACCCTGATGACTTGCGTTATTAAACCGCGAACATTGCGAACGTAGTGTGTCCGTCCCTTTCTACGTGTGGCTGACTTGTGCTACTAAACTGCGAACATTGCCAACCATACGGCAATGGCGTGGCAGATAAATCCTCCAAGCGTGCCGGTGTGGAAGAACTCGTGGAATCCCCAGACGCGCGGCCAGGGGTTAGGCCAGCGGAAACCATAGGCGAGAGCGCCCAATGTATAGCACAAACCGCCAGCGAAAATAAGCCACACAACCGCAGGGCCACCATTTGCCCAAATCACGGGGACGAACCAGACGGCAACCCATCCTAAGGCAATATAAATCGGTGTTGACAGCCAACGCGGGGCATCCGGCCAGATGTTTGCAAGCAGAATCCCGCCCGTCGCACCAATCCAGATAATGCTGAGAACAAGAATGCATGTTGAGCGTGGCATGAGAGCAATAGATATGGGCGTGTAGGTTCCCGCAATAAGGAGGTAGATATTGGAGTGGTCGAATTTTCGTAAAATTCGTTCGACGCGCGGGCGCCACGAGTTGAGATGATATACGGCAGAATTGCCGAAAAGCACAACGCTACAGATGCCGAAAATAATGACACCGGCGAGGATGCCAGATATTGGCGCAAAAATACTTTGAACAATCATATTGGCTAGGGCGAGTGGGGCAATAACCGCATGTTGCCAACCTCGCGCTGCCGGTTTGGGGAGCGATGCGAGGAAATTCTTTCGACGCTGAATTATCGTATGTAGTGTGGTTGTGGCTGACATTGCTTTCCTATGAAACCTCATGGTGATTGAGATACATTCTAGTCTGTAGTTTAATACATTAACCGTCATGTTTTCTGGGTAAACTGGTGTGAGATATGAGGAGGTTGAATGTCTGGACCGTCGTGGCTATATAGAATGTACGAGTCTCGTTTACAACGTCAGCTCAAGGGTACGCGTATGCCGAGACATGTTGCGGTGATGCTCGACGGGAATCGTCGGTGGGCGAAGGAAATTGGGCGTTCTGCGACGTACGGACATGCGCGTGGTGCGGAAAAAATTACGGATTTTCTCGGATGGTGTAGCGAATCTGGTATCGAATTAGTTACGTTGTGGTTGTTGAGTACCGATAACGTGAAACGCGCGAAAGAAGAGTTGGAACCTCTTTTGGAGATTATAGCGACGACGGTGGAGAACTTGGCGAGCGTTCACGAGTGGGAGATGTCTATCGTCGGGAATTTGGATATGCTTCCAGGCGATTATGCTGGGCGTCTGCGTCACGCTGTATCAACGCAATCAACGTTAATGAATTCCTCACCCGAATCTGCTCAAGCACACGGGTCGCCGAAGCCTGAGGAGGGCGGGAGTAGCAAACTTCATGTGAATATTGCGGTAATGTATGGCGGGCGTCAGGAAATAACGGATGCGGTGCAGGCGTATTTGCATGAGCAGGCTGAGGCGGGTAAAACACTCGAACAGGTTGCCCAGGATTTCAGTTTGGAGGATATCGGGAACCATTTATATACGCGAGGACAGCCGGATCCCGACTTGGTTATTCGCACTTCGGGTGAGCAACGGATGAGCGGTTTCATGCTCTGGCAGTCTGTTCACACAGAACTTTATTTTTGTGAAACATATTGGCCGGCGTTCCGGCGTGTGGATTTTCTGCGTGCTCTGCGTGATTTTACGCTTCGAGATAGGCGCAAAGGCGCTTAATCCCGGAGCATTTTCGTGTAGAGTAGCGGTTTTTAGTCCGCGCTTTTGTTCGCGCACGTGGTTTTTTAGTCCGCGCTTTTGCGTGGCCTGGTTCCCGTGAGTGCGCCCGTTTGGGCGAGTTTGTTTGCCTTGTTGTTTGCCTTGGCGCTTGCTTTATCGCCTTCCCTGTGGGGTTACAAAATATTGTTGTAGCTTTGATATTCCAAGAAGGCATCCATCATTTCGATGCGTGTTATGGGCCGTTTCCTTCCGGGGGTTTTGTTCATTAGGGAACGGGTCGCTGTTGCTAGCGAAGAGACGCTGAAAACATTTGAGGTGGAAATATTTTCCAAGGATTCGCGTGCTTTTCCGCCGAGAAGGCTCACCCTGTCGAGCCCATCAATGCATGCTGTGAGAAAAGCAGGTGTGTTTGTATCAGTGCCGTGCGTTTCATCTTCGTCTAATGACGGAAGGCGTAGGGATTCACCGGCTTTGGTAAAAACGAGTGTGGATCCGTCCGCGAGCAGGAAGAAAATAAGTGATGCTCCTAAGCCGAGCCAGTAGTCGGAAATATTGGTGAAGTTTCTTTCCGCTGCGTCGAAGCCATAAAGCATGCGAATATCTTCGCTGGTCGCAATGACAATATCGGATATTTCGACGAGGGATTCAGAATGTTTACGCATATTGTCCGGTGGCGTTGAGTTGGCGTTGTCTAACAGGCTGTATTCTTCCATGGCTGGAACATATACAAGCGTCGAATATTGTCGAATGTCTCGTAGTTTTTTGGCGAGCTGCGGTGTGAGGAGGGGATTATGGCAGGTTTTTCCTCCAAAAACGACCGTTCGTGGGTGGTAAAGGCTCTCAATGATGAGGTTAGTGACGGCTGCTATAAAGGTTTCGGTTGTGAGCGTGGAAATATGTTCTATATCCGAGTAGGTCATATCGATGTGGTGTGAGCTTGCATACACAGATGTTTCCTGAGGGAAGGTGTTCGTTAGGGGGGTTGTGATGAAGAAAACTTCGCGTCCGACGGTGGTAATATATGCAGCGCTCTCAAGCATCCGGTAGGGTGCCCACCCGGATGCTTGTTTATATCCGCCTGCTTCTCCAAGGATAACTACGCTCATTCGAAATCCTCCGGGTGGACAGTGAGTGGAGTGGTGTCTAGCGCCGTCGTTTCTTCATCTTCCGGGTTGAAATCCTCCCCGTTATCTTCAGCGGATGTTTCAAGTTCGACATTTGCCGGTTTCGTGTGGGTGGCGGGAAGTGTAACTGCGGGAATATCTTCGGAGCGGACATTGTTGACGGCTTGTTGAAGTGCGGAAATCTTATCTTCTTGTGTAGTTGAACGCTGTGTGGAGGATTGGCCTTTGTGGGGGTGCGTGTCCTGGTTAGGCTGTGGCTGTTGATTGTGACTGTGGTCTGTTTGTGCGGGGTTGTTATCGTTGGGTTGTGCGGGGTTGTTATCGTTGGGTTGTGTGGTTCGGTTGCTCACAGGGTGTGCGGTATTGCTTGCGGGTGTGTTGTTTTGTGCGCCATTGCTTGTGGGTTCGTGGTTTTGTGCGGTATTTCCCGCAATGTTTGTGGTTGATGCCGATGTTTCACCGTTTTCGGCATCGTTAATCCTCTGGGCAACACCGTCTAGCCATGCCTGGCAGTGTTTTCCTAGTGCTTCTCCTATTTCCCACAGGCGCAGGGATTCTTCAAGGGGAATGGAGCCTTGTTCGAGGCGGGTAACGATATCGACGAGCCGTGCGCGTGCATCTTCATAGCTGAGTTTGGCAATTTTCGCGTGAAGATCCTCTTCGTGTTCGTGGCGGTGTTGTGTATCAGCCATGAGTAAGTCCTTTCGTTTCAAGTTCTAATGTACCGCGTGCAAGTACGGCTGTGAGGCTCTCACCGATGTGTGTGTGGCGTGAATCGGAAAGTACGTGGCGGGATGAATCCAGAAGGATGGAATATCCACGTTCGAGTGTTGCTTTGGGAGAGAGCGCACGTAGCTGCGAGAGTGAAGAATGAAGGCTAGCTGTTTCTTGCGATAGTGCGCGTCGCATATGTGTGTGCATCCATAAACGTAAGGATTCCAAATCCTGCCTGCGCATATTCACCATGGTTTGGGGATTTGCGAGGACGGGGTGGCTTGTAAGAGCCGATAATGTGGTTTGTTCGCGGGCTATACGGGAAGCAAGTGCGCGACGCATACGTTCGAGTGACGTTGTAATGAGTGCGAGTTCTTCGCGCATATCTGGAACGACTTTTTTCGCCGCATCGGTGGGGGTAGATGCGCGAAGATCGGCGACATAATCAGAAATGGGATTATCTCCTTCGTGCCCAATGGCTGATACGACTGGCGTGTTGGTTGCTGCAATAGCTCGAAGGAGCGGTTCTTCTGAAAAGGGAAGGAGATCCTCAACGGATCCCCCACCTCGGGCAAGAATAATGACATCAACATAGGGGAGGGAATCGAGTTCTTGAAGCGCCGGAATCATTTGGGATACCGCGGCTGTTCCTTGAACTTGAACTTCACGGATTGTGAAATGCACGCCTGGCCACCGTAATGTGGCGTTAACAATCACGTCCTCTTTTGCCTTGGTGTTGCGTCCAACAATGAGTCCGATGGAGCGCGGAAGGAAGGGGAGTGGTTTTTTACGTTCGGGTGCGAAAAGCCCTTCGGCTTGTAAGCGAGCTTTTAAGGCTTCGATTCGTGCGAGAATATCACCTGTTCCGACGGGACGAATTTCTTGTGCCCATAAGGACAGTGAACCATTGCCGGGATAAAAATCCGGTTTTGCCCATACAACTATGCGTGAACCTGACGACACCGTGGGAGGAAGAAGATGGCTCATGATTTTCACCGTCATCGAGACCTGTTCTTCCGTGTCTCGTAACGTTAAAAACTGGACTTTGGCTCCCGGACGGCGTTGAAGTGTCATCACTTCACCTTCAACCCAGAGGCGTGACATTGCCTCAACATATTCGCGCACTTTTGCAGAAAGCAATCGCAAAGGCCACGGATGCTCAGGTGACGTCTGGTGAGCCATCTGGGGTAGATGAGGAGGGACTGGTACACGTGTCGGCATAACTTCCATCTTGCCATGTTTCTTTCATCTGTGGTGTGTTGAGAGTGAGATATTGGGTTTATTTCCAGACAGAGCGAGGGTATTGATCGGCTGTCGGCTGTCGGCTGTCGGCTGTCGGTTCCCTACGAGTGAAAAATAAGCATCCTGGGCTGAGAGAACGTAGGTAGTGGGCTGACAGAACGGGCGAAACTGGCGAAACTGCGGAATAACTTCGACATGGAGGTTGGTTGTGGTGAAATATTAGGGCGTTTCATCTTGTTGGGGTGTATTTACTATCCGAAGAGAAGCCTCAATAGGGGCGGGTGTTTCGAGAGAGCACTCCAAAGAAGACAAGTTCCGTGCTGTGGCAAAAACTCTTGTTTCTAAGGATCCTAGGGCTTTATTGTAGCTATTGACCCCGGAACTTAAACTTTTACCTAAAGTTTCCATATGTTTCATAAATGACTCTAAACGAGACACGAGTGTTTTCCCAAGTTCCACAACTTTCTTTGCATCTTCTGTTGCGGAAGCTGTGGACCATACCGACGTAAACGACCGCAATATGGCTAGTAGAGAGGTGGGAGAAACAAGCGCAACACCATAAGAATATGCATACTCGAGAAGAGTGGAATCTTCTTCCAATGCTAAAGACAGCAGGGACTCGGCAGGAAGGAACATGAGGGTGAAATGTGGGGAGCCAGGGAAGAGTGCTGGATAATTTCTTTTTCCAAGTTCTCTAATATGTGCCCTCATATCTTGCGTGTGCTGTTTCAGAAGGGCTTGGCGTTGCGAACGGATTTCTCTCGGCTCATCTGTTTGGCTACGCAAATATGTAACATTGCTATCCGTATTGGATAGATCTTGTAGAGCAAGAAGTGCAGATAAGGGAACTTTTGAATCAACCGCAATATGGCAGTTTCCTGGAAGATGAATCACCATGTCTGGCCTGCTCCCCGAAACAGTTGACACCTGGGTATCAAAATCAACATGTTTCGTCATACCGGCAACCTCAACAATACGTTGAAGTTTCATTTCTCCCCACATGCCGCGGGAACTATGCCCGGTTAGCGCGCCCCGTAAAGACGACGTTTCCTTCGCTAACTGTTCCTGAATGCGGGTTGCGTTCGCGAACTGTTCATTGAGCTGAGCGCGTTGAGCCGCCTGCTGTTTCTCAACATGGCGAACAAGATTATCCATCGTTTGTAAAGACTGTTGGATAGGGCCAAGCGCGCGCAACACATTATTATCATCGCGCGTCTCTTCCTCCATATGCGTGGCATAATCCTCCAACATAGAAGAACGAGTTCGCTCCGATGCAAGCTGAGCCTGAAGATCCGCAATCTCCTTCTCCCAACCACGCACATTATTCTGCGCGCACCTCTGCCCAGAAAGACGCCCGAAAACCACGCCAAGAACTCCACCCACAACAAATGCGAGGGCGAAAACAACACATGAAAGCAGTGAAATAGTCATACCCCAATATAACCATGGGGGTCCCTCACTATTTTTTGCTCGAACTTCACGACGCTGTAGAAAATGCCCTTATTAGAGAATCCCAATATATTTCACGCAAACTTCACTCAATTTCACCGAGAGAAGCACGATTAACCTTCACCCAGGAGGATGCGCTACGAAAAAGTGACGAAAGAAAAGGGTTTTTGTCTCGCGTCATATTGCGCCAACGAAAATACGGCAAGCACATGTCCTTACATCCGCGAAAAATCAAAAACTGCGCAGAATGGTATATGTTTTCCGGGCATCCGTCGTCGTAAAAAATAATTCACGATGCGAAGAACCCCGAGAATACGCGCTACAGGAGATAAAAAACGACGAACTCGGTACAATTAAGGACGTGTCTTTAACAATTGGTATCGCAGGACTCCCAAACGTCGGTAAGTCCACGCTTTTTAACGCTTTAACCCGTGCAACCGTGCTGGCTGCCAACTATCCCTTTGCCACGATTGAACCGAATGTGGGGGTCGTTCCGCTACCGGATGAACGATTGAATAAGCTCGCAGAGATTTTTGGGTCTCAAAAGATTCTTCCCGCAACAGTTTCTTTCGTTGATATTGCGGGGATTGTACGAGGCGCATCCCAAGGCGAAGGGCTTGGCAACCAATTTCTTGCCAATATTCGTGAGGCAGACGCGATTTGCATGGTCACGCGCGCATTTGCGGACCCGGATGTTGTGCACGTCGACGGCCGCGTCGACCCAAAGGACGACATCGAAACCGTGACAACGGAACTAATCCTTGCGGACCTACAAACCCTGGAAAAAGCTATACCGCGCCTCGAAAAAGAAGTCCGCGGGAAGAAAACCGATCCCGAAGTGTTGGACGTGGCGAAAAAAGCCGTGGATCTCCTTGAAGCCGGGGAAGTTCTCTCCAATCACGCCGGAGAATTTGAAGAAAAAATCATTAAAAGCTTCCAGCTCATGACAACAAAACCCTTCATTTATGTGTTTAACACGGACGACGAAGGGCTGGTGGACAAAGACATGCAAGCCACGTTGCGGGACTTCGTGGCTCCCGCGCAGGCAATTTTCCTCGACGCAAAATTCGAGGCAGAACTTGTTGAATTAGAGCCGGAGGAAGCAGCCGAACTGCTCGAAGAAACCGGGCAGGAAGAATCCGGACTGGATCAGCTTGCGCGCGTCGGCTTCGACACGCTCGGCTTGCAAACCTATTTGACGGCGGGCCCCAAGGAGGCGCGTGCCTGGACAATTCATAAGGGCGACACCGCTCCGCAGGCCGCCGGCGTGATTCACACAGATTTCCAGCGCGGATTTATTATGGCGGAAGTCGTGAGTTTCGAGGATCTTATGGAGTACGGCTCCGTGAATGCCGCGAAAGAAGCTGGCAAGCTTCGCATGGAAGGCAAAGACTACGTTATGCAGGATGGGGACGTGGTCGAATTTAGGTTTAATGTGTAGGGCAGATATATTCTTAACGCCAATGGGGCGGAAACAATATATGGAAAACTAGATGAGAGCTTTGGGTAAGGGGTTGGATTCCATCGCTTCAATGACCGTCCTAAACTACCAAACTCAAGCCACCCTTTTGTAACTCCGGGCGTGGTAAAACTATCAATAAGATCTCGTAACAACAAGCACCCCTTTGTTCGAGAATGCGGAAAGTATGAACTGTCCTTCCTGTCAGTAGGTGAATGATTCCCTAGTCCACCCTTTTTAGGAGCAGTTCACGGCTTAGCCTTTCATTCTGCGATGACGGTCAAGGGCGCGCCGATATAAAGGTCTATTGTTTTCTGTAATTTGTGCGAGTTGGGATATTTGATTACGCAAACCATCTAACTGTTGGTGTAGGAGTTGTACTTGACGCGCTGTTTCTTTTATTTCATGGTAGAGGCTTTGCTGAACGGAGGCAATTTGTTCGCGCAATAAAGTGATATTTTCCATGGTTTCCCGGTGATAATACGCTTCTGCCAGCAGAAGGCCTAGACCAGGATATTTCGCGTTTTCATTTAAATCAGCACGTAGATATTCTTCACGAATTTGCCGGTTAATATCGCGGTGTTCGTTTTGTTCAGAAAATACGGAGTTCGCCATGGAGCCGGTGGCACTTTCACGTTGGTGCCAATGTGCAAGGAGGGCATCAATGAAACCTATTGGTTTGCTTGCCAAGACACGAATATTGAAATCCCAGTCAGCTTGTACCGGGAAGTTTGTTCTCCAATGTCCAATTTGATCAGCAATATCCCTGCGGATTAGTTGGGAAATAGTGGGGCAATAATTTTCTATCGCACTATCAAGAAGGGAAATTGATCTTTTATCAGTAGCCAATATTTTTCTATCTATCTCACGGATTTGCTCCCCGTTAACTTCTTCAAATATCACATCTGTTCGTGTTGAAACCCCGGCGTAATCTGGATGTTCCCTCATGAAAGCGGTTGTTTTTTCTAAGAATTCTGGTTCCCAGGTGTCATCATCGTCGTGAATAGCAAAAAATGGAGCGTGGTGAGCTTCTAAACCAAAAGCTAAAACTCCTTCGCGGGTGGTGTTCCCCCCTGTATTAATAAATAGAACTCGTTCCTGAAAAGCTTCGGGTTGCTCACTAATGAGAGATTTCACGACGGATTCGTCGCCGTTGTCGTTAACAACCACAAGAGTGTAATCGTTGAATGTCTGCATCGCCACGGAGCGTAGGGCACGTTTCAGCAAAACAGGGCGATCTTTCGTACGCAGTATAATAGTAACTAAACTATCTTTATTTTCAGACATTTTGCTCCTTTGCGAGTAATCGACGCCTGTGCGAATTACTATGTGGCATTAACGACAATAATACTACAGTTATTCTAAGTGCCTGCGTTTAGTGCGCGTCTACGAGTATGTATGTTTAATGTCTGAAGGAACGCGTCGCTAATGAATGTACGCGTAAAACATGTTGTAAATCAGGAGCGTGAACTTGGGCGTTTATGAAGAGTTTTACATTATGAAATGAGTGATTTTATAGTGTGTTAATATTTGCCTATGGTGAAAAATGTGAAAACTGTATTGGTGACGGGTGCTGGTGGCTATATTGGGCGCCATGTGGTTTCATATCTTGCAGATAAAGGTGTAAATGTAACGGTTGTTGATTTTAAGGTCGACGGAGTAGATCCTCGCGCACAGGTAGTTTCCGCAGATATTTTTTCTGGCAATGAGGATATTTACGATCAGCTTGGGCGCCCGGATGTTGTCATTCATATGGCGTGGCGTGATGGCTTTAAGCATAATTCTCCGGCACATATTGATTACCTTGCAGACCACATGCATTTTATTGAAAACCTCTACAAAGGCGGATGCCCGCAGGTTGTTGTTATGGGAACAATGCATGAGGTTGGCTATTGGGAAGGTGCTATAGACGAAAACTCTCCATGCAATCCGGCCTCACTCTACGGTATTTCCAAAAATGCGTTGCGCCAATTCAGTGAATTAGTTGCGCGTCAGAATAACGCGATTCTCCAGTGGGTTCGCGCCTACTACATTACGGGCGACGATGTCCGAGGAAACTCCATTTTCTCCAAGCTTTTGGTTGCTGCCAATGAAGGGAAAACAACATTCCCCTTTACGCAAGGAAAGAATCTCTACGATTTCATTACGGTAGATGAACTGGCGCACCAGATTGGTGCAACTGCTCTTCAAACGGAGGTGACCGGCACAATCAATGCTTGCACGGGTAAGCCGATGTCTCTTGCAGATAGGGTTGAAGCGTATATTAAGGAAAACAACCTTAAGATTTCTCTTGAATATGGAGCGTTCCCGGATCGTCCCTACGATTCTCCAGGAACCTGGGGAGATGCAACCAAAATCAATCATATTTTGGCTACAGAAAAGTAGTCTTATCTACACGCCTCTCGAATGACTCTAGAACACTCGTGATAAAGGATTAAATTATGAAGATGCTCGAGAATCCGAAACGTTTTGGAATTTTCTTTTTCTACGACGGTGATGGTGTCGTGGATGGTTACGTAGATACCTTGGTTCTGGATATGAAAAAGAACTTGGACGAACTGTGCATCGTTGTCAATGGAAAGCTAAACGATGCAGGGCGAGCGAAGTTTGAGTCCTGGGCGGACAAACTGATTGTTCGTGAGAATGAAGGTTTGGATGCTTGGGCGTATCGTACGGCATTATTAGATGCCGGATGGGATAAGTTGAGCTCGTTTGATGAGGTTGTTCTTTTTAACGCCACTATTATGGGGCCGGTATATCCGTTCAAGGAAATGTTTGCCGAGATGGATAGCAGGGATACAGATTTCTGGGGTATTACTTGGTTTCACAAGATTGACGTGGATTTGTTCGGTAAAACTCCGGAAGGTTTTGTTCCTCGTCATATTCAATCGCATTTTCATGCTTATCGACGTTCTTTAATTACGTCGTCTGTTTTCCAGGAGTACTGGGAGAACCTGCCGGAAATAAAAGATTACACAGATTCTGTTGCTAGGCATGAAGTTCCGTTCACGAAGCGTTTTGAGGATCTTGGTTTCGTGTCGGATGTCTATGTGAATACTGAGGATGTTGAAAGCTATAACCGTCATCCCGTGTTGTTTGCGCCAGTTCAGCTTATTCGTGATAAGCGCTGTCCTATTTTTAAGCGTCGAACGTTCTTCCATGATTATCGTGATGTGCTGATGCAATCTATAGGTTCGGCACCGATGGATTTATATGAATATTTACGTGACCACACCGATTACGATGTGAATCTTATCTGGGACAATCTGTTGCGTACATCGAACTTAATGGATCTTGTGCGTAACATGAAACTCACGTATATTTTTCCGACAAAAGCGCTGAATCCTCCAGCACTAAAGCGGAAGAATAATCGTGTTGCGTTGATTTTGCATGTGTATTATATGGATCTTTTGAAGGATCTCCTGAAATATGTTACCTCCATGCCGGAGGGGACGGATGTTATTTTCACGGTGGGAGGTGAAGAAAAAGAACGCCAGGTGAGGCGGGCAACGGAAGGGCTTCCCTATAATGTTATTGTCCGTCAGATTGAGAATAGGGGGCGTGATGTTTCAGCTCTCTTGGTTGGTGTAAAAGATATTATTAATGATTATGATCTTGTGTGCTTTGCTCATGATAAAAAGGTAACTCAGCTTAGTCAGGGATCCGTTGGGGAAGGGTTCGCACGTAAATGTTTTGATAATCTTTTCCCGACAAAAGAATATGTGGAAAATCTTATTAATAAGTTTGATGAAGAACCACGCCTGGGCATGATGTTCCCTACAGCTCCGAACCACGGAGAATATTTCCCTGTGTACATCATGTCAAGCTGGGGTCCGAATTTTTACAATACGCAGAAACTGCTCAAAAAACTAGGTGCCAATGTTCCGTTAACGAATAGCAAGGAACCAGTCGCTCCGCTTGGAACTATGTTCTGGTTCCGTCCAGAAGCATTGAAACCACTGTATGATTATGGCTGGACATATGAAGATTTTCCGCCAGAACCAAATAATACAGACGGAACCATTCTTCACGCTATTGAACGTGCTTATGCTTATGTCCCTCAGTCCGAAGGTTACTTCTCGGCATATTGCTTTTCAGACGAGTTTAGCCGTTTGGAACTAACAAATCTTGATTACTACACGCAGAATATTCTTCGCACCTGGCAACTACCCATGAATAATATTGCTGCTGGACGGCTTCCTGTTCGGGTTTTGCGTAAGGTTTTACCGAGTTCCGCATACAATCAATTACGTCAGCTTTACCGTAAAATCAGGAGATAGTAATTCATATGAATGGAGAGAGCATATCAGGGAAGAATGAACAAAATTCCGTGAGTAAAGTCAATGAAACTACGGTTAAACCGAAAAGAAAAAGACTGTTTTACCTTGATTTTATTCGCGCTCTCAGTGTCTTCCTCATTGTCCTCACACATTTCAACAATCCGTTTTTTTCAAACGGTGGCTGGTTACTATTCAATAACCCGTTCAATATCTTTGTGGGCAATTTGGGGGTTTCCCTCTTCCTCATTATTTCGGCCTCGGCCCTCACGGTAACATACGGGAAAAGAATGAATCTGCGCCACTATTTTTACCGCAGGTTCATGGGAATCTACCCTATGTTTTGGATTGCTTACATTGTTGGAGCCTTCACACTGTTTGCTTTACACCTGCGGCCACTAGCCAACGGGCAACCAAAATGGTCGGTAATCTTCAGTATTCTCGGTGTGGACGGTATGGTCGCAAATCTTGGCCTGCCGAACATGTACTTATTGGGTGAATGGTTCCTCGGCTTTATTGTCATCTTCTACTTCTTTTTCCCGATTATGCTCTGGGGAGTTCAACGATTCCCGTGGATAACGGCAATAGTTGGAGTCGCCATTTGGGGAGGTTTCCTTTTCTGGTGGTATTCAGGAACCCATTACGTAGCACCCGCGATTTTCTTGCCGGTCAGGATTATTGAACTGTTCTTTGGAATCTATATGGCGCAATACTGGAAAAAGCTCCCGGTATGGGCCGTAGTCCCCGCATTAGGAATTCTTATTGCTTCCTCACTTCTTCCACAAATACCGGAAGATGTTGCCACAACCTTTGTTGGTATTGCGGCATTTGTGATACTCGCCGTTCTAGCAGAATTTCTTGACAGGCAACCAATCCGCAAAGTTATTGCGTGGGTGTCCAAATATTCCTACGCGATTTTCCTCGTTCACCACGTCATTATTATGGTGATGTTCAGTCTTTCTCCCATCACAACATATGGAACTGCGGCTAAATACTTTGCGTTCGGAAATATTTGTGTACTCACAGGTGTCTGTGGATACGTTCTTTTCCATGTCCATCGCTATGTGATGAAAGGCGTTTTCGCAGGGATTGCAAAGGTAGGCGGGACAAAGGCCAAGTAGCATCATAGTTGCAAATCTTCGTTACGACGAAAGGGGTACGCAACACTACATCTCATCGTCTATCGTTAAATTATGGAAGGTTGTGTTCTCAAGGGAAGTGTCCAATCCCCGTGGGGGAAAATAGGGTTGTGCGCGTCTGACACGGGCATTGTGCATGTTCATCTTCCGACTAGAAACCACTGCGGGAACCCTGTATTTCCAGGTTCATTAACGCCTGTTAATATCACCTCGGATAACGGGGCCGAGCCCCTTAGAAGTGAAGAAGGTTGTGCGCAGCAGAAGGATTTATCCGTCGAATACAGTATTACTGAACAGAGTGGCTCCGCCACCCCCAGTGAATACATAAACCTTTCACAGAAGAAACTCAATGCAGGAACAATCCTTCACACGGCACAAACACAAATAGCCGAATACTTCACTGGAAAACGCCGAATCTTCACGGTTCCCCTTGATGTCCATCAGTTTCTTCGCGTCCCCACAGGGGCGACGAATAAGGAACAGGTGGCGCAATACGCGGATATCGTCGAACAAGCGAAGCATCTTCTTCCTGAGGACGCTTACGAATTTGCCCTCGTAGCCAAGGATTATCTGAACTTCACGCACCGCGCTCAATTGTCGCTCTCTCACGTGCCGTATGTGAAAACCGCCACGTACAAGGATATAGCAGGCCTCGCAGGGAATCCTAAAGCTGTGCGCGCTGCGGGAATGGGGTGTGCCTCGAATCTTCTCCCCATATTTTTACCTTGCCATCGCATTATTCGAAGCGGTGGAAACCTCGGCAACTATGGCGGGGGAGTGGAGATGAAACGCGAGTTGTTGACTATCGAAGGGTATTTTGGATAAAGGTATCAGGAAAAACGTGTGCCCTCCCGTACATTATTCAGGGGAAGACACACGTTAAAGGTCTAGTGTTGTTTGGCGATTTTTCCAGATAGCCAAGCGCGGGACTAAATCTGCCCACCCTCATCCAACCAGGTGGTGAGCAAACGCATTCCTTCCTGAAGAGACACGCGAGGTTCCCATCCCAGATCCTTCGTCGTGCGGGAAATATCTGCCCAACCGGCGCGAATATCTCCTTCACGGAACTGCCCGGTTATCTGTGGTTCTGGGGCGCCGTAGGTGGTGGTTGCAATACGTGCTACATCCATAACGCTTGTTTGAACGCCCGTTCCTACATCGTAGGCGTGAGGAGTGGCATGCCCGTGAAGGACGCCGGCAACAATTGCCTCAGCGACATCTGAAATATACACAAAATCACGGATAATATTGCCATCTTCGTACACGGGAATGGTTTTCCCAGCTTTGGCCCAACGCACAAACATGGAGATAATCCCGGTGTAGGGATTTGTGAGGGACTGACCAACACCGTAGACGTTTTGGAGGCGGAACGTGACGCATTCGCTTCCCATCGAACCGCACCAAGAAGCAAGCAGGTTTTCCTGAGCCAACTTGGTGGCCGCGTAAACATTGGCTGGATTAGCGGTAACGGTTGATGCTTCCTGAGCTGTTGGATGTAAATTCTTGAAATCCCACTCGCCATTCACCAGCATTTCGTGGGTACGCATACCCGGGTAGACGAATTCTCCGTTCTCATCCTGCCAGCGACCTTCGCCATATACTGCGCGAGACGAGGGAAGGATAATCTTTTCCGGGATAGTATCGTGGCGCGCAAAAGCATCCGTCATTTGGGTTGTGCCGATAACATTTACCGTTGCATGGCGCGTGGCTTCAAGGAGCGACTGAGAAGTTCCCGTTTCTGCAGCCAAATGAATCACAACGGTGGGTTTCGTGTCCTTCAACAGAGAATCCCACATGGCGTTGTTCGCAACATCTCCGATAACGAGCTCCACATGAGGATGTAAGCCGATAGGGCGAACGGGTTTGGCGTGAACTTGGGGATGTAGGTTATCCACCGCAACAATTCTGTCAAATTTTCCCACAAGCAAATGGCTCAATGCGCAACCAATAAAACCAGCTCCACCTGTAATTAAGCACGTTCCCTGCATAAACCTTCTCCCAAGAAATACTATGTATGAAATCTTACCTTATTCAGTTCGTTGACGAATAAGCCACAAGCGGGTGTTAATGGCCCAGGATTTTTGTAAGAGAATATTGGCGACGATAATCGGAATAATCTGCAAGCCCTGAGGAAAGAACTTGCCACAAGCCCTGAAAAAAGAACTTAGCCGATTAGACGGAGAAGCTGGGCAAGCGCCTGAATGTGAATATCCGCATCAGGAGCGTCCATGGGCACTCCCGGTGTTTCTAAAAGAGCTACATCCATTCCCACGGCGTGAGCAACGTTAATATCAATGGATCGATCCCCGACCGCGAGACATTCCGACAGCTCAAGACCATACTTGTCCAGGAAATAGAGGTGCATTGCCGAATCTGGTTTGCGCGGGAATCCGTCCTCGGGACATACAATATCGTCAACATCAAGACCTAAACCACGCAACAACGCTTCCGCACTTTTCCTATCTCTATTCGTCACGACAAGGTTTAAACCACCGACGCTTTTGACGCGGTCAAGAATGTCCGTGATGCCGGGCATGGGCCAGGGTGGATTCGTTTCCCAACAGTGTTTGAGGGCGCGCTCTGCTGTGCGGAACTCTTCTTCAGGGATTCCGAAACGTTCGCTGAGAACATTGATTGCATGTTTTGTGGAGACGCGAGTTAACTGCGCAACATTGAGATCAAGGACGTTGTATCCTGATTTTTTCACGACGCCAGCCAGCATAGTGTCCAATTGAGGATATGTATCCACCATGGTTCCGCCTAAATCCCAAAAAATATTGCGATACATGGCGCACCTCCTGTCTGACCTTTTATATATATACTACCCAAGCTAGTTATGTGAAACCTGGGAAAAATGCGAATATAACGATTCTGTTATGTTACGTTTTATTGGGGTGCGCAGAAGGCATATTTTCGACGACGCGCTGGCAAATGGTGTGAAGAACGCCGAGAATTCTCTTCACTTTTCCAGGTGACAGCTAAACTATAGAAGGATGAAGGAGAATCATGTTACCCGTCGAACTTTTACCAACAGATGAAGAACTACGCACCCTTCACGAGGCGCAAAAAGAATTTCACCGTTTCCCCGAGCGCTCCCTTCAAGAGGTTGCTACAGCGAAAAGATTACGCACCAAGCTGGAAAATATGGAGTGCGGGCCAGGGGTCACCCTTGAGTTTGTTGAGAGCGCAAGTACTCCTGGTTTTGCCTGCGTCATGCGAAACGGGGAAGGGCCTTGTGTGGGGTACCGCGCGGATATGGATGGTTTGCCGGTCCAGGAGGACACCGGGTTGCCCTTTGCCTCGGAAAACGAAGGTGTGATGCACGCCTGCGGGCATGATTCCCATATGGCTGTGTTCCTTGGGGCGGCTCGTGCTTTTGCTGCGCATCCTCAGCTGTGGAGCGGGACGATTGTGTTTATCGCCCAGGCTGCCGAGGAGAGTGCGGAAGGTGCGCACCTCATGATCAAGGACGGAATGTGGGATCGCATGCCACATCCTGAGGTCATGTATGGCGCCCATGTGGTGCCTCGCCCGGCAGGATGGGTGAGCCTTTACCCAGGTGGGGCGCTTCCGGGGAGCGAGGGCTACGAAATTATTATGCGTGGGCGTGGCGGACACGGCTCCCAGCCCCACACCGCAATTGACCCGGTCGTTTTGGGTGCCTCCGTTGTGATGCGACTCCAAACCATCGTTGCCCGCATGACGAATCCCGATAAAAACGCGGTTGTGACGGTGGGGAAGTTTGTTGCAGGTACAGCGGATAACATTATTCCCGATTCGGCTCAATTGCTTATTAATACCCGTTTTAGGGACGAGGAAACCGGGAAGATTATTGGAGACGGGATTGCACGTATTGCCCGAGCGGAGGCAGAAGCGAGCGGAGCTCCTGAACCCTTCATTCGCTGTATTCGTCACGTTGTTGCGACGACGAATGAGCCCGAAGCAACCGAACGTTTGCGCCGTGAACTGGTTGAGGCAGCAGAAAAGGTCTTTGCCAATCATGCCAACGAGGATGGCCAATCTGGTTTTTCGCGAAGTGGCGGGCTTCCTGAATGTGCGCCCTTGAATATTGTTAAGGAATCCTTCGGTTTTTCCGAAGATTTTGTGTACTGGGGTGATGCGATTGGTGTTCCCAGTGTGTTCTGGCTCTATGGTGGAATGGGTAGCGAACAGGTTGAAAAGTTCGGCGAAAACCCGCCCGCCAACCACTCCCCGTTCTTCTATGCGGATCCCGAGGCTTCCCTCGAGCCGGCACTTCGCGTTGCCCTTGTAGCGATTCACGGGCGCGTCGGTAAATAACGCACACTATGTGGGCTAGCCGACTGGCCGATTAACTATGTGGGGTAGCCGAAGCCGGCTACCCCACATAGTTAATCGCTACCATATCGCGCATATCTTGCTCGAAAAAATTAAAGAGTTGCGGATTATTCACTCACCCAAGAGCTACTAAATAGCAACCGTTCGCGCTAATTCCAAAGTTCGAGAACGTGGCAGAGATTTATTCCATTGCGGGGAGGCAGAAAGCTTGGAGAGGAACACAAAAAGTTTTGTCCGCAACGTGCTCATCCTGGATTTTTTCGCTACCTGCACATCAATATGGCTGAGCATCCAGGTTGCCTGATGGAGCTTCCATGTTGTGAGCCCGAATTCCTTCTGCGCCCACAATAAATCCTCGGGAACATTACGTGAATCCATAAAGCCGTAGGTAATGGTAAAGTGAACGACACCCTGGGTGGAAAGTCGCTCAATTTTGACACGATCTTCCTGGGCAATATAGGGACGTGGCGCCGTTTTCAGGGACAAAATAATCACATGGTCGTGAAGTGCCCTGTTGATTTTAGTATTAACTTTCAGCGCAAACGGTGCCGTATTGATAAGGGAATGCGGGTAAATCGCGGTTCCTGGAATACGTCGAGGCGGTTGTTTTTCAAGAAGGAAGAGGAAGTCTTGAAGAGGACCTTCATTTGCCGCGCGTTTCGCAGTAATAATTTTTTCTCCACGTCGCCATGTTGTCATCACAATCATGAGGGCGCTCGCAATAACAAGTGGCAACCAACCACCTGTGAAAATTTTTGCGCAATTTGCGGCGAATAACGGTATTTCAATGCAGAGCAAAATTCCGCCCATGAGCACTGTCCACACGGGTTTCCAACGCCATACAAGATGCGTAACGGTAATGAGGAGCATCGTCGTAAGAAGGAAATCGGTAGAGACAGCCAAACCGTAAGCAGAGGACAACCGCTCAGAATCCTGGAAAATAATGATCACGCAGGACACCGCAACCATAAGTAGAGTGTTCACACCAGGTAAATAAACCTGCGTCGATTCGCGTGCGGATGTGTGGCGAACCGTAAGATGCGGAAGATACCCGAGGCGGGAGACCTGGCGAGCAACAGAATACGATCCCGCAATAACAGCCTGCGCGGCAATAACGGTGGCTACCGTCGCCAATAATGTCAACGCTAAAGCATACGATTGGGGAACCATGGTGAAGAAGGGGTCGCGCACATTGTTCATATCCGCTAAAAGGTTAGCGCCCTGACCAAGATAGTTGATGCACAGCGAGGGAAGAACGAAAACGAACCACGCACCCGTAATCGGTTGGCGCCCGAAATGCGCAATATCCGCGTAGAGGGCTTCCGCGCCGGTCACGGCAAGCACAATGGCGCCTAGGGCAACGAAAGCTACGAAGGGGTGATAGGCAATAAAAGCGATGGCGTATTGTGGCGAAAGTGCTCGAATAATCGCGGGGTTGTGAAGAATATGAGGGATCCCGATGGCAGCCAACACAATAAACCAACATGCCATGATTGGCCCAAAAACGTGCCCCACTTTTTCGGTGCCGAAACGTTGTGCGGAGAACAAGGCAATAAGAATTCCCAGGGCGACGGGAACAACGAAAGATTGAGACAAATCCGGCATTGCCACGAGGGTTCCCTCAATTGCGGAGAGGACGGAAATTGCCGGTGTAATCACACTGTCGCCAAAAAATAGCGCCGCACCAAACATGCCGACATAAATAAGATAGGTGGAAGTTTTCGGGCGCGCTTTAAGCCGGGAACGCACGAGGGTCACCATGGCGCTAATTCCGCCTTCGCCGTCGTAATCGGCGCGCAGAACGTTTAAAACGTATTTGCCTGTGACGATAATAATAAGGACCCAAATAATAAGGGATATGACGCCGTAAATATTGCTCTCGTTAAGCGCGACGGCCCCGTCATGTACGGTAAAAACAGCCCGAAGAACATAGAGCGGGCTGGTGCCAATATCTCCGAAAACAACACCGAGGGCCGCGAGCCCGAGGAGTGCATTTCGCTTCATGGAGCGGGGATGAGAAGTCGCCTCGTGAGAGCTATGAGGTTTCTTTTTTTCATCTGCACCGCGCGAGGAGGAAGAGACCTCGTGAAGTTTGCTCATGGAAGAATTCTACGCATTATGCCTGTGTATGCAAGTTTGTGAGGGTTTTTCGGATGCCATATGAGAGACATGTGTGGTTTGGGGTTCTTTCCGCGTTGTTTTTATGATATATACACGACGACGGAGGACGTGCGTTATGTTCGCGTGATGGCGAAAAGTTCGCACGAAAAATAATGAGGGACCCCCTTGATAAACTGAATTCATGGTTACTCAGAGGGAATATGTTGCAGATTTTGCGGGCTTTATTGAGGCTTCGCCGACGTCGTATCATGCAGTTTCGCGCATTGCGTCAAGGTTAGATGCGTGTGGTTTCACACGTCTACGGGAAGAGGATTCCTGGTTAGAGAGTGTGCGAGGTGGCGGGTTTTACGTTATTCGTGGAGGCGCTGTTATTGCCTTCATGTTGCCTGAAGAAAAAATGGATGCCTCCCGGGCGACTCTGCGGATTATCGGATCCCATACGGATTCACCGTGTCTCAAGGTGAAACCGGAAGGTGTTTCGTTCCACGGGGCTTTCACGCAGGTTGATGTTGAGGTGTATGGCGGTCCGCTTCTCAATTCTTGGTTGAATCGGGATATGGGGATTGCCGGGCGTGTTGTGGACATGGATGGGAATGTGCATTTGGTAAAAACGCCGGCATGCATGGTTCTTCCTCAGCTTGCGCCCCATCTTATTGGGGGAAATAGAGACAAACTAGAGATCAATCGTCAAAAAGATATTCATCCCGTGTACACGAGGAGCGAAGATTTTTGGGATCTTATCGCCGGCAGTGCTCGGCCGGTAGGCGTTCAGGGGAGTAATGCTTCAGAAATCAAGGTAGATGGTTTGCGTGCCTCAGATATTGCCGGGCATGATTTGCATTCATACTGTGTGGAGCCACCTCATGTTAATGGATCATATTTTTCCTCTGGACGCCAAGATAATCTAGTTTCCGTTTTTGCAAGCATGCGTGCCATGGAGGATTGTGCACGTTCGCTAGCCGAGGGGACAACGGCGATAATGGACACAGCTATTCCTCTTTTCGTAGCTTTTGACCATGAGGAGGTCGGTTCAGGAACATCCTCGGGTGCATGTGGCCCATTTTTGGAAAGCATATTACGGCGCATTATTGGCTTGTGGTCGCAAGGGGAGGAAGCCTATGAACGGATTTGTGCGCGTTCATTGTGTGTGAGCGCTGATACTGGGCATTCACTCAACCCTAATTATCCCGAACATTATGATCCGGATCACCCTCCGGTAGCTGGCGAAGGCGTACTCATTAAAATAAATGCACTTCAACGATATGCATCTGATGCTTACGGCATCGCTATGCTACGAAAATTTGCTCAATCTGCCGGAGCGAAACTGCAATCTTTCGTGTCTAATAATGCTATTCCCTGCGGAACAACCACGGGGCCACTCACGGCAACTCGTCTAGGAATACCAACAGTCGATGTGGGAATTCCGCTTCTTTCCATGCATTCAGCACGTGAAATATCGCATGTGGATGATCTCTACACTATGTATCGATTGTGTGCGGGAGTATGGGGGAGTATGTGATGTTCGGATAAGGTTTCCGGTGTGGGAGCGTGTGTGAGATTCGGTTGAGGAGCTGAGTGTCAAAACGTTCAAGATATGTGATTGTTGTAGCGAAGTAATTCAATCTTATTGTTTTTCAAAAGTGGTATATGTTGTGATTTCCAGCTTATACTTCGTTCCTTAACGGCGCAGATTAAATGATAAGAGTACGATAAATCCCGTGCGTTTACAGGATAGAGATACCTGCGAGTACAGAATCGAGTACAGAATCGAGTATAGGACAACGATAAGTACGCGAGAAATTTCTGCTGAACACGCCCAGCCAGCAGGGAAAAACGCACATAACCCGAACAACGCAATGCGTTATAGAAAGTAGGACACAGGTGAAAACACGTTACGATTTGCGAAATGTCGCTATCGTTGCCCACGTTGATCATGGAAAAACAACACTCGTCGATGCCCTCATGTGGCAAGGTGGTGCTTTCGGGGAGCGCGATACCGTCGAAAAAACAGGCGTGCGTGTCATGGATTCAGGCGAGCTTGAACGTGAAAAAGGCATCACAATCCTCGCAAAGAACACGGCAATCACCTACAAAGGCCCATCGGCTGAAGAATTTAACTCACCTAACGGCATCACCATTAACGTTATCGACACGCCAGGTCACGCAGATTTCGGCGGGGAAGTAGAACGCGGGTTAGCGATGGTGGATGGAGTGGTCCTCCTCGTCGATTCATCCGAAGGCCCTCTCCCACAAACACGATTTGTTCTTCGTAAAGCATTAGAAGCAAAACTCCCAGTTATCGTCGTTATTAATAAAGTCGATCGTCCGGATGCGAGAATCGCTGAAGTTGAAGAAGAAACGCAAGATTTGCTCCTTTCCCTGGCATCCGATCTTGAAGATCCAGATGCGGACATGATGGATGCGCTACTCGAAACACCGGTGATTTACGCATCCGCGAAAGCCGGACGTGCCTCGCTCAACATGCCAGACAACGGGCAACTTCCCGATAGCCCCGATCTTGAGCCGCTCTTCCGCGCCATCCTCACCTACATTCCCGCACCAACCTATGAAGAAGACGCTCCCTTCGTGGCGCAGGTCACGAATCTAGATGCCTCCCCATTCCTTGGAAGGTTGGCGCTCCTGCGCGTCTATTCCGGTGTTTTAAAGAAGGGCGCAACCGTTGGGTGGGTACGCCATAGCGGGCAAACAACCACAACCGCACACATCTCCGAACTCCTCGTCACAGAAGGTTTGGAACGTAAACCCGCGAAGGAAGCACATCCCGGAGATATTGTTGCCATTGCTGGTATTGATGGCATCACTATCGGAGATTCGCTCGTGGATCCCAATGATCCCCACCCGCTTCCTCCCATCCATGTCGATCCACCCGCCATTTCCATGACGATTGGAATCAACACCTCACCCCTTGCCGGAAAAGACGGCAAAGGCCACAAACTCACGGCACGTCAAGTCAAAGATCGACTCGATGCCGAACTTGTTGGGAATGTTTCTATTCGCGTTCTCCCCACAGACCGCCCGGATGCATGGGAAGTGCAAGATCGCGGAGAACTTGCCCTCGCTATCCTCGTCGAACAAATGAGGCGTGAAGGTTTTGAACTCACCGTCGGAAAACCACAGGTTGTGACACAAATGATTGACGGAGTTCGCCAAGAACCCATGCAACGCACCACTATTGACGTTCCCGAAGAATTCCTGGGAACAGTTACACAGCTTATGGCCACCCGCAAAGGCCGTATGGAAACCATGAACAATCATGGAAGCGGATGGGTTCGCATGGAATTCATCGTTCCAGCACGCGGAATGATTGGTTTCAGATCCCAATTCCTCACCCAAACACGCGGAAATGGTATTGCGTCCTCCATTGCGGAAGGATACGCACCTTGGATGGGAGAGATTGAATCCCGCGCCACAGGATCCCTTGTTTCGGACAGAGCCGGGCAGGTTACCGCCTATGCGCTACAACGTTTAGAAAATCGAGGAACGTTCTTCGTTGAACCCGGATGGGAAGTCTATGAAGGTGAAGTCGTGGGTGAAAATCCGCGAGACGAAGATATGGACGTCAACGTGGTACGCGCCAAAGAAATGACAAATATGCGAAGTGCCACGGCTGAAGTTTTCGAAACCCTTCAAGCTCCACACAAACTCACGTTGGAAGAAGCCATCGAATTCGCTGCCGAAGACGAATGTATTGAAGTCACACCCGAAGCGGTTCGTGTACGTAAAGTTATTCTTGATAGCACACAACGCGGACGTATTGCAGGGCGTAAAAAGCGAGAACGGCAAAGGAAGTAGGGAAACGGTGAACAAACTGCAATTGAGTAAACACGCATCTGTCAGATACAGAACTGCACAATGGCGCCTAGCTTTCCGCGTAGCCATGGGGATTATTATAGGGATGTTCACCGCATTGCTTGGCACCCTCACCCACGCAGGAATGGCAGGATTTCCCGTCCTCGGGACAGACGTATGGTATGCGGGTTTAATCCTTGCAGGAATACTTGTAGCCACAGGCGCCCTATATGTATGGGATGCCTGCGGAGTAGAAGGATGGATTGCTTTTTATCTAACATCTTTTGCGCTGACCATCATATTGGTATATTTTCCCTGGAATGAAAACATATTGGTCGTCAAACCCTGGCTGGCACATGTGTGGCTAATATTAAATTCAGTGTGTGGATTATGGCCCGGCATACGACGTAAAAACAAGTAAACTAAACGTAGTTTCAAATATTATTTCTCACGAATTTAGAAGGAAGTATTGTGAACGGAACTCCGGAAGAACCAACAGCACGGCCTTTTCCTTATCCCGAGCACAACAGTGAGGGCGACGGCATAGATAACACCATGCAACAGCCGGTGCAACAAGCGCCTTTCCCGAGCTATAACGCTACAGGTGAAGAAACACAGGTTGATACACCGTCGGATAAAAACGGGGAAAATAAGGGTTCCGTTACTAAAAACAGACGAGGAAAACTCTGGACTGCCATTATTGTTGGAATCCTTGTTCTCCTTACCCTTATGTATGTTGGCTACGCCTACATGATAAAGAACACCGTCGCCTCAGGTACGCGAGTGGCGGGAATTGATATCGGCGGACTGACAAAGGATTCCGCAACCAAAAAACTAGATAAAGAAATCGAGGCGCGCCTTGCACAGAAAATTACCGTGACGGTTGGCGACTACAAGAATGAAATCACGCCAAAAGAATACGGTGTTGCCCTAGATACGCAGAAAACCTTGAATGGAACAACAGGGTTTAGTTTGAACCCAGCCAAAGTATTTGGTCATCTATTCGGTGGAAAGAAAACACTCGAACCTCAAGCAAAGATTGATAATGCCACATACACGTCGTACATTAATCTTCTCAACGAAGAATCGGGAACCCAGCCTGTTAATGCAAGTGTGAAATTTGAAGGCACCAATCCGAAAGTTGGTCCGGGAAAAGCCGGAATGCTGGTAAATGCCAAGAAAGCTCAAACTCTTCTTACATCTCAAGCCTTCGAGGGTAAAAAAGAAATTGCTCTAAAACTTGAGGAAACAGATCCTGCTGTTACGGATAAAATCGCCCAACAATTTGCGGATACGACGGCAAAAACAATCGTATCCGGGAATGTTGACGTCACCGTCGATGAGGCAAAAGCTCATTTCACACCAGAAAATTTGGCGTCCGTGACATCTTTCCCCGTTGTCGATAACAAACTGACAGTGGATATTAACGCTAAAAACAGCGTCGCCATACTGCAAAAACAGGTTCCAGAGAAAATCAAACCCGGTAAAGATGCACGTATTGAAATCGTAAATCACACAACTCCGCAAATTATCCCGTCAGAGGATGGAACAGGTATTCCCGATGAGGAGTTGAAGAAACTGCTGTTGGAAACCATGCAAAAAAGTGACGCAAAAGATCGCGTGATGACAGTGAAAACAGGTAAAGTCCCGGCAGCTTTCTCCACAAAAGACGCTGATGCGCTGGGAGTGAAAGAAGTAGTTGCCGAAATTTCCACGCCATTGACGAATGATTCTGTGCGTACAACAAACCTTCGCGTGGGAACGAAAGCAATTAACAATACACTCGTTAAACCCGGAGAAACCTTCTCGCTTGAGAAAGCTCTAGGGGAAGTCGATGGCAATTCAGGATACGTGTCCTCCGACGTCGTCGTTAACGGATATATTACAAAAGCGTTGGGTGGAGGACTTTCGCAACTTGCAACCAACACCTTCAACATCGGATACCTGGCGGGTATGGAAAATATTGAGCACAAGCCACACTCCAAGTACTTCGATCGTTACCCGATGGGACGCGAATCCACATTCTGGGGTGGCCAAATCGACGTTAAGTGGAAGAACCGCACCCCATACGGTGCCGTTGTGGAAGCATACGTCGAGAACGGACGAGTCGTAACAAAGCTGTGGTCAACCAAGTACTTTGAGGTTACAACAACAACTTCGCAACCTCGAAACTATAGGTCCCCTGTCGTTGTGCACAAATCCGGGCCCGGTTGCACGCCGGAACCCGCATTCGGGCGAGGATTCACGGTGACGGTTGGCCGGACAGTGAAAGAAAAGGGGAAGGTTATTGAGGATTCTTCCTACGACTGGACCTATCAGCCCTTCAATGGAGTCGTCTGCAACTAAAATTTATTAGCACATTGCCACAACCCGTGCCCCGGATATAAGAGTTCCCTCTTATATCCGGGGCACCACGTTATATCCATATCCTCCAATTTTGTCCTCTATCCTCTGTACTACATGAGTTGTTGTGCATGTAACATGTGCTGAAAAACAACAGGGAGTAAGCCTAACCTGCCTTTTCAACGTGAAACGTGGCGGGTAGTGTATAAGGGTAAGAAAGGAGTTTCACATGGCATACGTTATTGCGCTTCCCTGTGTCGATGTTAAAGACAGAGGATGTGTTGACGAATGCCCGGTTGACTGCATTTATGAAGGCGAACGCACCCTCTATATCAACCCAGACGAATGTGTTGACTGCGGAGCTTGCGAACTGGTGTGCCCCACAGAAGCCATATTTTACGAAGATGACGTTCCGGAAGAATGGTCAATTTTTACGTCAGTGAACGCAGAATTCTTTAACGAACTCGGCTCACCGGGAGGAGCGCAAGCCCTCGGCCCCCAATCCTTCGATCACCCCTATGTTGCGGAACTTCCTGAAGGTATTAACGACAACTAGCAAACCACATCAACGGTCAAAATGTGACGGCTCGTCACCTATCAACGGTCAAAAATATGACCACTCATCACTTTTCCCATCACATATGTCGGCATATATTTTGCTAAATTAAAGGATAAACTTCTCTTTTAACATCGACCATGAAGCAGCGAATGACGGCAGAAGAGGTAGGGTTTCAACGTCGTCAATATTGACCCAACGCAATTCGGAGGACTCCTTATCCTTAATTGCTTCAACACCATCGGGACATTGAGCTACGAACGTAGAATATTGCCAATCGTTATGGTCGAGAACATACTCACCCACAGGCTTGAAAATAGAGGGAGAAATGCTAGTTTCTTCCTCGAATTCGCGTGAAGCACCTTCCCACGGAGTCTCGGACCAATTGACGGCACCACCGGGGAATCCCCATGTTCCGCCCGAATGGCTCCACAGGCTACGAAGTTGAAGTAGGACTTGGAGTTCCGGCCCGTGGTGGTTCTCGTGGTTTAAGCGATGCTCTGTGTGGTTTGTTGTAGCCTTATCTAGCGTGGTGTGGCTCGCGAAGTGCTCTTGTTCGTTTAGCGACCCTCGTTCTCTTTGTTTGCCGACGTCGTGAGCTTTGTCTTCGCCCAGCTCAAAATGTTCACGAAAAGCCAGGATTCCACCCGCGCCGTTCATGCCCCAATGCGTATGCCCGCACGAGCACAACATAAAGCCATCCGCATTCCTATGTCCGCGCTTAGATTTTGTTGCCAATAATGTTGCTGCTTCATCACTGAGGGTCCCATATTCAGGTTCAAACGGCGGTTCCCACAATTGCGTGAGGCTCAGCCCGAAACCCTCCATAAGCTGGCGCAACAGTGGCAGGGAAATCCCTACAACACCGTGATAATCACCCTCGATATTATCGATGAAACTGCCACCCAACCCGTCGGCGGTAAATGATCCCGCAACCTCGATCGGCTCTCCGGTGGCAATATAAGCATCAATAAATTCCGCGCTAAACGGCGCAAAAGTTACGCGCGCGTGGCTCACGCCGGCCAAAGATTTTCCACTCCCCACATGAACGAGGCAATGTCCGGTGTGAAGAATGCCTGTTTTTCCAGACATCGCCAACAAGCGTTCTCGCGCGTTTTCGGGAGAGTGAGGTTTTCCGTACACAACGCCGTCGAATTCAAACATAGAATCGCAACCAATAACGAAATCCGTAGGTGTGTGAAGATTCCGCGCAACGGCACGGCTTTTCGCGCTCGCCAGCGCCATAACCTGGCGTGTGGGGGTTGCTTGGATGTTTCGTAATACCTCTTCTTCATCAACTCCCGACACTTGAACATTAGCGTGAATACCAGCGTTGCGGAGGGTTGCCAGACGCGCGGGTGATTTACTTGCCAGTGTGAGAGTGAGATGGGGAAGGCGCGTATGGGAAACGTTTCTAGTATTCATTCCTACAACTTTCGTCGACGAAACACTGATTTTATCTTACTCGCCGGTGTTGCTGTGCTTCGTTATGTGGTAAGTGCGTAGGCAAACGTTTTGATGGAAGAACGAAATCAGAGATGTGTGGTAGGTGTGTAGGTGTGGGTGTAGGTGTGGGTAGCGACGGTGTTCGCGTCTTTTCCTTCATTAACGAGGTGTAGGGGCGTACGAAATTAGTGGCGTGTTATGCGAGGCGGTATGTAGTTATGTGCCGAAGGTGCGTGGAGGATAAAATTAAGGGTTGGACATTAATGCACACATAGACTAAAGTGTGACATAAAACACTGTCCGTGGGTTGGGGCGGTGCGCTTAAAGATGAAGAATCGAGTATAAAGTGTTTCCCGAAAAAATGGATTTTAAGACAACGGAAAGTCAGGGTGTATCACCGACTTTTCACTCGTCTGCGTCTCAATCGGGTCCTTACTCATTATCAATAGACGAAGAACGCGGAATGTCGTCGAACCTCATTCAATCAATGTACGAAAAAGCCATGGAAAATCAGCCCCAAACCGGCGGATTTGAAACAATCCAGGGACGCGTCGTCATCCCACGCGAAGGAACATGGGAAGATGAACCGATAACGCACACGCCCGAAACGGAAAGCGAAGTTTCTGAAAAATCTGAAGAATACTACGAAACCTACACACAACATCTTTCCGAATCTTTCATCGACGAACTTGAGGGTGGCAAAGCCCAATACACGTTAGAGCAAGCAGAACAACTTAGCGGATTGCCCAAAGATAAAATCCGCAGATTCTGGCTTCTCATGGGATTCCCAACCATTGAAGACGATAATGAGGAGCGCATTTTTTCCGACGGCGACATCAAAGCCATGAAAGATTTGGGGCTCGCTATTAAATATGACCTGCTTGACGACGCCGGGATTTCCTCGCTTCTGCGCGCAGATTCCCATATGAGTGACAGGCTCCTACAGTGGCATATGGAAACCCTCGTTGAATATGCTCAACGCGCCTTCAACTACAATACGGCCTCTGCACATCGCTGGGCTCTCGATTACTTCCACGATAATAAACTCTTCATTTCTGAGCTTTTCGAATATGCGTGGAATCGGCAAATGGCGGCGCTTATCCGGCACGCCGAAGCTGAAATTGAGCAAATGGATAGTGACGAAAGCCAAGCAAACCGCGTATTTAGAGCCGTTGGTTTTATAGATATTGTTTCCTTCACCAACCGTACGGAGCATCTCAACGTTTCTCAGTTTGCTTCACTCATCGAGCGTTTCGATTACGTGTGTAGAGCCGTCATCACCTCCAATGGCGGGCGCGTTGTGAAATCCATGGGTGACGCTTTCCTCTTTGTCGCCGACGATGTTCTCACTGGAGCAAACGTCGTATGTAAAGCAGTTGAGCAATTCCGCAACGTTCCTGAATTGCCTGCCGTTCGCGCCTCCCTCACATGGGGGAAAATCCTCGGACGTTTCGGGGATGTTTTCGGCCCGCCTGTCAATCTCGTGGCTCGCCTCGCAGACATAGCTTCCCCGGGAACAATTCTTACCACAAAATCGCTTACCCAAAGATTGTCGATGGTGGCGAAAGATCAGTTCCATATGATTGATGTGGGAAATACGAACCTTCAAGGGCTCGGGGAAAAACGAGTTTTCGAACTCCGTCGTAAAAATTCTGATATCGGACTACCTCAAATGTAGTGCACAATGTGGAATAGACTGTAACCGTGACTACCTTGCTACTTGTTGAAGACGACACCTCAATCTCTGAGCCGCTCACCCGCGCTCTGAGCCGTGAAGGCTACACTATTTTGACGGCAACAACCGGGCAGGAAGCGCTTGACGCGCTCGATGAATGCGAATCTGGCATTGAGATTATGCTCCTCGATTTGGGTTTACCCGATATGGACGGGCTTGATGTGGCACGCAACGCGCGCAACCAAGGATACGATTTCCCAATCCTTATTCTCACAGCGCGCAGTGAAGAAGTAGATATGGTGGTTGGGCTGGATGTTGGGGCGGATGATTACGTCACTAAGCCTTTCCGGCTGGCAGAACTTCTTGCACGTGTGCGCGCACTTCTGCGTCGCTGGGATCGCGGATCTACAAATGCCCCGGAGATTCTTACGATCCAAGATATTAGCCTTGATATTCCCGCCAGAACGGTGTCAAAAAACGGACGCGAACTTCACTTGACCAACAAAGAATTCGATCTTCTCGTTGCCCTAATGAGTGACGCGGGCAATGCCATTAGCCGTGAAAAACTTCTCTCAACCGTCTGGGGTGAGGGAAACGCCGAATCCACAAAGAAACTGGATATGCACATTTCGTGGTTGCGCAGAAAACTTGGCGAGGATGTGGAAAAACCACGATATATCGCGACGGTACGCGGAGTGGGATTCCGGTTCGAGGCTGAATAAGACTGAATAATGCGCCGACGTTTCCTCCTCATGACCACGATGGTTGCAGGTGTCGCCATCATATTGTTGACCGGACCAATTGCCTTCACGGTGTGGCGCGTGTGGGGGCGCGACCTGAGCTATCTCACCGTGCGCCACGATATGATTGTGTTTTTCTGCCTTGAAATAATAGGCATTGTGGCTACGGTCATCCTTGCGGTGGCGCTCGCGTTGTGGCAGTCGCGTAAGATTTCGGCACCGCTGATTTATCTTGCGGCAGCTACCGAACAGCTGGGGTCGGGGACGACGCGCCCGGTGATTACACCCAGTGGAATTGAAGAAATCGACCTTGTTTTTAATGAAATCGAACGCGCAGGGGATCGCGTTGCCGGGCGTCTTAGCGCCGAGCGCCAATTTTCTGCGGATGCGTCACATCAGTTGCGTACGCCTCTTACTTCTTTGTCGATGCGTTTGGAAGAAATTGAATACCTTACCGACGATAAGGATGTGAAGTCTGAGGTTAATGCGTGCCTGGAACAGGTGGAGCGACTCACCAATGTTGTCACCAACCTTTTGGAATCTTCTCACCATATTCAGGCGCAGAGCGAAGCTGTTGCCCTTCAACCGATTTTCACTCAGCAACTGTCCGAGTGGGCACGTCCTTTCGCGCTCGCGTACCGAAAAATCACGTTCAAAGCTGGAAAACATGGCCCGGTTTTGGCTGACCCTCGCGCACTTTCCCAAATTATTGCGACCCTCGTCGAAAATTCGCTCCGTTACGGAAAAGGTACGACGACGGTGACCTCAAACGCGCAGGGACGCACCGTGGTGATTCAGGTTGCCGATGAAGGTAAGGGAGTGGATGAGGAATTTGCGCAAACAATTTTTACGAAGGGCTTTTCCACGGGAGGGTCGACGGGAATCGGGCTGTATGTTGCCCGGCAGTTGGCGCAGCGAAACAACGGAAAACTTGAGTTGACGCAGGCTAAACCTGCTGTTTTTTCTCTCGTTTTATCGGCGCTTCCCGAGGAGCTTGATCCCGCGAAAGTTTTGCCGGCCGGTGGCGTGATTGCCGTTGGCGCACGCAAGCGCCGGATTTAGCCGCTCCTTGACACGGCCGGGCACTCCTGGAAATCTTGGAGGAAAGTATTCGGCAATTTTGGGAGTCACTATGCCAACTATTACCAGCGTTTCGGGTTTTCCACGCATTGGACAGCACAGAGAACTGAAAAAAGCGATCGAAAACTACTGGAAGGGAATGACTCCCATCGAAGAGATGCGCAAGGTCGCAGCCGAATTGCGTGCAAGCCACTGGCAGGCTCAAAAAGACGCCGGAATTACGCTCATCCCCAGTAACGATTTCAGTTATTACGATCAGGTCCTCGATACCGCAATTTTGCTGGGAGCTATTCCGCAACGTTACAGCGCCCTCGGTTTCGAGAGTCCCGAAGAAACCCTCTTCGCTATGGCTCGTGGCTATCAGGACGAACGCGGGGACGTCACGGCACTACCGATGAAAAAATGGTTCACGACGAATTACCACTATCTCGTTCCGGAAGTCGATCCTGGCACCCCGTTCCGTCTTTCAAGCACAAAACCATTCGATGAATTCACGGAGGCGCTCACCCAGGGAATCGCCACAAAACCCGTGCTCATCGGCCCCTACACATTCTTTAAACTCGCAACCGACGCCTCAAACGAACCCCTTGTTCCCACCCCAGAACTCGTCGGTAGCCTTATTGCGACATATGTGGAGATTGTTCGTAAGTTTGTTACGCTCGGTGCCACGTGGCTCCAGTTTGATGAACCGTACCTTGTTCTCGACAAGAACGACGACGATATTGCGTTCTTCACCTCCCTCTATGAACCTATTCTTAACGCTCGTGAAGATGGCGCCAAGATTTTACTCAACACATATTTCGGTCATATTGCGGATGTTTATGAAGCCGTCCAGGCCCTAGGTTTTGATGCTGTTGGCCTTGATCTTGTGGAGGGTAAAGAAGAGAACCTCGCCGTCGTCGAAAAAAATGGTGTAAATCCGCATACAACACTATGTGCCGGGGTCGTGAACGGACGTAACATTTGGAGAAATAACTATGCGGATACTCTGGAAACTCTCACCAGACTCCGCAAGCATACAGAAAATATTGCGGTGAACACCGCATGTTCCCTTCTTCACGTTCCCTACACCACAGCAGATGAAACGGATCTAGCGGCTGAGGTTACGCAACATTTCGCTTTCGCGGTGGAAAAGCTTGGAGAACTGCGAGATATTGCGGTTCTTGCGGATCCACACACCCCGGAGGCAGAAAAAGAAGCGATTCTTGCACAGAACGTAAGCCTTTTTGCGGGCAACCGTGTGGAGCGTGATGCTCAACTGGCACAGCGTATTGCTGATTTAACCGACGCGAACTATGTGCGCACACCGGCGCGCGACGAGCGAGCGGTTGCTCAACGCGCCGCCCTGTGCCTGCCCATCTTACCCACCACAACAATCGGTTCCTTCCCGCAAACACAGGAAGTTCGCGTTGCGAGGGCGAGGTTCCGGCGGGGAGAAATGAGCGAAAGCGATTACCATACTTTCATAGCGGAACAGATTATTTCCTGCCTCCGCGCCCAAGAAAACACTGGCTTGGATGTTTTGGTTCATGGAGAATTTGAACGCAACGACATGGTCGAGTACTTCGGGCAACACCTCAATGGTTTCAAGTTCACCAAGAATGCCTGGGTGCAGTCCTACGGGACGCGATGCGTAAAGCCTCCAATCGTGTGGTCAGATGTTAGCCGGGCTGAACCAATGACTGTGGAATGGTCTGCTTTTGCTCAAAGTAACACGGACCATCCGGTGAAAGGGATGCTTACCGGGCCGGTCACGATTTTGAATTGGTCCTGGCCACGCGAAGATATGAGTAACGAGGAGCAGACCACGCAGTTGGCGCTCGCAATCCGCGATGAGGTTTTGGATTTGGAAGCCACCGGAATTAGGGTTATTCAGATCGACGAAGCAGCCCTGCGCGAAAAGCTACCGCTACGTAAGAGCGATTGGCACACGAAATATTTGGATTGGGCAATTCCGGCCTTCCGCCTTGTGCATTCCGGCGTAAAACCAACAACGCAAATCCATACCCACATGTGCTATTCCGAATTCAACGATATAATCCGCGATATTGACGCAATGGACGCGGACGTGATTTCCTTCGAAGCCTCGCGTGGTGAACTCGTGGTGTTGGATGCCATTGAGGACGCACATTTCCAGACTCAGGTTGGGCCGGGCGTATACGATATCCACTCCCCGAGAATCCCAACACAGGTGGAAATCGAGGGACGAATCAAAGAAATCCTGGCAAAAATAGATGTACATCAGGTGTGGATTAACCCCGATTGTGGCTTGAAAACACGCGGAAACGCTGAAACGTGGCCGTCGCTTGAACATGTTGTTGCCGCAACGCGATCTCTACGAAAATCTGTGAGTTAACTGATGCGACGCCCCATTTTTTCCCTCGAAGTTTTCCCGCCACGCCGGAACGCTACCGTCGGAACCATTTATGACACCCTCGACGGCTTAGCGGATCTGCAACCCGATTTTATTTCGGTCACGTACGGGCATGGTTCTCAATCCGATAGGACGATTACGGCAAGAATTGCCCACACAATCCGTCAGGAATATCGCATCCCGGTGGTGACGCACCTGACGGCTCTCTATTCGAGCGAAGAACGGGTTGATCAAACCCTGGACATGTTTGAAGCGGCCGGGGTGAGAGCCGTTCTCGCCCTGCGTGGTGATCAGCTTGAGGGCTATGAACCGCAGGGGCGTTTCAACTACGCGAACGAACTAGTTGCCTATATTCGCGAAAAACATCCCGATATGCTTGTTTTCGGGGCGTGCTACCCGGAAGGACATAGCGAATGCCCGGATATGAAACAGGATGTTGAGAATCTCAAACGCAAGGTAGACGCCGGAGCCACCACCCTCATTTCCCAGCTTTTTTACGATAACGAAAAATTCTATCGTTTCCGCGACATGTTGGACGCGGCAGGAATTACCGTTCCCGTTGAGGCGGGGATTATGCCCATTATGTCCATGAAATCCACGATAAACATGGCGAAACGTGGCGGGGTAACAATACCCAAAACCGTTTATTTGCTGTTGGATAAATGGGGCGACGATACAAATATCTTGCGTTCAGCCGGGGTGGTGTATGCCTCCCAGCAAATCAGCGATTTGGCTGCGAACGGTGTTGATGGAATCCATCTCTATACCATGAACCACCCTGGAGATATTCGCAGAATTTGGGGTAACGTCCAGAATTTGTTTGAAAAAGACGACGGGCGACGTCTGTAGCTGACGCGCGATGCTTTTTTGCACGGGCGGGCTTGCCTTGTTGACAGTGGAGGGCCACGCACCGGGCTTGGGGGCGTAACAAATCTTCGTTGTAGCAACAAACCGTTGCCGTTGTAACAAACCTCTACCGTCACAACAAACGACGATGTGTAGCGATACGGACTGCTAGAAACCGCGGAAAAGTGTACACTTAATGTGTTACTCGCAACATAGTATGAAGGAACATATATGTCTACACCAACACAGAATCTCGCCAAAGAAGGCGTATCCATTTGGCTTGACGATCTTTCCCGCGGGCTTATCGCATCAGGTGGGCTCAAAAAATATCTCGACGACCGTACAGTGACTGGCGTGACAACAAATCCCACGATTTTCGCTAACGCCATCACGGGTGGCGAAGAATACGCCACACAGATTAAGGAAGTGGCGGCAGAAGGTGCGGAAAAAGATGCCGCAATCTTCCCGCTTATTATTACCGACGTAAAAAACGCATGCGATGTTCTTCGCCCGATTTACGACGCAACCGACGGAGAAGATGGGCGTGTGTCCATTGAAGTTTCCCCCGAACTCGCATTCGAAACAGAAGCAACCGCAACGCAGGCAGCTGAGCTGTGGGAGAAAGTTGGCAAGCCCAACGCCATGATTAAGATTCCGGCAACCAAAGAGGGTCTGCCCGCAATCACGGCAACAATAGCACGCGGAATTAGCGTGAATGTGACGCTCATTTTCTCTCTCGAACGCTACGGCGAAGTCATCGATGCCTATCTTGAAGGTTTGAAGAAGGCGAAGGACGCCGGCGTTGATCTTTCAACGATTCGTAGCGTCGCATCCTTCTTCGTTTCCCGCGTGGATACGGAAGTTGATAAGCGCCTGGACGCTATTGGGACGCCGGAAGCCTTCGATCTTCGTTTCAAGGCGGGGCTTGCCAATGCGCGCCTGGCATACGAGCTGTTTGAACAGCGTTTCGCACAGCCCGAGGCTCAGGAATTGTTGAAGGCTGGCGCTCATGTTCAGCGTCCCCTCTGGGCATCAACCGGTGTGAAGAACCCGGCTCTTCCCGATACGCTCTACGTGACGGAACTCGTTGCCCCGAATACGGTGAACACTATGCCCGGTAAGACTTTGGAGGCAACATTCGATCACGGCGAAGTTATCGGAAACACCATCGAGCCGAATATTAAGGCTGCACGCGAACACTTTGCGGCTCTCGAGAAGGCTGGCGTGGACATGAAGGACGTAACCGAGCTTCTTGAGCGCGAAGGCGTAGATAAGTTCATTGTGTCCTGGAAGGAACTGCAGGATAAGGTCGATAGCGTTGTTAAGGCTGCGTCTTAAAAAATTAAGGCAAGGTCCTCAATAAAATTCGGATATGAACATGCCATTATGCGGGTAATATGCGCATAATTACGTGAAGTATAAGGGACGACGGCACACCGGTTGGTGTCGTCGTCCTTTTTATTTCTGGAAAGTTAGGTATTTTCCTTGGGGGGCGGTAGTATGGGTATGTGTCTGATCCTAAAGTAACTCTTGTCACAAGCTCCGACTTGCCAAATCTTGACCCCAGCGAAGCCGGTTTGCCCGATGCTCTTCGAGAACGAGGACTTGAACCTCAAATTAAAATCTGGAATGATCCAGATGCTGATTGGAGCGATGCTGGTGTCGTCGTAATTCGATCCGTCCGTGATTACGGGAAAGATCGCAAACATTTTATTGAGTGGGCGCACAGCGTCCCCAAGGTTCTCAACCATCCTGGAGTTATGGAATGGAACTCGGATAAACACTATTTGCTTGACTTAGAAAAGCGCGGTTTGCCCACAATTCCAACCACGTGGCTGGAAGCCGGGGAAGATTTATCCAAGCACCAGATTCACACCCGTTTCCCGGCACACGGCGATTTCGTCGTTAAACCTGCGGTGTCAAGTGGCGGGCGCGGAACCGGGCGATACACGGCAACCGACCCGATGTCTCGCAGTCAGGCGATTCTTCACGCCCAACATGAATTGGATCGTGGTAGAACCGTTATGGTGCAACGCTACCTTGAGGATATTGACCGTAGTGGCGAGATTTCCCTGGTATTCCTTAACGGGGTGGCGTCCTATCTTGTGGAAAAAGCGCCCATGTTGCATCCGCGTTTCCGTTCAGGGGACGATATTCACGAGGAAGTTGTGCGTTCGTCAAACCCGCGCGAAAAAGAATGGCGGTGGGGTGAGGAAGTTAGGCACGCTCTTCACGACGCGATTCGCACCAAGATTGGGCGCGATCATCTGTTGCTCTTTAATCGTGTCGATTTGGTTCCTGCACCTAATGATCCTAACGGCTTCTTTATTATGGAAATTTCATTGATCGACGGATCCCTGTACCTCGATCAAAATCCCGAATTTCTTGATAAATTTGCGGATGCCATTATGGTTCGAGCCAAGTGGTAAGGTTTGGGCGCTTTAAGGGTTCAAACTCAGCGAAAGGACTTGGGCGCTTTAATAGGGTTCAAACCCAATGATGGCTTCGAGCGCTGTGCTGGGCTTCGGGCGTAAAGGAAATGGTTGAGCACGTGAGGGGTGTCAGTCCTCACATTGCCTTTACTGGTGAAAATCCTCGTCTTTAGGTAAGATTTATATCTGTTGCCAATCCGGTTCTCGCGCTGGAACGGCACGTATGGTGGCCATAGCTCAGCCGGTAGAGCATCTGGTTGTGGTCCAGAAGGTCGCGGGTTCAAGTCCCGTTGGCCACCCCGTGCAAGGTCCAGGTTTTCCTGGGCCTTGCTTCGTTTTTACCCAAGGTTGTTAAACTAACTGGGAACACCAATTTTTACGACGCCGAAACTACGCTCATGCCTCATAACGAATCCACATCTCTTATTTTCCGTCAAGCAACAATCGACGATTACCCCAACATTCTTGCAATGTATGAAGCCGTTAAGGAACATTTAGGGAAAACCGTGGATTACTGCCACTGGCATTCAGAGAACCACCCGCGCCCAGACGATCTGCGTTTCCATGTAGAAGCGGGGAATATGTGGCTGGCATGTGTGAATGCGGATTGCGATAGTGCGAGGTCTAGGGACAAAAATGCCCCGAGTACTTCGGATGAGGACACCGCTGGATCTGCTGACAGTGGTGTCGCGGGTGTTGCTGACAGTGGTGTCGCGGGTGTTGCTGACAGTGGCATCGCAGGAGTTGTTGATAGTGGCATCCTGGGGGCTTTTGCCGTGAATCACGAACATGTTTCTGGGGCAGAAAAAGCGCCGTGGAAGGTTCTCCCGCTCGATGGTGGAAAAAATATCTGGGTCCTTCATATTTTTGGTGTTGCCCCCTGGGCTCAAGGGCAAGGAGTTGCAGATTTCCTCGTGGATAGCCTCATTGCGCAAGCTCCTCGCCACGGTATTGGAGCAATCCGCCTGGACGCAGTAACCGAAAATATTCCGGGGCGCAGGCTCTACGAAAAGCACGGGTTTACAGACATGGGACCCTTCACGCTAGATTATCCCGGAAAGAAAGTTTCGGATTTTCACCTTTACGAACTGCCCCTGAGCATTTGAGGAGCGTTGTTTAGTGAGCGTTCCTTGTGCATAAAAGGCGCGTAGGCGGGCGGTGCCAGAGTGGTATCCCCGCCTGCATGTTGTGTGCCGAGGCGCTACAGGTGTTACGCACCATGACGTGGTGACGCATATAAAGCTACATCGCGGGCGTTTTACAGGTTACTATAGAGATTATTCACGTAAAATAGCGACAGGGTGCCACGTCGTAACGATGCGGCTATCATTGTGTTTTATTTGTCATGAATGAAGAATTGTCGTCGTCCATGGAGGAATGTGGGTTTTGAGTACATCGCAACAACTGTCTGTATTTGATACCCATACGGGCATACCTAAATTAAATATTGGTGTGGGGCGCGCCCACGGTAAAGCCATTCTTTTTGGAGAACATGCTGTGGTGTATGGTGCGCCCGCTATTGCTTTCCCGGTTCACGTGCTCCCTGTTTTAGCTAATGCGACGCTCACAATGGGTGAAACCGTCCTGAATTCTGAACTGTATCGTGGCCCGGTTGCTTTGGCTCCTACAAGTTTGAGCCCGATTATTGCGGCAATCGATGCGGCTCTTGATTTTGTTGCCCCCGGAATGGGTGCGCACGTGACGATTTATTCAGATATTCCGTATGCTCGCGGGCTGGGTTCTTCAGCTGCCGTGGCGTCGGCTGTTATTACGGCAGTTGCGCAGGCCGCCGGTGTTCGCCTCGATAAGGAACAGATTTTCCGTTTAACACAGACGGCTGAGCGCGTGGCACACGGAAGGCCGTCGGGCATGGATGCTCACGCGGTTCAAGCAAATGGCGTGATTAAGTTCGTCTTGCCACGAGTTGAATGCGTCTATGTGGGCGAACGTGTCCACATGGTGATTGCCGATACGGGTGTTCCGGGCGCTACACGCAAAGCTGTGATGGGTGTGCGAAACCGTCGTGAAAAAGATTCGACGCGGGTTGATGCGATGATTAAGGAGCTTGGCTCGTTTTCCAACGTGGCAGTGGATCAGTTGGGTATGGGCGATCTTGAAGCTATGGGCGCGAATATGTGGCGTGCTCACGAGATGTTGTGCGATCTTGGCGTGTCCTGCCCGGAGTTGAATCACCTTGTGGGTGTTGCTCGTAGTTGCGGGGCATTAGGCGCGAAACTTACAGGGGGCGGCGTCGGCGGGTGCATTATTGCGCTTGCGACGAGCCGAAAAGAAGCGGAGTTTATGGCGCAGGAATTGAAAAAGTCGGGTGCGCGTAATGCGTGGCCGACATGGGTTGACCCCTCACGAAGGTTGCGTTCATGAAAACTGCGCGTGCATATCCAAATATTGCTCTTATTAAATATTGGGGGAAGGCTGATGAGGAGCTCATGCTTCCCCAGACGGGTTCGCTTTCTCTCACTCTTGATATTCATCCGACGACGACGACGGTTCGCGTTCGCCCCGGTGCTAGTGCGGATCGCCTTTTTTTGAATGGCAGTTTAGCTGGGACGCGTGCAACTGGCCGAATTTCTCGGGTTCTCGATGTTGTGCGTAGCGTCTGTGCGGCAAAAATGAAGGCGGAGTGTGAAAAAGAAACGCCTCAATTACCTTTTCTTGACGTTGTGTCCGTGAATGACGGGCCGACGGGTGCGGGTTTGGCGTCTTCCGCTTCCGGGTTCGCAGCCCTAGTTGTTGCCGCTGTAGCTGAGTACGGGGTGGAGCTTGATACTCGGGAGCTTTCACGTTTGGCTCGGCGCGGTTCGGGTAGCGCAACGAGGAGTGTGTGTAGCGGGGTTGCCGTCTGGCATGAGGGCGATGATTGTACTTCTGTGGCGGAATCAGTTGATGCGCCCGAGATGGCGATGGTGACGGTTGTTCTTGATAATACTCATAAGGATGTGACCTCCCGTGAGGGAATGAGGAGGACGCAGGAAACCTCTCCTTTCCATGAGGCGTGGGTGGCCAGTACGCGCCAGATGCTTCCTCATATGTTGGAGGCTTGCGCAAAGGGCGATTTTGAGCGGATTGGTGAGTTAACAGAGCTGAGTGCTTTACGTATGCACTCTGTGATTATGAGTGCGCAACCACCAATTCTGTATCTTTCTCCCGAAAGTTGGGCTGTGTGGGAGTATGCTTACCAGGCTCGCACTCGCGGTATCCCTGTTTATGCCACCTCGGATGCTGGCGCGAATGTTGTGTTGTTGACGAAGCCCGAGTTTGCCGAAAAGGTCGCCAGAGAGGCGTCGAGGTTTGGAAGTACACAGATTGCTGGACCTGGGCGAGGGGCACATCTGTGCGATACTCATCTTGATATGGATGGCATAATAGCTGAAGCCGTAAAAAATAGCGGGGAGTTACCAGATGGTGTTTGATTTTCTTTCGCGTTTAACAGGTATGGGCAATCCTGTTGCTGCTGTTGCTGAACAAGTCGGTAATATTGTGAATCCTATGGAAGCTGTTGCGGAGCACGTCGGAAATCTTGGCGACAACGCCACTAATTTTGTTGAAGGTATTCCTGGGGTAGATGGGCTGTCGGAAACTTTGGGTGGCTTAACAGAACACGTGAACAATTTGGGCGGTTCGGTAACGGAACAACTTTCGTCGTTCTTTAAATTTGGTGAATAAGGGTGTGAAGGAATCGTGATTCATACCCGAGCGCCGGGCAAACTCTATGTCGCTGGCGAGTATGCTATTGTGCAGCCGGAACGAGTGGCTGTTATCGTCGCCGTTAATAAATTTATTCATGTGAAGCTGACTCTCGCGGACGGGGAGGGGACAATTCGCACACGCGGCGGGCATTTTGCGCCTATTGTGTGGAGGCATGTTGATGGCGTACCGGTTTTTGACGCCGTGCGTGAAGATTATGTAGCAAATGCTATTACGACGATAGAGAAACTCCGTGCAGAACGTTCCTTTGAAGCGCGGCTCTATGATATAGAGATTTCTTCGGAGTTGGTTGAGGACGACGGCAGAAAGTACGGTTTGGGCTCGTCGGCTGCGATTACCGTGGCGATTATTGATGCTGTGGCACAGCTCTATGGGATTGAGTTGAGCCGGTTAGATGTGTATAAGCTGGCAATGATATCCGTGGTTCGGCGCGAGCCGAAGGCAAGTGGCGGGGATATTGCGGCCGCTGTTTTGCGTGGCTGGGTGCTGTATCGGAGTCCGGAACGGGCGAAAATACGGGAGTTTGCCGAACGAAATTCCGTGACGAGCACGCTGCAATCAAGCGTGTGGGATGAGGTGTGCATGGTGCAGCTACCGCCCGCGCGGGCAGATTTCCTCGTGGGGTGGACGGGCACCCCAGCCTCCACAGAATATGCAGTAAGTAAGGTGACGAGCCGATCCCGAACCCGCGCGGGCGTGGCCTCCCAAGCCGTCACCGAACTCTTCAAATCTTCCGATGCAATGGTGAAATCTCTGGTGGGGCATCTGCGCGCAGGCGAAAGCATTGCGCACGATATTCGTCAGGCGCGTTCAATCCTCAACGCCTTGGAGCGAGAAACGGGCGTTGTGATTGAAACCCCGCTCCTTAAGCACCTTGCCGATTGTGCCGAAAATTGTGGGGGAGTCGGGAAATCCTCTGGCGCAGGTGGCGGAGATTGTGGGATTGCTTTTATGCCCGAAGGTAGTGATCACGCTGAGCTTTTGAACCAGTGGCGTAGCGCCGGAATCGAGCCTTTACCTCTTCGTGTCACCCCGCCTGCCGAGCCCCACGCCGGGGCTTCCGCCACCTCTTGCGTGAAGGTTTCCGCCAAGGTTTCCGCAGAGAACCGCGCCGAATCTTCCTCCAACTCTTATATCGATTCCCACCCCTTACCGCGAGGGACTTCGCCCGGCGCCAACGAAACTCATACCACGAAGGAGGAATCCGAGTGAGTACTTTTTCCCACCAGCCCCTTCATTCTTCGCGTAAAGACGATCACGTCGCCCATGCCCTTGCGCAAGAAGAACAGCGCAACGACTGGGATAATGTTGAATTTGTCCATCACGCCCTGGGTGCTTGCGACGTCGCCAGCGTCGATATTTCCACGGAATTTGCTGGAGCCCGTTGGGCCACGCCATTCTACATTAACGCCATGACGGGCGGAAGCCATGCCACCGGCGAACTTAACCGCCGACTGGCTGTGGCCGCGCGTGAATATCACGTGCCTATGGCGTCGGGGTCTACCAGTGTTGCCCTTGATTATCCGGAGCTTGCCCACACCTTCACGGTGATTCGCGAGGAAAACCCGGATGGTTTTATTTTCGCCAATATTGGCGTAAATCGAAGCGTGGACGATGCCAAACGCGCCGTGGATCTTCTTCAAGCAAACGCCCTCCAAGTTCACGTGAATGCCGTTCAGGAACTCATTATGCCCGAGGGCGACCGCGAATTTTCCCACTGGCTCGCCACTATTGAAAGGATCCGGAAGGGCGTTGAGGTTCCCGTAGTCGTCAAAGAGGTCGGGTTTGGGTTGTCTGTGCGCACTCTTCGCCAGCTCGCCTCCGCCGGTGTTGAGTTTGCGGACGTGTCCGGCCGCGGGGGCATTAATTTTGCCACGATTGAAAATGAACGACGACGGCTAAAGGACTTCGCATACATGGCCGGTTTTGGACAAAGCGCCGCGATGTGCCTTCTTGCCACCGGACTGCGTTCCTTGAAACCGGGTGCCACCGAATTCATCCACCCTGCACTGCCAACGCTTGCGGCGAGCGGGGGAGTTCGCACGCCACTAGATCTGATGCGAGGGCTTGCGTTGGGCGCCAAAGCTGTGGGCGTTGCGGGACATTTTTTGCGTAGGGCGCAGATTGGCGAGGAGGCCGTCGTCGAAACACTGGGAATGTGGGCCGAGCACTCGCGTTCTCTCATGGCACTTCTCGGGGCTCGTCGAGTTTCGGATCTTGCGAACGCAGATGTAACCTTGCACGGAGATCTCGTTCGCTTCGCGTAGGGTGCTTTGCGCGTTACACGTGACGCACACCGCGTCGAGCCTGTGAAATTTCGCGGCAAGCTCACAAATATGTGAAGGAAGAAAGTAATTCAGGCGCGCAGTTAGTACGCTATATATGTGCAAGATTCACGAGTAATCCCAGATTCAGTTACGCCCATCCCCACAAAATGGGTTGGCCCCATCCGCCTTAGCGGTGACATCACAGGCGAAGCCGAGGTGCCCCTCGCAACCTACGAAAGCCCGCTGTGGCCCTCATGTAACCGTGGCGCCGATGTTTCGCGCATGGTCGATGGCGGCATCCACATCACCGTCGTTGATGAGCGCATGACCCGCTCCATCCTTTTTATTGCGCCGGATGCCCACACCGCAAGCCAGGCATGTCTCGATATTCTCGACCGCTTCCCGCAGTGGGAAAACGTTGTTTCCGGGCAGTCTCGTTTCGCACAACTTCTTGCACTTCACCCGGAAATCGTCGGAAATCTTCTCTATATCCGTTGCGAATACGCAACCGGGGATGCTTCCGGACACAACATGGCAACCCAGGCATCCGAAGCGTTGATGCAGGCAATCTCGGCGGCGCACCCCGAACTCGAATACGGCTCCATTTCCGGAAATTACTGTATTGATAAGAAACCGTCCGCGGTGAACGGCATATTAGGGCGTGGCCGGCGCGTCATTGCCGATATTTTTATTCCCGACGAGGTTCTTGCTAAGCGTCTGCGCACAAACGCGGATGCGATGGCAGAGCTAAATTATCGGAAGAACTGGGTGGGATCCACGCTTGCGGGGGCGCTGAGAAGCGCTAACGCACATTATGCTAATATGCTCCTCGCTGTCTATCTTGCTTGCGGACAGGACGGTGCAAATATTGTGGAAGGTTCACAAGGCTTCACACATGTTGAGAAGCGCGACGGAGGACTCTATTTTTCTGTCACGTTACCGCATCTGATTGTGGGGACGGTGGGGAACGGCAAGGATTTGCCGAATATTGACGAGACGATGGAGCGCATGGGCTTGCGTGAAAACGTGGAACCGGGCGTGAATTCGCGCAGGCTTGCGGGTTTGATTGCCGCGGTTGTGTTATGCGGGGAGCTTTCTTTAATGGCGGCGCAAACCAATCCGGGTGAACTCATGCACACGCACCGAAAATTCGAGCGTGGTAAAAATAAGGCGCAGGTATCGCCCAAGCAAACATATTCTCAAACTGCCACGCCCGCATCGTCTGTGGAGGCTTGCCCAATTCACGGCGTCGAAGTCCGCAGCCGCCCAGAAAGCGAGGCGAAATAATGGTTTCTGTTGGAATTGACGCATTAGCGCTTGCTACAACGCATGTTCAGGTGCCGCTTTCCGCACTCGCGGACGCACTGGATGTTCCCGTCGGAAAATACCATAAGGGACTCGGGCAGGAACGTATGAGTATTCCCGCTCTCGACGAAGATGCCATCACCATGGGAGCCGAAGCTGCCACAAAACTCCTTGCGCATACGGGAACGGATGGTATCCGCACACTTTTGTACGCCTCAGAATCCGGCGTGGACCAATCCAAAGCGGGTGGCGTGTTCATTCATGGAATTCTTGGACTGCCTCGCCATATCCGCACCGTCGAACTAAAAGAAGCGTGCTATGGTGGCACCGCGGCATTACAAACTGCGTTAGCTTTCGTCGCACGTAATCCGGAAGAAAAAGCGCTTGTTATTGCCTCCGATATTGCAAGATATACGACGGACGAGTCCGGGGAACCAACTCAGGGCGCGGGTGCGGTGGCGATGCTCGTGAGCGCAAACCCGCGACTCGTGGAAATTGAGCCGGTCAGCGGGGTCTACACCCTGGACATTAACGATTTTTGGCGCCCCAACGATTCCAGCACTCCTTACGTTCACGGGCACGTTTCCATGGATGCTTACATGGATGCGTTTACGGGGGCGTGGGATGATTATCGCGCGTATGGGGGCAGAGATATTGGCGAGTTTGCGCGCTTTGTCCATCATCAGCCCTTTGGCAAAATGGCGCGTAAGGCACACGCCCGGCTCATGGAGTACACGGGGGTTCATCGGCAAGCCACTAACGACACCGTGAACACGGACGATTCCGTTATCGAAGCCGGGCTCATTTACGGCAGCCATATTGGAAATTCCTATACGGCGGCTCTCTATATTGGTTTGGCCTCCCTTCTCGGCAACGATTCCGAAGATTTAACGCACAAAAAAATCGGGATGTTTAGTTACGGCAGTGGGGCGGTGAGCGAATTCTTCTGCGCCGTGCCGCAGCCTGGCTATCGGGAGGTGTTGGCTCAAACGGGGGCGGATGCGCGAAGCGTCATGGACATGCTGGATGCGCGCACCGAGGTCGATTTCCGCACCTATCGCGTGATGCACGCAGCGTTGCGAACAGACAGTGAAGATTTTGAAACCCCGAGCCAAACCACCGGCCCTTACCGTTGGGCTGGCGTTCAAGGAAAAATCCGCCGGTATTCTGCCACTTCCTAAGCGTGCCACCTACCGTTGGTCTGGTGTGCGAGGAAAAATTTGCCCACTCACATGCCCCCACCACCTTCCCTACTTACCGTTGGGCTGGTGTGCAAAGAAAATCCGCCACTATACGACGAACGGGGGCGCGTAGAAGTGTGCGAACCGAATGTACGTAGAAATGCGCGGACGGACTGTGCGCAGGGCGTCGTCGACCTTCATATTCACAAGAAAACGCAAGCAATAATTGACGTTTTTATCGACACACGCTCGCAAAATTAGGGACCTAATTCCTTTTTAGATAGGATATGCGTATGGCTGAACAAAATGTGACTAATGACCATCCGGAGAAAAATCCAAGCTGGACGGCACACGACCAGAAACGTGACGCAAAGGCGCAATACGCGCTCTATTCAATTTTTAAACGCCCCCTGGGCGGAACCGACATTGATAATCCGGAAGAAGCAGTGAAGCTCTTCGAGGATGTCGTTGAAAGCTACAAGAGCCGCGTGACGGTGCGTGGCGTGTATGACGTATCCAACTTCCGAGCTGGTGCAGATCTGCTCGTGTGGGTACACGGACCGAATTTGCAAGATATCCAGGCTCTTATGCGTGATATTCGTAAGACTCCTCTGTTCGCTGGGCTGGAACCCATCTGGCAGGTTGGTGGCGTTCACGTTATTGCGGAATTCAACAGGATGCACGCGCCGGCGTTCCAGGAAGGACACGCCCCCAGGAAGTGGATTACGATTTATCCCTTCGTGCGCAAGGCGGACTGGTACCTCATGGATAATCGTGAGCGCGCCCTTATGTTACGTGAACACGGGTCTGAGGCCTCAAAGTTCACGAATGTTCTTGCCAACACGGTTGCTGCGTTCGCTATGAGCGACTACGAGTGGATGCTTGCCTTCGAGAGCGATGATCCGACGGAACTTGTCGAACTTATGCGAACTATGCGCTACACCAAGGCGCGCATGTACATGAAGAATGAGCTTCCCTTCCACTTTGGGCGACGCATCGAATACGGGGAGCTTCCGGTCGTTCTTCGATACCTATGAGCCTATTAACACCCAAAAATTCGCGGCAGGTGTGTGAATCAGACGCGACGTCTGCACACGCCTGCATAAGCGAAAAAACAGAGAGTATTTGTGAACATTCTCGAGCCCAAGCGGAAGAGATTGCGGCGCGTAAGGCGCCCTCAGCGCCTGCCAATAGTGCAGAACTACACCCTGGCGAATACGTGTATGGTGCCTGCGAAACTGTTGGGCGTTCTGTTCGAGCGGGAAATCTGTGGGTTGAGGAACCGGTTGCTTACGACGCCGTGATTCTTGCCAGCTTTGGCGGGCCGGACGGGCAGGCAGATGTTGTGCCCTTCCTGCGCAATGTGACGGCAGGGCGCGGGATTCCCGATGAACGCCTGGAGGAAGTAGCGGTTCACTATCGACTCAACGGCGGAGTTTCCCCGATTAACGAACAAAATATGCGTTTGCGGGAGGCTCTGGAGGAAGAACTGAACAGCCGTGGCTTCACTATCCCTGTCTATTTGGGGAATCGTAACTGGGCGCCATATACGCATGAAGCTGTTGAAGAAGCATATCGGGCGGGACATCGCACTTTACTTGCGGTAACGACCTCAGCATATTCGGGCTATTCGTCGTGCCGCCAATACCGGGAGGATTTCGCGAACGCCCTGGAGCATACTGGGTTGCGCGGCGCGGTCACCGTCGATAAAATTCGAGAATATTTCAACCACCCCGGTTTTTTGACACCCTTTATTGAGGATCTTACGCAGGCGTATGTGCGGTTGCTTGAAGAAGGACATGCGCCGAAAAATATTGAGGTTTTATTTACGACGCACTCGATTCCATGCGCCGATAATGCGCGGTCTGGGCCTAATATGCGTGAGGTTTTGGCTGGTTCTGTTTCAAAAAACACAGTTGCCGGTATCGACTCTATTTCAGAAAGTGTAGTTGCCGGTATAGACTCTGTTTCAGAATGTGCAGCTTCAACTCATGGCACCATACCGGAACACGTACCCTCAGATGTAGGTTCCGAACCAGAATACACAACAACCTCCGTCGTCCATCACAATGCGGGATCCAAAGATTGCGTTGATTCAATTCATTCTTGTACGACGACGATTGAGGACGTTGTTGCCGCTTGCCAGGAATATGGACTCTATGTCCAACAGCATCGCGAAGCCATCGATGCCGTGCGTGGCGAAGTGGAAAATCGTGTTGGGCAGAGGCTCAATTATCGTTTGGTTTACCAGTCGCGTAGTGGCCCTCCGCATGTTCCGTGGTTGGAACCGGATATTAACGATGTGATTGAAGAATTGCCGGGTCAGGGACGTACCGCTGTTGTGGTTGTTCCCATCGGTTTTGTATCCGATCACATGGAAGTCCTGTGGGATTTGGATAATGAGGCGCGAGCGACGGCCGCGAAATGCGGTCTGGCTTTTATACGCACCGCCACCCCGGAGTTAAATCCAATGTTCATTCGAGGACTTGCCGATTTGGTGGAGGAGCGATTGAAGGGCACACCGCGGGCTCAGCGCCCAGCGTTAACACCTCTAGGCCCAGCGCCCGATATTTGTCCGGCGGGTTCGTGTAGGCATTCAAGGCGCCCTGAAGCGCCGGCAATTGCGGGAATTCCTTCAGAAATATAGGCGCTGTTTCGCGCTATTCCGTGCTGTTTCGCGCTATTCCGTGCTGTTTCGCGCTATTCCGTGCTGTTTCGCGCTATTCCGTGCTGTTTCGCGCTATTCCGCGCTATCTGCTGATGCTGGTGTTGTTGGCGAATCCGCGGACACCAGTTTCGCCGTCTTGCCTTCGACTGTATGCGCAATTTTTTCCGATTCGGAAACGTTGGGGCCGTCGTCGTGCGGGAAAAGAACCTCACGATAGTAACGCAACTCGTCAATGGAATCGTAAATATCGCCGAGGGCGCGGTGGTTTCCGAATTTTTTGGGGCTGGCAAAATACACGCGCGGATACCAACGCTTCGTGAGCTCTTTGAGGGAGGAGACGTCGATAATACGATAGTGGAGGAATTCGATGAGCTTCGGCATGTATTTTTCGAGGAACATCTTATCGGTGCCAACGGAATTGCCACCGAGGGGTGCCTTGCCTGCGGGGATGCGCGCTGAAAGATAGTCGAGAACCTGCTGCTCCGCCTCCCCGAGAGCCACGCCCTGCACCCATTCGTTAATGAGCCCCGAGTTCGTGTGCATATCGCGAACGAAGTCACCCATACTGTTTTCAGCCGCTTCGCTGGGGCGAATAACAATATCAATACCTTCATCCACGGGGTTTAAATCACCATCAGTGACGACGACGGAAATTTCAACAAGTTCATCAATCGATAGGTCCAAGCCGGTCATTTCACAGTCGATCCAGACAATGGGATCTTTAACTTCTTCTTTCTTCACGTCCTCAATTTTAGCCCTTTGGGTGGGGTTGTGCATGTCCCGGGCAAAAGCGCGAGTTGTGAGAGAACTGAGTGTTAAACATACGTGTGGGCGCGTCCGAGCAGGTAGCCGAGAGGGCGTATTCCTCGAGAGCATGACAGATTGTGTGCTGGCACGTTCCTACGGACGCGAAAAGCAACCCAGATAACGTGAGGACGGCAGATACTTGTGGGCGCGTCCACAGTTGCAAACGCGCCCACAGCTCTGAATTATTAATTTCACGAATACCTCAAGGTGAAGAACCACTGCGTCGGTTGCGAACACGGATTTTTGGCGTCCGCCTTTGCAAGTCTGGGTTTGTAGTGTCTGAGCTAGCAAACCTGGATTTTAGGGTTAGCCCTTTGCGCAACCCGGTTTTTCTCCGCCTTTGCGAACCTGGTTTTTAGTGTCCGGCCTTCTTGTATTTTGCCTCAACGGCTTCCTTTGATGGACGCCACCAGGCTTCATTGTTCTTGTACCATTCAACGGTTTGGTGCAGGCCTTCGCGGAAGTTCGTGAATTCTGGTGTCCATCCGGTTTCTTCAACGAGTTTGGAGTTATCTATGGCGTAACGCTGATCGTGTCCTGCGCGGTCTGCTACGTGGTCGAAATCGTCGGCTTCGCGCCCGAATTCTTCGTTAATCATCTGGATAACCTGAAGGTTATTGAGTTCGCCGTTAGCGCCAATGAGATAAACTTCGCCAACACGTCCCTTGTTAATAATGTCCCATACGGCGGTGTTGTGATCAATCACGTGGATCCAATCACGAACCTGTTCGCCTGTTCCGTAGACGCGGGGGCGAATGCCGTCCATGAGGTTGGTGACGGTGCGCGGAATGAGTTTTTCAACGTGTTGGTAGGGGCCGTAGTTGTTGGAGCAGTTGGAGATGGTGGCTTCGATCTTGAAGCTACGTACCCAGGCGTGGACAAGGAGATCCGAGGCCGCCTTGGATGCCGAGTAGGGGGAGGAGCCGATGTAAGGGTCTCCGGGGAGGAATTTTCGGGGTTCGTCGATGGCAAGATCGCCATAAACTTCATCGGTAGAAATGTGGTGGAGCCGCACCTTGTGGCGACGGCATGCTTCGAGGATGGTGTAGGTTCCAATAATGTTGGAATCAATGAAAGGACGCGGGTTTGTTAAGGAATTATCGTTGTGAGATTCAGCCGCGAAGTTCACAACGATATCGGAATCTTTGACCAGAGGGTCGACGATGTCCATATCCGCAATATCGCCGACGACGAGTTCCGTATTCGGCACGCCCTTGATGGAATCCGGGTTGGCCGCATATGTCATTTTGTCAAGGATTGTAATCTTGGCATCGGGGTACATTTTTGCGGTTTGGTGAACAAAATTAGCGCCAATAAAGCCGGCTCCACCGGTGACAAGAACGCGCATGGTTTTCCTTTCCTAGAAAAAATACACATCGGCATCATATGAACGTGCCGTTAACAGTCCCATCCTACCGGGTTTCTATGCTAAGAGAAGTAAAACTCGCTCGGAGCTTGGAAAGCTCTTTCTTTGCGTGGGTACATTTTGATATGGATTATGTGTGTGTGTAAAAGGTTTGCTAAAGTTATCCGGCAAAATAAAGGTTGCCTCAACGCTCAACCATTGAGGCAACCTTAGATGTGATATTTTAGGATAAAAACGAAATACTAAGATTGTGGTTTTACGTCAACAACATCTTGGTCGATATCTTTAGAGGTCACGTGGATTGTTGGGAATGTTTTGACGTATCCTTTCGTCATGGCGTCGCTGTGAACGGTAAAGAGCGAGGTCCGGTAGCTACTTGCTTGGGGGACTCCGTAGGAGTCTAGAATTTTCACATTGAAAACGTATTTCCCATCCCCAATATAGAAGGTGGGAAGGTGGAAGGTAATAGCAGTTTCACCGTTTATCGTCGGCATAGCGTAGCGACGCCAACGGGTATCTATCCCAAAAACGAGTGTTTCTTCAAGGTCTTCAATATCTATGATGACGTCGTAGTTGCTGAAGGGTTGTTGTGCTGTAATGTTGACACGCACATCAAGATCCTTGCCTGAGGAATGATACTTTTCTCCGTTGTAGTAGTCCTTAAGTGGTGAAACTATCGTCACGTCGTTAATTTTTACTATGCTGTCTTCGCTATTTTCGGTTGTTTCAAGGGAGGATTGTAATTCATCAGCGTAAGTTTTATGCAAAACAGCCATTGCTTCCTTTGCGGGACCTTCTGCAATCACTTTCCCGTGTTGTAGGACGACGGCGCGATCGCACACCTCCATAATTTGTTCCGCAGAATGTGAAACAAGGATAATGGAGCGGCCTTCTTCCTGGAATTGTTTAATTTTATTCATGCATTTGCGTTGGAACGGCTCATCGCCCACTGCAAGAACTTCATCAACCAGGAGAATATCCGGATTTGAATGAACGGCGACGGCAAAGGCTAAACGCACATACATTCCGGAGGAATAGAACTTAACTTGAGTTCCAATGAAATCACGAATTCCGGAAAATTCAATAATGGACTCTAGTTGTTCATCAATTTCTTCGTTTGTTAGACCGAGAATAGAGGCATTAAGGTAAATGTTTTCCAGCCCCGTAAGGTCGGGGTGGAAGCCTGCACCAAGCTCAAGAAGTGCAGCTACACGTCCGCGAACAAAAACTTCCCCGGAATCTGGGGTAAGAATCCCGCCAATATGTTTTAACAATGTTGATTTTCCAGAACCATTTGGCCCTGCTAGTCCAAGAGATTCACCGGCTCGTAATTCAAGGTTGACATGATCGAGAGCAGTGAATTTTTTCTCGTGGGCTTTAGTTCTGCCAAAATTGACGATACGTTCTTTGAGAGATTTCGCTTTTTTCATCGTAAATTTTTTGACAATATCGCGAGCTTCGATGACGTTGGCAGTATCGGGACGTGTATATTCTGGCATTTAAAGCTCCTGAGCAAAGTTTTTCTGCTTGCGCGCAAAGTATCGTTGAGCAACGAAAATAAGGACAATTCCAATTGCCAACACAATACCTATATGTGTAAGGAGTTTCGGAGGGTACACTGCCTGTGTTAACGTACCTGCTTTCCACACTCCTGCCTGCATTCCCATGACTGCAAGGCTGAGAGGATTCCAGGAAAATACTGTAGCTACCCATGCAGGAGCCATACTGATAACCATGGAGAAGGAATAGAGAATGGGGCACAGCCACATGCCCACAAGGAGTGCAACTTCAACAAGATATTGAACATCACGTAAATACACGTTCACGGCAGATAGCCACAGGGCGCAGGCAACCCCATAAACAAGGGCAACAAGGATACTTGCCGGGATATATATCATGAACGGAACAATATCAATTCCTCGAATAAAATAGGCCCCGAACACCAGAATAACCATTTGTGCAACAAAATTAATGACCGAGGCACCAGTTGCTGCGAGAGGGAATATTTCACGGGGCAAATAGACTTTTTTAATAACCCCGGCATTGGCAATAATTGATGTGGTTCCCGAGGCAACAATTTCACTAAAAAGCTGCCAGAGCGTAAGCCCAGCAAAAATATAGACTGCAAAATCAGGGATTCCTCGTTCTGCGCCCAGAATTTTACCAATTGCAAAATAGTAGATAAAAAGCTGAATGAGTGGACGGATTAATGTCCATAGGAAGCCAAGAACTGAATCTTTGTAGCGTGCTTTAAGCTCGCGTTTCACAAGAAGCCACCACAGATTTCGATATTCCCAAATCGCTACCCAGGATGCGCGTGTGCCACGAATCCTTCCCTGTGTGGGTGCTACTGGACGCAAATCTTCGTGTGATAAACGATCGAAACGCTCATACGCGAGTGCGTTGTAAGTCCGCGTATTATCAGTCAAAGCAAACCTTTCGATAAATCAATATCTGTAACGATACTACGTGAAATAATCAAGTTTTCGTGTATGAACACCGGATGGAGTGAGATATTCCTCTGGATTATATCTGCATTCGGATGGTGTTTTATGGAGTTCATGTACGCGCCACCTCATATGCGATTGATTATCTGTTGCCAGGTGTTTGCCGGGGTACTACCATGCCTTACCTAGGGATGTTTACGCGAAGTTACGTATCTTTCCCGATTTTCCCCAATCTGTGCCGGTAACCATCCTTAAGTGCGTGCCACATCATTTTTCGACGATCCGGTAGCCTATCAGCAAGTAGTCCATTGAAAGCCATATATTTCATTGCCCACCATGTGTAGCGGATCCGCCATTTGGGAGGCATTAGCCCGGAACGTACCATGTGGAGGGTGTTACGCAAGATATAGTAGTTACGGATTGGGGAATGAACGTGGACGGGTTGGGCGCGCCCGGGTAGTTGGACCACTTCATCGCCAAGCGAATGCTCGAGGTGCTTTGATGGAACGGCGATGAGGCGCCAGCCGGCTTTGAGTGCACGCAAGCCCCACTCCAAATCAACGTGGTCAATAAACATGGATTGGTTCATAAGCCCAATATCGTCGAGCGCTTCCATTTTGAGCAGGCACCCGGAGGCAATGAGGAAGGGAACATCTAGAGTCGGTTGCGCGAGTTCCTCAGGGCGAGCGCGTTTCGGCGACCACTTACGAGCCACATACACGAGCTGATCGGCTCCCTCGCGGTTCTCGGAAGGAAGTGGCCCAGCCCCAGCAATGAGTGGATCGCTATTGGCGGCCTCGATAAGTCCGGAAACCATTGTTGGGGAAGCAATCGAATCGTGGTCCGAAATAAGAACATAGCGCGCGCCTAACTCTTTAGCACGCCTAATCCCAATATTTTGCGCGGCAGCAATGCCGTAATTGTCCCCAAGCCCGATGAACTCACCGCCTAGCGATTCAACCTTGCTACGCAAAAGCGCACAATTTTCCTCGTCGCTACCATTATCAACAACAAGGATTTTCGCAACCTGTGGAGCAAGAGCCTCAAGTTGGCGTGCGCAATCCGTTCCCGGTTTATAGGTAATAAACACGGCAATACAAGCGTTGCTATCACCTTGCGGAAAGGCGCTGTCAGCCATCACTTCTCCTTAAAAATCACGACGACGGCTACAGTGTGCCGTCGTCGAAAAACCAACGTCTACTTGTCCAACGTGGCGATGAACTCTTGGACGTCCTCATATGAGGGGAGGAGGCCCGCCTTCTTCGCCTTGCACAAGCCAAGCGCCTCGGTATCCTTGGGGGAGAGGAGGAGTTCGAGCTTATTGCCGTTACGATCAGTTTCCGGGAATTCCAAGCCCACGCACTTGCACAGCGGATTCACGCCGTGTTCGCGCCCGGGAGCATATTCCGCACTGCACATATACAGAACGGTTGAATCATCTTCAAGGGCGACGAAACAGTGCCCGAGCCCTTCAGAAATGTAAATCGCCTTGCGTGAAACATCATCGAGAAGAACACTATCCCACTGTCCAAAAGTTGGGGAACCAACGCGGATATCGATAACGAAATCGAGAACGGCGCCACGCGGGCACACAACATATTTTGCCTGGCTGGGCGGAACATCCGCGAAATGAATACCACGAACCGTCCCCGCTTTAGAGACGGAAATATTTGCCTGACGAAGGTCAATCTTGTGGCCAACAGCTTTTTCAAACTCGCTGGATTTGTAGGCTTCAAGGAATATGCCACGTTCATCGGGGAAATGCTTTGTTGTGACTTCCCAAGCACCTTTAATCTTCAATTCGCGAATTTCCATGGAAAACCTTCTCTTTTATTCAATGGGTAAAGACTGTATTTCCAATTGTAGCGTGTCTGTCAGGGGCATATTGTGATGTAGGCGGTAAAGAAAGTTGAGAATTAAACGAGTACTCTTAGTATTTCTAGTGTGATAAATAGGATTGCGTGACGAGTGGAGGAATTATGCGGTGGGTTGTTACGGGTGCTCACGGTATGCTCGGAACAGATTTGGTGAAAATGCTTATCGAACGTGACCAAGATGTTCTTGCCGTCGATAAAGATGAACTGGATATTACCGATCCTCAGGCTGTTTCACAGCTTATTAAAGACACCGATGTTGTTGTTAACGTGGCGGCGTTCACGGCTATTGACGAAGCCGAACAAGACGAAGCCGAGGCGTTTAGTATTAATGCAACCGGACCGCAAATTCTTGCTCGCCGTTGTAAGGAACTTGGCGTGAAATTCGTTCAGGTGTCCAACGATTACGTGTTCTCCGGAGATGCTATAAGCCCGTATTCAGAAGATGTCATTATGCAACCCACGGGAGCCTACGGACGAACCAAGGCCGCCGGCGAATGGGCGGTTCGTAGCGAAACAGACAACTATTACATTATTCGAAGCGCTTGGTTGTACGGCGCTAAGGGTTCGAGCTTCCCCAAGAAAATACAGCAGCGCCTTTCTGAAGGCGAAACATTGAAAGTTGTGACCGACGAAGTTGGACAGCCTACATGGACGGTTGATCTTGCAGACCTCATTATCCGCATGGTTGAAGCAGATATTCCTTCTGGCACCTACCACGGAACAGCGCAGGGGCGCACTAATTGGTGGAGTTTTGCGCGTGAAATCGTGGGCTATTTAGGGGCAGACCCTGAAAGCGTTGAAGAGGCAACCTCTGCTTCATTTAATCGCGCGGCGCCTCGCCCACACTTCTCCGTGCTAGGCCATGATGCTCTACATCGTGAAGGTGTCAAGCCAATCGGCAACTGGAAAGAGCGTTGGGAAGTTGCTGCGCCTGTTGTTTTAGGTGGAAAATAGTTAGTTTATTTGACGAGTGGGATAGGACTCCTTGAGTTGTGTCATATAGAGATTTTCCGCGTGCCATGTTAATTTAATTTAGTTAAAGATTTGGTTGTCTATCATCCGAAAATGGAGTGGCTATGCAGAACCGTCGTGTAGTGAGTGGATTGCTCGTGGGATTGCTTACTATCCCTTTGAGTTTTGTTCAGGCTGGTGCAGTATCATTTCCTACGCATAAAGGCGTGGCAAATGAGGTCTCGCAAGATATTGAAGATAATGGCGGGCAGAAACTACCCGATAAGATTGCAAGCTCTCTTAGCGATAAAGATAAGCTTGTTGCTCCAAACGTGGTATTCACCAAAGACGGGGAAATTAAGAATGCCCAAACCGGTGCGGTTATTACAGACAAAAAGATTGTTGGTAGCAGGGGTACTCCGCCCGATCCTTTAGCGAAAACAAATGGTGAGTCTTTCATTCCGGTAGAAGTTGGAGATGTCCGCGAACATATTCGTGCCGAAGGTGGCAATCCCAACCCGGACACGATGAAAAAAACAGATCCTGGTCAGAAGAAAACTTCTCCAGATAACAATAAGGTGGTTGAGAAGGAAGGAACTCCGGGTAGTCATCCAACAAAGAGTGGTGAAGTTGAAGGTTCGACGAATAGCGGGCCATCTTTAGCTTCTCAAACGCCTAAAACTTTTGGTGGTGTAGCTGGCTCGCGTTCAGTTATTCCTTCGTCGTTTGCCCAATCTCTTACTTCTCCTCCTAAAGACGGTAATGAACAGGGAGCGCGATGGGGAACATACAATGGAACAAAAGCGTTCTTTGATGGAGATGGACAGCTTTTTGCTCAAGATGCCAAAAAAGTTATTGATGTTTCAAAGTGGCAAAAGGGCATTGACTGGCAGGCAGTGAAGAATTCAGGTATTGAAGGCGCGATTATTCGTACCGGCTTTGGAAGTGGCGGGAACGAGGACGGTTATGCGGTCCGTAATATCAATGGAGCCCGCAGTGTGAATATGCCTTTTGGTGTCTACCATTTTTCTTATGCTGAAGATGAGAGAGATGCCGTGCAAGAAGCACGTGACATGATCAGCGTGTTACAAAAAGCTGGTGTCAGGCCTTCAGATATGGCTCTCCCCGTGGTGTACGATCTCGAAGAATTTGTCTGGAAAGACCCTAGCGATGGACGTACCCACATGTCTCCTAGAACTCCTGAGGCATATGAACGTATTATTAACAGCTGGTGGTCCACCATGCAAGCAGCGGGATACACAAATCTTTCGGTGTATTCTTACAGGGCAATGTTGAATGGGGTTCTGAATAAGCCCTCAATCCATGCGAAAACACATTGGGTTGCCGCTTACAGCAAAAGGCCCGGCTTTAATTATCATGAAAACTATAGAGGATGGCAGTACACGTCAAGTGGCCGCGTGCCAGGTATCCAAGGAAAAGTTGATCTTAATGCGTTTGGGTACAAAAATCCTCCTGTGAATATGACCTGGATAATACGTCAGGAAGATATTGCTGTGGGTATAGCCCCGCCCGTATCAGCGGTACCTTTGGAATATCGTTTTATGCAGTACAACCTGGACACAAAAAAGTGGAAAGAATTCCAGGGCTGGAATTCTGCAAACTGGGCGGGATGGAGTTCAGAAGAAGGTAATTATTGGCTCCATGTTGAAGTGCGCCATGCTCAAACGCACGACTTTATAGGTATGAGAACTATTAGCTTTAAGTATCAGGCAGGTACAACAGCGGTGGATGGAACCTATGCTGGATGGCGTACAAACGATATCCTCCTGGGCGCCGTTTCAAATAATCCACGCGCGCGAACCGAAATCCTTATTTACGACGTAGGTAAGAAGGAATGGGTGACTCAGTTTAGAGGCCCGTGGGCGTCATGGAAGCCACAACCTGGTATTTACTGGACTCATTTCAGAGTGTATACCTCAGATGGCCGGCTTTCTCAAACGAAAACATATCCATTTGCTGTTTGAAGGTGCGAAAATGCACCTTCACGAAAGACTGGCTCAACACATCACTGATGTGTTGAGCCAGTGGGGTTAAGCTACGTGGGAAGAAATTTCATTCCACGTAGCCTGAATACCTTCATGGAGAGGTTTGAGTGACATCTCACCAAAATCGGTTATCCACCGTGAGATATCGAGCCCCACATGGGGAACGTAGGATGCGGGGGCGGGGATGTGCTCACAAACGGGAGAATAATCAACAACATCTGTTATGGCATGAACAATATCGTTGACACTGGTAGATGTTCCGGAACCAAGATTGTAAACGTGATGTGGATTATCGGTAGTCATTGCGTGTGCCATGAGTTTTGCTAAATCTTGGACATAAATATAGTCACGGGTCATCGAGCCGTCACCCATAATTGTTAACGGTTTATTGTGAAGGATGTTTTGGAGGAAGATCGGGATAATTCCTTGACGTTTATTAGGGTTTTGCCGTGTTCCGTAAGGATTTGAAATCCTGAAAATTGTTGAGTTTAAACCGTGTGAGGTTCTGAAATAATCAAGGTAGTGCTCGATAGAGAGTTTTCCAATTCCGTAGGGGGAGATGGGGTACGTGGGATCGGTTTCTTTGAAGAATTGCTTATCTTCTTGCACTCCGTAAACGGTTCCTCCACTTGATGCGAAATACACATGTTTCACATTCGCTTGTACACATGCTTGAAAAAGGGTGACAGAAGATAAGAGATTTGCCCGAATATCGACAGTAGGGTCTGCTTGGGAAGTCGCAGGGTCGGTGAGGGAGAGAAGATGAACGACGTTGGTATGTCCATGTAGAGCAGATGCAACCTCTGCTACGTTAAGGAAATTTCCGGAAATGCAGGTGACATCTTTGGCTTCCCAATGAGGGCGCGAGCCGTCGAAAAGGTCAAAGACACTGACGTCATGCCCTCGAGAACGAAGCGAATCAACGAGATGAGAACCAATAAATCCGTTTCCGCCAAAAATTAAAAAATCCATGCTCCGTTCCCTTCCGAGTGATGCGTTATATGTGCATGAGAAGTGTAGAAGCGTGTAGTGAAACGTGATGAAACGCAAAATCAATTCTGCGCAAGGAGGTTTATATTGAAACACCACTCGCTATCGATATTATGCCACAGAAGAATGGCTCTTTAGATATTGCGTTATACGAATCGTCACCTTTTCGCAAAGAATGACTATTTCAGGCTATAGTTTCGAAATGTGAATATTTTCTTATGGTTGAGGCGCAGTTTCTCCATAAGTAAACGTAAAACACCTAGAAACATTGTGTGAAGAAGAAAGTTGGAGTATGTCGGAAAAGACTCTGCATTCAATTTCTGTTGTTATTCCGGTTTATCAAGGAGCTTCCACGTTGCCTGCTCTCTTTGCTGAACTTGAACAGCTTACAGGTGTCAATACATCTCCACACAGCAATACGTGGACTATTGATGAAGTTATATGCGTGTATGACCATGGCCACGATAACTCACCTGAAGTTCTGCGTGAATTATCCTTGCGTTATCCGTGGTTAAAAGTTGTGTGGCTTTCGCGTAATTTTGGTCAACATGCCGCCACACTCGCTGGTATTACTCAATCAACAGGTCAGTGGGTTGTTACCATAGATGAAGATGGACAACAGAATCCTTTCGATATTGGGATTCTCCTTGATCAAGCAATTAATGAAACGGCAACATTGGTGTACGCAAAACCCTTAAATGCGCCTCCGCACGGGTTTGTACGAAATATAGCATCTCGCGGTGCGAAAAAAGTTGTTGATTTCCTTCTTAATACTAAGGATTCCGTGAATTACAATAGTTTCCGATTAATCCTCGGCGAAATTGCGCGCGCGGCAGCGAAAACGGCTGGTAACGGTGTTTACATGGATGTTGCTTTGGGATGGATTTCTACCGTTGCGGTTGCCGGAGTGAACTTGCGTGATGAAGGCGACCATAAATCTGGGTACACTTTCCGCTCGTTATTTGCTCATTTTAAACGCATGGTCGTATCTAGTGGGACGCAGAGTCTGCGCATTGTATCCTTCTTTGGTTGGTTCACAGCAATCTTAGGTTTTGTTATGGCAATCGTCGTTTTTGTTAACAAAATGGTACATCCTGCCACAGCAATCGGTTGGTCATCAACAATTATTACCATACTTGTCACCTCCGGTTTAATTCTTATTTCTTTGGGTGTGATTGCGGAATATCTTGGAGCCTCGGTATCCATGGCGATGGGGCGCCCACTTTTTGTTATTCTTTCTCATCCTAATGATTATTTACGAGAAAACCGTCCTGCCATTATTGGCGGAACAAAAGAAGATGTATCTCCACATACAACTATCGAATAGTTCCTTCTCCACCAGATGTTACACATGAAAGGCTAGTGCATTGAGGCAAATATCATTGAGTCGGGGCCCTTCGCGGGTGCAGTGGGCTATTCCTGCTGTGTCGATGCTTATCGGTTTTCTATTCTTCTTACGCGATCTTTCAGACCTGCACGCTACTGTGCAACATGCGATGTTGCTTATCTGGTCTATCTGCACAGGTAACTTCGTTAATTTCTATTCGATTTCTGCCGATTCAACCATCATGATCGCCATGTATGGTTTTGTTTTCTATGCGATTATTGCTATTTTCCTTATACCAATCGCGATTATTCTGGCACTTTTTACCGGTTTTGATTACACAAATGCGACACAGGTAATGTTATGTGTAAGGTATACACAACTTGTTATTGTTGCGTTACTGTGCCTCACTGCGTGGTTTGTTGGAAAATTAGCACGCAAGCTTGAGTATGATTCGGGGACTGCTAAGTGGGCTGCGTATCTTTATCTTGCTTCACCTATTACGCTTTTCGCCGATGCTGTGTTCTGGCAATATGACGTCATTACTCTTGTATTCTTTATTACAGCGATGGTTTTCTATGTGCAACATGATTACATAAAGTTTTCATTAATCATGTCTCTTGCTATTGCCTGCAAAATGTTCGCTTTCTTTGCGTTTGCACCCCTTATTCTTTTCGTTGAAAAACGGGTTCTTCCCTTAATGAAATATGGGGCATTGGGCGTTTCAGTTACCTTGGTTACTGAACTTCTTCAACAAAAAATGCCGGGGTATGAGATTGCCAAGGCTCAAAGAGCGCATCTTTTCTCAAAGTTAATTGATAATGGTATACCGTTCAGTTTCGGATACGTTTCACTTGCATTGGTTGCATTGGCGTTAATTACTATATATGCGTATGTATCCTCCCCAAAGAGCGAGGAAGATTTCCGCCACAAGGCAATATACCTCGCATTTATTTCTTTAGCCCTGCCCTTTGTCCTTTTCCAGGCAAATACGTACTGGTGGATATTGGTTACCCCTTTCCTTGCCATTCTTATTGCAGGACATCCAAAAATGCAGGAACTCATGGTTCTCGCCACTGGTTTCTTTGTGTTCATCATCGCGCATTCAGTTATATTTTTCTCGATTTACATGGATCAAAACATGATTAATGGGGGAGTGATCCCGAAACTCTTAGGTATTAAATATTCGGGACTCCCCTCTTTCCAATCTATTGCTGACAAACTAGGTCTGAATCTACCACAAGTGATTTATGCTTTTGCTATCGCATTAATGATTGGAATCTGCGTGTTGTGCGCTCAGCGTATGAAATTAGCCGATGCGATGGTTTCGGGCACTTCTCCTCTAACAAGGGCTTCAGCTATAACGGAACCGTCGGTATCAACAGGAACTGTATATCTATATAACGCTGGTCTGTATGTTTACATCCTGCCAACATTTGCACTCTTTGCACGTCAAATATTAATGGGGCAGTAAAGAGAATCTATGACAATCGAAAAATACGTAGCATTGATTAAGCAAGTTTTTCGTTTCGGCTTTGTCGGTGTGATTTCAACTCTGGTAGATTATTGTGGATTTTTATTTTTCACATACACCCTATCAATTAACTACATTGTTTCGAGCACGATTTCGTACTCCATAGGAATCATTGTTAATTACCTATTAAGTATGAGATATGTGTTTAAATCTCGTGATGATCGAAGTAAACGTAAAGAATTTATTATCTTTACCATTCTTACCCTCATCGGATTGGTCGCCAATCAGATTTTCCTTTATGTTTTCGTAGAAATTTGCGGTATTTCAGAGCCGGTATCAAAGATTTATGCCACGGTTCTTGTCATGGTATACAACTTTATTTCACGAAAACTTTATGTCGAGGACAGATCTCAAAAAAATTAAAATAATTGTGGGGAGTGTGGAAAATCCGCACTCCCCACAATTTGAACATTACAGTACGTACCTTTGTCGTAGCTTCCTAACGCCAATAAATTAGAGGTTAGAGGACGGCACGTCGTGCTTGGACTCGAGCAGGCTCAGGAGGTAGGTGCCGTAGCCGGATTTCACCAGTTTTTCGGCGCGAACACGCAGTTCGTCGTCGTTCAAGAAACCACGGCGCCAAGCGACTTCCTCGGGGCAACCGACGGACAAACCTTGGCGGGCCTGGATGGTGCGCACAAAGTTCGTTGCATCGGCGAGGGAATCGAAAGTGCCGGTGTCCAACCAGGCGGTGCCGCGGTCTAGGACTTCAACCTTGAGCTTTCCGGCGTTCAAATATTCGCGGTTCACGTCGGTGATTTCGTATTCGCCACGCGCCGAAGGCTTGAGATTACGGGCAATTTCCACAACGTCGTTATCGTAGAAATAGAGGCCGGGAACAGCGAAATGAGACTTTGGCTTTTCGGGCTTTTCTTCAATAGAAATAGCGTTGAAGTTCTCGTCGAATTCAACAACACCGTAGGAGCGCGGGTCGGAGACGTGGTAGGCGAAAACGGCTCCACCATCAGGGTTGGTGTTGCGCTCTAGGCGGCGCCCCATCGACGGGCCATAGAAAATATTATCACCGAGAACAAGCCCTGCGGGTTGGTCGCCAATGAAATCTGCGCCAATTGTGAACGCACGCGCCAGCCCGTCGGGCACTTTTTGTTGCGCGAACTGAAGATTAATTCCGAACTGATCACCGTCTCCAAGAAGCCTGTGGAAAGCCGGGGCGTCCTCAACCGTCGTAATAACGAGAATATCCTGGATTCCAGCAAGCATTAGCGTTGTGAGCGGATAGTAAATCATGGGCTTGTCGTACACGGGTACGAGCTGTTTGGACGTACCAAGCGTAATCGGGTTTAACCGAGTTCCGGAGCCACCGGCAAGAATAATTCCTCTCATTCCTATATCTTCCCGTATTTTGGACGAAAAAACTACCGCAACGGCAAACCTAGGACTTTTTACTCAAGAAAAATTCAGGGTTTTATCTTTTTGGCTACGCTGATATATACGCTATGGGGTAAATTTTTGTTCCTGCTTGACTTAAGGGGGTTACACGCGTGTAATTTATAAAGGAACGGAAAAAGAGGAGGGTTTGTGTCTAAAAAACTTCATGCCCTATATGTGGCGGATTCGGTAACGCAACAGCGTGCCGAAGCGCAACAGCGCATGACAGGTATTTTTGACCTCGGTTACGAAAAGGCTGAGGGATTCTCCCAACCCTGGCGTGAACTAGCTCTCTGCGCACAAACCGATCCCGATTTATTCTTCCCCGAAAAAGGTGGTTCCACTGCACCGGCTACAGCCGTATGCCATGAATGTCCTGTTATCAAAGAATGCTTAGAATACGCCCTTCAACACGATATCCGTCACGGAATCTGGGGTGGAATGTCCGATAATGATCGCAGGCGCATCGCCAAAGAAAGGCGCCACAAAGCCAGTGGTGAATAATGGCTCTCACAATCCACGCATTTATATTCACCAGAACAAACTCGCCCTATCTTTTCCACACGAAGCGCGCAGTTGAACAGTCAAACCTGAAACCAGAAACCGTGAATATCGTCAATGTTGACGACGAAAACTACGCAACTCTTGGGCAAGCAGTGAACGCTGAAATAGCGAAACTCGACAAGCCCGTATCTCCAACAACCCTCTACTGGATTGTGCATGAGGACAGCGCCCCCGAACCCGATGCCCTCTACGAACTCTCCCGCGCCCTAGACACCTCACCAACCCTTGGTGCGGCAGGTCCCAAACAGATAGCGTGGGAGGATTCATCCAAACTTCTTGAAGTCGGAATCCGTGCAACCCGGACGGCTCGGCGCGTCCCGGAAGTTGACGTAGATGACCGGGACGGAGGGCAACTCGATAACCGTTCCGATGTGTTAGGCGTGGGAAGTGCCGGGATGTTGATTCGCTCAACAGCTTTCGAAGCGGTAGGGGGAATGAATGAACACCTCGGGCCGTTTGGGGACGGGCTCGAATTTTGCCGACGCCTCCACTATGCCGGTTGGCGTGTTGTTGTTGTGCCCCAGGCGAAAGTGCGCCATGCCCGCGCATCCCTAGGAGAAAGCGGGCGAGGCTCCTTCGCCAAACGCCGCCGGGCACAAATCTATAACGCCCTGCTCGCCGCGCCTTCAGCCTTTGTTCCCTTTATTTTCCTCGGCTACCTTCTCCTCACACCACTGCGTGCTCTGGCGCGCCTGTGTACCAAAGAGCTTGCCTTGGCGGACGGCGAAATTCGAGGCGGTTTCGGAATCCTCGCCGATATTCCAGCGATTATTCGAGGAAAACGCCTTATTAGCGAGGCAAAAAAGAATGCGGACACCCAGGTTCGCGCCTCGGCAATACGGGAATTGGAGGCGCGCGGAAAAGATGTTCGTGTAGGCAAACGCGATCTTGCCCGCACGGCTCGCGAAAAAATCCAACTCGCCAATCGCCCCCACCCCCTGGAAGAGAAAGAGAAAAAGCTGTGGGTGACGGCCACACGCAAGGCCCGCCTGCTCATCCTCGGTTTTGTCCTCTTGTGCATGCTCCTTGCCACGGCGCGCCTGTGGGGGAGCACTGCGGTTAGCGGTGGCGCACTTCTTCCCGATAACCAAACCGGCTGGCAGGTGTTGCGTTCAGCTATCAGCGGCTGGCTTGCCGTAGGTGACGGCAGTGTAGGTCGCCTAGATGCCCTGTGGATCCTCTTCAGCCCCTTCGCGCTCCTCCTTCAACCCTTCGGCATAACGATGGGCACGATTGCCACCGCAACTCTCTACCTGTGCCTTCCTTTCTCCGCTCTCACCGCCTTCTGGGCCGCCCGCAGTTTCACGGCATCCCCGCAGGTTCGCTCGGTTGCTACCCTCACCTGGGTTGCTGCTCCGCCACTCCTGGTCGCCATTTCTTACGGGCATGTTGCCGGCGCCCTGTTCCATACCTGTTTGCCTCTCGCTCTTGCGATTATTGTGACGATGTGGCGTTATCCCTTGCGTCGCAACTTCACTAACGTTGGGAGTGTGGCCCTCCTTGGCGCTGTCATGTCTGCCTGCGCACCCGTCACTCTTCTCCTTCTCGTATTAACTGCCGCCACGGGCTTTATTATCTCGAAAAACTTCTGGTGGTTGTGGCTTCCAATACCCGCAGCGGTTCTCGTCGTACCATCTCTTGCGTTTGATTGGCGGTTGATTTTCTCAACTCCAGGTGCACCAACGAATGCAACACCCACTCCGTATTCTCTGTTTGTCTTTAATCCCGCGGGTAGCGCCACGAACCCGTTTGCGTTGCTGGCAGGAAGTATTGGGTCCAAATGCCTCACCCTTTTCGCCGTCATTTTCCTCGCTGTCGCGGTGCTCGCGCTTGTACGCGGACGCAACTGGAAGCTCATTCGTGCTTCGTGGCTGGGGGGCTCGGCCGGCATGATATGGGCGGTTGCGTGCACGCATGTTGCTGTTGCCCTGTATTATGATGGCGCGCAGGCGTCCTATTCGAAGGCGTGGGCCGGTATTGGTTTAAGCATTTCGATGGTGGGCTTGTGGTCCGCAATTGTTGCCGGGGCGGACGGTTTGCGTACCGATATGTCCGGGCGCGCTTTTGGTCTTTTCCAACTCATAAGTTTAGGGACTATTGCAACGCTTCTTTTTGGGGCGACGACGACGAGCCTCGCGTGGGCTGTTGCTCACGCGAAGGGGGAGAGCGTTGTGGGTCCGGTGAAAAATAACGCCGTTCCGTTGAGCGCAATTCTTGATCAGAAATCTTCGGCCCGCACTCGTGTGTTGGCTCTTTTCCCAACAGAACATGGGATTCGTGGCGAAATCTGGCGCGGGGACGGCAGGCGTTTAACGGATGTGACGATGGCTGATTCCAGTGCTTTGCTTGTTGGCGCCCAACATGGTGTGGTGACGAAAGCGGATGCGGATATGCAGCGCATTATCGCAAATCTTGCGAATGCGCATCCGACTATCGCTCAAGATTTGGTGCACCACGGTATCGGTTATGTTGTTATTCCGGGTGCAGTGGGTCAACCAAAGGACAACAACACCGCCACCACTACCACTCCAAATCCGGAAAGCGCCCAGCATGCCACCGCACAACTCGCCTCCTCTCTTAACGCAGCCGGCCACCTCACCTTTATTAACTCCACCGAATCCGGCATGTTCTGGCGCGTCGGCAATGGACGAATCGCACGCGCAACCTTGAATTCCCACGCCCTTCCCTCCGGAAAATACGGTTTGCAAACGCGGGTTCAGGAAGCTGGAACTCTGTCTCTTGCTGAACGCCGACACAACGGCTGGGTCGCTTATCTTGATGGTGTAGCTTTGGAAAAAACTGGTTCGTCGTGGAACGAGGAATGGAAGGTTCCGTCGGCTGGGAACCTCGTCATTTCCTACTCTCCTCTCACTGACTACCTTGTTGCCGGCACGCAACTCGTTGTTGCTCTTGCCGCTATCGTGGTGGCACTCCCGCTCAGGCGACGTAAGGTGGTGACGCACTAATGGCAATACATTGGTCACGTTGGCGTAACTGGGGTGTTCGTGGCATCAGCGGTATCGCGGTCGTCGGTTTAATGGTTGGTGCGAGTGTTCTCTCTTTCCTTCCTTCGCACACCACTTCCACCATTGAGCCTCCTGTTGCGAGCTCCGCTCAACTTCCCACACGTTTGACATGTGGTGGCGGTTTTATTCGAACGATTTCATCGGGCATGCGTGTCGATACAGCGGACGAAAATGATTCGTCGTCGCTATATTCCTTAACCTCTCCCGGAGTGTCGCAAAAAGTGGATAAACTTCCAACGGTTCTCACCGGGAAACTTCATGAACCTGTGGCGGGCGCGAATTTCTACAGCGCGCAGGCGGGCGATACGCGCGGGCTTGCCGCTAACCCCTGTACCTCTTTCGTGTCCGACACCTGGATTGTTGCCTCCGCTACGGAACCCGGTTCTTCCAATCAGCTTGTGCTCACGAATCCGGGGACATCCGCGATTTCTGTGGAGGTAACGGCATACGGTTCCACCGGGAAACTTGAGGATCGTCCCGTGGTGGTTGCGGTTCCGCCCAACAGCACTATCCGCCACACTCTCGATGGCCTTATTCCAACCGATAAACGCACCGCATTCCATATTCACACCAATGCGGGCCTGTTCGGCGCGACCTTGCAAAACCTACATATTTCGGGTGCCTACGGTGGTGGTGTTGATTTCGCGGTGGGCTCCCAGGTGTCCACAGAACACGTTATTCCTGGGGTATTGATTGAAAAGGGTCACGATTCTGTTCTTCGCTTAACGAATCCGGGCAGGGAAACGACGGTTCACGTGTCCTATATCGGAAAAGATGGCGAGAAAGCACTTGAGGGTGGCAAGGACGTTAAACTCGCCGCAAACTCCGTTATGGATTTGAATCTCGACGGAATTTCTCAGGGAGCCTACGCCATAAAGATTGCCTCATCCAGCCCTGTTGTGGCAGGTGTCCGTATTTCTCGTAACGACGATATTGCGTGGGCAACCTCGACGCCTCTAGGCAGGAACTTTGCGGGCATTTCCGGCCCGTACAAGGCTCAGGTGGGTGTTGCCGGGCAGGGAACTGTGAAACTGACCCCCTTCGACGTATCGGGTAAGGCTTTGCCGGAGATTTCCAGCCAGGTTTCAGGCTTTGTTGCGTTAGATCTTCCGCAGGGCGCGGTTTCCTATCGTGTGGAGGCTTCTAACAATATGCGTGTTGCCACGGTTGTGTTGGGTGGGGCGGAAAGTGCCGATGGAGTTGATTGGATTCCAGCTTATCCTGCTTTGAGTAACCAGTTGCGCTCCAAAATCGTTATTCGCTAGTTGGGTGAGGTTGTCCAGCCTTGTCGAACCAAGGGGCCGAGAATCGTTTGTCGCTAACAGTAGGTGTTGCGTACTTCGCGAGTTTCTTTGCTGTATGTACGACGGAAAACTGTTCGCGTTTTCGTTTTTCTACAAATTTATCCTTTACATCTGTTAGATAAAATCAATATCCTCGGGATCTTTCCCCAATGCTGAGGCGAGCTGTTCGGTAACGACAGCGTGAATGAAGTAACGCGGATCGGGGGAGCGCACGGCAGACATAAGAATAGGCATCCGGTAAAACACGAGCCGGGCAACGATATCCCCACCCTTATGGAAAGGCAGATAGCGAGCAAGCGGAATACCATCTTCCCAGGGAGAAGGATCCGTTTCAGGAACATCAATCACAGCAAAATCTAGTTTTTTCATATCCTCTTCGTAAAAACGACGATATGTTGCTAATTCCAGGGCAATAAGTTCATCAAATCTATTCGACCGAGTTTTCCATGAGGGAACAGAAAGGGGCAAAATGGGGCCGCGTAGTCCTCGCCCGTGGCGGTCGCGACGTCTAGCATGAGAACGGTCGGGGATAATTTCCATATTTCAAGCCTACACGTGGTAGCGTCGAAGACGTGAGTCATCTACGTAAATGTTCCAGAACAAATTGTCGACAACCTGCCGTCGCCACTATGACGTACGATTACGCAGAATCGACGGCAGTTATCGGTCCGCTTTCCCCGGTTGCCACCCAGGGCGCATTCGATTTGTGTACAATGCACGCAGAAACAGTCACTGTTCCCCGCGGTTGGCAAATGATACGCCTGCGCACGGAATTTGAGCCTACCCCGCCGTCACAGACGGATCTCATGGCGCTCGCGGATGCCATTCGTGCAACATCGCAAGAAGATGTTCCTGCCCCGAGTGTGGCGAGCCGTGAAGTCCGTCGTCCTGCTGATATTCACGTTCCACCGCATTTAACCGTTATTCGTGGAGGCGAAGGCGAGGTCGGAGATGAAGGCTGAGCCGGAGGCGACGACGAAGAATAACGCGAACAACAATAAGCACCACGGCATGTGACCTTCGTTTCAACAATAACAAAAAATAACGGTGTAGCATAAACGCCGTTCTCCTTGCCCGTATCAAAGCACGTTGCGCCGTAAGGAACCCTCAGCGAAGCAATCTACCCAGGTTAAAAGGAAAGAGTTGTGGATTAACGCTCCGTGTGACGAGGCCTGTGGATAGGAAAAATGGGGCGTGTTCGGGCGTGAAAAACTAGCCCTATGACTTTTCTTTATGTCTTCTTTTCTAGGGTTGTGAATGCCGTCGTTAACACTATGGCATCTATATCGCGCCTGATTTTTCCTCTATGGTGTGCGGGTTGCGGACGGCTAGATACGCCGTTATGCCCGGGATGTAGCGAAAAATTTGCCGGGCAGTGGAGGGACGTTTCAGCACATGCACCCTATCTTCTTCATGTTGAGGCGACGGGTCAGGAGCGTCCATTTTTCCCTGTCATGAGCCTCGGGGTGTATAAAGGTGTGCGAAAGGCTGCGATTATTCGATGGAAAAACACGAACAATACCGCGTTGACGAAACGTATTACCCACATTCTTCGCTGGCGCGCCCGGGCATTAATTGGTGAAGAGGGGTTCGCCCGGCAAACAAGTATTTTTGCCGGCAATAATGCGAGGAGAATACCGAGGCCTATTGTTAACACGCCCAAGGTGGATTTATGCAAAAGCGGAATCCCCGTAAAAAATGTTGCGGTTAAGCAAAACATTTCTCGACATGCATACACTATTTCGGGTGAAACCACAGGATCTGAGGAGGCTTTTATAACAAAATCAATGGATAGTGGCGTGCTGATTATTCCGGCTCCTTCAGGTAAGAAACGGCGTCGGGAAGGAAGATTGGTGGCTACTTTCGCCGCTCATGCAGTGAGCGAGGCGTGGGGAGGAGGCGTGGCGTGTCTGGATATTTTACGTAAAACAGAGATGGGGATAGGTGAAAAAATATGGCGTCACGTTACGCATATGTGCCAAAAACTTGGGCTTGTGGGGGTAGGGGTTCGTGAAGATAACCAGCACGCGAGAGGGCGAAAAAGCCAGGGGATTTACTGCGATAGCAAGAAAATTCAGATGTTGGAAGGCATGGCTGATTCCGGCAGGGTATGTGCCATTATCGTCGACGACGTGTGCACAACCGGAGCGACACTCGCTGGTTGTATGCGGACGCTGGCGACGCAGGGGATTACGGTGTGTGGCGCTATTGTCCTGGCCCATGCCGTTAATCCGCATGAAATACGTGAAAGAGATAAGGAGACGTAGCGGTGCGGGTATAAGACGATGAGTGGAAAGTGGGGGTGAAAACTGTGTGTCAAAGGAGCTGAGCATGGGCGAAAAAGAAGATGAACGTCAAAGTAGGGGATTGAAAAAGTGTGGTGAGGAAAAACGATAGGCATAGAGGGCCGAGATGAAAAGAACCTTAAAGATGGCAAATATTCATCTGACGTATAACCTCAATTAACTTTGATTTAGACGTGAGCCCGACTACACTTGATTATTAACAACACGGTGTCGTCTTTCATCGTTGAAAGCCATCGCATGTTTTGCCACAACGATGAACATAGATGTTTGTAGGGAGGTGGGCAATTCTCTTTATTGCGTGAGATGCAGTTACCTTTTCCTGCGGCTCAGCCGCACAACACCCTAGGAGGGAATCGTGGATATTATCGTAAAAGGTAGGAACACAGAAATTTCCGATCGCTTCCGTACTCATCTTGAAGATAAGCTAGCAAAGGTTGAACAATTCGCCCCCTTTGCGCAGAGTGTGGTGGTGGAAGTTCAAAAGGAAAACAATCCAGCACGCGCTGAAGCGTCGAAAAAAATTGAACTCACAGTTATTGATAAAGGTCCCGTGATACGAGCCGAAGCGGCAGCAGCAGATCAGTACAGTGCACTTGATTTAGCACTAGGAAAGCTTATTGAACGTCTTCGCCGTACCCGTGATCGAAAGAAAGCTCACGGGAGAGGGCAGAAGGTTGCAGAACCCTTCAACCTCACAGTTGACGATCTTAAAATAAAAGAGCCCGAACCAGTTATTGAAGAAGATATTGTGGATGAAGTCCACAAGCCATCGGTACCCGGTGAAGCGTTTGAACACCAAATTGGGGATTCACCGGTTATTGTTCGCGATAAACTTTACGAAACAACGCCGATGTCTGTTGATCAGGCGCTATATGAAATGGAAATGGTTGGGCATCCCTTCTATCTCTTTATTGACGAAGAAACCAAGCAGCCCTGCGCAGTCTACTTGCGCCACGGCTACACCTACGGAGTTATTCGTCTTAACGTGGAAACCAAGTAAATCTTGAACATATGTGTGGCGTGGGAAAACAACAAATTTTCCTACGCCACACACGCATGCTTAGGGCATTTCGTCGCTTTGTTAGTAACGCACGTTTTGTGTTCGTAACACGCCCATATGCGTATGTTCGTAAAGCCCTGCATTAGTGTGCTTGTGAAGCAAGCAAAAACAATAGGAAAGTTTGTTTCCTACTGTCCCTTATTTCTTCAATCGTGAACCCCATCGGAAAAGCCCCATACGCACGGTAGACTTTCAAGAAACATAGAACAAAGGAGGCGGCGTGGCGGAAAAACGCTACCAGGTGGCAGTTATTGGATCAGGGCCAGCAGGAATTTATGCATCGGATATTCTCAGCAAATCCGGACTACCCGTATCCATAGATATTTTTGAAAAACTCCCCACACCCTACGGTCTCGTCCGCTACGGAGTCGCCCCCGATCACCCCTTCGTACGAAGCATCGCAGGTGCCCTCTACACAGTCCTTCAACGCGGAGATATTCGCTTCTTTGGAAACGTCAACGTCGGCACAGACATTACGATAGAAGATATCCACACCTACTACGACGCAGTTATTGTCGCAACAGGCGCTGAAACAGACGCGCCACTGAACATACCCGGAACACACCTGGAAGGCGTGCACGGCGCGGCAGATTTCGTCAGCTGGTACGACGGACACCCCAACCACCCCCGAACATGGAACCTTGAAGCAGAAAATGTTGCGGTTATTGGGGTGGGGAATGTTGCCCTCGATATTACCCGCATGATGATGCGCGACGTGGACTACCTCGTCGAACATACAGACATTCCCGCAAACGTTGAAGAAGGTTTACGGGCAAACAAGGTACAAAACGTCAAAATTTTTGGGCGCAGAGGCCCGGCGCAGGTCAAATTCAGCCCGCGCGAAATGGGCGTATTCGGGAAACTACCGGACGTAGATATGAAGGTTTTCCCTGAAGAATTCGCTTTCGACCCCGCAAGCGAAGAAGCCATACAGGGCTCCAAAGGCGTTGCGCAAGTCGTCGATATTTTGAAGGAATGGGGTGAACGCGACCCCGAAACTTTCACCGCACCAAAACAAATTCATCTCCATCTCATGCAGCGCCCCGTCGAAATTCTCGGAACAACCCGTGTAGAAGGCATCCGCATGGAACGCACGCGCCTGAGTGGGGACGGAAACGTTACCGGAACCGGCGAATACGTTGACTACCCGGTCCAAGCGGTATACCACGCAACCGGCTACGCATCCTCACCCATTCCGGGCTTGCCGTGGAACGAGAAAGCCCACGTTATCCCCAACGAAGCAGGACGCATTATCCAAGACGGAAAGCCGATGCCGGGATACTATGCAACCGGTTGGGTGAAGCGCGGTCCCGTCGGCCTTATCGGATCAACAAAATCGGATGCGAAAGAAACCATTACCAACCTTTTAGCGGACGCGGAAGCCGGGAAACTTCAGGCAACAGGGGACGGAAGTGGCGCGCAAGGCGTGCTTGACCTCCTCGCAAGTCAAGGAAAACGCCCCACAACGTGGCAGGGATGGGAACTCCTGGACACCTTTGAAAAGAACCTCGGAAGCAAGGTAGGGCGCGAACGTATTAAAGTGGTGTCGGGGGAGGCAATGACGGCGATCTCCCACGGCGAAGAATATACAGGGGAGCTCATCTAATGCACGGTGAATATAAAGAACCAGGCCAAAAAATGGCGATTGTTGACGTGGAGGTTCGCGACAACAAACTCGCAAACGTTCGCTTATCTGGCGATTTCTTTATAGAACCGGACGAAGCGCTGTGGAGAATCACGCACGCCCTGGAAGGGTTGCCCGCAGATACGAGCGGAGAAGATATTGCGGCGCACGTTGAGGCGGCCATCTTGCCTACAGACAACATGTTTGGGCTTACCCCGCAAGGCGTTGCCGTGGCGGTGCGGCGTGCGTTGGGAGGGGCTCTATCTTGGGATGCCATTGATTTCGAGGTTATTCACACCCCGGTTATTCACCCTGTTCTCAATATGACGCTCGACGAAACACTTCCAGAAGCGGTGGCGCGCGGGGAACGCAAACCCTTCCTGCGCATCTGGGAATGGGACCGTCCGCTCGTGGTGATGGGATCCTACCAGTCCTACTCCAATGAGATTAACCAGGAGGGTGTGGACAAGTGGGGGATAACCGTTGGGCGTCGTATCACCGGGGGTGGGACGATGTTCATGGAGCCCGGAAACTGTATTACGTATTCGCTGGTTGTCCCCACCGCGTTGGTGGATGGGATGAGTTTCCTACAGTCCTACCCGTTCCTGGATGCGTGGGTGATTGAGGCGCTCGCGCGCGTGGGCGTGAAGGCGCACTATGTTCCGTTGAATGATATCGCCTCCGATAAGGGCAAGATTGGCGGGGCGGCGCAGAAACATTTCGCTACCGGATATATGGTGCATCACGTGACGCTCGCCTACGATATTGACGCGGACAAAATGATGGATGTGCTCAATATGGGCGACGCGGGTAAGAACAACCGCGGGCATCGCAGTGCGAATAAGCGCGTGGACCCGATGAAGAGTCAAACCGGTATGGCGCGAGACAAAATTATTGAGGTCTTTAAGGCGACGTTTGCCAGCAAATACGGGGCGAGCGAGGGGCATTTGACGGACGAGGATCTGCGGATTGCTCAGGAGCGTTACGAGGAAAAGTTCTCTAAACCGGAGTGGATTCACCGGTTGCCGTAGGGGTGGCGGGTGCGCTCTCGATACGCGCAGGGCACCACAACGCATAATAAGGGTTGGAGGGCGCGCGTTTTTGGCGCGGTTGGCGCGGTTGGCGCGACGCTCGCGTAGCGCGCGTGGCGGGTTCGTTCTGTGCCTGGTGGCGTGTTCGTGCGGTTTTGACGCGGTACGACGAATTAGTTTTCGTTAGCATTTCCACGTTTTTCTGCGGATTTTCCGGGTTTTTTCCGACGTTTGCGGGCGTGTGTGGTGAGGGTTGCCACGTTCTTCATTTCGGGCTTGCGCTGGTATTGCCACGTCGGGTATTCTTTATCAGGTCGCTTTCCGTACGGGGAGTGGCAAAATGGCGGGTTTCCTGAGTGGCCAAAGGGAGCTGACTGTAAATCAGTTGCGGAACGCTTCGGGGGTTCGAATCCCTCACCCGCCACGAACTTCAGCGAAATATTCGCATATATGTTCAAGCCCCGATAGCTCAGTCGGCAGAGCGTCTCCATGGTAAGGAGAAGGTCAAGGGTTCGATTCCCTTTCGGGGCTCTGTTGCCGCAAAAGCGGTAACGTGAGGCGGGGTAGCTCAGATGGTCAGAGCGCACGACTCATAATCGTGAGGTCGCGGGTTCAATCCCCGCCCCCGCTACAACCGTTTTGTCGGACCAATCGTGAGGAGCTAAAGAAGATGGCAAGCAAGTCAGCAGACGTGCGTCCCAAGATCACCCTCGCATGCGAGGATTGCAAGGAACGCAACTACATCACCAAGAAGAACCGTCGCAACACGCCGGATCGCTTGGCAATCAAGAAGTACTGCTCAAGGTGCAATGCTTCCACAACCCATCGTGAAACACGCTAATTCGCGTTAGGTTGCAGAATGCGCGCGCTATTGTAGCATGCACATGAGTTTGACGGAGTCCGAAAGGGCTCCGTTTTTGTCTTCTGGGGGGGCAACTAACGAGGCTTTTCGGAATTTAGTGGGGCTTTGGGGGCTATAGGACAAATCTGGAGGATTTTAGCGCGACTTTTCGTTGGTGTGGTGCGGGAAAGTCGGGATACTTGTTGGTTGATTCATGCTGGTAGGTATGAATCGTCCATTTTGTTTTTTTTGTCAGGTTCCTATGGTCAAGAATGGCCATCATCCTTCTGGTGTTCAGCGTTGGAAATGCGCTAAATGTGATACCCAGAAAACGCACCGTATTGATACGAGCGCTAAAGATCTCAACATGTTTATCTCGTGGCTACTTGGTAATACCACGATGGCTCAGATGCCGGGGAAAGGGCGCACGTTCCGTCGAAAAACACGTAAATTTTGGGATATTTGGCCATTAAGCCCTGTGGTTGATGAGAAGTTTGGGGTGATTTACCTTGATGGGATTCATTTAGGGCGTAAAGCTGTTGTGTTGATTGCGCGAAATGATGAGCATGTGCTTGGCTGGTATGTTGCTAGAAATGAACGTACAGTGGCGTGGAAAGCGCTTTTAGAGCGTATTGCCGCGCCGGATGTTGTGGTCTGTGATGGTGGTTCAGGGTTGAAAACAGCGCTGGCTAAGTGTTGGTCGTCTTCGCGTGTCCAACGATGCACGTTCCATGTTTTTAACCAGATAAAAACCGCTACGACGATGCGGCCTAAACTACCGGCTAGTAAAGAAATGTATCAGTTGGGTAAACAACTTATCCGTGTGAAAACTCCAAGCCAGGCTAGTGAGTGGTTAACGAAATGGGGTAACTGGTATACCAAATATGCCGAGTTTCTTGACGAGAAAAGTTATGATGAGAACGGAACGTGGCGTTATACCCATGAACGAGTCCGATCCGCCCGTAACCGGGTGCACAAGCTGATTAAGCAAGGCACCTTGTTTACCTATCTTGATCCCGATCTGACCGGGTATTTAGGCGTGCTACCAGCAATGAATAATAAGATTGAAGGTGCTACGAACGCTACACTTCGCCAGATGCTTTTCCAGCATCGAGGAATGAGTCTGGCAAGACGTATTAAAGCGATTTTCTGGCATTGTTATATGCACAGTCCTAATCCGTTACCAGTAGCACAAATTTTGAAGGTTATGCCTACTGATGCTTCAATCGAACGTGTCTATCAACAAATACGCCAGGTCCCGCAAATCCAAGACCTACCCCAATGGGGTGACAAAATCACCTGGGCCGACCTACACCACACAACACCCTGGACCAACGCATGGGACTAACCCACATCCTCCAATTTTGTCCTATAGCCCGGCTTTGGGGTTTAATGGCAAACGTTCAGCATTCCTTGGGTTCTAGTGGTGGTTGCGACACCGAGCAAGCAAAGGGGCTAACTGTACGCCTCGATGCATGCCGCATGTGAAAAACAGGGATGCTGGCACAATCGAACACGGATGTGTGGCTATCATTGATGTTTGGCTTGCCTATCCTGGTCTTTGATGACTTTAGAAGTCCACAGCAGAGCCAGAATAGGGAATGTAAAGAAAACACGCAAAACGCTAGAACTTATCGTCGAAAAGTTTCATAAAATTCGGGCGCAAAAAATAAAAAACGTTGAAATACCGCCATTTTATGAATTTATAGAATCCTAATTGCCTATAGGATATAGGTTCTGTATTATTGCTCTTAGTGCAGTGGTAAAGGGGCTACTGTTATCGAAGGAGATAAAATGGATATCAAAAAAGTTGCAGTTGTCGGCGCAGGCTACATGGGCGGTGGTATCGCACAGAAGCTAGCGATGGCCGGTTACGATGTCGCCGTTACCGATGCGAATGCCGAAGCTGCTCGTGCTTCTCTCGGACGTCTTGTCCGCGAAGCTCAGGAATTCGAAGATCAGGGCTTGTATCCCGCTGGTGCAACTGAACTTGTTCGCAAGAATCTCACCTCAGCAGATACCATTGCGGAAGCTGTGAAAGATGCTGACTTCATTGAAGAAGCAGTCCCGGAAATCGTCGCAATTAAAGAGGACGTACTCAAGGAAATTTCCGCTCATGCAAAGCCGGAAGCAATTATCGGCACAAACACCTCCACCATTCCCGTTCACGTTCTTGCCCCGTCGGTCAAGAATCCGGAACGTTTCATGACGGTCCACTTCTCCAACCCCGCGCCATTCATCCCGGGTGTTGAACTGGTTGTTGGCGAAGCGACGGATCGCGCCCTCGTTGATGTTGTCAAGGAAATTCTGCGCCGTTGCGAATGCCAAGGTGCGCTCGTTGCAGATAAGCCCGGCATGGTTCTCAACCGCTTGCAGTACGTCCTTCTTAAGGAAGCCTTCAACATCGTCGAAGAAGGAATCGCTACCCCCGAAGATGTTGACATCATCGTGAAAACAACCTTCGGCTTCCGCCTTGGATTCTTCGGTCCTTTCGCAATTGCGGATCAGGCAGGTTTGGACGTGTACGCCAACTGCTTCAAGACATTCGAGGAAGCCTTCGGCGAACGTTTCGCAACACCTCAACTGTTGAAGGATACTGTTGCATCCGGCCGTAACGGCACCAAGAACGGCAAGGGACTCACTGGCGATTTCGACGAAGAAAAGAAGGCCGCCCTCATTGCGTACCGCAACAAGGCTTACGCACGTATGGGTCAGCTTGTTCGCGAACTTGGCCCCGCACCGGAAGGTGATAAGTAATAGTTGACGTCAGGGTTGCCCTCAAGAAACGTACGAACTTTTCTTGAGGGCAACTGTCAAGAAATGAGGATGTTATGGGATTATCTCCTACATTATCTTTGGTAAATATTGCGGTGTCGCAACAACCTAAGTTTGAAATTACTGCATCACCAGCTTATCTTTTCACGGTCGCCGTGATTTCAATTCTGGTGTTGTTGGTGATGATTATTCGCTTCAGGATTCACGCTTTCTACACCTTGGTTATCGTTTCTTTGATTACCGCTCTTGTGTGTGGTGTTCTGAAGCGTACTGGGTTTTGTTCCGCTTCTTATACGGGGGTCAGTTGACTGACCCGGTGTTGATTATAGCTTGCGATAATCTCCTCTGGGGTAGCGTAGCCTAGGGATTCGTGGAGGCGGTGGTTGTTCCACCAGTACACCCAGTTCAGGGTTGCCCACTCGACCTCGCTACACGAGCGCCAGGCGCGAGAGTAGATCAACTCGGTCTTGTATAAACCATTTACGGTTTCTGCTAGGGCGTTATCGTAAGAATCACCAACAGTTCCGGTCGATGATTTGATACCGGCTGTTGCC
>NZ_ATUY01000003.1:0-69774 GCF_000420445.1 Actinotignum urinale DSM 15805
GTATTCTTGTTCATACTGATCAGGGCTACCACTATCAGCACCAGTCATGGATCAGTCAGCTAGTTGAGCATCAGTGCGTTCAATCCATGAGCCGTAAGGGCAACTGTTACGATAACTCCGTGATGGAGAACTTCTTTTCTCACTTGAAAGAAGAAATGTTCAACAATGACTCATTCGTTTCCATCAGCGAGCTGCGCGCAGCGATTGACGAGTACATACAGTGGTACAACACTGAGCATATGCAAGAACGGCTCGGAGGGATGACCCCAAACGAATACCGGCAACACGCACTAACCACCATCGGATAGAATCACACTGTCCAAGAATTGGGGTTCAGTACAGGGCATCATCAAGTTTTTTTCTGTTTCCATTTATTTTGGCAATAGGCGTTCCACCAAAATAGTACGACACCGGTTAGTAAGGTTAAGACGGCTATGCCCACGCAAGCCAGAACTCTTATCGTTAAAGAATCAAAAGTGGAAATTGTTTCCCAGGCACCCCAGATAGCTAGAGATAAAATGAAAGGGAATGCAGACACCGAGTATTTGAGGAACTTTATCTAAAATATGTGGGTTCTTCATAGTATTTAGCGACGCATAATTTTCTTTGCCAGCCAGTTTCCGAAGAACTGTGCCGTTTGAACAAGGATAATAATCGCAAAAACGCCCACGTACATCGTAACGGTGTCGAAAGCCTGGTAGCCGTAGACAATTGAGAAATTACCCAGGCCACCGCCGCCAATGTAACCTGCCATAGCGGACATATCCACAACAGCAATGAAAATAAAGGTATAGCCAAGAACGAGCGGGCCAAGAGCCTCACGAATAATCACCGACGTAATGATTTTCATGGGGGATGCGCCCATTGAACGGGCCGCCTCCACAACACCGGGATCAATTGCCACAAGATTCTGTTCAACAATACGCCCAACCGCGAATGTAGCGGCAATCGCCATGACGAAAATACCGGCGTTACGCCCGATACTTGTGCCCATCACGCCAACAGTGAGGGGTTGAAGGGCGGCGATTAAAATAATGAACGGAATAGGGCGGACAAAGTTCACGAGAATATTCAAAACCGTGTACACAACGCCATTTTGAAGAATTCCGCCCTTGCGCGTCGTATAAAGCAAAATACCGACGATTAAACCGAGGAAACCCGCAATAAGCATGGTCATACCAACCATAATGAGGGTATCTTTAATGGCCTCAAGGAACGTATCCCCGTAACGATCCCAATCGAAACCAAACCACCCGAGGGGGAGAGTGTTTGAAAGAGTCATCGCACAATCTCCTTAATATCTGTTGTTGCGGCAACCTCATTATAGAACTGTTGAATGGCGGAATCTTCACCGAGCAGTCGGACAGTCATATTTCCGAAACTTTGATTTTGAATAGTGGTGACGCCGCCGTGGACGATCGAGAAATACACCCCGTTGTTTCGCGCATTCGCAGCCGCGCTGAAGAAACCAGACTTTTCCGTGAGTTTAATCGTGAAGAGGCGCCCCTCTTGCCCAAGTAACTGATCTTCTTCTAACTCGTCAGGCGTATTACGCAACGAAGTGGAAACGAAATGCTTAGCGATAGGCGTTTGAGGATTGGAGAAAATCTCGTAAACACTTCCGTATTCGACGACTTTCCCGTTTTCCATCACCGCAACATTATCCGCAATGGAACGAATAACGTCCATTTCGTGCGTAATAACGACGATAGTAATGCCGAGTTCCCGGTTAACCTTACGTAACAGCCTCAAGACTTCATGGGTTGTTTCCGGGTCGAGAGCGCTGGTTGCTTCGTCGGCAAGGAGGAGAGAAGGGGTGGTGGCCAGAGCGCGCGCAATGCCTACACGTTGCTTCTGGCCACCCGAAAGTTGTTCAGGATAGCTCGAACCGCGGTCGCCCAAGCCGACGAAATCCAAAAGCTGTTGAACACGCTGGGCGCGCTCTTGCTTCGGAACACCGGCGAGCTTCAGAGGATATTCCACGTTACCTGCCGCCGTGCGGGAAGAAAAAAGGTTAAATTGCTGGAAAATCATGCCAATCTTACGGCGCATGGTACGCATCTGTTTTTCCGGCATACCAACGATATCCGTACCATCCAGATAAATATGTCCGGAAGTGACGGTATCGAGTCCGTTAATGAGGCGCACGAGAGTGGATTTACCGGCACCGGAATAACCAATAATGCCAATAATTTCACCCGGTTTCACCTCAAGATTGACATTGTCAACAGCGGTGACCGAACCTTTTTTATGCTGGAAAACCTTTGTAACGTCCTTAAACGTAATACTGGTTCCGCGGGGCGTTGTATCCTGAGTAGTCATTTATTTTTTATTTCTTCGCTGCCTTGATAGCTTCGCGCAAACGGTTCTCGATCTTAATGAGTTCTTCCGGGGTGCGCTTTACTTCAACGGAGGTGCCGGCGCTATCCTTAGCGATAGCTTCCTGAACGGGCTTGGTGTGCCAGATTTCGCCAAGGCGGATAAGATCCTTATCGTTTGCGCGATCCTTCTTCACGACGAAAGCGTTAATGTAAGGTTCTGCGGCAGGGTTGCTCGGATCATCCTTGAAAATGGCGCTCTTGGGGTTAATCTTGGCGCGATCAAGGAAGGAATTGTTGATAATAGCGGGCTTACCTTCACCGTAAACCGCAGGGCAACGAGAAGCATCAATCGCGGTGACCTTCACCTTAGAAGCAGATTCATCGATATCTACGGGTGTAGGTTCAAGAATATCCTTATTCTTCAGCTTAACCAGACCGGCCTGGACAAGGACATTAATGGCGCGTCCCTGGTTAGTGGAATCGTTAGGAATGGCAACGGATTGACCTTCAATACCATCCAAGTTCTTGTGATCTTTCCAGAAAAGAGCCAACGGAATGATCTCCGTTGCAACAATGGGTGTGAGCTCCGTATTCTTACCGGCATTATAGTTAGCAAGGAACTTAATATGCTGGAACTGGTTGACATCAATTTGACCCTGCTGTAGAGCATCATTAGGAGTGTTGTAATCAGAGAAAGGAACAACCTGCACGTTGAAGCCAGCCTTCTTTGCCTCATCCTGGAAAACTTTCCACTGTCTCTTGCTGGCATCCGTTGTGCCAATTTTAATAACCTTGCCGGAACCAGATGATGATTCAGATGACGACGAGCAACTTGCCAGGCCAACAGAGGCTATGAGTGCAGTAACTGCTGCGGCAACAATTCGGCGGAATTTCATGACGACCTCTTCCTTTTGAATATAGGTACTCTACATTAACACTTGGGGAATGAAGAAAATAGGACGGTTGGATAATGGACGAAATAGAAGCAAGGTCACACGGTAGAACAATTAATTAAAGGAAAAGGTAGGGAGTTCTTGCGTGGGGGTGAAGGACAAGGGGGCGGGCGCGGGTGGCGGATAATGGTTACCGCCACCCGCGCCCGCAGGGGATACCTATGTATTAGTCCTTTTTAGCATCTTCAACGGACTGTTTGACCTTATCGGCTAACTCCTGCTTGATATCCTCTGCGGATTCGAGCGTATGATGAGCCGTGTCCCGGACCTTTTCAGCAGCGTTCTTCGTAGCTTCTTTGACGTCCTTGGCTTTTTCCTTGGCAACATCCTTCGCTTCTTTCGCCTTTTCCTTGACGTCTTTAGCTACTTCTTTTGCCTTTTCTTTAGCATCTTTAGCTACTTCTTTTGCCTTTTCTTTAGCATCTTTAGCCACTTCTTTCGCTTTTTCTGCGACATTCTTAGCGGCATCTTTAGCATCTTCTGCCTGGGACTGAGCCACATCTTCCGCCTCATCCTTAGCCTTCACGCCATCAACATCTTCCCAATAGGCTTCAGCCCACGGATCTTCAACGTTCTTCTTGCGCTTCCAGAAGAAGTAACCTGCGGTGCCAACACCGCCAACAACTGCCAAACGGCCAAAAAGCCTTGCACAACAACGGCGCTTCTTCTTCGGCGTTGGTGTTGCTAATTCAGTACCAGCAACTTTAGCTGCAACCTTCGTTTTCTCCACAACACCGTCCTTTGACGTTGCTGCATCAGTTGCGGCATGTGCAGCCCTCTTAACTCGCGGAATATAATCGTCACGAACCTTATCTGCAAAATCAGAACCGGCATCTTTTGCCTGCTGAACATAGGGGCGAGCCTTATCCGTCGCGTTTTCAACATAGGGACGGACCTTATCTGCAAGTTCATGTGCCTTTGGCGCTGCCCAATCATATCCTTGGGTTGCATAATCCTGAATCTTGGTTCCTGCCACCTGAGCATATTCCTTAACCGTCACGGCAGCCTTCTTTGCCTTACGCTCCCACTTCATTCGGTTCCCAGCGCCTTCAATTTTTGCTTTCTTGGCTGTTTCTTCAGCCTTTTTACGCAACTTATCAACTTTTGCCATGAGCGCATCGACTTCTTTACGCGCTTTCTCCTGCGCTTTTACAGCCTTCTTCTTGCGACCAAACATGATGACCTCCCATCGTGATCCCAGAAGGGACCGCATTTTTTCTATATCTTCCATTCTTTCACTTTATGTCCGCTGTGTCACATAAATCATGCATTAGCTCAGTTTATTTTCATGTTCGACGACGGCGAACGTGCCTAACCGCCGTCGACCACAATAAAAATAGGGAAATATGGGAAGATGGAAAACATGAAAGCTGTTATTAAAACTAACCAGGGCAATATAACCGTTAACCTTTTCCCTGAACAGGCTCCCGAAACTGTCGCGAACTTTACGGAATTGGCGCAGGGCAAGCGCGAATGGAAAAACCCCGCAACAGGTGAAACCACCACAGATCCACTCTACGACGGAACGATTTTTCACCGCGTTATTTCCGGTTTCATGATTCAGGGCGGAGATCCCATCGGAAATGGTACAGGCGGTCCCGGATATTGCTTCAATGATGAAATCGACCCGGAACTTGGCTTTGATAAGCCCTATGTTTTAGCAATGGCGAATGCCGGCACACGCTTTGGGCGCGGAACCAACGGCTCCCAGTTCTTTATTACCGTCGCCCCAACACCGTGGCTTCATGGCAAACACACCGTTTTCGGTAAGGTTGTGGATGAAGAATCAATCAAGGTCGTGGACAAGATTGCAACTGTAGCAACAGGCAGAAATGACCGTCCGCTTGAGGACGTCGTTATTGAAACCATCGAAATTATCGCCTAAAACTCAACGAATCCTAAGAGTCCGTTTATGCTCAATACGGAGAGTTGTTACGGCATCACGCACAGCACGCCAAGGACGCTCCTATATATGCAATATGGGACGAAAGGTTCAGGCAAATAACTGTATCCTAGAAGTATGACTGACTACGCAACACCTGCGCACCCAAAGGGTTAACGCAGTGCGTGTTGAAATATAAAGACGCCACGTCCCGTACGTGGCGTCTTTCGGCCATATTGATCTCAAAGATATAGGAAAATATGTCGAGAATTAAAGGGTTGAATCTCCCCGTCGTAACCACATCGCTCATAATTGCGTGCGTTGTTGTCTTTATATTAGATTATGTACTTCCCTTTGGCCTATGGAAGTATGGCGCATTTATTCCAGCTCTGGCAGTTAGTGAACCCTACCGTTATCTCACGGCTATGTTTTTCCACAGCGGAGAAGCGCATATATTAGGCAATATGTACGCGTTATTCCTTATCGGGATACCGATGGAGAGGCGTCTAGGACGTAGTAAATTCCTTGTGTTCTACCTTTTGTGCGGAATTGGTGGACACACGCTTATTTTAGCGTGGGCGCGACTCGCTGGCGATTCAATGTGGACCGCTACGCTCGGCGCGTCAGGCGCTATTTTCGGGATTTTTGCCGCATATGCCGTCGACATAAGGAAAAACGGTGGCAAGGCTACGCTTATCCTCATCGTCATGGGATACAACTTAGTTATTAGTTTTATCCCTGGACTCAATATTTCATGGCAGGGGCATATCGGAGGGCTTATTGCGGGAGCGATTATTATGGCTTTGCTGGTTCTTCGTCCCGTGAAACAAAGCAAGTATAAAGATGCCCTTCAGTGGTTCTTTATGGTTGCCAGCTGCGCGGTTCTCGTTACCATTAACTTTCTGTTGCTCATGAAATGAAGTCATAATCTTCAATGGATGTAACTACACCAATGTAATTATCCACAGGTTTATCCTCAATTGTGGACAATAGGCGAATTTTTTGAATAACAACCGTGTAATTATCCACAGTCTTGTCCCCAGATGTGTGTAACTCGCACGTCGAAAATGACATAGATTTTAACACTTAACTCGAAAATACTACATATTTTGACACTTAACCCAGATTTTATCCTACAGCACCAAAAAGGGGTGAATCCCGTAAGGATTCACCCCTCCTCGTAATATTTCAACATTTAACGCGACTAAACGCGGTATTTAAGACCAGCTTTTAAAACACTTCCCCGGATACCCAACCACACAAAGACAACGCGACAGCAGGATAATGAACGTTGTGGCCGAGAAAAACTAAGGTTAATGCCACCCCATAGTCATGAGGAAACCAGCAATCATTAACCCGAAACCGATGAACAAATTACCATTGTTGAAGCCCGGAAATGGCAAAGACCCCGCAGAAATATAGGCAATAACAACACAGATAAGCCCTACAATCATCAGCGTGCACATAACCGGAGCCCACCAAGACGGAGAAGATTTCGGGCCGTTACCCCTAGACTTCTTCTTCGACGGCTTTACATCAACCTTTGAGCGTTCCTTAATGTCCTGTTGAGTTCCTGGACGACGTTCGGGCTTACGAACCTTTTTCTGACGAGTCTTAGAACGGCGAACAGGTGTGCCACCATCTTCCTCTAGTTGCTCATTATCTTGTGCAGAATCAAGGTTGTTCAGTTCGGACATTACATACCTTTCAGTTGATAAGACGTGGTGAAAAGCCACCCGTGAAACTTTTACACTTCCACCATAATAGAGGAAAAAAGAACACGGCAAAAAATTCTTTATCTGTTACGCGCGAATATCTGGTTTCATAATTTCAGTTGTTTCAGCTATCCACGGGAAAACCCACGTGAAAAGAATAGCAACAATAATGAGAAAAATGATGATAGCTTCAATAACTTTGAGCCACTTAGGCCCCGGAAGGGCCCTCCACAAAGCACCATACATGACTGCTAAACCTTTCCCTACTTCTTCGCTAACTCAGCGGGTACGCCATCTTTAGGATCAACCCAATGGTCATACTTCGCAAAAACAATAAGACGATTATTGGAAACCAGAGGGGGATCACACGTCGTAATAGATAGCAGACGTTCTGTTGGCTCGTAATCAGGATTAAACGGATTAGGTGAAATCACGCGAACTTCGGTGGGTTTAACAATTTCCTGCTTAATCTGCTTATAGACGTAGTAGGCGTTTTCCGTCTGAATAATAATGGAATCGCCATCTTTAATATCGGGCGCATCCTTCATGGAATTACCATAGGTTAAACGATGCCCCGCAATTGCAAAATTACCAATCTCGCCCACGAAAGCGGTGTCGTTATTGTGGCCAAAACTTCCAGTATCAAGCACCGCTTCCAACTCGACACCGTACTTGATCGTGTAACGCCAATTATTGCCGAATCGTGGAATGTAAATAATGCCTTCCAAATCACCTACTGTTTTTGTGTGACGAGCAGCGGGAGGATCGTCGTAACGAGGTTTCCCAACCTTCTGAGAATTTGGGTTTCCCCACTTGCTTTGAATTTGTGAAATCTCGCTATTTTGATTACAATTCGCAATGACCGTTGTCCACCACAACTGCCACACAATAAAGAGCGCGATAATAATGCCTAAGGTGATGAGAATTTCACCGATCACACCGATGATGCGACTCAGTAAACTAGGTTTCGACCTAGATGCGGACTCTTTTCCTTTTTTCGACGGAAGAGATCCATTCGTGGCCGGGGTGACATCAACTTCGAGAGCTCTTCTACCGGAAGCTGGATTATTCATAGGATTAACCTTATATCTACTTTAGTTATCCAATCAATGTGACATTAGTTTGGTTGTGCAGTAGTGCGTGGTGACGGGGTTGAAGTAGGTGCGGAAGCCTGTTTCCCAATCACAACATTAACCTGGGTGTTGGCGCTAAGGCTGGAACCGGCTTGAGCACTGGTATCAATAACCCTGCCAACCATAGTAGGATTGGTGGTTTCCTTCTCTGTTTGAGAACCTAACGATAGTTTGGCCTCACGCAGAGCTTTATCAGCTTCGCCCGGGGTTTTTCCTAGAATATCCGGCATCGTTGTACGTCCGGTGGCCACCTTCACGTTTACCTTCGATCCCGGAGTGGTTTGCGTACCAACAGCTGGATCAACAGAAACAATGCGATCCCTGTTTTGGCTGGGGTCATCAACCTGTTGCACGCTACCAAGTTCCAAATTCGCGGACTTCAACTGTTCAGAGGCCTGCTCTGTTGTCATACCAATAATATTCGGAACAGTTGCTGAGGAGGGCCCGGTAGAGAAATGAACCGTTACGCGACTTCCTTTCTCCACAGATGTACCAATTTCAGGACTTGTTCTCACAGCGTGTTCTTTTTCAATATTGTCGTCCGCAACATCTGTGCCTCGAACAAACTTCAAATCAAGAAGTTCCAACTGCTGGCGAACCTGGTTTTCCGTCATGTTTGACACGTCAGGAATGCGGACTTTCTCCACGGTTGTCGCCGTCGGGGTCGGTTCTGGTTTAGACATAGGACCAGCCAAGACGAACCAGCCGGCAACGCCCAGGATAGCTAAACATATCACCCCGAGCATTATCCACAGCCCCACATTCGATTGTTTCTTTTTCTTTTTCGACGACGATTTCACAGCCGGCTGTTCGCCCGTCTGAGGTTCCATATTCGTCGCCGTTTGTGCATATGGGGAGCCGGAAGGATAGGTTCCGGTACCGTGGGGCTGCCCCGACGGTAAGATGCGAGTCGCCGTGGGCATCGCCTGAGTTGCGTTCGTGTTTTGGTGAACCGCGTAGGGATTCCAGGAGTCAACGGCCGGAGCAACTACGCCTTCACCGCGAGCTGCAGCAAGCAAATCCGCACGGAACGCCGCCGCTGTTTGATAGCGATCATCACGATTCTTCGCCAAGGACTTCATAACAACGCGATCAATAGTGTCGGGAATATCGCGCGCCAAGGAGGAGGCCGGGCGTGGCTGTTCCGAAACATGCTGGTAAGCGACAGCAACGGCAGAGTCCCCCTGGAACGGCGGTTTACCCGTCAACAGTTCATAGAGCACACAACCCGTCGAATATAAATCGCTACGAGCATCCACAACTTCCCCGCGAGCCTGCTCGGGCGAAAGATATTGAGCCGTTCCCACAACGGAGTTTGTTGAGGTCATTGTTGCGGCAGAATCAGCGATAGCGCGGGCAATACCGAAATCCATCACCTTTACTTTGCCGTCGGTTGTCAACATAATGTTGCCGGGCTTAATGTCTCGGTGGATGATTCCCTCAAAATGCGAGTATTCCAGGGCGCTCAACACACCCAACACAATTTGTACGGCCTCATTGATGGGGACGGGATTACCGTTCTTGAGAAGGGACGCCACAGTACGCCCTCGCACATACTCCATCACGATATAAGGCATCGATATTTCTCGACCCGCGAAGGTACGCGTCTGTTCCTCACCTGTGTCATACACGGATACAATGGACGGATGATTGAGGGCAGCCGCCGATTGTGCCTCACGCCTGAAACGCGCCAGGAAAATCGCGTCCTGAGCCAGGTCGCTTCGTAAAATTTTAATGGCTACCGTGCGCGAAAGTCGGGTATCGTACCCAGAGTGCACTTCAGCCATGCCTCCTCGGCCAATAAGATCGCCAACTTCGTAACGATTGCCGAGCAGAGTGGGAATATCACTCACGTCTCTCACCTTTCTCTTCCATTAGATATGGTAGCCAATTTTGCTTCAAAAATTTTTCTCACAATGGGAGCGGCAACGGATCCACCATCGCCTCGCCACCCGGCGTGGCCAGAATTTTCAACAATTGCGACGGCGGTGTACTTTTCGCCACCTATCGTCGTATTTCCAACAAACCACGCATGGGGCGGTGTTGTCGAGTTGATTTCACCAGTTCCCGTTTTACCTGCGACTTCCAGTTCTTTCACCGTAGCGCGAGTTCCGGTACCGGCTTTCACCTCGTCAACCATCATCTGATGCATATATTGGGCCGTTTGTGAACTAATAGCCCGCCCGATTTCTTGGGGGCTAAACGTTTGAATCGGTTCCAAATCAACATTCATAATCTGTTTGATAATTGTTGGGCTCATGACAATACCATCGTTGTAAATAGCCGCCCCAATCATCGCCATTTGCATGGGCGTGACGCGAACATCACGTTGACCAATCGAATCCATTGCCAAAGCCGCTTTATCTTGTGGCTTGGGGAAACGAGAGGCAGAAACGTTTAATGGGGTGGATAACGGCTTGTTAAAGCCAAACTTTTCTGCCAGAGCCACCATTTTATCTGCTCCGATGTTCACTCCAGCGATGGCAAAGGGCGTGTTACATGATTCTTCGAAGGCTTTTGTTAACGTTACGTGCCCGGAACCGTCGCCACACTTATCGCGTCCGGGGTTCCAAATTTGGTGGGTTGTTCCCGGAGGAGAATAGTTGAGGGGAGCTTCAACCATGGTGTCGGGTTTCATTCCTGAGTATTCAATCATGGCCGCTGTTGTGAGTAACTTGAATGTTGAACCGGGGGCGTATTGATCGCCACCTGTTGCGCGGTCAACGAGCGGTTTATTAGGGTTTTTGGACAGAAGCGTGTAGTTTCCGCGCGCGGCCGGGGTGTCGTGGGTTGCTATAGCGTTTGCATCGAATCCTGGTGTTGACACCTGAGCTGCGATTTCTCCGGTTGAAGATTTCAAAACGACGACGGCTCCGCGCTGGTCACCTAACGCATTGTAGGCCGCTTTTTGGATGACGGGGTCAATAGTTAACTCCACACCGCCACCTCTAGGTTGGGAGCCTGTGAACATATCCGCGATACGCTGCCAGGCCAGAGATGAATCTAAACCGGAAAGAACAGTGTCCATGCTTCGTTCAATTCCCGTACTTGCGTTATGTGCAACCGAGAAATACCCCGTAATATTCGAATACACCATGGAATCTGCGTAAGTTCGACCGAAAGCGAACTTATCGTCAGTTGGAACAGATTTTGCGATGGCTTCGCCACCAACAATGATAGGACCCCGCTCCGTTCCCTGCTGATGATAGAGGGTGCGAACATTCCACGGATTAGCGTTTAAACTGCGTGAGCTAAAAAACTGAATATATGTGGAGGCGCCGGCCAAAACAAGGAACATTACACACATAAACGCCGTTAGTTGTCTAATGGGACGATTCATAGTTTGACCACCTCCGTTTCTTGTCCAGAATTATGGGGACCATCCTTCAACACATCTGACGAAGAGACGATAGGCGAAGAAAAAGCTGCGGAATCGTCGTCGATAATATTGATGCGTTCAAGCTCATCAGTTGTGGGGAGGGCGACGGCCTGAGCAGGGCGACGCGCGGTATCGGACATGCGGATGAGCAGACCGATAATAATCCAGTTGGCAATGAGAGCTGAACCGCCGTGCGCAAGGAACGGAAGGGCAAGCCCCGTCAACGGGATAACGCGAGTAACGCCTCCAATAACGATGAAACATTGCAGGGCAAGGCCGAAACTCAAACCCGCAGCCAAAAGTTTAGAAAAACCGTCCTTCGCTGTTAACGCAACACGCATTCCGCGTGAAAGAAGAAGCAGGTAGATGCATAAAATAGCGAGAACACCAACGAGTCCAAGCTCTTCAGCGAAAGAAGTGTAAATATAATCCGAATGGGCAGCGAAGACAATTCCCGGGTACCCTTCACCAAGCCCGGTACCAAAGAGTCCGCCTGAACCCATGCCGAATAGGCCTTGGACAACCTGATAGGAGCCACCTTTGGCGTTGTAAAGATCAGGATTAAAGGCGTCGAGCCAAATATTGAAGCGGGCGCGAACGTGAGAAACATTTGTTGCGATAAATATGACGCCAGCTAACGTTAAAATACCGCCGATAATGAGCCATGAAAGACGCTCGGTTGCCACCCACAATATCGCCACGAAAAGTCCGAAAAACAGAAGCGCCGTTCCGAAATCTTTTTGGAATACGAGAACAACCATGCTGAGCCCCCAGGCAAGGAGGATCGGCAAAATATGGCGTCCTTTAGGGAATCGTATCCCCAAAATTTTGGGGCCGGCGAGGGAGAGGTTGTCACGTTCAGTCACCAGGTATGCGGCGAAGAAAACCGCGAAAAAGATTTTGGCGATTTCTGCCGGCTGGAAGGAAAAGCCGGCAAGACGAATCCAGAGACGTGAACCGTAAAGGGTGACGCCCAGCGGGCTGAGCGGAAGCAGAAGAAAAATAATGCCGGCGACGAGACTTGTCCACTTATAGGAGCGCAAAATACGGTAATTTCGTACGGTGGCCACGGTAATAATACAGCAGATAAGACCGATGCAGGTTGCGATGAGCTGAGTGTGCGCATTTGTTTCGTTGTTGGACTGGTCAATGCGGTAAATCATGACGAGTCCGAGAGCATTTAATGCGAGAGCCGAAGGGAAAAACACGGGGTTCGCGTGGGGAGCGAAGAAGCGTAAAAGAATATGGGTTCCCAGGACTGCGCAGGTGCTCAAAGAGGATATAAGAACGAAATTAGCGGGTAAACCCTTTTCGCCTAAACCTTTCCACAAAAGTGCATATCCGCCTATGCCGATAATTAATACGAGTATGCACAGGAATAGCTCTCTCCAGCGGCCCAGGTGTGAACGAGTGGGAATAACGACGCTCATAATTTACCCACTTACCGCAGGAGAAGGCGCGTTGAGGCTCGGTTGCGTGGAAGGTACGGGCGAGCCGGGGTTTGCTTGCGTGGAGGGTGCGGGTGAGCCGGGGTTTGCTTGCGGAATACCGTTAGGAACCGGTGTGGTGGGACGCTTTTGTGCGCGCAACGCCTCCACCACTTCTTCCGCCTGTGCCCGCGTTGCTCGCGTAATCGGACGCTCCAAACGATTTTGCGCTACAGAATTCAAATCTTCTAATTTCAAATCCGTTGTTTTTACCCGATGTGAAAGGGTGAGGGGCCCAATATTTTGTGGAATACCTTGATAAATAACGACGACACCGCGTTCTTCTGTCACGTAGTAGCGTGTTTGGCTCCACTTATAGCCACCAACGCCTGCCATAACGAGAAGAACAAGGAGTGTGAAAAGAATAAATATTCTTCGGAGGTGATGTTTTTTAGGAGCCAGGTATTCGTCGCTTGTAGCTTTATCTTTTTTTTCTGTAGCTACTTCGTTACCTGTGGCACGTGTTAATAGCGCAGCTTTTGCCGCGGCACTATCTCCGCCACGGGTGGGGCGAGGCCAGTCTTTTGCGGCGCTACCAACGACCATGGGTTGCGTTGAGAGGGAGGGATCGGCTTCGGCGTCGTCGATCATATCCGCAACAATAACGGTGACGTTGTCTGGAGCGCCTGCGGCAAGCGCTAAATCAACAAGATGTTCCGCCAACTGATCCAAATTAGGGATATTTTTCATGGAGTGTTCGATTGTTTCGTGTGAAACAACGCCGAATAATCCGTCCGAACACAAGAGCCACCTGTCTCCCGGGCGCGCCTCACGCACGGATTCGTCAACTTTAATTTCCCCTGGCGTATCGCCCAGGGCACGCATAATCACGTTACGCCTGGGGTGGTGTTCAGCTTCTTCCGGGGTGATTTCGCCCTGATCAACGAGATATTGGACGAGGGTGTGATCGTGTGTCATTTGGTTCATGACGCCGTCGCGCAAAAGATAGGCTCGAGAATCGCCGATGTGAACCATTGCGAGTTTGTTGTTGGAGCGCATGAGGGCGATACAGGTGGTGCCCATGCCTTCCATTTTTGGATTTTCGTGAACAAGCTCAATCATGTCCTCATGAGCCGAATTGACGGCAACATTGAGGAGGGGGAGGAGATCATCTGCGCTATGGGCATCATCGACCAGGGCGAGGCGTGAAACGGCAACAGATGAGGCTACGTCACCTGCCGCGGCGCCACCCATGCCGTCGGCAACCACAAGAAGATTTGGGGATGCGTAACCGCCGTCCTGGTTGTTCTTACGAACCAGGCCGACGTCCGAGAGGGCCGCGTAACGCATGGAAATACTCACGGTTGAAACTCCATCACTGTTTGACCAATAGTGATTGGTGCGCCAGGTTGAAGGCGTAGGGGGCTACGAACGGGGTTTCCGTTGAGGAGAGTGCCGTTGGTGGAACCGAGATCTTCGAGCCACCACGCGCCATTGCTGTTGAAAATGCGTGCGTGGTGGGATGAGGCGTAGGAATCGTCGAGAATAAGAGAATTGTTGGGGGCGCGCCCTATCTGTATGTCTTGGTTTCCCAGAGGGAGCGCGGTTCCTGTGAGCGGGCCTGCGGTGACAACGAGAAGTGGTGTGGGTGAGGGTTGGGGAGGTGAGACAACGGGTGATGAGGAAAGTTCCGGGGCGGATGCTTCTTCACGTTTCTTTGCGCGTGCTTGACGGCGCGCTACACGCTTGGATATCCGCTGTCCATCACGGGTGCGAATCTCCATTCCTTCGCTGTCCTTACGCACGGTTTTTACGACGATAATAACGAAGAACCACAGGAGTGCAAGGAATCCAAAGCGTAACAAAGTGAGTGTGAGCACCATATTTACTGACCTGTCCAGAAAAGGATCTGTGTGTGCCCAATGGTGAGGGTGTTGCCGTCCACCAGCGTTGCGGCGCTGATGCGGTGTCCTTCTACGAAACTACCGTTGGTTGAGTTTAAATCTGTGGCAATAACACCGTGCGGGGTGACTTTTAATTCGAGGTGGTGGCGTGAAACGCCGGAATCGTCGACGGTGATGTCGCAATCGGAGCCGCGCCCAATAACCACAAGGTTTCCGGTTATGAGATAGCGTTCATGCCCAACTTGGAGCAGGGGATTTTCTTCCGACGCAACAGCGCTTGTTGCGGGGGCTACAGAGCCTCGGGCCGTCGTCGTATCAACACGGGGTGTGCCTTCGCGCAATTGGGTATCCTCCTGGAAGTAGAGACGCAAGGGGCCAACAAAAAGGAAATCTTGTTCGGTGGCGTAATCGATGAGGGTGCGTTCGAGCTCGTGTGTAAGAGTGTCTGCATCCCAGTTATTGACACGCTTCATGTCTCCGGGCGCCAAATAAATGGTGTAAACATTGGGTGCGACGGCGCGCTCCCGTGATAGGGCCGCGGAGTTAGCGTCCATGGCTTTTTTGAGTGCCGTAATAATTTCTACGGGTTTAAGTTCTGATTGGAATACTCGAAACGCGCCGGCGATAGCGTTCTCCACGCCTTTTTCAAATTTGCCAAATGCGCGCACGGCTAATCCTTTCGTAGCTTCTTACATTCACCCATTTTCGCTGCGGGAGAGAAAATGCGCCGAAATTTACCAATAACTCATCTCATTCTATCGAACTAGTCAGGTATATGTGACATCTTGATGTTGCGCTGATAGGTGAGTTCGGTGGTTTATGTAACGTAATGTGCGAAACCCGTTACATATTGAGATGTATCAATTGACGACGTGGATACAAAGGTTATAAGCTATTTTTCACTTGCTCAAGTGGCGGAATAGGCAGACGCGCACGGTTCAGGTCCGTGTGCCCGCGAGGGCGTGGGGGTTCAACTCCCCCCTTGAGCACCAATCCTTACCCCGTAGCATCCTTTCGATGTTGCGGGGATTTTGTTTGCTTTGGGGCTATAGCGGATCTTCGGAATTTAGTGGGGAATAGTGCTACTGGGAGCCCCGCGCCCAGGAAGACCGGAGGCGTGTGCGGAGGTGGCTTTTCAGTACGCAGGTAGCCCCGCGCCCAGGGGTAAATCGGGTAGGCTATACGTATGGCGCAAAAAGATGACACACCCTTCGGTTTTCAGCCAACTCTCGACATCTTTTCACAAGATACACCTCAGGTACCGCAATCCTCACAACACGATATTTTTTCGACGACGGCCGCAGCCTCCACCCCCCAAAATTTTTCGCAATACGAACAGAACACCCAGCCGGCACACGCTCATGCGTCGCCAATAAACGCAACAACCGGGCAACTGGCACACTCCATCGGAGGCGCTTTCACCGGATACGATATCGTCGTCGCAACGGATGGAGCCTGCAAAGGAAACCCTGGGCCGGGAGGATGGGCGTGGGTCAATCAACTCACCGGAGAATACGCATCCGGGGGAAGCAAATACACAACAAATAATATTATGGAACTCACCGCGCTAATAAACGCGCTAGAAACCCTCGATAAGCGCGGACGTATGCTGATTCGCGCAGATTCCCAATACGTTATTAACATTGTGACGAAATGGGCGCGAGGCTGGAAAGCAAAAGGGTGGAAAACCGCGTCGAAAAAACCCGTCGCAAATAAAGAACTCGTTGAACGGCTCATGGCGGCCTACGATGCGCGTACCGGAGTAACCGAATTCGAATGGGTACGCGGGCATAGCGGAGATGCCGGAAACGAATTTGTCGATAAGCAGGCTGTGCGCGAAAGTAACAAGTTTTAAGTCAACAACAAAGCCGACACGCATATCCAGTACCATAGAAACATGGTTCAATCAGATCTTCTTATCCACGGTAAACCGCTCAAAGCGCCACGCGCCAAAAAAATTCCTACCGAAAGAATTTTTCACGGACACACATACGTCGATAATTACGAATGGATACGCGATAGGAACGATCCAGACCTCATCAAACTCCTCAACGAAGAAAACGATTACGCACACGAAATCCTTGCGCCACTAAAACCACTACGCGACAAACTCGTGAGCGAATTCAAATACCGTATGTGGGAAACCGATTACACACTTCCCATCCGCTACGACGACTGGTGGTATTACACGCGAACCTTCAAAGACCGCCAATATTCCGCCATGTACCGTATTCGCGTCACCAACGGCAGCCATCCCACGCAAGAAGAATTTGTGAACGAAGTCCTCGTGTGGGACGGTAACAATATTGGCGACGGACTCGACTTCTTCAACTGTGGCGGATTCCTCCCGGCACCCAACGGCAAATATGGTGCCATGCTCATTGACGTCACCGGCGACGAACATTACTCACTGCGCATTTTCGATATGGAAACAGGGCTTATCCTTGACGATTCCGTACGCAATGCGGGATACGGATTGTGTTGGACAGCCGATTCCACCGGTGTGGCCTACACGCGAGTTGACGAAACCTGGCGTCAATCCAAGGTTATGTTGCACACCATCGGCGAATTTAGCGACAGTGTTCTTTACGACGAAAAAGATGAACGTTTCGACGTTGTTCTTGCGCCGTGCCGAAACCACAAATGGATGATTGTTCACTCTGTGTCGCTCACGTCATCGGAAACCACCATGATTTCCGCAGAAGATCATGAACGACGATACCTCGTCTACCCTCGCCACGAAAAACTTGAGTATTACGTCGAACCCGCAGGTGATCAACTCCTTATTGTCCACAACGCAAACAACCCTGATTTTGAGCTCGCCAGCGCACCCATGCGAGCAAGCCAACCAGACGAATGGCTAACTATTCTTTCGCCACAGCCCGGCGAAAGAATTCAGGGAGTCGATGCCTTCGCTAAACATGCCGTCGTAAGTATGAGAAGTAACGGAAGTTCGCAACTGCGCGTCCTTCGTCGTGAAAAACCTTTACCGTTTGCGAAAATGCTGGAAGAACACAACACCTGGGGAAACACAGACCATGTGCCACTGGCGAAAACCTGGCGGGAAGCCACCCCGATTCCGCAAGAAAACAACAGTTATATCGAAATCTACCCAGACCGTTACTGGGATTCTAACGCCATTATCTACACGGAAGAATCCACCCTCCTGCCACCCACGCAAAAGGCATACAACCCGGAAACGGGCACTATACGCGTCCTGAAAAGCTTGGACGTTCCCCACTACGATCCAAGCCTTTACAACCAGGAACGTGTTGATATTGAGGCGCGCGACGGCGTAAAAATTCCGCTCACCCTCGTCTACCGAGCCGATGTTAAGCCAAACCAGGAAAATCCCGGATATATTACCGGGTACGGCTCCTACGAAATCTCCAACGAACCAGCCTTCAATGTGCAACGATTCACCTTCCTTGACCGTGGGGTCGTGATGGCAATTGCCCACGTGCGCGGGGGCGGAGAATACGGGCGCGCCTGGTATGAGGGCGGAAAGTTCCTCAACAAGAAGAACACCTTTAATGATTTTGTGGACTGCGCGCGGTGGCTCGTGGAATCCGGGTGGTGTTCCGGGGAGAGGCTCGTTGCTGAAGGTGCCAGCGCGGGTGGGTTACTGATAGGAGTGGCGATTAATGAGGCACCGGAATTGTTCTGCGCGGTTCACGCTGCCGTTCCGTTTGTTGACAGTTTGACGACGATTTTGAAGCCCGAGCTTCCGTTAACAGTGGGCGAATGGGAAGAATGGGGGAACCCCATAGAATCCCAAGAAGTCTATGAATATATGGCGAGCTATGCGCCGATTGAAAATGTGAAAAGCGTTGAATATCCGGCGATTTTCACAACGACATCACTTAACGATATTCGCGTGTTGTACGTGGAGCCAACAAAATGGGTTCAGGTGTTGCGCGATACTGTTGTGCTCAACGAGGAACGCCCCATTGTGGAGCGAATCGATATGGCTTCAGGGCACACCGGAAAATCAGGGCGTTACGATAAATGGAGTGAACGCGCCGAAGAAATGGCGTGGCTACTGTATCACCTGGGAGTCTGGAAGCCGGGTATGGAGGTTGCTGAGGCCGGGTAAAATACGGGCGCGTGCTTACTAAAGCCAGCCGTTGTTGCTAGTTTGTTGTTGCTAGTTTGTTGTGGCTGGTTGCTATAGCGAACCGCTACGGTCTAGGGAAAGTAAGCGCTCCCTCATTCGAGGGGATAAAGCCATGTGTTTTCCTAACGGGTTGTTGATCTACCTAACGGGTTGTTGATCTAAAGGACAATATGCGAATGAGAAGCGCCAGGCCGATTGTCCAGACTCCAACATTGCACCATACTTCCCAAGAAAGTGTATCCCAATTGCTGAATGGCGCCGTGGCAAGCTGGTTCAATCCCCACAGTGGAGTAAATTTCGCGATGGTCTGGAAGGCTTCAGCCATTTGATTCAGGGGAATGAAAATACCGGAAAAGAACGCGAGGAGCGCGGTTCCGCCGGCAATAATCGAGTATGCTGTTTCGTTGCCGACGGCGAGGGACACCATAATGCCGAGTTCGGCAGCAAAAATCGAGCTTGCCAGGACGAGTAAGAAGGTTTGCACCCAGACTTGCCCTTCCATCGACGATTCCGTGCAGAACCCCAGAATGTAGAGAACTCCCGCGGTAACGAGGGTAATCATTAAGCTGGATATGAGTTTTGCAAACATATATCCCTGCGCCCCGAGAGGCGTGAGAGACATGGCGCGCAGCCACCCTTTATTTCGTTCAATGGCGAGGGACACCATAATCATAGAGACGCACATAATCACCGCGTATTGGCTCATGTTCACCAAAATTACGGCGGAAACGTTGGCACGCCCTATAGATTGTGCGGAATATTCTTGCCCGACACCGAAAATCAAAAACATCACAATGGGGATTCCAAGGGTGAAAACAATATTCCACGGGTTGAAGAGGTAGGAGATGGTGAGGCGTGTAGATACGGGAAGGAGTCCGCGGGCGGTGGACCCGGGTTTGCGTAGCGTTGGTGCGGTTGAGGGGTTCATTTTTCCTCCACAAGATTCAAGTAAGCCTCTTCAAGGCTGGGGGTGGTCATTTCAAGATTGTGTGTACCGGGAATGTTGAGTAGCGTGCGGGCAAGGTTATCCAAATCCGTACCTTCCGCATGGAGCGTATTTCCGACGAACGTATATGTGAAGGGTTGCTGTATGCGCGACGATGGTACGACGAAAGACGCCTCTAATTCTTGGATTGCACGTTCTGCATGAAGCTTGGTTTCGTCGTCCCTCACGTCAATGGTGAGGTGGCGTTGAGCGTATTTTTCGCGAAGGGTGCGGGTGGATTCGTCGGCAATAATGCGACCCTTGTTCAAAATAATGGTGCGTTCGGCGTAGGCTTGCGCCTCAGCTAAATAATGCGTGGCATAGAGAATCGCGACGCCTTGCCGTGCCTGTTTCTGAATAAATTCCCAAAAATGGGCGCGAGTAGCTGTATCCATACCCGCTGTGGGTTCGTCTAAAATCAGCAGGCGCGGGCGTGAAAGAAGCGCGGTGGCAAGGCGAATGCGTTGCTGTTCGCCCCCGGAACATTTCCCGACTTTGCGTTTCGCAATCGACGTAAGATTGCACATTTCTAGAATCTCGCCCTTAGGGACGGGATTTTCCATTGTTGAGGCAAGCAAATTAAGGTTTGCCAGAATTGACATATCGTCCAGCAGGGCTCCCTTTTGCTGAACGTATCCGACGAGCCCGCGTTTAATGGCGTCTCGGGGCTTCATGCCAAACAATTCGGATGTTCCAGAGGTTGCCTTAATCAAACCAAGAGCGACATCAAGTGTTGTGCTTTTTCCTGCACCATTAGGGCCAAGGAGCGACAAAATCTCGCCTTGGCGGATATTGAGGGTAATGTCGTTTGCGGCGTGAACTGCGCCGTAATGTTTCGTTAAAGAATGCGTGGTGAGCGCCGGCGGTTCTGCGGTGGCATCTTCGCCGCTACCCTCGCCATATCCATGCGTGTTTCGTGTAGTGTTCATACATTAAATATATAGGAACGCGCATGAAACCGGGGTTAGGTTAAGCGTCTGGACTTTGCCATGATATTTGTCAGGTGCCAACATGCGCATTATGTCAGCGGTTTCAACGTAGTACCCGCAACATCAGTTATCACTCACCGTATTCGACGAGAACCGGAACAACCGCATCCGCATACGAATGAACAAGCACGCTCATACGCAACAATCATAGGGGCGCAACAAAACCGAGGTAAAACACCTCTGCAACCACGCTACTTCGCGGACGCCTCCGCCTGCATGTTTTCCATAGCAATATCGAGCGCGTTCAGCCACGAACCGTAACGCTGGCGAATTGACGGACCGGAAGGAACCTTACCGGCACGCGATTCGTCGCGAACCCACTCCACATAACCGTTGTAGCTTGTGTTGACGTGCAAATTATCGCAATGCAAAATATATTCTTTTACGGTATCGAGGTAGTCCTCTTCGGTGAATTTCAACATTCCGCGACGTCGCCCGCTTTGAGTTGCGAAACCGACGCTTTCCAAAGCGTTATTCCAGTAGCCGTTGAAGCGTTTAATAACCGTTTGGGAGGTGGGTGGCCAGTGGAGTTTTCCGCGGCCCGACACGTCCCCGAAAGCCACGGCAATCTTGGAGCGCTCTTCGTCGTACACTTTGGCGGTGAGGGTGACGTCATCATGTTTGGCGAGGAGCTCTTTTCCACCCTGAATGACGTTAAGAACAGTTTGAGCATCGAGAACGGAATCGACGAGCTGTTCGCGCACCTTTTTAATAGTGGTGTGGGAAAGTTTTGTGCCGTCGCCGGTAACGTTATTGACGCGACCATACACATAGAGAAGACCTGCCTGGAGGGATTCTTCCGTGAAACGCTGCCGCATTCCGTGGCGCGGACGTGAATGTTCCTTTTTCTCCACCTTCTTATCCCGATATTTTTGCGCCCAGGCGCTAATTGTTTTCACAACCGCTTTGGCGGAAAGTTCCGAGGCTGAGGCGAGTTCCATGTGATACACCTCTGCGCCGTCGGGGCTACACAAATCGGAGATGCAACGAATGGAAACGAAGGGGATTCCGAGCTGGTAGCAGATATGCGCGGCTGCCGCGGATTCCATGTCCGTTGCGAGGGCTGCTGGGAAAAGGGCGCGTGTTTCGCCAACGTTTTTTGCGGTAACGAATGCGTCGCTGGAAAGAATGGTTCCGGTTCGTGTGTAGTCGGGGGTAAGTTCGAGAAGTTCGGGGGATGCGGGGAAAGTTACGGGGTTGCCGGGGACTTGCCCGGGTTCGTAGCCGAATGCGGTGGCGTCCGCGCGTCCATACGCATATTCATTTCCGACGATAATATCCCCTACCGCAACATCAGAGGAAAGTCCGCCGGCGGTTCCTGCGCTGATAATGAACTGGGGGGTGAAAACGGTGGTGAGCCAGCCGATGAGGCCGGCTGTGTTGACGAGGCCTATTCCGGTTCGGATGCAAAGAATCTTTCCCCAGGGTGTTTCGACGGTAACTGCTTCGCCGAAGGGGGAGGGGACGGGGGAGAGTGTTGTGTAATCTTTGCGAGGCAGGGGAATGCAGGTTGTGGAATCGTCGATATTTTTGCGCGGGAGGCTGGCAAGGATGTGAATAACGGGTGTTATTTCGGCATCCTGTGCGGCGATAACGATGCCGCGGATTTTAAGATTTCGTGGTATTGCCATTTATGCCATCACCTTTTCCCATGAGTCGCGTTGGTAGAGCATGGCCGCGATTGCTTCCTGCGCTACTTTAAGATTGTGGTTTTCTCCCCAGCCACATTGGCGTTCGTTGGCTGCAGGAACTTCTGTTGCGTGGATAATATCCCGGAATGTTGTTTCTACGAGTTCACATGTTGCGGGAACATTGGGTTCTTCGTTGAGCAGGAGGTAAAAACCGGTTTGGCATCCCATGGGCGAAAAGTCGATAACGTGTTCGTTGTGGTTGCGCGAGAATTCTGCGAAGCAGTGTTCGATGGAGTGGATTGCCGGCATGGTGAGATGTTCTTTATTAGGTTGGCAGAAGCGAACGTCGTATTTAGTGAGAACGTCTCCGTGAGGAAGGGTTTTTATATCGGCGACACGAATATAGGGTGCCAGAACCTTGGTGTGATCCAGGTTGAAAGATTCGACGTTCATTGCTGGCACTATGTTCTCTCTTTTCTTGTGTATTTTCTCTTGCGTTTTGCTTGTATATATTATGAATTTCATAGTATCCAAGCAGACTTCTACATTATATCTTACTTTTTGATTTGTGTTTCATTTCACCGCATCTTACAGGCAATGCGTCTCTTGCATGGGTTGCCTAATCTATGTAAGGTAAGTTATGTTCCAGTTAGGGAATTCCCAGCTCTTTACCTGGAAATTCCCACCGCAGTGGGAGAGTTCAAGTACAAATAAGCAACATAGGTGTTGCTTCCTATTGGAAATCGAGATTTGTATGAGTGTAAGAAACAGTAGAGTGGATGCGCCCACGGGTTCGAAGCGCATGACCACGGGCTCTGTTATTTCCTACTCCTTCGGGGATATGGCAAATAACTTTACCTTTATGGCTACCTCGATGTTCCTCATGATTTACATGACGAATATTGCAGGTCTTTCCGCCGGAGTTGCAGGTGCAATTTACGGTGTCACAAAAATCTGGGCTGGTGTTACAGACCTTGTAGCAGGCCAGGTTGTTGATCGTTTCGAAACACGGTGGGGGCGTTTGCGCCACTGGCTGTTGTTCTGTTCAACGCCGTTGGCACTCGTCTTTGTTCTTTTGTTCTCGACGCCAGATATGTCGATGAATGTGAAGATTGCATGGATTCTTATCTTTGACGCTCTCTACCAGCTGTTCTACTCCTTCACGAACATTCCTTATGGTTCGCTTTCCGCCGCGATGACGCAGGATCCCGTGGATCGCTCCCGCCTTTCCGGTGCTCGCTCGATTGCCGCTTCTTTAGCCGCGGTTCTTCTTTCCTTCCTGGTTGCACCGCAGTTCAGAAGCGCTGCTGAGACAGCAGGAAAGGGTGGAGATTTGGGCCCCGTTCGCCTCACCTTCACATTGCTGTGTGTTGGTTTGGCCGTTGTTGCCGTTATTCTCTACCTCATCTGCTTCAAGAACGCCAAGGAAGTTGTGGAACGCCCCTCGACGAAGGTGACCATGAAGGACACCTTCCGCACCATCGGGAAGAACAAGCCCCTTCTTACTCTCTGCGTAGGTGCTTTCTTCCTCCTGTGCTCCATGTTCAGCTGGATGGCAGTTTCCGCTTACTACGTAACCTTCGTTCTTGGTAATCCGCTGTGGTTGGGTTACCTCTCCATCGCACAGACGCTGGGCACAATTGCTATTGCCTCCTTCGTTCCCGCAATCAGCCAGAAGCTCGGCAAACGCTTCGGCTATATTTGTTGCGCTATCGTCGTTATTTGTTCCTTCGTCATTATGTATTTCGCGCCAGGACATAACCTCATTATCGCCTTGTTTGCGTGGTTCGTGTATGGCGTGGGCACGGGTGGCACCAATGCCCTCATGTTCTCCATGCAGGCAGATACGGTTGATTACGGTGAATGGAAGACAGGCTTCCGTTCAGAAGGTGGTTCCTACTCCGTTCTTTCCTTCATCCGTAAGTGTGGGCAGGGCCTTGGTGGTTGGGCAGCCGGTATCATTATCGGTTTGTATGGCTATAAGGGAGACGCCAAAGAACAGACAGTTGAGGCGCTTACAGGTTTGCGCGTGGCAACCGGTCTTGTGCCGGCAGGTATTGCAGCTGTTGCACTTATCGTCATGCTTGCCTACAACCTTGACGCTAAGCGTCACGCCGAAATTGTTCGCGAACTCAACGAGCGTCGCACCAACGTCGTCGTGAAAGATCTTGCACACGGCGAAGAAATTAAAGTTAAGGAAATTGGGGACGGACGCACCGTTGCTCTTCGTCAGAAGGGACAGGCTGCACCTCCGATTATTACCATCTTTGGTACATCCGGTGCGGGTGCATCGATTATTGGCCCCATGCTTGCCTCCAAACTCAATGTTCCTTATGTTGGCCAGAAGTTCAGTTCCGAACAGCTTGCCCTCACGGATCGAAGCGAACTCATGTCCGATACCGGATTCGATCGCTGGTTGCGTAGTGTTGATTATGTGGGTGCCGCCGATTCGGCAATGGCACAAGCCTATGATGGCTCTACCAATAACATGATTGCCGCGAAGAACACCAAGGAAATTCTGGATAAGGTCAAGGACGGCGCGGTTGTTCTCGGACGAAACGGTGCCTACGTGCTCCATCACGTTGTGGGTGTTCTCCATGTTCGCCTCATCGCTCCGAAGCCGAAGCGAATTGAACGAGTCATGCACCGCACAGGCCTAACAATGGATCAGGCAACAAACCAGCTTGAGGCTGAAGATCGGATGCGCGCAGAAATGTCGATCCACCTCTATCAGTGGAATCCGAACAACGAAAACTACTACGACCTTGTTGTGAACACCGGTTCTATTACCTATGAGCAGGTTGTTGACACCATTATCGACCTTTACCGTTCAAAGTACCCGGAGAACGAACCGGATCCCACGGTTGAAACCGGAGAAATCTACATCCCGCAGCTCCGCAAGGAAGCTCAGGGTGAAGGCAAGGAAAACGACATTCGTAAGTAATTCTGTGAACCTTATGTGATACTAGGTTACGGATAGTACTCAACGTGTGGGGTGGTCGCGAAAAAGACCGCCCCACACGTGTTTGTTTTCGGTGTTATAAACATTCGGAATTAAAGCTGAGAATATATTTAAAAATAAGTGATAGCACAACCCTGGACAACCTCAAAGCGGAGATCCCGAATATGGCGGGGAAAGCTATACGCCTCCCAAAGGCGCACGTTGGATGATAATAAATGCCAGAAAAAACGACGGAAGTAAAGCTAAACCGACCTGGGATCGTGGTTCAGAAGATTCATTCGAAGCTACGGATCCGTCGAAATGAGCATGACCTTTACGGCGACGCTCAAGTTTGGGGAGTTCAGCGAGACGCTAGTTGTGCCTTGCCTTGACGCGCTTGGTCCGAATTGCCCACGCAATCCCCAGAAGAATGAACCAAACCGGGGTAAGGAGCAAAGCGAGGCGTGTGTCCGGGTACGCACCCAAAACCACGCACATGCCCACAATGAACCCAAGCCCGAGCCAAGGAGTCCATGCGGCACCGAAAAGCTTATAGGACGCATTCTTGTGAGTCTCGGGGAATTTCTTGTAGTAGCACAGGTATGACACAAGAATAAGACCCCAAATCGCCAAAACGAGGGTTGCGGCAACGGAAGAAATGAGGGTGAAGCCCTCAAGAATTGAACCGCCCAGCCACAAAATCGGGACGAAAAGCGCCGTTAGTACACCCACAAAAAGAAGCGCCTTCGCGGGAACGTGATGGCTTGAAAGACGAGCGAAACGCGAGGAAGCCTGCCCGCTTTGCGCAAGCCCGAAAAGCATACGCGACGACGAAAAAATACCCGAATTTGCCGACGACGCAGCGGATGTGAGCACAACAAAATTCATAATAGCGGCCGCCGGCCCCAAGCCAGCCATCACAAAAATCGTGACGAAAGGTGACTGCTTCGGATCAATCAAATCCCAGGGAGTAATGGACATAATCACCGCAAGCGACAAAACATAGAACAACACAATACGGATCGGCACCGCGTTAATAGCTTTTGGAACCGTTTTTTCCGGGTGGTGTGTCTCAGCGGCCGTCGTACCAATAAGTTCGGTACCAATAAAGGAATAAATAGCAATAGAGAACGCGGCAAAGAAGCCGGTGGCCCCCGTCGGGAAGAAACCGCCACGATCCCACAGGTAGGTGACTGACGCTGTTACGCCGTTACTCCCGGTAAAGCCGTAAAACACCATGCCACCACCGACAAGAATTAGGGCGATAATCGCGACGATTTTAATGAGGGCGAACCAAAATTCGATTTCGCCGAAAAGGCGGACGGTGAGGAGGTTTGAGGCGACCAGCGCGAGGAGAAGAAGTGCCGTGCATATCGTCGAAATAACGAGATTATCGATCCAAAAATTAAAGTATCCGGTGACGACGATCATGTCTCCAATGGCGATAACAACCCATAAGAACCAGTAGGTCCAGCCTGTAACGAAACCGGCCCACGGGCCAATGAGGCGTTCGGCGAAATCTTGGAAGGATTTGTAGCTTAGGTCGGCGAGGAGGATTTCGCCCATGGCGCGCATAATAATGTACATAAACATGCCAATCACCATGTACACAAGAAGAATTGATGGGCCGGCCTGGTTAATCGTGGATCCCGAACCCATGAAGAGGCCGGTTCCGATGGCGCCACCGAGGGCGATAAGCTGAATATTCCTATTCGTTAGGCTTCGTTTTAATTTCGGTTCTTTTGAAGTGTTCACTTCGCTAGAATAAGGTAAATATTTGGTAAAGGCAACGAAAACCAATTGCTGGCACATAATAAAGTGTGTGCCACCAATATTTAACTGGGGACACACACTCTATTGAGTTAGCTAGAATTCAACAATTGTGTTGATTAGCGATCGAATGTTAGCCCGTAGCCACAGGTGTAGCGGACACCGGCTACATCCTTGTGGGCGTATTCTTCGTCCAGGTACTTGCCCGGGACGTCGCGCGGAGAATCGGCGACGGCCTGCGCGGATGCGGGGAAGGTGATGGGGAGCTTGCCCTTTGGTCCACCATCCTTACCGGCAAGGGAGAGCACGAGGTTCTGCGGTGTGATTTCGAAGGTTGCGAGCACTGCGGCCGCATTCGGTTCGATTTCGCTGAGAATCCACGGGTTTGTAACGTTGACGACGAGGATTGTGGGAACGGTCTTTTCGACCTCAATCACGCGGTCAACATCCACGCCGTTGGCGCGAGGATCGACGGAAAGCGAAACGCCTTCGCGGTCATCTTCGAAGAGAGCAATTTCGGGACGTGCCCAGACGAGAGCAAGATCTGCTTCTTCCGGGGTATCCACGAGGGTTGCGCCCGCCCAGACTTCCTTAACGCCCGCTTCGAGCTTCGCCTGAACTTCGTCGATCTTGGTGCGGCCGGTTGCCCACACGTAAATCTTGACTTCCTTATCCAGGGTGAGCGGGAGGAGATCCTTGTTGTCACGAAGGAGGGTGACGGAGTGGCGCTGAGCCTTGGCGCCCATCTCCCACAGAGGTGCGTTACCAATAATCTTCTCTGCCTCATCAACGTCCACGTAGGGGTTGTCGAACAGGCCGAGGCGGAACATTTCGTCCAGCAAACGCCCGACGTGAAGATCGAGATCTTCAGTGGTGACGAGGCCTTCGTCAATCGCCTTGAGAAGTTCTGTAGGATCTGCCATGTCGGAGACGATGTCTGTTCCGGCCTTCATGGCGGCAGCGAAACGCTGTGGCTTCGTCAGGTTTTCCACACCCCACATCATTGCGTCAATAATGCCGGAATCGGAGTTAATGTAACCCTTCAAACCGAGATCTTTACGCAGGATGCGGTCAATGAATGTGGAGTTGTAGGCGAAGGCGACTTCCTCAAACTGGGTTGTTGGACCCTGCCAGTACTCTTCGGGGAGCTGTGGCGCGGATTCGTTCACGGGCTTTGCGTAGTAAGGCATGATGGATGCACAACCGGCTTCCACGGCAGCCTTGAACGGAGGCATGTGATACGTGTAGAGAGCGTTTTCTGTTGGGTATTCGTTGGTCTGACCCCATTCGAAGTGGGGATCGTGGCCATCGAGGCGAACACCGCCACCGGGGAAGTGCTTCACCGTTGTCGCAACAGAATCCTTTGTGAGTTCTTCACCCTGCATACCGCGAACCGTTGCGGCGATATATTCGGTAACGAGTTCTGTATCTTCGCCGAATGTTCCGTTGCAACGTGACCAGCGCGGTTCGGATGCGACGTCTGCCATGTAACCGTAGAGCTTCTGAATACCGCCGGCGCGCCACTCCTTAGCGATTTCGCGACCGAAGGTTTCGATAAGCTCCGGATCCTGAAGGGCTGCGAGTCCGAGTTCGCTAGGCCACTCGGAGAAAATACCTGCGGATTCAGATACGCCGAACTGTGCGACGAGAGCTACGTGGTTACGAGGATTGGAGGCGAAAACAACCGGGATGCCCAGACGGGACTTTTCTGCCGCTTCCTGCACCGCATTTGTCCATTCGGCAAGTTCGCGGGGGCGGAGGTTATCGCGGGCAATAAAGTAACGCTGGTGGCGTTCGTTCAACGCCTTGTCTGTTGAGGAGGTAACCAGAATGGGTTCCGGGTATTCCTGGCTGGTGATGGGGTTGTGGCTACGCCACACATCGTTTTGGTTGAGAATGTCTTCCGTGGGTTCGGGGAGGAACTCGGAGTAGCCGGGGTAGTGGGAACCGATGACCATCATGCCGGCTTTTTCTGCATCTGTCATTCGGGAAAGGAGATCCTTAATACGTTCTTCGACGGGAAGGCGCCAATCCTCGTAGGGGCTGAGCTTGCCGTCGCCATCAAGATCACGGAATTTCAAGCCATCTTCTTCGATGATTGCTTTAACTCGATTTTCTACTTTTGGTTGCTGTGTTGTCATTGACACTCCATCTGTTAGCCGCGTCTATGCGGGTTTACGGACACTATTATTATAAGAAAAATGTCTTCACAAAAAAGGTGTTTTTCAGCATGTGAAACACTGGTTTCCCAAAATTTTCACAGGGGCGACGGCTTCGTTGTGGAAAATTTGAGGCAATAGACAAAGGTTCTTTGCGTATCAATAGTGTAAACCGTTAATCAATTGTTCAACCCTTATAAAAACGCTCAATGTAAAGTCGGGAGAGAGGGGCAGGTGATCAGCTTTTTCGCTTATTTTTCCGAATGAAAGCTATGTTAAAAAAAACCTTTACTTAATGCGTTGACCGAACGAAAGAATTTCTGATAACATATGCGTAATGATACATAAGAAGTTGTGTATTTCTACTAATAACATACAGATAATAAGGAGATGACATGAAACGAACATTGAAAACGATGTGTGCAATTCTTTTTGCCACTACCTTAGCGGGAACGCCGGCATGGGCGGCCTACGCGGGATCTTCTTACGGTGAAGCATGGTCGTCAGGGTCTGTCATGTATGTTAAGGATACAAGAGCCGATAATAGAAGTGTCTACGGAGGCTATTATCGCGTCGGCTCAACGGGGCCAAGATATGTGTACAACTATTCTGGTGCTGGTAGTACAGTCAGCCGTAATGTTGGAAGTCGAATAACAACCGTCCAAATTTGCATAAATCAATGGGGACCGGACACTTGCTCAAAATGGCGTTAAAAATGAACGTCCAGTTTCAGGGTGTTGTTTTTGGTTATTCTCGTGGGAACAATCTTCTTGATGGGGTGTCGTTTAGTGTGGCTCCGGGGGAGTCGGTTGCGGTTATTGGTCCGTCGGGGTGTGGTAAGTCGACGTTGTTGAAGCTTGTTCAAGGCGAGTTGCGGGCTGTGCGTGGGAGCGTGTGCCTTTTTGGTGAGGATATGTCCACCTTGAGTCGTGGTAAGCGTAACGCGATGAAGCGTGAATTGATGGGGTTGGTCTTCCAGTCTCCTCGGCTTATTGATGAGTTAAGTGTTGTGGATAATGTTGCAATTCCTGCGATGCTTAACGGGATGAAACGCAGTGTTGCTGTTGGTAAGGCTCGTGAGGTGTTGCAGCGTTTTGATGTTGATGTGGATCAGCCTGTAACGACGTTATCTGGCGGGCAGGCGTGCCGTGTTGGTTTGGCACGTGCTGTGGTGAATGATCCGAAGTTGATTATTGCTGATGAGCCGACTGCTAATCTTGATCCGGTATTGGCTGAGTATGTTGTTTCTACATTGCTTGCGTATTGTGAGAAGGGTGCGTCGTTACTTGTGGTGACCCATGATTACGGGATGGCTAGGCGGTGTACTCGTACCTATAAGCTTGACGGTACTCTTCACACCACTACGTGGGACGGGCGCCATAGCTTGGATGTGTCACCTGTGTAGCGGGTCATGGGTGTTACGAGCATTGTTGGGGACGTCATGTTTCCGGAGTAGATGGTTGTTTATGTAGTGCTTTTAACGGTTGTTCTTCGCCCGCGGTAAGCGTTATGTTTCGTCGTGGTGAGTGATGTGTGTTCATGGTGAAATAGTGTTTTTTCGCCATATGGCGTTGTGGTGGTGGGGTGATAGGTGGTTATGCATGACTCCACCACCGCAATGTGCATCTATAAGTTGTTGTTAATGAGGGTGGTAGGGCGATGAATGTGTTACGGCTTGGGTATCGGTTGCGAACTTCAGGCAGGGGTGCGTTGCTTGCGGGTGTTCTTTTTCTGGGGTTTTTTATTATCGCCTTGGTAGGTTCACTCGGAACCTATACAGGAGCACAGGAACGAGAATTTGCGAGGAGCCCGGAAGAATCTGTCAGCGCAAGCCAGGCGCACAAGATGCGTTTAGAGTGGGTTCCTTCGTGGGGGGAGTATGGCGCTACTCACGGGTATTTCTTTGACATGCATGGTGCTGTTTCTTCGAGTGCTTCTACTGGAACTGGAGGAAATTCTCTCGGAAGCGGAGGAGATTCTTCCGAGAAAAATGCTCATGGTGCGGTAGCGTCACAAGCCGGGGTTTCTTCAGCGTGTGTTAAGAGGTTTTTGCCTCCTGGGTTGGATAGGTCTTTGAAGCCGGGAGAGGCTGTGGTTTCCCCTGTTCTTGCTCACACCTATCCTGTGGGAAGCGATAGCCCGTTGGGAAAGATTGTGGGGACAATTCCTGTTGAAGCGTTATCTAACCCGCAAGAATCCTTCTTTTATTCAGCACCCAAAGGCCCACTGCCTGCCCAATGGGGTGTAAATATTGCCGGCTTTCCAGGAGGAACTTTTCCTGTGAATGGTGATCAATTAGACGCTTCGCCCTATCCGTATGTTGTGTTGTTCTTCCTATTCTTTACGGCCGTACCGGGCTTGGTGTTGCTTGTGGCGGGGTTGTTTCATAGTGAGCAGGTTCGTTATGCGTCTATGAGGCTAGGGGAGCTTGGGGCGAGTTGTAGGCAGCGTTTTGTGTTTGGTGTTGCCTCGATGCTTAAACCGCTTGTGGTTGGTGTGGTGCTTATTGCGGGTGTGGGGCATGTTTTTTCTCGTGTGTATGTTTCTCTTCCGTTGGTGAGTGTGACTGTTGTTCCTTCTGATTTTCGACGGTGTACTGGACTGTTTTTCGCCTGTCTTGGTGTGATGGTGGTGGTGCTTGTTGTGCTAGCCGGGCTTAATGGCCTTGTCCCTGTCAAAAAATCACAAGAGACGGTTGCAATACAAGAAAAGAATGATGTGCAGAATTGCCGTACCAAGCCTTTTTCACGACGAAAAATGGTCTCATCACTTAAACGCTTGAGCGAAGTGAGCGTGATTTGTTCGGTTGTATTCCTATGGATTTTTGTGACTCAACCGGAGTTGCGGGGGTTGCCGTTGCAGATTGTGTTTTTTGGTGCTGTTATTTCTCTGGGGTGTGCGATTCCTGTTGTTTCTTTGTGGTGTTCAGAAGCGATAGTGACTATTTTTTCTCGGTTTTCTACCAAAGGTGTAGCCATTCTTGCGCACCGGAAAATGGCTAGTTTTTCGTCGAACCTGAAAAAATCTATGTTGGGTATATCGTGCTCTCTCGTTGCTCTAGGAGCATGTCAACTATACTCCCTGCAATTTTCGGAGCCAATGGCAGAGGCTATGAGGCTTGATAAAGTGCTTAATGGGCGTGTCGTTGACATGAATGTTGGCGAATTGCAACACTCAGAAATTGAATCTCTACGTAAAAAAATGAACGTTTTTGGAGGAACAATTCTCCGCAGTGAACCACAAGGAGAAAAAGGGATATCGTACATACAGATAGATGAACAAGCTATAAAAATCTTAGGATTACATAAAAATGAGGCACCGGATTCCTTTCCGTCAAACGAAAATCGGCATCATGCTACAGTTTCCACAGACATGATGCCTGAGCCCGCCCGAACGCTTATGTCTAGCATGGGAGACGAATTTGTTATCACACCTGACATTCCATCAGACATTCCGCCAGCACGCATGAGTATTGTGTCTGATACGTCGCTTCCCTTATCTGATGTTATCTCAGCCGGGGCGACGTATGGATTGACGGCATCAAATCCAGGCCACATGTGGATTGGTGCGGCGAAAGTTCTTACTGATAAACTGAGCTGGTTTATTCTCTTAGGCATACCGGCAGGCTTAGCACTCGTCTTTACGGCGTTATACGTTAACTACAAGCAACTCCTTGAGCGTTTAGGCGCTAAAGAATTGCAGAACGTGTTGTCGTTATCGGGTAAAGATTCTCTCACCTTTGTTGGGTTCACAGCATTCTTGCCACTTGTTCTGTGCTCTGTTTTCGTCTTTTTCGGATACACGGCTCTCGTTGCCGGATTTGCGGGGCATAGTGGCGGATTTGTTGCGCAATCATCTGCTTTCCGGTACATGCTAGGAGCAATAGGAATCACTGGAGCTCTCTTCCTTAGCGCATTCGTACTACGCAGTATGAAAAATTAGAAAGATACTGGACAGGTACTCTCGCTAGAGAGCATTAATGAGACAAAAAGGCCTTACGCAAGTTCCGTCGTGCGGAATAGACGGGGGCAAAAAATGTGGCTGGTGCGCGGAAGCGTACCAGCCACATTCGTCGTAAAAACGTGAAAGTTACACGATAGCCAGATTAGCTACCCTGTTCTTCCTTCTTCTTGAGCCAACGATCGCGGACAACATAGGCGTTCGGCTTGGGCAAGCGATCACGGGTGAACATACCCTTCTTGTTGCCACCAACGCGCATGATGCCTGGGGTTGTCTGGAAGTCTGCGAAGTTCCACATCTGTTCACCAACAACTTCTGTGTAATCATCGAAGACCTTGTGGAACATGCCGATATTATCCGTCTGGAATTCTTCGGACCATGGACGGCGGAAGTAATCCTTCAAACCGGACATGGTATCCGGGCCGTATTCGGTGAAGATAATCGGCTTGTTCGGGAAGCGCTTGATCCACTCATCAAGCTCATCGCGCAGTGCCTTTTCTGCGTCTGCCAGGTTACCCGTCTGGACGTACCAGCCGAAGTAACGGTTAAGCATAATGACGTCGAAGAACTGCGTAATCTTTTCCTTATCGGGCGGGGAAAGCATCACGTTGACGTAACCAACCGGGCGGGTCGGATCTGCGTCGCGTGCTACCTGTGCCAGCGGTTCGAAGTACTTCAAGGAAGCATCCGTGTGGGTTTCCGGTTCGTTAGCAATGGACCAGATAACGACGCATGGATGGTTCTTATCGCGCTTAATGAGATCGCGAATGTGCTGTGCGTGAACCTTCTGAGTTTCGGCGTTGATGGTGTCATCGGAGAAGGTTGTGAAGCCTTGCTCACCGAAGATACCGCCACCGAGACCGCAGTTCATACCAACCGCAGCTGTTTCATCAATGACGACGAAGCCCTGTTCATCGGCATAATCCATAACTTCTTCTGCGTAAGGATAGTGCGATGTGCGGAAGGAGTTGGCTCCCTGCCACTTCATGACTTCGAAATCGTGAACCATCATGACGTTATCGTGCGACTTACCGCGAATGATGTTGTCCTCGTGGCGACCGTAACCGCGGAAGTAGAAGGGCTTGCCGTTAATGAGGAATTCGTAACCCTTGACTTCAACGGTGCGGATGCCGAAGCGCTGCGGGTAAACATCATCGTCGGCAGTGATTTCGAGGGTGTACAGGTTTCCGTGTCCGGGTGCCCAGAACTTGGCATCCTTGACGCGGATTTCACCCTTGGCGCCTTCGGCAGTGGCGACTTCTTTGCCGTCTGCGTCGAGAACGCGAACGCTAACCTTCTTTGCGCCGGTTGCGACAACGTCGTACTTCACAACGCCATCTGCGCCATCAATATCGGTGACGATGGTGACGTCCTCAACGTGAACGGCTGGGCGGGTGTAAAGAAGAACGCTGCGGTGAATACCTGCATAGTTGTAGAAATCGTGCCAGTACTGCTGGCGTGTGTGGCCTGTATTGTCCTGATATACGCGTCCCGGCGGAATTGTCTGCCAAGAGAGGCGGTTGTCGACGGCTACCGTGAGGCGGAATTCTTCCCCTGGCTTCACGTAATCTGTGATGTCGGCTTCGAAGGGGAGGTAGCCGCCAATGTGTTCGGCAACCAAAACGTCGTTGACCCAAACGGCACCTGCGTGGGTAACGGAACCGAAGCGAAGAATAAGGCGATCTTCACCAAACTTCGGGGTCACTACCTTGCGCTGGTACCACACGTAACCCACGTGATCGTGGACGTCAACTTCGGTAACAATGTCGTTGTAGGAACCGGGGACCGGCATGGCACGGGGGGTGGACAATGCGGCCTTGAACCATTCTTTTTCAATGCCGTTGTTATCCCAATCGACCTGGAAATTCCAGACGCCATCGAGTGAGGTAACCTGGCGTGAGGCTGTTTGACGTACTCTCATATCGCTCCTTTGCTCTGGGCACCAATGGCCATTCATTGGAACCTCTATAAGGCACTTTAAATGAGACCGGATAATTTTTCTACCGGCAATTTTCATGTGAAAAGATCTTTTTCACTTACAGGCAAAAAGGGTGTTGTGTGAGCGAAAACTTTACAGAACAGGTGTCTCATTAAAAGAAAAGGAGAAATTTGAAAACCTTGATATATCAACGAAAAATTGTTATTTTTTGCGACGACTAACATGCATACTTGAATTTAGGCGACAAAAAGAATGTGGATGTTGCGCATAAAATGGTATGTTCGTTGGCGGGAGAAAATAAAAATTATAAGGATTATGGAAAACCGTGGAAAATAACGCCGAAGGGGCTGTCTAACGCTTCGCGATTACTGACACTTCGAGCACAAACCCCAATATGTGACATCGCATTCCTGAACGATGTAACCCTTGGGATCGGTGGGCTGAGCGCAGGGAATCGTATCCAGCTGACACGGAGTATCTTCAATATGGCCACAGTTACGGCAAATCAGATGGTGGTGATTGTCTGCTTCATTCAGTTCGTAATGTGCGACCTGCCCGGCCGGCTCAACCTTTCGCAAAATATTTACGTCGGATAAGGCGTGAACAATATCGTAAATTGTTTGTGTGGAGACGCTACCCAGGTTGTCCTCAACTGCCAAACGGAGTTGTTCCGCCGTTAAATGCCCGCCCTTGGCAACTTGTCGCAAAACGGCAAGGCGCGGTTCTGTTACGCGCAGTTTTTGGGCACGAAGCATTGAACGAAAATCTCGGGTCATCCTTTTTCCCTAGAAAGAGCCTAAATACTTAAGAAAATGATAGCACTCACCCCAAATACTTCACCTTTCTAGGATTTCTGTAAGCGGGTTACAAGGGTGCAAAGTAACGACGAACACAGCTCGCATAGTGTATTTTTAGGACGATAAGACTAATGTGGTGCTTCATAAGACCCTGGCGTATCCTGAATAATGGTTGTGGAAAGGACGGCATGGTACGACATCTTCGGCTCGAACAGGTGGAAACAGACGCACCTGGTGAACGTGCCACGCTACACCACCCCTTACATCGACGTGAGCATGCAAGTCGCCCGTACACAGTACATGAATCGGAGGGCAAAGCCCTGCCGGCCTCCGTCGTCGCTGGAGAAAATACTCTAAATGATGAGCGTGTTAATCCTTTTGGGGTGTGCGACATGTTTCGCATCGGAATTGGGCCGTCGTCCTCTCATACGGTTGGGCCTATGCGCGCGGGACTTCACTTCTCCACGCATCTTGCAACGCGGCACTCCACGTCCCACATCACCCATATTCGCGTCGATTTATTCGGCTCCCTCGCGGCAACGGGACGCGGGCACAATACGGACCGGGCGGTCCTTCTCGGGCTATCCGGCTTCAACCCGGAAACCGTGCCTATTTCAACGGTTGACAGTATTGAAGCGGATATTGACCGACGCGGAACCCTTATTATCCCAGGTTTTTCAGCGATACCCTTTGAACGAGCACGCGATATTGTTTTCAGCCCGCGCGTGATTTTTCCGTACCACGTCAACGCCATGACCATCACCGCCTACGGGGAGCCGGGGGAGGACGAAAATGCGGTTGCCGTCGTCGATAATGGTGGCGAACGTGTGGGACAGATTCCACGCGCCCTTGTTGGGGAGGGTGTGGCGATTGCAACCCACACGTACTACTCCGTAGGTGGCGGATTCGTGATGGAAGAATGTGGGGATCCCGCCGAGCCGTGTGTGGCCCCGTTGGCGACGGACGAGCAGGAGGCCGCGGCGAAAGTGGCGGTTCCATACGCGTATAGGAGCGCGACGGAACTCTTGGCGTTGTGCAAGGAAACGGGGATGAGTATTGCCCAGCTCGCGATGGCGAACGAGACGGCGTTGCGGAGCCGCGAGGCGGTGATTGCTCACATGGATCGTGTATATGCGGTGATGGGTGAGGCAATAAAACAAGGGACGACGACGCACGGCGTCTTGCCCGGCGGTTTGAACGTGGAGCGGCGCGCGCCGGGTTTAGCGGCGAAGCTAGAGGGCGCTAGATTGCGCGGTCGGGCTGGTGCGGGTTTTGATGGAGCCGGTGTTGGCGGTGTTGGCGCGGGCAATGCTGGGGACACGTGGGCCGGTGCGGGTCACGTAAATGTGGGCGCAAGTGGTTCGGGTTTTGGCGAAAGTGTGGATTTTGGTGCCAACCCCGCTTTTGCGCGCGACCCCTTGGAGCAAATGGGGTGGGTGAACCTGTTTGCGCTCGCGGTGAATGAAGAAAATGCTGCCGGGCACAGGATCGTGACAGCGCCAACGAACGGGGCTGCCGGCATTATTCCTGCTGTGCTGAGCTACTACGAACACTTTGTAGCGGGCGCGAATCGCGAAGGAATGTATGATTTTTTGCTCGCCGGAGCAGCGATCGGTGGGCTTATTAAAACAAATGCGTCAATTGCGGGCGCCGAAGTGGGATGCCAGGGCGAGGTAGGAAGCGCGAGCGCCATGGCGGCCGCGGGTTTCGCCCAGGCACTTGGCGGCACGCCCCTTCAGGTGGAAAATTCTGCGGAAATCGCCATGGAACACAGCCTCGGCCTCACCTGCGACCCGGTAGGAGGGCTTGTTCAAATCCCGTGCATCGAACGCAACGCAATTGCCGCGGTAAAAGCAATTAACGCCGCATATATGGCGTTATGGGGCGACGGAACACATTCCGTATCCTTCGATACCGTTATTGAAACGATGCGTCAAACCGGGCAGGACATGCTCTCGAAATACAAAGAAACTTCTGAAGGCGGCTTAGCCGTGAATGTTGTGGAGTGCTAGGAAATCGTCGAAAAAGAACCCCGTGAATGTTTGAGCGCTTTAAGGAAGTGCCAAACTCATTCTCTAACGTTTTTGATTGCATAATCCGTAGGGGGTTGTGTTTTAGACTTCCTACCCACAAGCATGTGTTTGAGGGGAAAACGATGGGAAGAGAACAAGTACGTAAAGAACCGATAATATAGTGCACATGTACAAAAGTCACAATAAAATTCCCAGATGGTTCGCAACGAGAAGTGCGGGTAGCGGCGGTGTTGGAGTTACCTCCAATACTTGGTTCTGGAATTGTTGCTGACGTTGATTCTTTCAATTTTGGCGGGGCGCGTCCACAACTGCAATATTATATTTACAGCAACGAGGAAGCCATTTCTTTCGAGCATCCAACGGATACCTACCTTTCATTAGACAGCAAGTCTTTTGCCTCCTACCTGAAAGAAAAATCACGAAGTAGCCAAGTATGGACAAATCTGTTCTTCCTTGGTTTTATCTATCTCTTCGCAGGGCTTTCTGTTCTTTTTGCTGTTAATCAGGATATACAGTCACGTCGTGGGCAAATGGTTGCATTACACAATATTGGTTTTACAAAAACGCGAATATTGTTCTACCTCTTGGTTGAGCGCATCATATTTCTTGTGTACTGTACTGCAATTCTAACGGTCCTGTTATTTATCATTTATATTAATGTGCAATCAAACGCGAACAGTATTGTTGGATCAGGGTTCGCAACATTCCCATACTTTTAAACCCTTGTTGCGCTCGGTATTTTTGCCTTCATTGTTCTCGCTACAACATGGGTGAGTTCAACACGAAGATACGTAGCAAGGAGAAAGCCACTGGCTGGCTGATCTCAACTTGCCGGTTTATCCCACTTCAACTGAATCTTGCTTTCCGCAGCGCGCCAATCCATTGAGGTGAGCTTGTTGGGGTGGGGCTCAGCAGGTGCGTGTGCTGGAAGATGAGGGGCTGATGCCCGCATTGCAGGATAAGCACCAGCCCCTCACCGTCGCGCGTTTTTACGGGCGCTTGCCAACTTCAAAGGTGTTGATTGTCCAGGCTCGTAACTGATCGGAAAGTGTGACGCCTAAACCGGGGCGGTCTGATACAACCATGCGACCATCTTTGATTTCCATGTGTTCGTTGAATAGCGGGTTGAGCCAGGTGAAGTGTTCAACCCACGGTTCCATGGAGTACGTAGCGGCAAGGTGTGAGTGGATTTCCATGGCGAAATGAGGCGCGAGTTGCAGGCCTGCGTGTTCCGCCAGCTTCGTGAGTTTTAAGAATTCGCTCACGCCACCAACGCGGGGTGCGTCAGGCTGGATGAAATCGCACGACTTATTTTCAATGAGCTTAACGTGTTCAGCAACCGAAGCAAGCATTTCCCCCGTGGCAATGGGGGTGGTTATTTCACGGGTGAGTTCTGCGTGGCCTAAGTAATCGTAGGCATCAAGTGGTTCTTCAATCCAGACGAGATTGAATTCTTCCAGGGCTTTACACATGCGCATACCTGTGGGGCGGTCCCATTGTTGGTTTGCGTCAACCATGAGCGGGAAATCATCTCCGAGTGCTTCGCGAACGGCTTTTACGCGAGTGAAATCAACTCCATGATCGGGGTGGCCAACCTTAATTTTGATTCCACCAATGCCACTTTCTTTGGATTTGATTGCGTTTTCTACAACTTCTTCAAGCGGGGATGAAAGGAATCCCCCGGAAGTGTTGTAGGTTCGGATGGAATCGCGATGAGCCCCAATAAGTTTAGAGAGCGGAAGGCCTGCGCGCTTTGCTTTCAAGTCCCATAGAGCAACGTCAATTGCGGCAATAGCTTGGACGGCTACACCCGTGCGCCCAACAGACGCGCCTGCCCAGAGGAGTTTAATGCGCAAACGGTCGATATCGTTGGGATCTTCGCCAATGAGATTGTCGGCAACTTCACTGGCGTGTGCGAACTGTGCGGGGCCACCGGCACGCTTGGAATAGGAAAAGCCGACGCCACTGTGTCCATCGGTTGTTTCAATTTCGCAGAACAGGAAGTTAACTTCCGTCATGGGTTTTTGCCGGCCGGTAAAAACTTTTGCGTCTGAAATCCCTGTTCCCAACGGGAGAATAACGTGTGAAAGTTTGATGTGAGCGATGCAATCTTTGCTCATGAGGACAGTCCTTATCTGTACGCAGCCCTGCGTACATCGAATTTTTATACCAACATGAGGAGATATGTAGATGGAGAATGTAGCGGTTCCATCTAAAACTGTAGTTATGTAGCTACATATATAGATTAGATGTTGCGCGCGTGTGAGGTCAAGGATGTTTTGTGAAGTCCTTTATGTTATAAGGCACTTTGGGTTGCGGGTTTACGGCGTTTTGAGTGATGCGTTTGGTTCGACGGCGGGCGTAGGTTGTTGCGGGTAGGGAGCGCCACGGGATTTTCGGAAGTAGGGCTTCGCGCGGGCAAGGCGGAAATGTAGAGTTCCTACAGTACCTTGTAGGAAGTGTTGCCCGTGTGGACACATTAAGCAATAGGCGCAGAATCGACAATTCTATGTACTGCTATTCGCATTGCGTTTGCAATTTCGCGCTCTTTTTCGGCCGACCAACGACTTGTGGGTATGGAGCACGAAATTGCGTCTCTGACGGGTGAGTTATACGGCAGGGCGAAAGCTATGCAATGAATTCCGGGAGTGTTTTCTTCGTGATCTAATGCATAACCGCGTTCGCGAACCTGCTCTAAATCTGCCAGAAGGGCTTTCTTCTTTGTGATTGTTTTATGTGTGACGGCGGGGAAAGTTTCTGGAATTTCAGTTTCGCGTAATGCGAGAATCGCCTTTCCTAAACCTGTTGCTGTTGCGGGAAGTCTTCTTCCGACGCGCGAATAATTTCTTACGGAGCGTTGTGCCTGCTGGGTTACTAGGTACACCATCTCTCCTGCATTAAATCTTCCCAAGTGGAAGGTTTCGTCTAGTTTTGAGGCGAGATCTGAAAGGATGGGGCGAATAATGCGGACATATGGATCGGCGTCAATGTAGGCGGTTCCTACCGTGAGTGCTCTAATTCCTAGGGCGTAACCGTCTTTTCCGTCGTCCATTACCCATTCTGAATCAATGAGAGTTCGCAAAAGTGCATAAGCGGACGACCTGGGAACGTCGAGTTCTTCGCATATTTCCATGAGTCGGGGAGGATTTGAAATTCTCCGGGCTAAAAATTCTAATAACTCAACTGTGCGCGAGGCCGACTTGACGGGGCGGACCCCGGGGGTGTGTGTTGGTGCGTCAGCATTATTTGCCAATGTGGTCACTATTGCCCCTTTTGTCCTGATAAAGCTTGACCCCGATTTAAGGGGAGAGCTTTATGAAGGTGAAAACTGATGGAGATACCCATTAATAATAGCGAGTCTTTTCGAGCAAGATGCAAAACCCTTCCAGTGTTGTCTCCTCTTTTAAATCGAAGGGTGAAATTCTGCACAAAATTCATAAGTCCAAACCTCAGTCTATGCACGTAGATAAATAGATGATAGTCTAGTTACTGAAGCACGCGTCTACATACGTAGATGATATTTATGAAGGTTTCAATGATGAGGCTTCTTTAAGGAGGACGAATGAATTTTCGACCAGAAGGTGTTATTCCGGCACTTGTTACCCCTTTAGACAAAGAGGGAAACTTGCTAGAGCAGGGATTGCGCGATGTTATTGAGTACACCATTACACAAGGTGTTCACGGTATTTTTGTTTTAGGATCATCTGGAGAAATTTACGGATTAAGTTTTGAACAAAAGCGCAGAGTTGTAGAAATAGCAGTTGAACAGGCCGCGGGCAGAGTTCCCGTGTATGCTGGCGCATCTGAAATAACAACACGTGACTGCATACGCACAGCACATATGGTTCAGGAGGTAGGCGGTGTCTCTGCACTATCCGTTCTTACCCCCTATTTTATGACGCCAACTCAAAGTGAATTGATTGAGCACTATCGCAATATTGCTTCCGAAACAGATTTGCCGATAGTGCTTTATTCCAATCCTGGGCGAACCAAGGTTCCTATGGCTCTTTCTACCGTTCTGAATCTTGCAGAAGTGCCAAATGTTGTAGGGGTAAAAGATTCTGCCGGTGATTTTACACTTACGGGAGATTACATTCGTGAAGTCCCCGATGATTTTTCGGTCATTATGGGTAGGGATACGCTAATTTATCCAGCTCTATGTTTGGGTGCGGCAGGCGCGATTGCTTCAACGGGAAATATTGCCCCCAAACTCGTCTCCGAAATCTATAACTCATACAAAGCAGGCGATCGGGAACGAGCCCTTCGCCTACAGAACGCTCTTTCACCGCTACGCAACCTTGTGGACGTCGCTACCTTCCCCGTCGTTCTTAAAGAAGGTTTGCGCATGATCGGTATTGACGCCGGTTACTGCTTCGCGCCCGCGCGCGAGCTTGACCCCAAGTATCGCCAAGCGCTTCAAGAAGCTGTTCTTGCGGTGACGACAAATATCGAAGACATCTAAATGTAAGGAGAATTGATACCACTCGTTATTCTTATTGCAGGCATCGCCCTGCTATTGCTGTTGATGCTTCTTTTCAAAGTCAATGGCTTTATTTCACTTATTATTGTTTCCGTTGTGGTTGGCGTTGCTCAGGGCATCCCGCTATTTACTGAAAAAGCCACTGATGGGAAAAAGATTCCAGGCCTGCTAGATATTATTCAACAAGGTGTTGGCGGGCAAACAGGGAAACTTGTGCTGTTGCTTGGCTTTGGTGCCATGCTTGGCGTATTTATGGCCGACATGGGCGCCGCTAACCGTTTAGCAACCACCATGATTAACAAATTTGGTGTGAAACACGCACAAATTTCAATCATTATGGTCTGCTTCCTTATAGGCGTCGTGCTTTTCTGGGAGACGGCATGGGTTATCGTTATCCCCATTGTTTTCGCCGTATGCCGAAACTATGAAATTCCCGTTATTTGGTTGGCAATGCCAACAGCTATTGCGCTTTCCGCTATGCATTCATTCCTACCGCCACATCCCGGTCCCTCCGCGGTTGCTGGTCTATATAATGCCTCCATTGGGTTAACCCTGTTGTACGGCTTAATCATCGCCCTTCCAGCAGGTGCAGCTGTTGCCCTCATCTGGCCACGGTTGCCATTTGTTAAGAAAGTGGTTGCGCATCCTCCCGCCGGTTTGGTAAATGAAAAGCATTGGGAAGACGACGAAATGCCCAGTTTCTCCGCTTCTCTCCTCATTACGGCACTTCCTGTGGTTCTCATCGGTAGCCACGCTATTTTAGAAGTTGCGTTAGGGCACGACCATACGGCCACACGAGTAATGAGCTTCATCGGACATGATTGGTTCGCGTTGATGCTGTCGCTTATCGTCGCCGTTTTGTACTTCACTGTTGTTCGCAAGGTCAAAATGGAAGCAATCATGAAGTCCTGTACGAATTCCGTGAAATCAATCGCGATGATTGTGTTTATTATCGGCGGTGGTGGCGCATTTGCCGCTGTTCTTAAAGCAGGTGGAATTTCTGATTACATCAAGGAAATGACGATGGGGATTAACCTTTCACCCATTATTATTGCCTGGCTTATTGCTGCAGTTATGCGTGTGGCGCTTGGTTCCGCCTCCGTTGCGGTGGTTGCCGCCGCGGGTATTGCAGCGCCGATGATTGCTACCGGCGGAGTAAGTCCGGAGATCATGGTTTTGGCAACCGCATGTGGTTCCATCATGGCTTCTCACGTAAACGATCCAGGGTTCTGGATGTTTAAAGAATTCCTTGGGTTGACAGTTCCCGAAACACTCAAGGTTCGAACAACATATACATCGGTGCTCTCTTTCCTTGGCCTTTTCGGTTGCTTGGGCTTGAGTCTCTTTATTCACGCATAGCGCGGAATAAATGTGTACCGATAGAGAAAATCGGTGCCGACGAATATACGCACAAAGTAGGACAAAAATACAAACAGATTTCCTCCTAACCGCTACATGAAAGGAAAATGAAAATGAAAATTGGATTCATCGGTCTTGGGATCATGGGTAAACCCATGGCGAAAAACCTCCTGAAAGCAGGTCACGAGCTCTTCGTGAATGACCATAATGCAAGCTCTGTTGCCGAAGTCGTCGAGGCTGGCGCAACCGCTGTTGCCAACGGTAAAGAAGCTGCAGAAAAAGCCGAACTTGTTATTACGATGCTTCCCAACTCGCCACACGTAAAAGCTGTTGCTTTGGGTGAAGGCGGAATTATTGAGGGCGCACACGAAGGGTTAATTTACGTTGATATGTCCTCAATCGCACCTCTCGCTTCACGCGAAGTTGAAGCTGCATTAAAGGAAAAAGGTATCCTCATGCTGGACGCTCCTGTATCCGGTGGCGAACCTAAAGCTATTGATGGAACCATGTCCGTAATGATTGGTGGCGACGAAAACGTCTTTAATCAGGTCAAAGACGTAATTAACGCAATGGCCGGAGACGTCACATACGTCGGCCCAATTGGGGCAGGAAATATTGCAAAACTTGCGAACCAAGCAATTGTTGCCATTAATATCGCAGCCTGCGCAGAAGCCTTTACTCTCGCGCAGAAAGCCGGAGTTGATCCTGAAGCCGTATACCGTGCAATTCGTGGAGGTTTAGCGGGTTCAACAGTGATGGATGCCAAGGTCCCCATGATGTTGGCGCGTAATTTCAAGCCAGGATTCCGCATTAACCTTCACATTAAGGATCTCAACAACGTGATGGATACAGGACACGGCGTGGATTCCCCACTTCCGCTTACCTCGGCAGTTCGTGAAATGATGTCCGTGCTGAAAGGTGACGGCCAGGATGTGGAAGATCATTCCGCACTCCTTCACTTCTACGAAAAGCTTGCCAACATTGAACTTCACGCTGGCTTGCCGGGAGAAAAGTAGAAACCACATAATAAGCAGATTCATCTGTTATGCCGTAGTGGTGGCGGTAATAGCGTAGACAGAATGAAGGAAATACCTACATTCTCTGCGTAAGACACATAAATATAAGCAAAAAGCCTATAGGCGCTTTGCTACCGAGTGGGGTCGCATATAAAAACCACTCTTTATGCGACCCCATCGGTTAACACCTCGACTTACACATATCACCTTTACATTTGAAAATTCCTTGCTACAAGCACCGTATCGAGTGAATTTTCAGCACCAAATGAACATGAAAGAAAGACGAAGATGTCAGTACCAACAGTAGCAAAAATTGATGTTTATCCTGTTGCTGGCCATGATTGCATGGAACTTAATCTTTCCGGAGCGCATGGGCCATATTTCACCCGCAATATCGTTGTTATGGAAGATTCTTCCGGCAATGTTGGCATCGGTGAAGTTCCCGGTGGTGAAAAAATCACCGCGACGATTAACGACGCAAAAGATATTGTTCTCGGGCGATCTTTAGCTGAATACAATAATTTCCTCCGTGAAGTAGGCGAACGTTTCAAAGACCGTGATTCAGGCGGGCGTGGAAACCAAACTTTTGACTTGCGGACAACAGTTCATGCTGTTACCGCATTAGAAGCGGCCACACTTGATTTATATGGTCAATTTCTTGGAGTTCCCGTCGCCGCACTTCTAGGGGATGGGCAACAACGCACTGAGGTTCGCGCACTCGGTTACCTCTTCTATGTTGGCGACCCCGACAAAACGGATTTGCCTTACGCGCGTGAAAAAGATTCCGATGTTGAATGGTATCGAATCCGTCACGAGGAAGCGCTCACGCCGGAAGCAATCGTTAAATTTGCTGAAGCCACCCAAGATCTTTACGGCTTCCAAGATTTCAAACTCAAGGGCGGTGTTCTTTCCGGCGATGAAGAAATGAAAGCTATCGTCGCCCTGAAAGAACGTTTCCCTGAAGCCCGCATTACCCTTGACCCTAATGGGGCGTGGTCTCTTGAGGAAGCAATTCGCCTGTGCAAGGACAAAGTGGGTATTTTAACCTATGCGGAAGATCCCTGTGGTGCGGAAAATGGTTTTTCTGGGCGTGAAGTGCTCAATGAATTCCGCAAAGCAACAGGGTTGCCAACAGCTACGAATATGGTGAACACCGATTGGAGGCAGATGACGCACTCTCTCACCCTCCAATCTGTTGATATTCCGCTTGCGGATCCACATTTCTGGACAATGCGCGGTTCGGTTCGTGTTGCTCAACTTTGCCACGATATGGGAATGACGTGGGGTTGCCACTCCAATAACCATTTCGACATTTCCTTGGCGATGATTGCCCACTGTGGGGCGGCCGCACCGGGTGAATACAATGCTTTGGATACGCATTGGATTTGGCAGGAAGGCTTAGAGCGCCTCACAAAGGAGCCGATGAAGATTGTCGACGGGAAACTCACGATCCCACAGCGTCCAGGCTTGGGTGTTGAGCCCGATATGGAGCGTATTTTGGCTGCCCATGAACTCTACAAGGAAAAAGTTGAGGGTTCGGGTGCTCGAAACGATGCTATCGGCATGCAGTACCTTATTCCCGGGTGGACATTCGACCCCAAGAAGCCTGCATTGGTGCGGTAATTCAAAGAAAACAAATACATATATCGATGCTTAGGGCGTATACCCGTATCGATGCGTATGTCTATCTCGATTTTATTGTGAGGATAAACCAAACCTCGTAATATGTGCGAGCCCCTTTGAGGAGAGCGGGGTAAGCACAAGGGAAAAAGTGATCGGCGGAGTAGTGGCCGCAGATTACTAACCGGTGGGTTCATAATAGTTCGGGTTTATGAGCCCACCGGTTACTCTCATCAATGACGATAAGAAAGAGAAACAATGGTATCTATTCCGACAATTGTGCGTGGCAAAGTTTATCCTGTTGCAGGTTACGACTCCATGCTTCTTAATCTCGCAGGGGCGCATGGCCCTTACTACACGCGTGACGTAATTATTCTTGAAGATTCCACGGGCGCTATTGGCATTGGTGAAGTTCCAGCTTCCCCGGCAATTGAAAAAGCTATCGAAGATGGAATCCAACAAATCATAGGTCAACCAATCAGTAAATACCGGACGCTTGTACGCAAGCTCGGACAATATTTGGCGGATAGGGATCGAAAAGATATTTTCTGGACGTATGAGCTCACTACCATCCATGCCCTTGCCACTATTGAAACAGCACTTCTTGACCTGTACGGAAAATTCCTGGATCTTCCGGTGAGCGAACTCCTTGGAGAAGGACAGCAAAGAACTTCTGTTCCCGTGTTGGGGTATTTGTTCTTCGTCGGAGATTCCGAAAAAATAGATGCTCCGTATCTGAGGGAGGACAATAGCGACGACGAATGGTACCGTTTGCGTCGCCAACCTGCTTTCACACCAGATAGCATTATTCAACACGCTCATGCCCTACAGAAAAAGTATGGGTTTAAAGATTTTAAACTCAAGGGTGGTGTTCTTCCAGGCGAGCGTGAAGTTGATACTGTTCTCGCGCTGAAAAAAGAATTCCCGGATGCCCGTATAACTATTGACCCCAATGGGGCGTGGAGTCTTGAAGAGTCTGTGCGTTTACTGGGTGACCTGCAGGGCATATTAACGTATGCGGAAGATCCATGCGGGGCGGAAGGGCGTTTTTCTGGGCGTGAAACCCTGGCTGAATTCCGCAGGCTCACAGGAATTTCGACGGCAACGAACATGGTGTCTACAACCTGGCGTGAAATGGCGTCTACTATTTTCTTGCAGGCTGTATCTATTCCGCTTGCGGATCCACATTTCTGGACCATGAGTGGCGCAGTTCGTGTTGCACAGCTGTGCCATGATTTGGGGTTGACGTGGGGTTGCCACTCCAATAATCACTTCGATATTTCCTTGGCGATGGCGGTTCATTGTGGCGCGGCAGCGCCCGGCCCAATCAACGCCTTGGATACTCATTGGATTTGGCAAGAAGGCAAAGATCAGCTCACAAAGGAACCTTTCCAGATTCGTGATGGCCATGTGGTGATTCCCAATAAGCCCGGTTTGGGTGTGGATATTGATATGGATCGACTCATGGAAGCTCACGAACTGTATCTGGCGAATGATTTGGGTGCCCGTGATGATTCCGTGGGTATGCAAAGCATTATTCCCGGATGGAAGTTTGATCCGCATTCGCCGTCTCTTGTACGTCCCGGTTACACATGTGAATACTAAATTCATATGTGTAAATGTGGTTTGTGCGAGTAAATACGGCTTATATGCGTAAATGGGCTTGTGCGTGTAAATACAACATATGCGTGTAAATGCATCATATGTGTAAATACGGTTTATACATGTAAATGTGGCTGATACGTGCACAACTGCCGACATGTGTGAATACGATGAACACGATTCATGCACCGGAATATCAAACACGTTCGGATACCCCTTGCGTGTGAAAATGTGACGTGTATGAACAGAATACAGAGGATGAAAACCGTGAAAATTGTGTGTTGTCCCGATAGTTTTAAAGAATCTATGACGGCGGCCGAGGCTTCCTCCGCACTCGCGGAAGGAGTACGAGCTGTTGCGCCTAACGTTGATGTGGTGGAAGTCCCCATGGCGGACGGAGGTGAAGGTTTCGCCCAATCGCTCAGCGACGCTCTTCATGCCCGAGTTATGTCCGTAACCGTTGCGGGTACGCAGGGACAAAAGGTTCAAGCGGATCTTGCGGTGGCGGGAGAACGCGCAATTATTGATGCCGCGAGCGCCGTGGGTATTGGGCAATTCCCGCCCCAGCAGCGCAATATTCGCGCCTCGGACACTTTCGGGTTAGGCGAGCTGATTCTCAGCGCTCTCGATGAGGGAGCCCGCGAAATTCTTGTGGGCCTTGGAGGTAGTGGTACAAATGACGGCGGTGCCGGTATGCTCCGCGCTTTGGGAGCACGTTTTTACGACGACGGTGGCAAGCCAATCGGAACCACTCCTGCACAGCTGGCTTCAATTGCATCTATAGATATGGGCGGATTGGATGCACGTCTTAAAGATGTTAGTTTCCGTGTTGCCTGCGATGTGGATAATCCTCTTCTGGGGCCACGAGGAGCGAGCGCGATTTACGGACCTCAAAAAGGCGCAAGTGAAGAAGACGTCGCTTTTCTTGACGGCGTGTTGGCACGGTTCGCAGAAGTGTCAGGATTGAGTAATCAACAGGACATTCCGGGTGCGGGGGCTGCCGGAGGCCTAGGTTTCGCTTTCCTTGCTTTCTTGGGAGCAAGCCTTGAATCAGGTGTTGATCTCGTGATGGAAACCGTGGAGCTTCGTGAAAAGATTCGAGGCGCAAGTTTTATTTTCACCGGTGAAGGGGCTATGGACCGCCAGACACTCATGGGGAAAACCCTTTCGGGTATTTCCCGTATTGCTCGCGAGGAAGGCAATATTCCGATTATCGCTTTCGCGGGCAAACTCGGAGAAGGAGTTGAAGAACTCTACAGGCATGGTTTTATCAGCCTGGTTCCCATTGTTGATAAACCCTGCACATTAAACGACGCATTACGAGATGGTTACGCCAATCTGATGAATGCATCAGAGCGCGTAATGCGGTTAATTACGGCAGTTCGCTCGCTGTAGTTTCTTCACATTCAACATATTTTCTGTGGCTGGAAGGGGGCTACCTTTCCAGCCACAGTTCGTAGAGCGTCGTTTTAGGGCTTCCCCATGTTGTCCGGGGCACGTATTAGGTAAAATTGTGGAAAGCGAGTGTCCACAACCGAAAGGTGCGTAGAAGTTAACGTGAACGCTATGAAAATAGTCTGTTGCCCCGATAGTTTTAAAGAATCCATGACGGCGGCGCAGGCTGCGTCCGCGCTCGCGGAAGGAATCCGAATGGTGGTTCCCGATGCGGATATTGTTGAAGTTCCTATGGCGGACGGCGGTGAGGGTTTCGCCCAGTCCCTGCGAGATGCCTTGAACGCCCGCGTTTTCCCTGTCCCGGTAGAAGGAATTCAGGGGTACACCGTTGAGGCAGAGCTCGCAATGTCTGGAAAAACCGCCATTATTGAGGCCGCCAGCGCCGTTGGTTTAGGGCAGGTGGCTCCTGAATATCGCGATATTCGCGCCGCGGACACCTTCGGCTTGGGTGAGCTGATTCTCCGCGCCCTTGATGAGGGCGCCACGGATATTTTGATTGGTTTGGGTGGTAGCGGAACCAATGATGGCGGTGCCGGTATGCTCCGCGCCCTGGGAATGCGTTTTTACGACGACGAAGGCGACCCCATCGGCACAACCCCCACAGAGCTCGAACGTCTTACCTTTATCGACACGGACGGGCTTGATGAACGTCTACACAATGTGACACTTCGTGTTGCCTGCGATGTGGATAACCCGTTACTTGGCTGGCGTGGGGCGAGCGCGGTGTATGGGCCTCAAAAGGGCGCTACGGATGAAGATATTCTGTTCCTTGACAGCGTGTTGCGTAATTTTGTTGAGGTTTCCGGCAAGGACGATGTGCATGAATTGCCGGGAGCTGGCGCTGCAGGAGGGCTTGGTTTCGCCTTCCTCGCATTCCTCGGTGCACGCCTGGAATCCGGCGTAGACCTCGTAATGGAAACCATTGGGCTTCGCGAAACTATCCGTGGCGCAACGATTATTTTCACCGGTGAAGGCTCGATGGATCGTCAAACCCTCATGGGTAAAACCCTGTCCGGAATTGCGCGCATAGCCCGCGAGGAAGGAAATATCCCCATTATCGCCTTCGCAGGGCATCTTGGTGAAGGCGTGGAGGAGCTTTATGACAGCGGTTTTGTGGGGTTGGTTCCCATCGTTGATAAGCCGTGTACCATGAGGGACGCATTGCAAGAAGGTTACGTTAATCTTGTTCACGCCTCCAAGCGCGTTATGAAACTCCTTCAAATTGGAGCAACCCTTTCCTAAACGCGCATCCTGCGTAATCTGGATCTTGTTGGTCCCACAAACCTGGATCTTGTCGTGTCCTGCGCTACCCGAATATTGTGCTGTAGCATAAAGCGCATGGCTTCGTAACGGGTGAGCCTTACGCCCGTTACTCTCATGCCACTAGCCGCCTACGCCCGTCGTTCTCGACCGCGCACATAAGTGTTGCGTAAATCGAGCGCTCTTCCCTCATCCCGTATGTTGTGCGACGGATGCGTTGCCATTCCCATATCTTGTGCGTGGACCTTTTCTTGCTCCTTGATAGGTACGACGGAACCGCCGCTCACCCTTCTTGAGAAGAAACAGCACGCAACACGCCAAGGAGTGGCGCGCATCACATTTTTGGTGGCGCGTGTATTGTATAGAAAAATTTTCGCCCATGTGTAGGCATTTTGTTCACCATAGCAACATTGCCAATCTTACTTAGGCGCCTAATTTAATAACACTAGGTGTTGTGTTTGTTGTACGGCTCAACCACTACAGGTAGTATGTAATCCTGCACAGAGGTTTTACCGAAGGGTGTCCAGCTCACCGTAACAGACACCCCGGTAGCGCCAAAGGCATCCGCCTAGCAGATGCCGTCCAACACTTTCGTCGTCGTACAAAAAAACAAGGAGAAACAATGGGTATCACCATTTACACCAAGCCGAACTGCGTGCAATGTAACGCAACAAAGCGTTCCTTCGACAAGGCTGGCGTGGAATACGACCTCATTGACGTGAGCAAAGATGCCGTTGCTTACAATCGAATTGTGGAACTCGGCTACCGCCAAGTACCCGTCGTGATGACGCAGGCAGGCACACACTGGTCCGGCTACCGCCCAGAAGCAATTCGCGAAGCCGTCGCGGTGGCTGCCTCAATCCGGGTAGCTTAAATGGCACGAATCGTTTATTTTTCGTCGCCCACAAACAACACACACCGTTTCGTACAAAAAGTTATTAACGGAACTGAGGAAACAGCGCTACGTATCCCCATCCACGGGGAAGCGCCCGAGGCGGACGAGCCCTACGTTCTGATTCTCCCCACATACGGTGGCGGTGCCGTGCGCGGATCAGTGCCACGCCCCGTCATTAGATTCCTCAATAACGAACATAATAGGGGCCTCATTAGGGGCGTCGTTGTTGGGGGAAATACCAACTTTGGAGAAGCCTACGGGCTAGCGGGGGACGTTGTTGCGAAAAAATGCAACGTACCACTCATGTATAGATTTGAATTACTCGGCACCGCAACCGATGTGGAAGCCGTGCGTCAAGGCCTGGAGGAATTTTGGCAAACACACTAACCGACACTGGAACAGAAGAACTTCGCGACCCCGCAAAGGACTACCACGCGCTCAACGCGAAACTTAACCTCTACGGCGAGAACGGGCAAATTCAATTCGACGCCGACCGCGAAGCAGCCCACCAATACTTCTTACAGCACGTCAACAACAACACCGTGTTCTTCCACGACCTGGAAGAAAAAATGGACTACCTCACGCGCGAAGGATACTACGAACAGCGCGTACTTGATCAATACGATTTCGAGTTCATTAAAAGCCTGTTCAAACGCGCCTACTCCTACAAATTCCGTTTCCCAACATTTATGGGAGCGTTCAAGTATTACACGTCCTACACCCTAAAAACATGGGACGGGACGCGCTACCTTGAACGTTTTGAAGATCGCGTGTGCATGGTGGCGCTGTTCTTGGCTGCCGGGGATGAGAGACTCGCTGAGCGACTCGTGGATGAGATTATTCAGGGTCGGTTCCAGCCCGCAACCCCAACATTCTTGAACGCGGGGAAAGCTGCACGCGGGGAACTCGTATCCTGCTTCCTTCTGCGCATCGAAGACAATATGGAATCCATTGCGCGCGGAATTAACTCTTCACTCCAGCTGTCCAAACGCGGAGGCGGGGTGGCGCTTAACCTCACGAACCTGCGCGAAATGGGTGCGCCCATTAAGAAAATCAAAAACCAGAGCTCGGGCGTGAACCCCGTGATGAAACTCTTGGAAGATTCCTTCTCCTACGCCAACCAGTTGGGGGCGCGCCAAGGGGCGGGTGCCGTGTATCTTCACGCACACCACCCGGATATTATGCGGTTCCTCGATACCAAACGCGAGAATGCGGACGAAAAAATCCGTATTAAAACGCTGTCCCTGGGTGTCGTCGTCCCTGATATTACCTTCGATTTGGCGAAGAAAAATGAACCCATGTATCTTTTCTCTCCATACGACGTGGAACGCGTGTACGGGGTGCCGCTTTCCGACATTAGCGTGAGTGAAAAGTATTACGAGATGGTCGACGATAAACGGATTCGCAAGAGCAAAATTAATGCGCGCCAGTTCTTCCAGACGCTGGCGGAAATCCAGTTCGAATCCGGATACCCCTATATCGTGTTCGAAGATACAGTGAATCGTGCCAACCCGATTAAGGGCAGAATTACGATGTCCAACCTGTGTTCAGAGATTCTGCAGGTTTCGGAGGCGAGCACATACAACCCGAATCTTTCCTACAGCCATGTGGGGAAGGATATTTCCTGCAATCTTGGTTCGTTGAACATTGCGAAGGCGATGGATTCGGAAGATTTGGGCGAAACCGTGGAAGTTGCGGTGCGCGGGCTGACGGCGGTGTCCGATCAAACCAATATTGACTCCGTGCCCTCCATTAAACGCGGTAACGATATGTCGCACGCTGTTGGCTTGGGGCAGATGAATCTCCACGGGTATTTGGGGCGCGAACGCATCTATTACGGTTCTGAAGAGGCGCTCGATTTCACCAATATGTACTTCTATACCGTGGCATACCACTGCATTCGCACATCCATGTTGATTGCGAAGGAGCGCGGGGAAACCTTTGAAGGCTTTGAGGATTCCACCTACGCCAGTGGCGCGTATTTCGATAAATACACGGACAAGGTGTGGGCGCCGGAAACCGAGCGGGTGCGTGAGCTTTTCGCTAAGGCTGGGCACCATATTCCCACGCGCGGAGATTGGGTGGAGCTGAAGGCGAACGTGCAAAAGTACGGAATGTACAACCAGAATCTTCAGGCGGTTCCGCCGACGGGTTCGATTTCGTACATCAATAATTCGACATCCTCAATTCACCCGATTGTTTCCAAGATTGAAATCCGTAAGGAAGGCAAGATTGGGCGCGTGTACTATCCGGCACCGCACATGACGAACGACAATTTGGAGTATTTCCAGGACGCCTACGAAATCGGCCCAGAAAAAATCATCGACACCTATGCTGTGGCAACTCAGCACGTCGATCAAGGGCTGTCCCTCACGCTGTTCTACCCGGACACCGTGACAACTCGCGACGTCAACCGCAATTACATTTATGCGTGGCGCAAGGGAATTAAGACCTTGTACTACATGCGTATTCGCCAGCAGGCGCTTACGGGAACCGAAGTGCAGGGTTGCGTTTCCTGCATGTTGTAGGCGCTGCGCGAGCGGTGTGCTGATTTTCCGGGGCGCTCTGCGCGCGGAAGATCGATATTACCGTGTTCGCGGAGAGGCTGGGCATGTTGTAGATGAGTCATCGACGAAACGTGTCTAATTAAAGGCTCTCTTTAAAGACGCTCTTTTCTACTACTGAGTGGAGAAGAGCGCCTTTTGTGTGTTTTCTCAGAAAATCTCAGAATTTATCTCAGAATTTTTATTGCGGAAAACCGCGAAAACATGTGGAAAGCGCGGGTTGCGTGTTGCACTGTAACGGGAATTATTGTGCAGTGGTACATGCGAAGAGCAGGCAACATGTAATATCTTCTGCTGGGCGGGGTCAAGAATATGTCGAAATTTTGGGATTTTTTCGACGTATTGAGGTAACGTGTCGAAATTATTGCAAAATTTCGACACGTTTCGTTGTTATGGTTACACTGTAAACATGTGGATGCATCCAGACCGTCCCTATCAGGACTTACCGCCTTTGCCTCCGGCTCACATGGTTGAAACAAGAGCTGTGCTGAAAGCAACCGTGAGCGCGAGCCGAGCTCTAGCGCGCCTTGATGGCGCATGTAAACGTCTTCCAGATCCAACAATGCTTATTAACATTGTTCCCCTCATGGAAGCCCAGGCCTCCAATGAGATTGAAAATATTGTGACAACCAATGACGAACTATTTCGTGCAGCCCATGGCGCAATAGCTCATGAAACCCCGCAGGTAAAAGAAGCTCTTCGGTATCGTGAAGCTTTACGCGCAGGTTTCGCGAGTCTGTCCCGTCGTCCTATCACAACCTCAACCGCACTAGAGATCTGCTCGCACATTCACGGACGCCCCGCGAGAATACGCGACACCACCGGCACGTATATCGGGGATCCAGTACGCGGAACTAGGCTATATACGCCACCGGAAGGTAAAGCGGTTATTGAGAAGCACCTTTCCGCATGGGAAAAATTTATTCACGCTCAGCACGGTCTTGACCCGCTGATCGTTTTGGCCTTGGCGCACTACCAATTCGAAGCCATCCATCCTTTTTACGATGGAAATGGGCGAACTGGAAGAGTTCTCAACATTCTCATGCTTATTGAGGCGGAGCTTTTGGAGCTACCTATTCTTTATCTCTCCGGATATATTCTCCGCCACAAGGACGACTATTATGCGAAGCTGAATGCCGTTACCCGTGACGATGCCTGGGAACCTTGGATTCTTTTCATGCTTGCGGGGATAGAATCTACTGCCACGTGGACGTTGAATCTCGTCGAAAAAGCTGATGACGTAAAGACCGAGATGGAAACGAACCTTCGGGCCGCTTTTCCGAAATATCCGATTGTGGAGCTAACTCGCGTCATGTTTACACAACCTTATTTACGCATAGAGGATGTTGTTAATGCGAACCTTGCGCAACGTCAAACAGCATCCCGGTGGTTATCGGATATTGCAGAGCGGGGTTTTCTTACGAAACAACGTGTTGGGCGGAATGTTATTTTTGTTAACGATCGTCTTCTCACTATGCTTTTCGGGATGCCACTTGTAGATTAGGGCGGTAGTTGCGTGGGGTTTCTCAGATTCAGTGGCCTGCGCAATCCAGTATTCGATATTAATTTGTGTTCCCGACGATAAAAGCGAGGGCAGGATGTTTCTCCCGCGTGTCAGAACCAAAATGATGCCGAGAAACACTAATAGATGTGCCTAGATGCTAACGCCAGCATGTAATCCTCTATAGATGGTTATTTCCCATGAAATTTTATGGAACATATCAGGTGGCCTATGGTACTAACCCAGAATCATTAATATAGGGGTGGCAAGTTGAGAAGTTCACGGACATCTTCCGCACTTATCGGACCACTCGCCCCGGCATCAATGAGTTCTGCAAGGTTGCGTTTATGTTCCTGCAGGGCAACAACCTTCTCCTCAATTGTCCCTTTGGATGCTAAACGATACACATTCACAGGCTTATCCTGTCCAATCCGGTGCGCCCTATCAATTGCCTGTTCCTCAACCGCAGGATTCCACCACGCATCCATAATGAACACGTAATCGGCTTCCGTCAGCGTTAAGCCAGTTCCGCCCGCTTTCAAAGAAATAAGGAACACGGGGGAGTACCCGTCCTCCGCCTTAAAATCAGCAATCGCATCATCACGGTTCCGAGTTGCCCCGTCCAAATACGAAAAACTGATGTGTTCTTCACGCAACCGCTTCGCGATACGCTTCAAATACGTCGGGAATTGTGAAAACACAAGAACACGGTGACCTTCCGGTAGCAGGACACGCAAATGTTCAATAAGGAACTCCGTTTTAGCGGATTTCACCCGCGTTTTCTCCTCGTACAGTCCCGGATCAATAGCCGTGCGGCGCAAGCGGGTAAGCGAAGCCAAAATAGACACCCGATTTTCGGAAATATTATCCACCAGCCCCAACACTTCCTGGCGCTCGCGTTCAAGGCGACGCCGATACATCTGGGCATGATCCGGGGTCATATCAACCGAAATATCCGTCACAATACGCGGGGGTAAATCGGTGGCAACCTCAGCTTTGCGGCGTCGCATCACAAAGGGGCGAATGAGACGCTGCAATATTTCCGCGGTATTTTCGTCCCCATATTCTTCAATAGGTTTGCGGAAGTTTTGCGCAAAAGAGGCTCGCGAGGGGAGCAGCCCCGGTGTGCACAAGGCGAGAAGGGCCGCCAAATCGTTGAGCGAATTTTCCACAGGCGTACCTGTGACGGCAAAAGTCCAGGGACGTTCAAGCATCTGCAACGCTTTATACCCCACGGTTGAGGGGTTTTTAATTGCCTGAGCTTCATCCGCAATAAGCCCACCCCACTCAAGACTCCGATATTCTTCACGATCCATGCGAGCAATAGCGTAGGAGGTGACGATAACATCTGCCTGGTGCGTTATAGATTCCAGGCTCTTCCCGCGTTTCTTTCGCCCAGCCGTGACGGTTTCGACCCGCAGATGTGGCGTGAACTGTTCGGCTTGTTGAGCCCACGTAGACACAACCGATGTTGGTGCGACGACGAGAACCGGCGGTTGCGTTGTTGCGTTTGTTGAGGTGTGGCCTTTACGCTGGCGGGTTTTGCGACGTGTGTTTGAAGGGGCGGAGTTTGCAGGTGCGGAGCGCACCTCCTCAATCATTGTGAGCAACTGGAGCGTTTTCCCCAGCCCCATATCGTCGGCGAGCAGTCCGCCCATCCCTGCGCGCGCCAGATGCGTGAGCCACGAAAAGCCCTCAACCTGATAGGGGCGCAACTGCGCGTTCACAGTGTTTGGTACAGGAACCGGATTGGCAAGATCCTGCATGTGCTGCAATTTTTCGCGCAACTCCCGCCCGGCCTCAATGTGGGCAAAGTCCAGCGCATGCATTCGCGCCGAGGGAATTCGAATCGAATCAGGCTTGACCTCACCCAATGCAGCCACGTCAAGTAAGAGACGCCGTAACGAATTAAAATCCTCGCCAAGGTGCAGGATAAGCCCGGAATAATCAACATAATCGCGCCCTGTGGCAAGCGCCTCATACACAATCGGCAACGGAATTTCTGTGCCTTCAACATCGATCACTACGTCGAGTTCCAGCCAATCTTTGCGCCTTGTGGCGCGCGTCGTGATGGAGGAAGGTTTTTCAACGACGACGATATCCGCGTCCGTATCGAAACTGTACGTGATGGGGGTGTTGTCGAAACTCGGGAGAAGCCGTTCCCGGACTGTGGTGTAGATGTCGAAAGTTATGGTGTGGATACCCGTAAAGTTCGGTTGTCCGTAAAGTGAAGCTTTTTCCCACAGTTTTGTTGCTAGGGCTAAAGGATCTGAATGCGAGTTTGCGCTGGGTTCGGGCTGGTTGGTGGGCTGAGTTGTTGATGTGGGTGTGGTTGTTTTTGTGGAAACAGTGGGCGCGCTCCCTTCTTCTAACTGCGAAGGGTCGAGGAAGGGGGTGACGACTGTTCGCGTTCCCGTGTGAGGCGATTCCAGTGTGCGGTGAATCTGCCATTCGAGGTCAAATTTTTCCCCCATAAGAGGAGTGGGTGGTGAAAAATACCTGGCACCGAGACCCGGAATGTCGTCGTCGTAAAAATCGGTAGTATTCAAACGCCGGGAAGATCTACCGGGTGTCGAAGAATCATTGCGGTGGCGCGAAATATGCAGATGTAGGTGAGGGGCGCTAAAAATTCCGGGGGCGTAGCTGCCATCAGGAGAATTGATGTCGATAGAATCGGGGAGAATTCCTAAAATCGAGCTTTCAAATTCCGCGAGCTCTGAGTGCGGAATCTCAACAGTGTTGACCCCAAGTTTCTCCAGAATTGAGGGCGGAACGCTAGACGATATTTCAGCTAACGTTGCCACGCCATTCATGTACCCAATCGCCAGGGGTGGCTTGGCACCGGGAATAACCTCCGCCGCGCGCCCTTCAGGAGTAAGCGGAACAAAACGAAGCAAGAAATTGTCGGATTCGCTTGTCGATGTGATGCGTGCCTGGACGTCCCACGGTTTGTCGGACAACACAAGAGGGGTTTGACTATCTCCCACAAAGAGCTGTATGCCTGCACGAACGCAACGTTGCAACTCGGAAAAAGCAAACGATTCGAGTTGCGATAGCGTTGTTTCCCCGCCCGCCCACGGATAATGGTCGGTTGCCACCGAGCGCAGTTGGCGTAGTGCGTTAAGGTGAAGTGGAAGGTATTGGTCGGTTGCGCTTTTCCAGGTGCTTGGCATGATGGAAGGCCACGAGAGTTTAGAGCGTGCCCATTTTCCATTATTTTTTGTGGTGACGGGCAGGAGTTTTCCTGTTAGTTCTCCGTATTGGCCTCGTGAAACGAGCAGGCCGAGGGGTTTCAGTTTTCCTTCGGGATTGCTATGTGTGGCGAAGTCTTGACGAAGATTCGTCAAGAGGGTGCGCCAAGAATTTTCCGTAACCGGTGCGCCAAGAAATATAAGTACCGCCGCCATGTGGTGACAGTTCAAGAACGTGTTGCATGTGCAATCTGCATTGAAGGGATGAAGATTGCGAATAACGGTTTTTATTGTTTCGTGGCTGTCAGCAAATTCAGCAGTGAGGTTGTTGCCACGAATATTTAAGGACATAGGCGTGTTGCCCCGTGCAAGAGATGCCCCTTTTTTAAGATCGTCAAAAGTGAAAAGGTAGCGCATTTCGTTGAGGCTTAATCGTGAAACGCTTTCGCTAAAGGTTCGAAGATCCTGCATTTTTCTCTTTTGCGACGACGGACTACCTTAATGAATTTTACCAGCATGTGCAATTTTTTAAACATTTTCGTCAAACGTGGGTAGGGCGGATAAACGGAAGCGCGCTACATCGTCGTAAAAAAGAGGAAAGGTAAGGTGGCGCAAGGGTTGCGCAATGTGAATATAAATAATGAAAACCCAATCTGGAATCTACTACATATAGCGTGTAAAGTGTTCACGTAACACTACATGTGGGAAACGTCGTATATAACGAGGAGAACAATGATTGCGCCGAAACTCAAGCTCGTCGATTCTGTTCAAGCAATTAACTGGAACCGCATCGAGGACGAAAAGGATGTGGAAGTGTGGGATCGACTCACAGCGAACTTCTGGCTTCCCGAAAAAGTCCCGCTCAGCAACGATATTCAGTCGTGGAACACACTCAAACCCCACGAACAGCTCGCAACAACCCGCGTCTTTACGGGGCTTACCCTGCTAGACACCATTCAGGGCACGGTTGGCGCAGTCTCCCTCATCCCGGACGCGATTACGCCGCACGAAGAAGCCGTGTATACAAACATTGCGTTTATGGAATCCGTTCACGCGAAATCGTATTCGTCAATCTTCTCCACGCTCATTTCCACGGAAGAAATTGACGCAACCTTCGAGTGGTCGGAAAACAATCCGCACCTGCAGAAAAAAGCCGAAATCGTCTTGAAATACTACCGTGGCGACGATCCGGAAAAGCGCAAAATCGCCTCAACCATGCTGGAATCCTTCCTGTTCTACTCCGGTTTCTACATGCCCATGTACTGGTCTGCGCACGCCAAGCTCACCAACACCGCGGATCTTATTCGCCTTATTATTCGCGACGAAGCCGTTCACGGCTACTACATTGGCTACAAATTCCAGCGCGCGTTGGAAAAAGCGTCGAAAGAACGCAAAGAAGAACTCGAAGATTACACATATTCGCTTCTCCAAGACCTCTACGAAAACGAGGAACTCTACACTGCAAGCCTCTACGATGAAATGGGGCTGACGGAGGACGTGAAGAAATTCCTCAAGTACAACGCCAACAAGGCGTTAATGAATCTCGGTTACGAGGCGCTGTTCAGCCCGGATCAGATTGACGTGAATCCCGCAATCCTCGCCGCGCTTTCACCAAACGCCGACGAAAACCACGATTTCTTCTCCGGTTCTGGTTCCTCTTACGTTATCGGTGAAGTTGAGGACACGACCGACGACGACTGGGATTTCTAGGGTACGTGATGTGATGTGTGAGGGTAAGGGGCTTGGCGCGTGAGGCGTTGAGCCCCTTACCGCATGTTTGCGATTTGTTAATAGCGCGACTATAGGACAAAATCGGAGGGCTATAGGCCAAAACCAGAGGATGTGGGATCTATTTTTCCTTTTCCCCGTCGGCTCCCGCGTTCACGAAAGTCAACCCGGACGAGGAAATTGGCGCAAAATTCGTGACTTTATCGTCGCGGAAAGCCGTGACCATATGCCGATGGAAGAGCGGATAAAGAGGTACTTCTTCAGAAATAATGTTGAGTGCCTTATTCCATTCTTCTTGCTGTTCCTCATTCTGTTTCGTCGACGCTAGGCGGAGAATCTTGTGGAGCTCGTCGAACTTGGGGCTCGCCTTCCACCCTGTTCGTTTTTGGGTCCACATATTATCCCCGTACCACCAATTCATCATAAGGTCTGGGTCCGTGCCGAAAACGGAAGGGTCGCCGGGAGCAAGCACCACGTCGTACGTGGGATTCTCAATATCAGTCTCGGAAGAATAGATTGCTTCGGAGGGCTTTGTATCTACGCTAACGGTGATTCCAACCGCTTCTAAATCGTGGGTAATATCCCGAACGAGGGCGCTAATCCACGGATGGTCGGAAGCCAGAAGTGTCACGGAAAGATGATGAACACCCGCCTGGGCTAATAGTTCGCGTGCCTTATCCGGGTCATAAGTGTAGATGTTTGAGGCACGGTGATGGTTTTTGTGTGTTTGAGGAAGAAGCGAAGTTGTGGGGCTCGCCGTGCTATCCATGTCCTTTTCGATAAGTTTTTTCGTGTTGATGGCGTAGAAAAATGCCTGGCGGACGCGGGCGTCGTTGAACGGGGTTTTGCGGGTGTTAAACATGAGGAATGGTGCGTTGAATCCCTGAACGGATTTTATCGTTGCGCCCGTGTTTTTCAACTGTGTTTCGATTTTCCCCGGCACGGATTCCATAACGTCGACGTGTTTCTTTTCAAAAGCGGTTGCGCGGGCGGTGGAGTCCTTAAGAAGTAGCCATTCCATGCGGTCCGCGGTGGCGGGATAGATGCCCGAATAATGTTCGTTGGGCCTGAACGTGATGCTAGTTGGGCTAATGGAATCATATGCCCACGGCCCGCTCCCAATAGGTTTCGTGTTCCGCTCCTCTTCGCTTTGGGAAGCTGGGGTGATTTTCACCAGCGCCAGGCGTTGTTTCATGAGTGTAAAGGGGCGGTTGAGGTGAATTGTGAGGGTTGTGTCGTCCTTCGCCTCGACCTTATCGATAAAGTTGAGGAGCGAATGGTAGACGTTATTCGGTTTTAGGGAACGTTCAAAAGATGCGACGATATCGTGCATGGTGACAGGTTTCCCTGTGGAAAACTTCGGATTTTTGCGAATTGTTACTTCGTACTCCGTATCGGAAACTTTTTTGAGACTATCGGCTTTCGCAAGCCCCCGATAAGGGTGGTGGGTGTGCATGTCCAATTCATAGAGTCCCTCAACGACGTGCCAATTCGCAGATACGGCAAGGGTTGACGTTGCGGTATCGGGGTTGAGGTTCGTATCGGTATATGCGACGGCCGCCCGGATTGTTCCACCTTTTGCGGGCTGTCCTGTTGCGAGAGGGGCCGGTTGAGCCGAGACGGTATTTTCTCCGGCGCGATGAAAAGCGCACGAGGTGAGAAGAAGGGTGATGGATAGCAGGAATCCGAGAAAAATAATCGTTGAGGAATTTCGGCGAAGGGGAGGGAAGTAGGAACGTATCGACATAGAACACCTCTCCTTAGCTGGGTAAACCCATCAACAGGGCATATTGCTTGTGTGTGATGGTTGTCTAATTTTCATTGCATTATAAGCGTAATGGCACAAATTAAGGCTTGGCAACGGTTGTCGGTGTGGTGGATAACTTGGTGCTCCCTTGTCCCTCATGAGAAAATGGGTCGTTGGCAAAGTTTGCCTTCAGCAAAGGTGCGAAGAGCGCCAGCGCTATTACCCACTTCACACGGATCGTCCGGCACGTACCTGCCGGTGGAGGAATACATTATGGCGTCGGTAGAATTCCGCAACGCAACGCGAATCTATCCGGGGGTAGAAACCCCTGCGGTTAACCGTCTCAATCTGGAGATTGAGGATGGCGAATTTCTTGTTCTTATCGGCCCTTCCGGGTGTGGAAAATCCACCTCCTTACGCATGTTGGCAGGACTGGAAGATGTCGATGAAGGACAAATCATTATTGACGGGCAAGATGTCACCAAAGTTCCGCCTCGTAACCGCGATATTGCGATGGTTTTTCAAAATTATGCGCTATATCCGCACATGACCGTCGCAGAAAACATGGGTTTCGCCTTAAAAATTGCGCAAACACCACAAGAAGAAATCGAACGGCGCGTACATGAAGCTGCAGAAATTCTCGACCTTACAGATTATTTAGACCGTAAACCAAAAGCCTTATCCGGTGGGCAACGTCAACGAGTTGCGATGGGGCGCGCAATCGTTCGAAAACCGCAAGTTTTCCTCATGGATGAACCCCTCTCTAATCTCGACGCTAAACTGCGTGTCCAAACCCGCGCCCAAATATCCACGCTTCAACGTCGCCTGAAAACGACGACGGTGTACGTCACCCACGATCAAACGGAAGCGCTCACCATGGGTGACAGAATCGCGGTGCTGAGCGACGGTATTCTCTACCAGGTTGGCACCCCGGACGAATTATATAATCGCCCCGCAAATGTTTTCGTGGCAGGATTTATTGGTTCGCCAGCCATGAACCTGGGAGAGTTTCGTGTGAGTGGGAAAGATGCTCGGCTCGGGAATCTTCGCATACCTCTGCCTGCAGATATTCTTCGCGAACTCGAAAAAAACGGAGAAGATAGCGTCGTTATTGGAATTCGTCCCGAAGCATTCGAGCAGGTTTGTGAAACAGAATGTCCCGGAGGCCTTCCGCTTCGCGTTGACATGGTAGAGAACCTTGGTTCGGATAGTTACATTTATGCGACGGCGGAAACGGATGGCGAGGTCGAGAGTGATTCGGCAACGAAAACCGCAAGCGGGCTTCCCAGTTTTGGATCGGGGGACAATACCCACGATTCGTCGCGATATGTTGTTTTGAGGGTTCCCCCAACAAAGGTTGTGTGTACAGGTTCGTCGATATGGGCGGTGCCCTACCCCCACGCCCTGCATTTCTTCCACGCAACAAACGGCTTGCGTATCGGGCGAGAGGAAGAAGTTGGGTGATAGCGAAAAGAGCCACGCAAGTAGCAAAGTGGCCTCTACATAACGCAATAATCTGTAAACGCTTCAAAACGGCGAACGGCTTGCGTATCGGGCATGTGGAAAAGAAAAAAGTATAACGCAGTACTAAAAACCCAAAAATTTGCCACATTTAATAATGCGCGCTTAGACTTGGCTCTATGACTCATTGTGACCTAAGTACATCGCGCTTAAAAAGCACCCTGATTAAGTCGCCCTATATTCTTGTTATCTGCACAGGAAATATTTGTCGGTCACCGATGGGGGAAATTGTCCTCCAACATAAAATGGATAAAGCGGGGCTTGCCTACACCGTCGTGAGTGCCGCCATATCTAATGAAGAGCAGGGCAACAGCATTTATCCGCCCGCTCGCAAAGTGCTTGCCGCTCACGGGTACGCAACAGTTGCACGCAATAAAGCGCATCGAGTCACAAGCGAAGAACTCCACAAAGCAGGCATTATTCTTGCGATGACAACAGGGCACGCGCGCGCCCTTCGTCGTATATGCGAAGCAAGCGGAGTGGATTTGTCCAAAATACATCTTTGGCGCGAATTCGACGGGTCGGGGCTTGGATTTGCGCCCCACGGAATTTTCGGTCCCGGAAGTATCCTCGAAAAAGACCACGAAAACCGCCGATCAGGGCGACGCGCAACCTCGGACTTCTACTATTCGGCAGGCGAATGGGACGTTCCCGATCCCTGGGGCGGATCCTCGGCAGATTTTGAGGAAACTCTCCGGGTTGTTGAAGAAGGGTCCGACGGAATTATCGACGCCCTCACACGCATATAACGGTGGAACGCAAGGAAACATCTCAACATCGGGGGCAACACGTGCCTCGAACGCAGCGACAGCAAAAAAACTGGACGTGGAGAAAAATAGTGTTGCGCATTATCGCGCTCGTTGTGGCGGTAGCCTTGGGAATCGGCGCATATTTTGTGGGAAAACGCTATTTTGTGACAACGTATAACGCAACACCGCAAGAACTTGCGACGACGTACTTGAAAGCCGTCGAAAAAGGAGATGGGGCGCGCCTACAAGCTCTCAGTAGCGACGGAAATGCAATCGGCGTAATAGGTGGCGTGAAAAACACGAACCTTTTAGCCACCGAAGTGTATTCCGCAACCCCGCAACGGCCCCAAAAAACCTCCGTGGACGCGGTGAGTGTGAACGGGCAGCAGGCGATGATTGAGGTGAGTTACACCCAGGCGGGGAAGTGGCACAAAGCCACGCTGAAAGCGACGCAAAAAACCAACGAGGATGGAAACCGTTGGTATATCACGGAAGGGCTCATTGGAACGCTGATTATTTCCGCGCGCACAGGAACGATAATGAGCGTGAACGGCGTGAACGTGAGCGTTACGGACAACGAGAATTTCACTGTATTTCCAGGAACTTATGAGGTGAGCCCGCCACCGGCCGGAGAATATTTGAGTTACGCCGGGAAAGGTGCCGTGAAGGTGGAAGCCGACGGGGAAGAAACCGTGTCGTATAGTGAAAATGCTACTGACGAGGCGAAGAAAAAAGCGGTGGCGCTCGCGAAGGGACGGCTGGCGCAATGTGTGAAGGTCCATGCTGGCGACAAGAGTGGCGGGGCTAGCAAGAAAAATGTTGAAAATTGTCCTTTGGGGTTACGCGATGAGTATTCATACTGGCATTCGTCTCTGAAGAAGCGGGAAATTATTGAGCAACCCGAATACGCCGTGAATTTTAACGGTTCGCGAGGAACGGTGACGCTGAAAGGCGGACGTGTGAAAAACACGTATGACTCGTCCCTGCTCACTATTTTTGGCAAAGGCGAAACGAGCCGTGAGGAGGCACTACTGCAAGAACCTTGGAAAATACAGGTTAAGGTGACGGAATCTGGGGTAACGCTACAGTAAAACGCTACAATAAGGTGATGCTTCGCTACGGCTTTGCGTGGCAAGGTTGCTCTAGAGTGGCGTGAGGCATCGCGCCGGGAAGGAACATATGGCTAAGGCAAAAACGCGGGTTGTTACGGAAATTTGGGATAAGGGGCGTGTACCGGCCGACCGTCCGATTGACCGCGCCCGTCGTTTAGGTGTAGCAACGCTGTGGGGGCTTGCCATTGGCGGAGGCGTTGGGCCAATTATTTTGCCGTGGAGTTTTTGGGGTGCGAAAGGTATTGCCTTGCTCGTGTTCGCGGCGATTGTTGGGATTGGCGCAATGTCCCCGTGGCTCCGTAAAGAGGAACGTAATCAGGCGCCCGGCGTGGAGGTGGTCGCCAGAGTTTTGGGGACAGATGAGGATTCGGTGTCGCGTACATTGAAGCGGGGCAGAAAATCAGTGGTGATGTTGCCCGTCGTTGCTCGCCCTGTTGACGGTGGTGAAGATTTCCGCACGGTTATTGCGGTGCACGGCGCAGAACAAGCTGGTTTTCAGGAAGAACACCCCGGCGCTCTCCTTCCCCTGTGGCAAGTGGAAAAAGGTTATGCGGAAATCGAAAACGTCAGCGAAGTTTCTCAGGCACAAAAAGAGCTCATGGACTTCCTATATAAACGCCCCAAAGCGATGAAAAATTCGGCGCAGGTACTGCCTTTTAAACCGCGCGTCCTGGAGCTTGTGACCCCGAAACAGCGCAAAGAATGGATTGCGACAATTATCGGGGTTGCGGTGGGTGTTGTTGGCGTGTGCGCGCTCATCGGATTTATTTTTTAGTGCGCCTCCAAGGGCGCGCCACGCAAACGCAGCGGAGGAGCGCGTAAGCTACATACTCAACTTAAATAAGTTAAGTGAACGCCAGGTCGAGGCGTGTAAACCACATGCGCAACTTAAACGCCACCTCAACGGCATGTCGTCGTATGAATTTTAGTATATGTTTCGAAAAGCTACTTCACGCAAACATGGGCAACTATAATGGGTATATGTCCTTTGCCTCAATAAAGTTAGCTGTTGCGTCGTCCCCAAAATGTATTCTTTCGCGCACGGAATCACTGGATTTTCGTATCCCGGCGCTCATGTTCCGAAATGGGGAACTTACCCTGTTAATCGACGAGCGCCCGCATCCTACCGAGGGTTTTGATTGGGAAAGTTTGGGTGGCGCGATGGCGGCGGATCTGCCCAACCCGAACCGTATTCTTATGATGACGTCTCCCGATTACGGCGAAACTTGGGGCGCTGCGCGGCCTGTTCCGGGAACCCCGCGCGTGTGCGGAGACGCCTGTATCGCATGGGATGATAACGGGGTGACGCTCGCCTACGCGGCTTCGGAAAAAATAGGGTATTTCGGTTCGCGATTTGAGGGAGAACGGCTCGAAGCATGGATTGCTTACGGGCCCGATCTCTATCATTTGAAACATCGTCGCGCAGATAGTCTCTATGAGGAGCTTCGATGCGACGGCCTTTTTGCCACGTCGGGTTCGACCCCGATGTGGCGTGGCCGAGCGCTTTTGCCCTATGTTGTGAAAACCGGAAACGATATTGAGATACGTGTTGTTCACGTAGAAAAAGGCGTTATCGTCGACGTATCTGAATCTATTGTCGCGAAAAATAATGATGGTACGACGAACGCCACAGATGTGTTCCCGGGAGAAAACGTAGCGGTTGCGAATGATGATGAGGAAAAAGCAGGCGCGGAGGGGAATAATGCCTGGTTCATATCTGGAGGAATTAAAAAAACCTTGGATGGGCCAGTCATGCTAGATGAGACAACCTTAGAGGTTGTTGATGACGTTATTTACGCGAATTTCCGTTTGCAAGGCAGAGGCGGGCGCTTAATGGCGTACTCGACGGACGGCGTACATTTTTCTGTGCCGAAACCCTGGCCGGGTGGCGTAAATAGTGCGCCGGATTCGGAACGCGCGCAAGTGGCAGATTTGAAACGTACGCTAGTGCCGGATTCGGATCGCACGCAGATGCCAGACCCGGGATGCAATGCGAAACTATTTGCGCTCGCGAACAAGGGCGCGAAGGTGAATGACGAGCTGGTAGATGGCGACGTGGCGGGCGCGTGTTGTACAGAGGGCGCGGGTGGCTCTGAAGCATCTTATTCGCATAAGGACAGTGCCGATGTTTCCGACGATATAACTCACGATGAACGGGTGGCGAGAGGGATGGAAACCTTGTGCCTGGTTCACCCGCATGATGCCAACGAGAGAAAAAATGGGGCAATCGTTGACATAAGTGGAAGGGTGATTCTTGACATTGGTCCGGGTGAATTCGGATACGCAGATATTGTTGAGATGGGTAACGTTGCCGAGGAATCTACCGCCTTTGCGCTTGTCTTTGAATGCGAAAACAGCCTGTATTTCACAACATTTCAGTCCAGGGGACAATAAAAAGCTGTCTCATCCCTCGGTTAGTGTGGGATGAGACAGCTTTAGCGAGAATTACCTTGAGAGTAAAACTTTTTACGTGAGGTCTTTCCCTTCGCGCACAACGTGTTTCGTCGTGAAATCTTCGTCGAAAACAATGAAATTAGGTGCCACGCCCGGCTCGAACTCAAGCGTTACACCGGGTAGGCCTTCCAGCGACCCGGCGTGAACCGGGCCGGAGACGCATGCGCGCACAAGCGTCGCGATATGCAGGTTCCCGCGCCTGGCAAAAAGGCGGAAGTGATCAGCCAAGACGGTAGCGCCACCGGAAATCGTCGTCGTACCTTCCAAATAACATACGCCGTTACGAACCTCCACGGCTAAACCACCCAAGGTGTACTTACCCGGAGGCATGCCGGCCGCGGCCAAAGAATCCGTGACGAAGAATGCGTGCGGAATCCCGCCCATTGCGTCATTCTTGTCCAAATAATCAATAACATCTTCCACCAAATCTGGATGGATATGGTGCCCGTCGGCAATAACCTCGCAGGCAATCTCCTCACGTCTACCGGCCTGAATGAATTCGCGAATCGGGCCGGGGGCGCGGTGCTGAATCGATGGCATAGCGTTGAAAAGATGAGTGACGGTTTGCGGAACATCGCCCTTGGGGAAACGTGGCGTGCGAGCGTGTGCCTCAACAACATAATCGAGTTCGGCGCGTGCCTCTTCGCCGGTTGCGTTAGAGTGCCCCCAGGACGGCTTCGCGCCATATTCGAGGAGAAGATCGGCTGCCTCGCGCGCTCCTTGCGCTTCAGGGGCGACGGTCATGGTTTTCATCCAGCCCTTGCAGGCATCCAGCCACGAACGCAACTCGTCCACGTCGACCGGGCGGATAACTGCCGGGTTCTGGGCGCCACATTTCTGTTGAGAAATATACGGACCTTCAAAATGCAGTCCCGCCAACTCGCCACGCTCACAGAAGGGGCGAAGCGCCTCAATCTGGGGGAGCGGATCGGCGAGGGAGACAAGAGAAGCGAGCATGGCGGTTGTGCCGCCACGCTGATGGGTGGAGATAGCTGTTTCAATCTCCTCGGGTTTGAAATTATCCGGGAAGGCGAAACCTCCGCCACCGTGACAGTGAATATCAACAAAACCGGGAGTAATGAGGGCGCCGTCAACAAATGGAGGTGCATATTCGGGTGCGTTTGGGACGGTTTCGGGCGGGTTTCCCGTGGCTGGCGCCTGCTTGGGGGCGAGTGTTTGTTCGACAGGTTTTTGTTCGACGACGGCCGCCCGCTCATCGGTAGCTGCGGAACTTTCACGCGCTCCCGAGGGATGCGAACGTCGAACATTTTCTGCTTCGCGAGCCGTGAGCACGCGAACAAGCTTTCCGTCCCCATCTAATTCCAGGCCACCACCAACAAGTGCGCCATATCCGTTATAAACTTTTCCGAGGTAAAACATGTCAACTCCTATGAACTCACTCAACGCAACCCGCACGGTTCGCAACAACCACGTTCGCAACAACCACGTTCGCAACAACCACGTTCGCAACAACCACGTTCGCAA
>NZ_ATUY01000003.1:69784-185767 GCF_000420445.1 Actinotignum urinale DSM 15805
GTTCGCAACAACCACGTTCGCAACAACCACGTTCGCAACAACCACGTTCGCAACAACCACGTTCGCAATCCGCACGGTTTACAACAAGTGTACCCGTGCCAATGTGCGCGAAATTAACAATGCTGTTCCATATGCGCGCAGAATCCGCGTCCTTGTTCCATATATGCGCAAAATCTGCGTCCTTGCCCCATATGCTCAGTGTTGCCGATGTTATGGCAACCCGTGCGGGTCACGTTATAACAAGGGAAATTACTGAAGATTCCAACGATTACGGTACAGTTCCGTGAGCTTGAGCTGGCTGGCGGCCGCTTCGTCGACAAGAACCGTCACATCTGGGTGAAGCTGAAGAATGGTGGCGGGCCAGAACGCGCTCACCGCGCCCTCTACGAGCTCGCGCACGGCATCCGATTTCCCCTCACCGAAAGCGAACAGCACAATCTTGTCCGCATCCATAATGGTTGCCAATCCCTGAGTCATGCAGGTTGTGGGAACCTTGGATTCGTCGTTGTCGAAGAAACGTGCGTTGTCCTTAATCGTTTGCGGGGCAAGAGCCTCAACGTGTGTGCGAGAAACAAGTGAACCGCCCGGTTCGTTGAAACCGATATGCCCATCGGCGCCAATACCCAAAATCTGCAAATCCACTCCGGCATCCGCAATGGCTTCATCATAGGCCTCGGCGGCGTCATAAGGAGTTTCGAAAGTCCCGCCGTGCCCCGGCGTGTGCAAGCCTTCTTCCGTCAGCCCCGTTTTGTCATCGCCCACGAGCTCGCGACGCAACACATTGCGGTAGGACTCGGGATGATCCGAATCTAAGCCAACATACTCATCCAGCGCGAAAGCCTTCGCCTTTGCGAGACTAAACGTGCCGGCAGCGTGATCCGCACGAAGATGAGCATAAAGCTTATCGGGTGTGGAACCCGTTGCGACACCAAGATGAGCTTCCGGGTTTCCCGCAAAAAGCTCATTAATCATATCTGCGCCCACCCGTGATGCTTCATCAGCAGTGGCGAAAATTCCGATACGCATTTTCTCTCCTTTAGTTGCGTGTTTCGAAAACGTAGTGATTGTTATAAAAATGTACGACGACGAAGCGCGTTCCACACCTCGATTTATGCGTGCTTGCCCGCGTCCTCTACAGCAGAGCGGAACCACGTGGTAATCGTCGTCGGGTGGGTAATAGCTGTTCCCACGACCGCGCACCACGCGCCAGCCTTAATAACGGCCGCAGCGTGTTCAGGAGTGTGGATACGCCCTTCGCACACAACGGGGTGGTTGGGGAGCGCCTCAATAATCTGGGCGAGAAGCTCAAAATCCGGGCCGTCTGTTTTCGGGCGATCCGGAGTATAGCCCGAAAGGGTTGTGCCAATAAGGTCCGCCCCGGCATCGGCTGCACGCAAAGCGTCATCGAGGCTGCCGCAATCTGCCATAACCAGCGCGCCATGCTTATGCAGAGGCGCCACGTTATCCGCAAACGTGAGACCATCGGGGCGAGGGCGAGAGGTTGCGTCAATAGCAACAATATCCGCGCCGGCATTCACGCATGCGCGTGCGTGGCGAAGGGTCGGGGTGATATATACACCCTCATGGCCTTCTTTCCACAGGCCGATAACGGGCACATCCACCTGCCCTTTAATGGCGGAAATATCGGCAAGACCCTGGCAACGGATAGCGGCAGCGCCTCCGCGTTCGGCGGCGAGCGCCATTTGAGCCATTGTTTCCGGGTGGCGTAACGGTTCGCCAGGATATGCCTGGCAGGAAACCACGAGTTTGCCTCGAAGTGAAGCGATCAGAGGATTGAAAAGCTCGGTCACGGTTGTTAGTTCCTTAGATCGAAATGTAGGTATTTGGAAAAGTTGAGTGTTTGTAAATTGTGGTTGGGCAACGCCTAGGTCGCGTTTTACGTAGCGGTGTGCGCTGGTTCGTCGTCGTTCATTATGGAATCGAAATAGACGGCAGCTCCTATCAATGGGGCCGAAGAATCGAGGGATCCCTCAATAACGAGGGTTTGACCAATAAGGTTCATAGCTTGATCCATGAACCCTTTGTGCAAGGCGTTCCACCAATATGCGCCAACGTGCGTGAGCGAACCGGAGAGAATAATGACGTCGGGGTCGAAGGAATTTGCGAGCCCGGCAATGGTTTGCCCGAGCGCGAAAGCTCCGTCGATGAAAATTTGGCGTGCGAATTCGTCGCCCTGATCGGCGAGCTGTTTGAGTTCAAAACCTCCGCGCACGAGTGCGGGGCGGGAGCGATCTTCGCGCACCTCGTAGTGTTCTTCAGGAATATTCTCGACGACACCCGTGATACTTCCTGCAACCTTTTCGGCGTAAGCTATTTCTTCATCGGTGAGTGTGCCGGATTCAATTTGGCGTGCGGCGTAGAGCCGGGCTGCGCCCGAACCCGATGCCGCGGTTTCGATATGGGAGGTACGTCCGCACGAACACGTCAGTCCGTGCGCGGTTTCGTGGTAGAGATGGCCGAAATGGCCGGAAACTCCGTTGGCGCCACTGACGAGTTTGCCACCTACGATGGCGGCACCTCCCAGGCCGGTGCCAACGGCAAAAATGAGGGCGTTTTGTGCCCCGCGCCCCGCGCCATAAGCAACTTCTCCAAGTCCGTGGCCGTGAACGTCATTGAGGACGGCAACGGGGAGTGAAAGGTGGGCGCGTAAAGCCGGGCCGAGAGGTTGCCCAGCCCAGCCGGGCATCGTGTCTGTTGCCGAAGCAATCGCTCCGGTGACAGGATCAATAACTCCCGCGCTGGAAACTGCAATGCCACGCGGTTCAATACCTTCTTCGCGGGCAGTTGCTAAAAGTTGTTTCGCAAAGTCGAGGATAGTCGCGAGCACGGTAGCCCCGCCACGTCCGGCATCCGTGGGAACAGAAGCCTGATGTGAAATGTTGGCTTGGGTGTCCGTGAGGGCGACGAGGGCTCCCGCGATTTTTGTGCCCCCGATATCCAGCCCGAGGAGAGGGGCGGTGGTGGCCACTCCTCCCTTCCCGGACTGGACGAATCGGTTGCTGTTCATCATGACAGGAGATTACTTTCAGCGAGAACCTGACGGATCGCTTTAATATTGTCACCTTCCAGGCGTGCCACGGGGCGTGGCATCTGGTTGGTGGAGATAATGCCGAGTTCCTTCATCGCCGTCTTGAAGGCGCCAACGCCTGCGCCGAAGCCGACAACACCCTTGGGAACTACGGTGATGCGCATGAGGTCCGCGAGGTAGTTCTGGATTGAGGCAACCTTGCCCCAGTCGCCCGCCTGCGCGGCATCCCACTGCTGTACATAGGGATCGGGGTAGACGTTCGCCAAACCCGGAACGGCACCATCTGCGCCACCAAGATAGGCTCCATCCACCACCACTTCATGCCCGGTGAGGATATTGAGAGGATTGCCTTCCTTGTGGTTCATTTCCAGGAGGAAACGGAAACCAACATCATCGCCTGAGGAATCCTTAACGCCGGTCAGAACACCTTCCATGCCGAGTTTTAGGAGAAGATCGCCAGGAAGTTTCTTGTGGACGCATACGGGGATGTCGTAGGCGAAAAGGGGGAGGTCAACCGCGTCGTGAATGTAACGGAAGTTGGCTTCAATTTCAGCCGTACCCGCGATTGCGTAGAACGGTGCTGTGGCGACGATACCATCAACACCGATGGATTGCGCTACTTTGGCGTGTTCAATCATGCGTTCTGTTTGCATGTCGATAACGCCCGCAAGGACGGGGACGCGTCCATCCACTACGCGAACCACTGTTTCAAGAATTTCACGACGGCGTTGATCCGTTGAGAAAACGACCTCAGATGTGGAACCGAGAACAAACAAACCGTGAACTCCGGCGTCGATCATCCGGTTGAGGGAACGTTCGAACGAGGCTACATCAAGTTCGCGATCTTCTGTCAGTGGCGTGACTGTTGGGGGGAATACGCCCCGGAATCGTGTGTCAGCCATGTAAATTTAGCCTTCCAATTTAGGATGAAGTAGTGATGGGGCCGCGCCCAAAAGGGTACGGGTGTAAGGATCTTGCGGATTGTTGAGAACATCCTTAGCCGGCCCTGTTTCCACAATTTGACCGTGGTTCATCACCGCAATACGATCCGATACGTAACGTACCGTTTGAATATCGTGGGTAATAAAGACCATGGCCAAACCGAGATCCTTTTTGAGGTCGGTAAGGAGATTGAGAATCTGGGCGCGAACAGACACGTCCAGCGCGGATGTTGGTTCGTCGGCGATAATCGCGTCGGGGCCTACCGCAAGTGCGCGAGCAATAGCAACACGCTGACGTTGCCCACCGGAGAGCTGGCCAGGAAGAGCGTCAAGTGCTGAATGAGGCAAGCCTACAAGCCCAATGAGTTCTTTGACGCGATTGTTGCGTTCCTGCTTGGTTCCAATGTGATGAACAATCATGGGATCCAGGAGCTGTTCGCGCACCGTCATTCGGGCGTTGAGAGCGGTTGCGGGATCCTGAAAGACCACGGACACCACGCGCCCAATGTGTTTACGCTGTGTTGCGGTACGTTTTGTGACTTCTGTTCCCTTAAAGAACACTTTTCCTTTTGTGGGGGATTGAAGTCCGCACATCACGTTCGCGGTTGTTGATTTACCGGATCCCGATTCGCCGACGATACCGATTGTTTCGCCCGGAAGGAGAGAAAGGTTTACTCCCTGCACGGCTTTCACAAGGTTCGGCTTGAAAATGGAGCCTGTTCGCGTACGGAAGGTAACATCAACGTTACGCAGTTCGATAATGGGCACGTTTCCTTTTGCTTGAGCATGGGAGCCACGTGGCGCGGTTGCTGTATCGAGTGTTGCAGTCATGATTCCCTCCTATTCCTGTGTCATGGTGGTATCGGTTGCTGCCGCAGTTTCATCGGCGACGATGGTTGCGGAAGAAACGTTCGGTTTCCCGGTTGCTTCGACTTCTGCTTGCCCGACGAATGCGCGACGGCTTGTTGGTGGCCCATAGTTTGGGTACGCACCGGCCGTATTTTGCTGTACGAGTTCGGGCTGGGCCGCGTAGAAGTGCCAGGTGTTTTCTACTCGCGTCATGACTGGGCGCGTATTCAGGCCAACCGTGGGGTGGCTGGAACGCGGTGCGAAACGATCGCCCTTGGGGAAATCGCGCGGGGAAGGAACGGTTCCGGGAACCTGGTGGAGTCTTCCAGCGCCAGCTTCGATGGAAAGAACGGAGCCGAGCAGGCCACGCGTGTATTCGTGGCGAGGATCGGTAAGAAGTTCCTTCGTGGAGGCTTGTTCAACAACCTGGCCGGCGTACATTACGGTGATGGAGTTGGCGACTTCGGCAACGAGTGCCAAATCGTGGCTCACAAACACCATGGCGAAGCCGAGTTCGCGCTGGAGGCGGTTGAGGAGTTCAATAACCTGTTGCTGAACTGTTACGTCCAACGCGGTTGTGGGTTCGTCGGCGATAATGAGCTTCGGGTCGCGAGTAAGAGCCATAGCGATAAGGACGCGCTGGCGCTGACCACCGGAAAGTTCATGCGGGTAGGATTCGAGGGTTCGCTTCGGATCCAAATCGACGAGCTTGAGGAGTTCTTCCGCGCTACGTGTTCCGCCACGCTTTGTCAGCTGCTTCATTTGAGCTTTGATGAGCATGGACGGGTTGAGCGAGGAGAGAGCATCCTGGTAGATCATGGCGATTTCGTGCCCGCGAAGCGCATTGTGTTCCTTGGGGGTGAGCTTCAACAGATCTTTTCCGTTGAAGAGGATCTCACCGGAAATCTTTGCGCTACTGTCAAGGAGTCCCATAACGGTCAGTGAGGTAATGGATTTACCGCACCCGGATTCGCCCACGAGCCCCATTGTTTCACCGGGACGAACGTTGAAGGAAACATTATCGACGACGTTAACATCTCCGTGGCGCGGGAACTGGATGCACAGGTTGCGTACTTCCAAAGTGGGTGGTTCTTGGGATGTTGATTCGAAGCGATCGTTTCGTTGTTCTTCTGCGGCTTTGAGTTCCGCGAGTCGTTGGACGAGAGCGTCATGCTGTGCTTCGTATGCGGCAACAGGGTCAACGAGGATGCGATCCTGTTCGCGCTTTGCGTTGGCGTCCACGTTATCGGGAACCGCGGGAGCCTTGGGCGCTGCCACCATGGCATCCGTGAGGCCTTCGGAGAGAATGTTGAGGCACAGCACGGTAATCATGATTGCGAGGCCGGGGAAGAGGGCCTGCCACCAGCGACCAAGAAGCACGCCACTTCGTGCGTCGGCGAGAATATTACCCCATGTGGGGGTTGGTTCTCCGATGCCGGCTTGGATAAAGGAAAGAGATGCTTCGAACACGATTGCATCGGCGACGAGAACGGTGGTGAATACCATGACGGGGGCGATGCAGTTACGTGCAACGTGCTTGACAAGAATCCATGGCGCGCGGGCACCTGAAACGATGACGGCACGTACATAATCTTCACCGTATTCGCTCATGACATTCGCGCGAACAACTCGGGTGAGCTGCGGAATGTAGAGGAAGCCAATCGCCATAATGATAATGGGCAAGGTATTTCCGAAAACGGAGACGAACACGGCAGCAAGGGCGATGCCCGGGAAGGACATAATAATGTCCATAACGCGCATGATTACTTCGGAAATGCTTTTTCGTGTAACGGCTGCCAGAGCACCGAAGATCGTTCCGAAGATAAGAGCAAATGCTGTTGCCGCTAAACCAATAACAAGGGAGTATCGAGCGCCGTAAATCATGCGGGAGAGAATGTCTCGCCCTTTTTCGTCGGTACCAAAGAGGAATTCACCATTTGGTTCCTGGCGCGCTAGTTCAATTTTTAGGGGGTCATGTGGAGCGATAAGTGGTGCCAAAATCGCCACTAAAATTAAGAGGAGAATAACGATTACTGAAATCTGTGCACCCAGTGTCATGTTGCGGAAACGTTTTGCGCGGATCTTGGGTTGTTCCATTTTTTCCGTGAGTTTACGCCTCATTTTAGACCTCCCGGATTCTCGGGTTGATGAGAACGTAGAGCATATCAACCACAATATTGATGATGATGAAGGCGAGTGCCACAATGAGCGTTACGCCCTGAACGAGTGTTGGATAGTTTTGCTGGACACCTTCAAGAATTGCTTGTCCCATGCCGTGCAAATCGAAAATAACTTCAATAACAACCGCGCCACCCATGAGGTAACCGATTCGCAAACCAAGAACGGTAATGGGGGAGATGAGCGCGTTGCGCAAAACGTTGCGGGAAACGACGACGGATTTTGGAATACCGGCACCAATGGCGGTACGGACGTAATCGCGATCAAGTTCTTCTACCATCGAAGTACGAATAACGCGCGTAAGAGATCCTGCAACGGGAAGTCCCAGGGCGATGGCGGGTAGTGCCATACGTGCCAACCATCCACCCGGATCTTCCGTGAAAGGGGGAAGGGGGCCGGCGGCCGGTAAAATATTCATGTTCACTGAGAAGAGAAGAATCATCAGCACAGCGAGCCAGAACGACGGGGTGGCAATAAAGGCAATCGAGAATACGCGGATAACTTTATCTGGCCAGCGATCGCGGTAGAGAGCCGCAAGGACGCCGAAAATTACCGCGATAATGACGGCGATAATAAGACCGAGGAATGTCAACTGCATCGTGATCGGGAAGGCTTCTCCAACACGTGTTGCCACGGAAGCTTGATTAGGGCCGTATGTCCCCAAATCTCCATGGAAGAAGTTGACGAGGAAGTGCCAGAATTGGACGATCCAGGGGTCGTTTAGTCCCATGAGTTGCCGGTATTCTTCTAAAGCTGTGTCAGAGGCGCCTTCGCCAAGTGCCGAGTAGGCTGGGTCAATCTTTGAGAATGACATAAGGAAGAATACGAGAATAGCAACTCCCAGAACCATAATCGGGAGGACGGCGAGGCGTCGCCCGATGAGTCTGAGAAGATTATTCACTGCTGTCTCCTAAATGCTGATGTCTATATCGAGCAGTAGGTTGGTGTTGCGTATGTGTGTCAATGTGACGGTTAGCAAAATTTACATTATGTAGGCATGTATTGCGTGAATACGCAGGAAGAAATTGTGTGAATCGGGGGTAGGCAGGATAGATGCTCTACCCCCGATTCGTTATATGAAGGAAATGAATGAAAATGTAACGCGATATTTATTCGCGTGTTACCACGCCCTACTTCTTTGCTGGAGCTGATCCTGCGTTAATGAAGTCAAGTCCCGTGGTGGAGATCGGTGCAAAGTTGGTGACCTTGTCCTTGTTGTAGGCGGTCAACACTTGGCGATGGAAGAGGGGATAAAGTGGCACTTCTTCGGAAAGAAGATCGAATGCCTTATTCCATTCTTTCTGCTGTTCGTCGCCCGTAAGGGTAACGGCCTTGTCGAGAATCTTATGAAGTTCGGCGAACTTCGGGTTGCTCTTCCAGTGTGTACGCTTCTGGGTCCACACGTTATCTCCATACCACCAGTTCATGAGGAGATCGGGATCGTTACCGAAGACGGAAGGATCGCCGGGTGCAAGAGCGACGTCGAAGGTTGCATTTTCGATATCGAGCTTGTTGGAGTACAAAGAAGCAGATGCCTGCGTCTTGATTTCTGTCTTGATTCCGACCTTTTCAAGATCGTTCTTGATCTGCGGAGCAAGAGCTGTGATCCACGGATGGTCGGTGGTTTCCAAGGTGATGGAAAGGTTTGTTACACCAGCTTCTTTCAGAAGCTGCTTTGCCTTTTCGGGATCATTCTTGTACACAACTTTGGCTTCGTGGAAGTTCTTGTTATTTTCAGCAAGGAAGGACTTTGCGGCCTTTGCCTTGCCGGAAAGGGCATTGTTGATGAGCTTATCGGTATCGATAGCGTAGAAGAATGCCTGGCGAACCTTGTTGTTGTTGAATGGAGCCTTTTCTGTGTTAAAGAGGAGGAAGGGGAGGTTGAAGCCCTGAACGGCTTCAATCACGCCACCTGCGCCCTTAATCAGGCTTTCGGCGTCAGCTGGAGCTGCTTCGATAACATCCACTGTTCCCTGCTGGAAAGCAGTTGTGCGGGCGGTATCGTCCTTGAGAATTTGCCACTCCATCTTATCGGCAGTTGCGGGGAACTTACCGTTGTAGTTGGTGTTCGGAACGAACTTCACGGCTTTCCCATCAATGGATTCATACTTCCACGGACCGGTGCCGACAGGCATCTTTGTCAGTTCATCGTCGGTTGCCTTAGCGGGAACAATCTTCACCAAAGGCAAGCGGTTCTTGACGAGGGAGAAGGGGTGCTTCAGCTTGATAGTGACTGTGGTGTCGTTCTTCTTTTCAACCTTGTCAATGAAGCTCAGCATCGGAACGTAAATATTTCCGGGCTTAAGGGTGCGTTCGAAGGACTTGACAACATCGTCAGCGGTAACAGGATCGCCGGTGGAGAACTTGGCACCGTCGCGAAGCTGGACTTCGTATTCGGTATCGCTCACCTTGACGGGTTCATCTGTTTTGGCGAGAGCGCGATATGGTTTGTAATCACGCATATCGAGTTCATAAAGGCCTTCTACCACGTGGAGGTTCCCGCCGAGGGGTAGAGCCTGTGAGGTGGAAGAGGGATGGAAATTACTTCCTTCGTATGCGATGGCGGCTTTAATAACGCCACCCTTTGCGGGCGTTCCGCTGGGGACAGTTGCGTTGCCGCCACCTGACTTGTCAGCGGTTTTACCTCCACCGCAACCAGCTAGTGCCAGGCAACTTGCCGCTGCGATAGCGACGAGCTTGGCGCCCCATTTCTTTGTTATGGACATGTGAAGAGTTCCTCTCCGTTGAGTTTCACTTTCGAAAGTGATTGCAAGCAATCAACCTGTATATGTTGCCTTGGCGGATTCGGTTGGGCGATGTAACAAGAAGTAAAACATCTGGTTGTACCGCAAATCGTAAGCACCAAGGGCTATACATAACATCTAGATTAATTTGTCCGACAAATTCTTGCAATATGATTTAGCGATACGAGATAAAGTGTGAGATAGGCCACTCTGTAAAAATCTTTCTGAGATGCAGTTCATAAAAAATCCGCTAATTTTATTACGCATGTAACGCAAGTCTCATTATTGTTTAAAGCCTTAGTTTATTTGTACAGATTTGTCCGATGAGTTAAGGTAAATTTGTGACACTCAATGAAGAGCGCGAAAAAACATTGCGCCAAGTACTCGATGTTGCGGCTGGGCACGCCCCGCCGCAAGTTAATCGAGTCGATGAAGTCATGGAAGCCGTTAAGCAACACATTGTCACACATAGGTTAAAATCCGGAGACAAACTTCCCACCGAAGCCAAACTTGTTCAAATGATTGGTGCTTCTCGATCCTCCGTGCGCGAAGCAATATCCAAACTTGAAGCCCTCGATATTGTGACATCACGTCAAGGAAAAGGGACAGCCGTCGGAAAAATGTCTTTCATTCCTCTCATGGAATCCGTCATGCTACGTTCCTCCTCGGAAACATCCTTCCCCAACACCAACGTAGATGTCAAAGCCATTCGAAACGTCGTTAATATGCGTCGCTATCTTGATTTAGGTATGAGCGAGAACGTTGTTGCCGCACTTCGCGGAACACGTAACCAAAAACTGCACGCTATCGTCGACGAAATGACGGAAAAAGCATTGCGCGGAGAAAATTTCCAAGAAGAAGACGTCCGTTTCCACACCGAAATCGCATCCGTTCTCGACAACGAAATCGCCTACGAAATGGTTATTGCCCTGTGGCTCGTCCACGCGCGGGTCATGCACTATCTCGAAGGAATAGAAGAGCGCCTCCTTGAAACCGCTCTCGCCCACAAAAAAATCCTTGAGGCGGCCGAAGCCGGAAATATTTTCGCCTATCGCGGTGGCGTGATTGACCACTTCCGCCCTATTGAGCGCCTTCTTGACGACCTCGTCCCCAAGGACGACGAATAACTGCAAACCCCCGTCGAAAAAATTACGCTTGAATCGTGGCAAGCAATTTTTCGATACGCTTGACGGAAACTTTCCCCTTCGTGCCCAGTTGCTGAGCGAAAAGCGAGACCCGCAACTCCTCAACCATCCACCGCGCCTGCTCCACAACTCGCGCAGTTGCGGGATCGAAAACCGAATATTCCGCGGTTTTTTGGGCGCTGGCCACCTGCTCTTGGATAGATGCGACCTGCCAGGCAAGCGCGTCATCCGCACTCGGATTCACCTGCGCTTTCTCAATGCGCATCATGACGGCTTTCGCATACCTCGGCAAATCCCACAGACGCTCGTGCGGAGTAGTTCGGATAAAACCATCCGGCATAAGCGCATTCATGTGCGCCCGCTCATCGCTGACAGTCGCCAACAACGCCACCGAGGAATTCTCCCTAATCAGGCGGTCCACATGGCCACGCGCCGTATTCGCCTCGCCAACCGCCTGAGCAATAAGGAAAATTTCGTCCTCGAACTCGTCTCGCGCCCACGCCACAAGCTCCCCAAACTCGCGAGCGCTACGCATTTCCTCCGGCGCACACTGATTATCTGCACCCCAGCGATCCGCGAGGTTGCGCGCGGCTGCCCACTGAAGATCCGCAACGAGCGCGGACGTTGCCGGGTAGGGCGTTGCCGCAAGCGCCAGGCTCAAATCCCCGCCCCAGCGCGAAGTGACGCGCGCCTCGGGTAGCGCCAAAGCATTAGTAAGAAGCTGAATCACGCCGAGCCTGTGCGTTCGGACCTGTTCGCCAGGATCTGCGCAGGCATCCAGGTAGACCTTTTGCTTGCGTTCTCTGAGGGCCGGATATGCACGAACCGTCATGCCGAGCGGTCCATCCATATCGACGACGGCCGGCAGCACACCGCCGTCTGTTGCAGGCCAAGTTGTCAGTGCGGTAGAGGCGTGAGGTGGGACGGTGGCCGGTTCGGCAGCGGTGTTTGCGTTGGCCGGTGTGTTAGGTGCGTCAGGTGCGGTAGGCGCGCCCTGCGTTGCCTTCGGTTGGTGCCCTCGCGAACCGTTTGCGTAATGTTTCCTAGAATTTGCGAAGGCTTCTTGCTGCAGTTGCCTGCGTGCCTCGTCAAGGGCGCGAGATACTGCGGTTTCCACAACTTCCTCGACAGCTTTTTTACTGTGTGGGGCGAGTTTTATTTGCAGATGCTCCAGCGATGTTGATTCCTCAAGAACGGCTCCGCGTTCACTCACAATACGGAAATTCACGCATAGATGCGGGGGAAGTTCGCATTCTTTCCACGCATCTTTATCAATGTCAACGCCGCGAACCTTAAGAGCCGCGCGCGTAAAAGCCTCCTCAAAGCTCAAAGTTTCCTCAGCACCCTGCGAGGAAACTTGCTCTCCTACAGCGGGGAAAGGGAGGGCTTTCAAAATATCGGCGGCGGCGTCGGGTGCCGGCACAAGGCCGCGACGTATCCGTTTCGGGAGGGCGCGAATTGTGCCAATCACGAGTTCCTCACGCATACCTGGAACGAGCCAGTCAAAACCAATGTTATGCACTTGCGGCAACACAGAAACGGGGATATCGATGGTGATTCCGTCCCCGTAATGTCCTGGCGAGAATGAGTAGGACATGGGGAATTCTAGGTCGCCTTGGCGCCACACTTCGGGGAAATCGCCCTCGCGCGCATGCGCATCCCCCAGCAAAAATTCCTGCGTAAAATCAAGCAAATCCGGGGTTTTATGGCGTTGTTTTTTCCACCAGTTATCAAAATGACGCCCGGACACAATACCGTCGGGAATTCTTTCGTCGTAGAACGTTGCGAGCGAGTCGCTATCGGCAACAAGTCCGCGCACACGCAACTTATTTTCCGTTTCCGTGGCTTCTTCCAGCGCTTCGCGGTTGCGTTTCAAAAATTCGTGGTGTGTTCGCCATTGTCCTTCCACAAGTGCGTGGCGGATAAACATATCGCGGGCAAGTTCGCGGGAGGCGTCGCTACCCGTGCGTGCGAGGAGGACGGGACGGTCCGCAACAAGGGTGAGTCCGTAGAGTGTCACTTTTTCTTTACACATGGCCGCGCCGTTTCGGCTTGACCAGTACGGTTCCGTGTAGGTTGTGCGGGTGAGGTTTTTCGCGAGTGGCTCGATCCATTCGGGTTGGATCAATGCGACTGTGCGTGCGAAAAGTCGCGATGTTTCGACGAGCTCTGCCGCCATCACCCAATCGGGGGTGCGCCGGTGAAGGCCCGAACCTGGCCATATGACAAAGTGGGTGTTGCGTGTGCCGGTGTAATCGCGGGTACGTTCCGTGTAATTCCCAATATTTGAGAGAAGGCCGACGAGGAGGGAGCGATGGATACTTCCGGCTTCCGGAGTGTTACTTCCACGCCCCATGTCACGGCAGGCTTTGGCAACCGCACGTGAGCTGAATGTGTTGCGTGAGCTGAATGTACTAGGAGGGTACGCCCTGTTGCTAGTTTCTCCAGGAGTCCTATCGTCCCCATTGCGGTGCCCGTTTTCTTCGACGGCGTGTTGGGGATAATTTCTTTCTTCAGGGGCACGTTGGGGTGATTTTCCTTCTTCGACGGCGCGAATATCTGCCCGGGAAGGCAGGGTCAAGGGGCGAGTGTTCAAACCGAGTGGGCGAGCCATTTCTTCAAGTTGGCGTACCACATCCACCCACTCGCGGAAACGCAAATAGTTCAAGAATTCTGCCCGGCACATGCGCCTAAAAGCGCTCCCCGAAAGTTCGCGTTGCTGGGTGCGCAAATACCGCCACAGTGTAAGGTAGGCAAGGAAGTCGGAGGAGGCGGCATTGAAGCGGGCGTGAAGCTGATCCGCCTGCACTCGCATCTCTTCGGGGCGCTCGCGAACATCTTGGACGGAGAGCGCAGCCACCAACACAAGAACCTCGGACGCGCAGGCAAGGTTGTTCGCCTCTATGAGCATTCGCCCAAGGCGCGGATCAATGGGCAGGCGGGCAAGCTGTTTCCCAATATGCGTCAGGCGCGATTCTCCATGACGGTTCGTTCGTATCGCCCCGATTTCTTCCAAAAGTTGAGCGCCAGCGCGCACCGCACGAGCTTCGGGCGGGTCAATGAAAGGAAAATCCTCAACTTTTCCCAAGCCGAGCGCGAGCATCTGCAAAATCACGGATGCGAGTGAGGTGCGCTGAATTTCAGGTTGGGTAAATTCGGGGCGTGCCTCAAAATCTTCTTCCGAATACAGGCGGATCGTGATTCCGTTTGCCACGCGCCCGCATCGCCCGGATCGCTGGTTAGCGCTTGCTTGCGAAATGGGTTCAATGGGGAGGCGTTGGACTTTGGTTTTGTTGGAATAGCGGGAGATACGCGCGGTTCCGGGGTCGATAACGTAACGAATTCCGGGAACCGTGAGCGAGGTTTCCGCAACATTCGTCGCCAAAATTATTCGACGATATTTTCCCGGCGTGAAAATCCTGTGTTGCTCGGCTGCGGATAGGCGCGAAAAGAGGGGAAGAACTTCCACTGCGCCGGGCACATTGCTCGTGCCACCTGGGGCAATATATCGGGAGCCGAGTTCGTCCTCGAAGGCTTTCTGGGTATCACGAATTTCGCCTTCGCCGGAGAGAAAGACGAGAATATCGCCTTCCCCTTGCGACATGAGTTCGTCGGCTGCCAAGAGAATTCCGGTCACCTGATCGTGGGCGCTGGCGCGTCCCGGCGTTTTCGGTTGAGCTAATCCGGCGGAGCCTTTCGTCCGCGAATGCTGGGCTAATCCGGCGGAGCCTTTCGTCCGCGAATTCTGCGCATGTTGTGTATGGTGACGTTCTCGCGCTGAGCCTTGCGTATGTTGTTCTAGGCTATTTTTGTTACGACGATGGGCATACCCATCAAAGTCGCCACGAACATTTGGCTCTGAATCGCGAATTTCGTCTGCTACGTCATCAGTCGACTCGGGGTCTGCTCCGTCGTAGATATCGTCGTCGAGGGGGCGGTAACGAATTTCTACCGGGTAGGTGCGTCCCGAAACCTCAATAATAGGTGCGGGTGCGTAACTTTTCGCGCTTCCTGCCCCAATAGCTGTGTGTGATCCAAAATGTTGCGCGAAGCGTTCCGTATCAATCGTTGCGGAGGTAATAATGACTTTTAAATCGGGGCGACGAGGCAAGAGGCGTGCAATATATCCGAGGAGGAAGTCAATGTTTAGGCTACGTTCGTGTGCTTCGTCGATAATGAGGGTGTCGTAGCGGGAAAGTTGCGGATCCGTTTGAATTTCTGCGAGGAGAATACCGTCCGTCATGAGTTTCACGAGGGTTTGGCGCGTGACTTCTTCGGTGAAACGCACCTGATACCCGATGGTTAGCCCGACTTTTTGCCCGAGTTCACTAGCAATGCGTTCGGCCACCGAGCGCGCGGCAATACGTCGAGGTTGCGTGTGCCCAATCATTCCCGTAATTCCACGCCCAAGTTCCAAGCAAATTTTCGGAAGTTGCGTTGTTTTCCCCGAGCCCGTTTCGCCCGCAATAATCGTCACCTGATTGTTGGTGATTGCACGGGCAATATCTTCCCGACGGGCACTCACGGGTAACGTTTCAGGGTACGTTATCGATGGAACGGAGGCGCGACGCTGTTCGAGTTCTTCGACGGTAAACGGCCGAAAAGCCTGACGTTTGGAGCCACGAGGTCCACGTGGCCCTCGACGTTTTGCCCGGGAATTATTCACGTTACGTTGATTGGATGCGGAATTTTGAGAACTCATATCGCTTCCATTATTCCATGCAACGTGTGTGCGGGCGTAACCGGCGCAGGGCGATTCGCCCCAGCTCACTCACCTATTATTTTATGAACGGAAATTCTTAGTATAGGGCGTCCTCTAGCTCCTCAGCGATGGTGAAAGACATTCCTGCAAGACTTCGTAGGTAGAAACCGATACGTGAACCAAGATATTGCTCTATGGTGCGGATATCGCTTTTGAGGCTATCGTATGAGGACTTTGTTTCCTCGTAAAAACGCTTTTCAAAATCTTCATATCTCAAAGAGTCTAAGAAATCAAAGAAGGTGGCGGATGAACTCAAATAGTAGTACCCGTTTTCCTCCACGAACGTGAGAGCAAGAGTACGGCCTTCTCGGAAATAGTTTTTTAACTGTAACTTTGGAGATCCTGATGTATCTCCTCTGCCGTCGGGGTGTCTGCCTGGGGACCAGGACTGGATGGGCAGATAGAAAGCACCATCACGGATACCGAAGTATGTTGAGGAACCTTTATATAATGGCCCCCAGAATTTAGTGATGGGAACAGCAGTGCCAAGTCGCGTTTTGTAGCTTTTCCCAAATTCGATGATGAAATCTGCCAGAGGGCCCCGACCTTTTTCGGAAGGACGTTTGCTTTGTAGGCCACCGAACACCATGATAAGACGCCGTTCTGTCATGGATAGATAGGGGAGGAGTTCATCCGGGGATTTTGCGTTGAGCAATGCTCGACCCGCACTTTGCGCAGCATCTTCTACACGTCGCTCATGTGCTGCCACGCCTTCCCAATCGGCATTCCAGTTAGGGGAGCAATTGCCTCTATCCTGGCAACTGTTGAATGCTAGCGTCATGGTGGGAGAAAAATACCATTTCTCTTTTTCTTTAACCATAACCAAATCTAAACGACCTTTGCTTCCAATCGGCACAGGTCCGTTCTGCTCCAGTTGTTTTTCAATTTCATCAGCTGTTGAGCGCGCCTTTTCTTTGTCCATAATGTTTTCGAACGCCTGAGCTAGCTGTTCCTTGTTCTTCACACGAGGGGTGATTGTTCCTTTAGCTTTGGCGATTGCTATAGTGCCACTCATGTTCTGGGGGTCTGAAATTTTAAGCCGGGACGTGTCGTATTCCACCGAAGTGATTATTTGCCTAATGTCTGCTAACGACAAAGCATTATCGCTGTTTTCGTGTCTGCCGCGAGGGTTTCGCGAGTTTGCGTCACTAACAATATCGCCGGTTGCAAGGAATGGATCTATGAACGTTTTTTCAGATGGCGCATAGAGCTTAAGGAATTGCGAATAGTCCTTTTCGTCGACGATATTACGAATATTTGCCGTGATTTCTTCGGGAGAATCAAATGCCTGAGCCGGAGGAAGAGCTAATTTTTTCTCGGTAAAGAAGAACCACCATACTCCACCGCTAAGAGCCAAAAGGACGACGAGAACCGCAGCAATTATCGTATAGAGTTTCTTGCGACTTTTCTTTGGGGGTAGTGAGGTGGACGCGGTGAATTGGGGCTGAGGCATGTAGGGCCCGTTCCCTTGAGGGTGGGCGTAGGGGTGAATATTTGGCGCACCTTGGGCAAACGGCTGTTGGGCTCCGGGCAAATTTCCTTGTGGCGGTTGATTGGGGACTTCAAAGGAGGGGGCTGTAGGAGCCATACCCCCTTGGGGTGAGTAGTTTTGCGCGGGATTTGGAGGTTGAACGGGAGGCTCCCAGTTATTTGGGAGAGGTTGCGGGGGTAGGGGTGACGACGGCGGAGGTGGTGGCGGTGGTGGCGGTGTCGTGTTTTCAGGCATGTTGTTCACTCCTCGCGTGAAATCCGCAAAAACTTATAACCTAATAATAAATGATAAAGCATACAAATTTTAGGACGCCTGCATTATTTCCTCTGAATATTTTCAGGCGTGGCGATTAAAGTAACGTTAGTGTGCAACGCCGGCTCGCCTCGCGAAGCACACATTTTCGCGAAAAAGAGTGTGTTTTTATTGCGTGGAAAACGGGTGATTTCACACGCCGTCGTGCACATCATTGAAAAAACATCGTGCCTTCAGGGTACAATCCAGTAGTCACGCGCCGCTAGCGCCCAACAAGGCAACGAAGAATCGCGTGAGGTTTTGCAACGAGGAAGGAAAAATATGCGACTGCTGAAATGGGGGATGGCTGCACCTATTATCCTGCTTGCCATCTACACAATTCAGCCCGCCTGGTTTGGTCCCTTTGCTTCCTGGGCAACATTCTTGCCCGGTGCGCAAATTATTGCTCTGCGTGGATGGCTCGTCGTAGGGTTTGCCGTTCTTGCTGTCGCAACAGGTGTGTTGTCCGTCGTTTTCCGCTGTTTCGGTTCTGCGCATGCCACACGTGTTCTCGCCCTTGTTCTTACAGGAACTGCCCTCTGCCACGCGGGCACAATCTATTTTCGCGGATTGGGCGACGATGACCTCACGGTTGCCCCGCAAAAAAACGACATAACCGTCATGCAATACAACACCGAAGGCGGACAAGTTGATTTTGACGCCGTGGCAGATAATATTGTGAAAAACCATGTTCAAGCGGTGTCCCTCGTCGAAACATCAACCCAAGCTGGAAAAGATATGGTGAAGAAACTACGCGCTCGAGGGCAGGAGTTTCAGTTTTTCCATCAGGGTGTGTCCCGGTGGGATTCGGATTGGCGTTCCTCCGTGTTGCTCGTGAACAAAAATCTTGGCACGTATGTTCCCCTCACCTTTGAGCACGACGGCAAGGGCACGCAACGCACTCTTGGGGCACGCCCCGAAGAACCCAATGGTAAACCGGCATTTATCTCCGTTCACCCCGTTGCGCCCGTACCCAAATATATGGAGGAATGGCGCGAGGAAGTAACCAATATCTACACCATGTGCGATACCCGAAAGGACGCCATTATTCTTGGGGATTTCAACTCCACCCGCGACCATCAAAAAATTCTAGGCGTGGGCACATCCTGCATCGATTTATCGAAGGATGCCGGAATTGGCGGGTGGGGGACCTGGCCGGCAAAAACGCCTTCACTATTGGCTTCCCCCATTGATCGTGTCCTTACGGGCGGACATTACCGTGGCGTGGGCGGATCGGTTCTTAATAATGGGGGATCGGATCACCGCGCCGTTATTGTGCGTATTGCGCCGGAGAAGTAAAGGGTGTGTTGTCCTGAACAGTAAGCGGGCGCGTTGTTCCGGGCAGTAAAAGGGTGTATTGCGCGGGGAGCCGTGTATTGTGTGCGTTATTCCGAGCTCTAAAAGGGTGCGTTATTCCGAGCGCTAAAAGGATGTGTTGTTCCAAACAGTAAAGGGCGTATTGCTCTGGGAACCGTGTATTCTTTTCCGTTCTCGCAAAAAAACCACGTATTTAATTTCCTTGCCACTACGGCTTAGACTAGTTGCGTGACATTGGAATTTTTAGCGGATTTGTACCCCATTATTTTCGATACCCTCGATATTGCGGGAGTCTTTATTGCGGCCGTTTTGGGCGGCATGGTTGCGCGCGAAATGCGGTTCGACCTTGTCGGTTTCGTCGTTGTCAGCATTATTAGCGCCCTGGGTGGCGGAATGTTGCGCGACGTCCTCATCGGTAACGCACCCGCTCTTCAAGCTCCGCCTGTTGCCCTCACTAATCCCTACTATTTGAGTTGCGCAATTCTTGGAGCGCTCGTCGCATATCTTTTGCGCATTCGCGGGCGCTGGATTAACCGTGTCATGATTACTGCGGATGCTCTTGTTATTGGTTGCTGGACAGCTACCGGGGTAATGAAAACTCTGAACGCGGGCTACTCCTATATTCCTGCCATTATGATGGGTGTGATTACCGCGGTTGGTGGCGGGCTTATCCGCGACACCGTTGTTGGGCGTACTCCGGTTATTTTCGGTGGAAATACCCTGTATGCGACGGCTTCGCTGATCGGCACAATACCTGCGATTGGTTTGTGGCTTCTCCACATGCCATCGACGGCGATGGTTGTGACGACGTTAACCTGCGGACTTATTGCCACGCTCGCTAAGAAGTACGAGTGGGCGTTGCCCCAAAATAGAGATTATTCGGTTAACGATACTTTGGTCCAGGTCACGGATTCTGTGACGCGACGCCTGGCATCTTTGCGAGATAAAGAGAACCGGTTGGAGCGGCAAAAGCAGCGTGAGGAAAAAGCTACACGTGACCGTCACAAATCGGCAATGTCTTTGCGTGCCCGCGCCCAACATACGCGCCGCGGGGAAGGAAAAACGGAAACATCGGCAAAAGTTGCGACGAAAAAGGCGCCCTCTGCCCATAATCCGAATCCGCAATCCGCGTCTGCCACACAAAAGTCGGGCGTGCAGAAACAAAGCATGAAAAACGAGGTGCCGGAGTGGAGGCCACCGGAAACGATTATGCCTCCTAAACCTCGCGGACGTGTGAAAAAACATCGCGATATTGCAAAGCATCAACGCGAAGGCGCGAATCAGCATCGCGTGAAACCGGGAGGTTTGGGCTGGTTGCTAGGGGCCGTGCGCAAGTATCGCAAGGGCGATTCCCGCAACGAATCATAAAGGTAAGCCCGCCAAAATCGCACCAAGCCCGCAACGAATCGTCAAGGCAAGCCCTGCAAAAAGCGCAAGGGCGATCCCAACCAAGTACTGTAAGGGCAAGTCCCGCACATATCGCAAGGGTAAGCCCGCAACGAATCGTGGGGCTAAGCCCTGCCAATTACCGCAAACCGCACCAGTGCGGGCCTACAACAGATGCAAGGTAGTTTTCCAGACACCTTTTTCGTCGTCGTACGTATTAACGTTAGTACACCGCAACGGGACCCTTGGGGCCTTCGATAACGTAAATTTCGGCGTCGAAAATTGTGGAAAGGCGCTTCGAATCCATAATTTCTTTCGGCGTTCCCTGATCCACAACGCGCCCCTCTTTCATCGCAATAATTCGATCCGAATAGGTGGAGGCAAAATTAATATCGTGGACCACAAGAACAACCGTTCGCCCCAGCCGGTCAGCGACATCACGCAAATGCGCCATCATGTGAACCGCGCGCGAAATATCGAGGTTGTTGAGAGGCTCATCAAGGAGAACAAGGTCGGTTTCCTGGGCGAGAACCATGGCAACGTAGGCACGCTGGCGTTGCCCGCCGGACAGTTCGTCAAGGTAGCGGTGCTCTAGTTTGGCTAGATCAAGGAAATCAATGTACGTCGAAATGATTTTTTCGTCGTTTTTATTGAGACGCCCTTTAGAGTAGGGGAAACGTCCGAAACTCACGAGCTGGCGCACCGTGAGGCGGGTGACGAAATGATTTTCCTGCCGCAAAATTGCCACGATTTTCGCCAAATCTGAGGATTTCGAGCGCGTCACGTCCATGCCCGCCACGCGGATAGCGCCTTCGTCGATGCGCATGAGGCGCCCAATCATGGTCAGCAGCGTGGATTTTCCTGCGCCGTTCGGGCCGATGAGCGAGGTAATACCGCCACGTGGAATGTTGAGGTTAACGGGACCAATCTTTACCTCGTCCGTGTAGGAGCGGACGGTGTTCTCCGCTTCAATCATAGGGGCTGAGACGTCTGCTGCGCCTTTGCGTTTCCTACGTAAACCCTTTGTTTTCGGAGGATTTTCGCGTTTCGCGGTGACGGTATCTTTGTTTGGAGTGGTATTGCTTTGTGTGCTCACAAACGTCCCTTTCGTAGAATGACGACGAGGAAGGCCAGGCCCCCAACAAGTTCAATAATGATGGATACAACGCCTTCTGCGTAGAAAATATTTTTCATCACAAAATAGCTACCCATGAGGATGGCGTACCCGATAGTAACCGCCATGGGGAAAAGGTAACGGTGGTCATGAGTTGAGGCAGCCTGGTAGGTGAGGGTTGCAACGAGGAACCCGAAGAAGGTCATGGGGCCTACAAGCGCCGTGGATACCGCCATGAGGAAGCCGATGAGGGTGAGGCACCACATGAGAAGTGGCGTGTGGCGTATGCCGATATTTACCGCAACGTCACGTCCCAGGGTGATTGCGTTAAGTTTTCGCGACGACGCAATCAGTAGCACTCCGGCGATTCCCGCCACGATGAGGGCAAACGTGAACATTTCGGCCTTTGCGTTTGAAATAGAACCGAACATGCGCGCTGTGAGCACATCGAATTCCGACGGGGAGAGCATGCGTCGCATAAATGACGCTAAGGAATTTAACCCCGCGCCCAAAATAAGGCCAACGAGGAGCATAACACGCAGGCTTCCGAGTTTCCCGCGAAGTAGCCACCCATACAGAAGAATAACCATGCCGACCATAAGGAGAACCTGTGTAATGAACGCAAAATTCCCCGTGAAGGCAATAAACCCTGCAATACCGAAGAAATACATGGTTGACGTGTGAATCAACGAATAGAGTGCTTCGAAACCCATAATGGAGGGCGTTAATATTCGATTATTCGTAACTGTTTGGAACGCTAGTGTTGCTAATGATTGACAGAACGCCACAATAATAATGGTGATAACGGCTTCACGCCGAAGCTGCACAATAATCCAGAACTCTTCTGTCCCAAACTCTGCAGGGTTATCCCACAGCATGTAAAGAATGGTGGCTGCAATGCTGAAGATAATGCCCGAGGCGAGGAGAACCCAGTAGCGCAGTGCATCTCGCGTTTTCGCAAAGGAGTGTGTTGCGCGTTTGGGGGTGGAACTTTTCGCAGTCGATACGGATGTTGCCACGGTGTCGTCGCGGTTTTCTGGAGAATTATCCATGTTCGTGCTATCCGTTGTGTTTGTGGAGGGTTTCGTTCCCGTGCCGCCGGTTTTTATTGTGGAGGCTTTCGTTCCCGTGCCGGTTTCAGTTGTTGCTACGGCATATTTAGGCATCGTATTTTTTGTCATTATCCGAGCCTCCTACGTTGCTTCAAAATAAGCGCGATGAAAACGAAAGCACCTAAGGTTCCCAAAATTAACGAGACCGGGATTTCAAAGGGAGAAATTAAGGTACGCGACACTAAGTCGCACGCCATAATGATTCCCGCGCCGAACAAACATACCCACGGGAGGTTGGAACGTAAATCGTCGCCACGAATAAGGGAAACAATATTGGGGACGACGAGACCAAGGAACGGAATATGCCCGATAACGACGGTGATAACCCCGCATGTGAGGGCAATAACGGCTGTTCCAAGGATGACGATTCTGTTGTAGTTAATGCCAAGGCTTGTGGCAATCTCTTGTCCTAGGCCCGCGACGGTGAGGCGGTCGGCGAGGAAAAACACAGCGATGGCGCTAAACAAAACAACCCACAGTGGTTCATAGCGTCCGGCTTCCACCATGGAGAAACTTCCTTGGAACCACGTGCCCAGGCTTTGCAACATTTGTGTTTTGAGGGCGAAAAATGTGGTGATGGAGGAGACGACCGCGCCGAGCATCATACCCACGATGGGGACGATCACGCTGGAACGTAAGGTGACGCGTCGGAGGAAGGCGAAGAACACCATGGTGCCACCGAAGGCGAAAATAATGGACAGAATCATGCGTGGCATAATCCCCACGTCGGGGATGAAAACATAGGCGCAAAGCAATCCGAGGGATGCCCATTCTGTTGTTCCGGTTGTTGTGGGTTCAACGAATTTGTTTTGGGTAATGAGTTGCATGACGAGCCCGCACATTGCCATGGAGGCGCCGGCTAGGAGGAGCGAGATTGTGCGGGGGAAGCGGGTAATCCAGTACATTGCTTGCCCGTCTTTGTGTTCGCTGATTTTGTAGACGCCGGTTGTCATCGACAGGTAGATGAGGATACCGAGAATCGCAAGGCCGAAAATGAATGCGATGGTGCTTCCAGCGCGGGTTCGACGGCGCGGTTTTTTCGTGTTTTCAGGGGAGGTTGCCCCGGGGTGTGCCCGGTGTTCTGCCTGATCTTCGGCGTGGAGGGAGGTGGGTAAGGATGCGCCATATTCCTCCACGTTGGAGCTGGTGTGGCGTGTAGCGGGTTCTGAAGAGGGTGTAGTTGTCACGAGATACCTCATAAAAGGCGAGCCGACTAGCGGGGACCGCTGGCCGGCTCGCCTAGGAGATGATAGTTCATGTTTTAAACAACATTGTTAAAACATGTGTTAGCGTACCGATTTACTTGGCTTGCTTTGCAAGATCGTTGAAGAACTTGGTGAAGAGCTGGATGCTTTCGTTGACATAGGTGTCATCTGGCATCGCAATAATGTGGTTCTTCTTGACCGCATCAACATTTGCCATAGCGGGGGAGGACTTCACAAGATCCACACCGTGGGCGGCGTTGTTCTTGCTTCCAACAGCTGCGTCACGATCCATGACGAAAATCCACTGGGGGTTAGACTGTGCAAGAGTTTCGACGGAAACTTCGTCGCCCTTGTGGTTGTTGGTGCCTTCCTTAACGGCGATTGCTGGGGTCCAGCCGAGGATGTCGTAGAGAGGACCAAGTGTGCGCCCAACGTGCGGTGCGAGGTATCCGAGCTTACCGCCATTGGTGTTCACGGCGAGAACCTTATCGCCTGCGGGGATGGCCTTCTTTGCTGCTTCGATGGACTTGTCGAAATCAGCGTTAATCTTTTCAGCTTCCTTTTCCTTGCCGAAAATCTTGCCGAGATCCGTGGTGTTCTTCTTCAAGCTATCAGCGAGAATCTTGCCGGCTTCCGATGCCTTGGTATCTTTAACTTCCTTGGGAAGCTTGATGTCGTTGTAAAGAACGGGCGCATCTTTGGCAACATCCTTAATCTTGTCATAGTGCTGACCGAAGCGCTGGCCAACGATAATCAAATCAGGCTTCGCTGCTGCAATGATTTCAAAGTTGGTTTCAGTGTGGCTTCCAACGTCCTTAATGGAGTCATCGTTCTTGAACTTGGCATTCTTGGAGAGCACAGGTTTGGGAACAGCAACGGGTTTGATGCCCCAATTTTCAAGGGTGGCAACCGAGCGGTTATCCAGGAGGACAACCTTCTTCGGCATTTTCTCAAGTGTGATTTCTGCGGGATTGCCCTTAGGATCCTTAAATGAAATCTTTACGGGCGCCTTATATTCGGCTGGTGCGCTTGTGGTGGATTTATCCTTCGTATCGCCCTTCTTATCGGAGGCTGTGCCTGAGCAGGCTCCTAGTGTGAGTGCGCCTGTAGCTACGAGGGCAAGCAGGCCGCGTAGTGTCTTTTTCATAATTTCCTTTGGTAGAGAAACAACCTACGAAGATAAGGGTATCCTAACCTTAACAGAAAAAAGTGTGTGTTACGCCACAATTTGCGTATTCCTATGAAATTATTTTCTTTTTGATGTAGCAAATGGGAATTGTTCTTACAAAAAAGTATCGTTGCGCTACATGGCGTAAGCGCAACGATACTGTATGAAACAAATTGTTAATGATTGCAATCCTGTGAATAGTGAAGTTTGAGGAAAATTGTCACTATTCGACGGATGGCGCTACTGGCCGAGGAGGTTGCTGGGGGTAACCCTGCTGCGGGTGGCCCTGCTGGGGGTGACCCTGCTGGGGCGCCTGCTGGTATCCGCGAGGAGCCTGCTGCGGGTAACCCTGCTGGGGCGCCTGCTGGTATCCGCGAGGAGCCTGTTGGGGGTAGCCCTGCTGTGGGTAACCTTGAGCAGTGCCGGTGCCGAAAGGCGCATTGTACTGAGGGGCAGGAGCCTTAGGGGCGGGAGGTGTGCCACCAATCTGTACCGTCCAGCCATTAACCGGAGTTTCCTTACCGAGGATAAGGAGAGCAATTGAGCAACCAATGATTCCTAGAGCGGCGAGAATAGCAATGATAACGCCGAAGCCCGCGCTAGCAGAGGGGCCGGAGCGAGCAGAAGGGCCGGATGGCACAACCGCCACAATCAAAATATTGGTGACTAAAAGTGTTGTGGCCAAAGACGTGCCGGTAATAGAAGCCATAAGGCGAACCCAGGGCATCGTGAGGAAAATTGACACAATAGCCGTTGCAACTATTGCAATATTGAAAAGGAAAATAAACGCTACTGCTCCGGAGGATAATTGTGAGACACTATAGGTGCCAGTTACCCATCCCACGCTTCCCAAACCGGAGCTTGCAATCGGGAAGAAGATGGAAAGGAATGACAATCCGCCACAGGATGCAAGAGCGATGCTGAGGATGAAACGTAATTGATTTCCAGCATAGGGCCCGTTTTCTGTGGGTTTAATATAGGTGTGCACGGTTGATGCAGGAGCGTTGCCTGGCATACCATGCTGATAATTAGGTTGAGACATGAGAAACCTTTCTGTATGTGATCAGGTTGAAATTGCCTGTCTCTATTGTCGTGTTGATTCTATCAATAACTTAGAGTGTAAAGATTACGGAGTCTATTTTGGCCATAAAGTTCCATCAGACGGAAAACGCCAAGCATCTGAGATGATTTTCCCGAGCCAAGCATTTGAGATGACTTTCCTGCGCTAAACAGCTAAGACGATTTTCCCACGCCTTACCAACAAAACTAGACAGCGAATCCTCCAAAATTGTCCTATAGATTTCCAATTTTATCTGCTGGTTCGCAAAGCCGAGAGGCACATCGTCCCAAAACCACAAAATGAGAGTGTGTGCGCTTTGCGCGCCGCCACCCATAACAAAAGTATCGGAGCCACTTTCAATAAAGTGACCCCGATGTGTGGAAAGTTAAGGAAACGCGACAGAAATCGTCGTATAACCTACTTGGATGCCTTTGCATCCCGTGCGGCACGCGCCTTGGCGTCTACCTCATCCTGGTGCGTGGCAGCCGTGCGGCGGTAATACATTGCCAGCAATGCGCCAGAAATGTTGTGCCACGTGGAGAAAATCGCACCCGGAAGCGCGGTGGCAGGCTGAGTTGCGAAATGAACCGTCGCAAGCTGAGCTGCCAAACCTGAATTTTGCATACCGACCTCAATGGATGTGGTACGCGAGCCTCGCACAGAAACCCCGAGAACACGGGAGAACCAGAAACCGAGAGCATACCCGCAAAGGTTGTGTGTAATAACGACGACGAAAACAATCAAACCCGCGGACTTAATGGCATTCACGCTACCGGAAACCACCGCGAGCAGAACGCCCGCAATGCCGAAGGTTGAAATCCAGGGAAGAATGGGGAGAGCCATTTCCACAAGGTTGTGTGCCAGGAGGCGGATCACAACACCCGCGATAATCGGCAGAAGCACAACCTGCACGATGCTCAACGCCATGGCTTTACCGTTAATTGGCATGTAGGAGCCGGCAAGCCACGAGGTAAGGAGCGGAGTCATAATTGGCGCAAGGAGCGTGGAAATGGAGGTCATAGTAACTGACAGAGCCACATCGGCCTTGGAAAGATAGCTCACAACATTCGAGGATGTGCCACCCGGAGCGCAACCTACGAGGACGACGCCAACGGCAATCGCGTTGGAAACGTCGGTTCTTCCCATGACGAGAATAATGATTTTGGAAAGAGCAAAGGCAAGCCCCGGCATAATAATGTACTGAGCGATAACGCCGATAACGACGGGGATGGGGCGCTTGGCTATAAGTTTGAAATCGCCGGGGGTGAGGGTGAGTCCCATGCCGAACATAATGATTCCGAGAAGAATGGTAACCCAAGGCCCTAGGACGCTTGCCTGTTTTGGTGAGAAGAATGCGAAAGCGAAGGCCGCAATAATGATGAGCGGGAAAACGGTTACGGCGACGAGTGCACTACGATCTTCCGCACTTTGCTTCTTAGGTGATTCTGACATGTACTCAAGATTGCCCGAATGTCCACATTTTGGTAAATGGTATCACCATGTGAGACGTTTTGGGCGTTTTGTGGCGTGCGAGACGTGTCTAGCGGTGTGGGGGAGGCAGTGTTAACTAGCCCGAGTGGGGTGATGGTTTTCGAGGAACGTGGTTGCGTGGAGTGTGTGTTTTTATGGATGTGCGACGCAAAGCTGTCGCGTGAGTAATGTGGAAAGGGCGGTTTCTGGTGGTGGAGGAAGTGGTGTCGACGAACGTGGGGGGTGCGGATTGTATCCGCACCCCCACGCGACTAAAGCCAGGAGTTAATGATTAAGCATCGACTTCCTTGCGCCCTTCTTCGCCCCAGAGGGTGTGGAAGGTGCCTTCCTTATCTGTACGCTTGTAGGTGTGTGCGCCAAAGAAGTCGCGCTGTCCTTGGATAAGGTTAGCGGGGAGTTCGTCGGAACGTACACCGTCGTAATAAGAAAGGGAAGATGCGAAAGCCGGGACCGGAATTCCTACCTGTGCGGCGAAGGAAACGATGCGACGCCATGCCGGAATTGCCTTCGTGATTTCTTCCGTGAAGTAGGAATCTGCGAGAAGCAGGGCAAGATCGGCGTTGCGCTCGTATGCGTCGGTGATGCGATCGAGGAAGCGGGCGCGGATAATGCAGCCGTCGCGCCAAATGCGGGCCATATCGCCGAGGTTAATATTCCAGTCGTATTCCTTGCTGCCCTTGCGGATCAGTTCGAAACCTTGAGAGTAGGCGACCATCTTGGAGGCGTAAAGCGCAAGGCGAATATCTTCGATAAAGCCTTTAACGTCCGTAATATCAACGTCTTGAGCGAGTTCCGGAAGTGTGGCAACGCCGGCTTTGCGCTCTTCTTCGTCGCCGGAAAGTGAGCGGGCGAAGGTCGCCTCCGCAATTCCGGTGGTGGGAACGCCAATGGCGGCCGCGTTTTGCACTGTCCATGCGCCCGTGCCCTTCTGGGATGCGGCGTCCTTAATAACGTCCACGAGCGGCTTGCCTGTGGTGGCATCAATGTGGCGAAGAACTTCTGCTGTAATCTCAATCAGGTAGGAATCAAGTTCCGTGGTGTTCCATTCTGCGAAAATATCGCCGATGGCGCCTGCTGACATGCCCAGGGCCTTGCGCATAATGTCGTAGGCTTCAGCAATGAGCTGCATATCGGCGTATTCAATACCGTTGTGAACCATCTTGACGAAGTGGCCGGCGCCGTCCGGGCCGACGTATGCGCAGCAGGGTTCGCCATCTTTGTGGGCCGCGATTGCTTCGAACATTGGGCCGAGGCGCTTGTAAGAATCCACGGTTCCGCCGGGCATAATCGACGGGCCGTTCAATGCGCCTTCTTCGCCGCCGGATACGCCTGCGCCAACGAAGTGAAGGCCACGTGCGCGAATATCTTTTTCACGACGAAGTGTGTCCGTATAGAGTGCGTTACCGCAATCAACGATAATGTCGCCTTCTTCCATGAGGTCGGCGAGCTGGTCGATGACGGCATCGGTGGGGGCGCCGGCCTTCACCATAATAATGGCAACGCGCGGTTTGGAGAGGGACTGGACGAAATCTTCCATCGATTCTGCGGGGTAGAATTCGCCTTCGTCGCCATGCTGGGCATAAATGGTTTCTGTTTTCGCTGCGCTACGGTTGTGGATGGCGACTTTGTAGCCTTTGTGTGCAAGATTGCGAGCGAGGTTTGAGCCCATAACGGCCATGCCGGTAACGCCGATGTCGGCGGCTCCTACTGGTGGGGTGGGGATAGACATAAAACTCCTTAACATTGAGTTAGGCAGGCGAAGCGCACCTTATTAAGTGAATAAGATAATGATAGGTGAGTGCCAACGTTGGCGGTTACCTATCGCTATATTCTACCGTGTATGTAGTACCTTTGGAACTAAAAATAGTACTTAATGTTGTTTGTGTATAATTGTTTCAACGAAGTTTCAGTCGGGTAATAAGAAATAATTGTTGTCATTGAAGCGTGGGGGGAACGTTACTGGTGTAACGTTCCCCCCACGTAATACGAGAAGCGCCTAGTTTAACGCTTCGTTAGCCCTAGTTACCGAGCGCTGCGCTCACAACCGCGCGGGCCTCGGCCTGAACTTCCTTCAGGTGGTCTTCGCCCTTGAAAGATTCTGCGTAAATCTTGTACACATCTTCCGTGCCACTTGGGCGGGCGGCGAACCAGGCGTTTTCCGTCGTCACTTTCAAACCACCAATTGCGGCATTGTTACCGGGTGCTTTGACGAGCTTCGCGGTAATCGGTTCACCAGCAAGCTCTGTTGCCGTCACATCCTCAGGGGAGAGCTTGGCGAGCTTCGCCTTTTCAGGCTTCGTTGCCGGTGCATCAATACGTGCGTAGGCGCTCTTCCCATACTTGGCGACCTGCTCTTCATGCAACTGGGAGGGCGATTTGCCCATCACCGCGGTAATTTCAGCGGCCAACAGGTCAAGCACCAGCCCGTCCTTATCGGTTGTCCACACGCTACCATCTTTGCGTAGGAAGGAAGCGCCAGCGGATTCTTCGCCACCAAAACCAATCTTGCCGTTAACCAAACCGTCTACGAACCACTTGAAGCCAACGGGGACCTCAACAAGTTTCTTGCCAATACCGGCAACCACGCGGTCGATAAGCGAGGAGGAGACGAGCGTCTTTCCAACGCCGACCTCGCCACCCCAAGCGGGACGATGTGTAAACAGGTATTCGATCGCAACAGCCAGGTAATGATTCGGGTTCATCAAACCGGCATCCGGAGTGACGATTCCGTGGCGATCCGAATCGGCGTCGTTACCCGTTGCCAAATCGTAGGGAGCCTTGCCGTCCTCGCCCGGTTTCATGCGCTGAAGCAAACCGGCCATCGCGTAGGGGCTGGAGCAATCCATGCGAATCTTGCCATCCCAGTCAAGAGTCATGAAAGGCCAGGCCGGATCAATAACGGGGTTCACAACCGTGAGGTCAATCTTGTAGTGATCGGCAATCGCCTGCCAGTACTCTGCCGAAGCGCCACCCATAGGATCAGCACCAATGCGAACGCCAGCTTCGCGAATCGCATCAAAATCAATGATTGTTTCCAGCGCTTCCACATATCCCTTGCGGAAATCGTGGCGCCCAATGCAATCCATCTTCACGGCTTCCTCAAAGGGGATGCGCTTAATATTCTTCCAGCCTTCGCGCAACAGTTCGTTGGCACGCGCCGCAATCCAGGAGGTCGCGTCCGTATCTGCCGGGCCACCATTGGGTGGATTGTACTTGAAACCACCGTCGCGGGGCGGGTTGTGCGACGGCGTAATAACAATGCCGTCCGCTAAGCCCGGACCGTCCTGGCGCAGGTTGTGAGGAGCGCCGTTTGCTTCCAAAATTGCCAGGGAAACAGCCGGTGTGGGGGTGAAGGAATTGCGTGAATCCAACAGGGTTGTTACCCCATTGGCTGCCAGCACCTCAACCGCTGTTTTTTCTGCAGGTTCAGAAAGTCCGTGAGTATCGCGACCAACAAAAACAGGCCCATCGTAGCCCTGCTTGGCGCGGTATTCGACGATAGCCTGCGTTGTTGCGGCGATATGTGCTTCATTGAAAGCGCCATCAAATGCGCTTCCGCGGTGACCAGAAGTTCCAAACACAACGTTCTGTGCTGAATTTTCCGGATCGGGTTCGATTGTGTAATAGGCGTCGATGAGTTCATCAACATTGATGAGATCTTCAGGACGCGCGGGTGTTCCAGCTCGTTCGTTCATAAGTTAAGTGTCTCACGTTTTTTGTGTATCGTCGCCTCTTTTCGCTCTCTGGTCAACTTTGTTGAGGAGTGATGTCGATTCTGCCGTTAAATCAACGAGTACATCAACGAGAAAAATATGAGGGTTGGCAACCATAAGCCGATATAGAGCGCAATAAAGGCCGAAATGTATGTGCCAGTTAGAAGGGCGAAGGAAGCGACGTAACGTTTTTGTTGCGCGAGGTGAACAACGTCCGTCATTGCCGTCGAAAATGTTGTGAAACCACCCAAAAAACCAAGGGTTATTACGGGGGAGATCTCCTTAAAAAACGGCAGAAACGCGAATCCGATGAGCGCGCCGATACAGAAACAGCCCAGGACGTTGACGGTGAAAATACCCACGGGCCATTTTGCGCGAGTGTGGGTGGTGATGAGGGAGTCAAGCCATGCACGTACAACCGCACCGCATCCGCCGGCAAGGACAATGAAAAAGAGCTGTATGAGTATCACGAGTTGGCCCCTTCGCTATTGTCCCTGTTGTGGAAAGAGTCGGATATGGGTGGGTTTTCCACTTGGTGTGTGCCGGGTGCGTTTGCCAGTTGCTGTGTGCCGAGCAGGTTATGAGGGGATTCAGGGGCGGACTCGTGAACAGTGCCGTGAGCAGACTCCGATTCTTTTGAGGGCTTCGAGCCCGAGGAGTGACGCATGCCAAGAAGGGTTCCCAGCCAGGCGCTCGTCACCCCGACGGTAAGTGTGAGAACTCCATAGATAAGGCTAATGTTGACATTGCTATAAGGGGGATCTGTAAGAGTTAATCCGTTGAGATCCACCCAGCTTCCCCACATTAGCGTCGAATATGTTGTGAAACCGCCACACATGCCCGTTCCGAAGAAGAGGCGGTAATTACTGTAGGAATATGCGCGTTCCTGCGTTTTGTTTGCAAAATGCTTGCAGGAAATGCGGGTTGTATCACGAAAACATAACGCGCCGTTCAATAGCCCGAGAAGGAACGCACCAACGATGTTAACAATGAAGGTTGCGTAAAGTCCCACCATAGTTGGGGTCAGTGGCTGGCCGGGATCAGATATATATTCCGGGAAGTAATAGTTTTGTGCGAAAAGGAATTGAGATATCCACGTGAAGCTCACGCGAAGAAAAGTGCCGAGCGCTCCGCCCCAAAAAACCCAGAAAAGTGCGCCGGGATCACGATACAAAGGGAGGCTCGCGTGATCGCATAGCGTGCCAGACCGTGCAGAATCGCTCCCGTTGTTGGGGGAGTTGCTCAAGAGAGTGTTAGAGCTATTAACGGAGTCCATAAACACGATTTTATCGCTGAAAGGAAAAGGAGAAATGAGTTATCCACAGATTTAGTGCTCGCTCGGGTGTTGTGGATGGCGGGTATTGTTGGGGGATGGAGTTATCCACAGGCTTAGGGGTGCTCAGTATTCTTAAGAACAGTTTGACGTGGTGCGCGTTCGCGTCAGATCGTTGCCTACGGCGTTGAGTAATGTACGACGGGTGTGGTGCGAGTACGTCGTCCCTCGTCGTAAAAATTGCAAAAACGGGTATAAAAACGTTGCAAAAACAGGTATGTGGAAATAACGCGACGTAAAAATACCGTACTCCCCGGTTTTTCATGTTGTGAGTGTCAAGAAAATTCGAGGAGTACGGTATTTTTATCTGATAAAAATCAGAAATTATGCGATATGTAGCGTTGAGGCCACTGTCTAGATGTAGCTACCGTCCGGCTGTGGGAAGAAGCCGATGTGGCTGTAGAACACGGTGAAGCCGAGGAAAATCCAGAGCATACCGATGCACCACGTAATAACAAGGACAACTTTGGCGAGCTTCTTATTCTCTCCGACGAACGGAGAAAGAATCGCGGCCAAACCGCTACCGACGTAGAGCGTCATCACCATAAGCGGTTCAATAAGGCTTCCAGCCATGAGGCGGGCAACCGGTTCAATGTCCGGCGGGCGCCACATTCCGAAGTACATACCGCCAATTCCGATGAGTACCAGGCCGAAACCAATGATTGCCGCGACGAAAAGCAGAGGCCTGAGGGTGCGGAACATTACTGTTGCCGTAACTTCCCCGTCTGTGCGATCCGCTTTGCGTTGCGCCGCAAGAATGGCAAGCCCGGCAACGAACGTGAGGATGCCGTACACCGCGGCTGGTTCACCGAAGGTAATGTTGTCGACCTTACAGCAGAAAGCGCCGTCAATCTGTTTCAGTGGCCAGGTGAGGGTCATGTGAAGGCCGGTGATTCCTAGGAAGGAACCAAGTGCAATAAAAGCCCAGCCCCAACCTGTGAGATCTCCATGATTTTCGCGCGCTACAATGCGAGCGAAAACAACAACGAGGAGCATAATAGTTCCGGCAATAACAGCCATTGCGGTGTTATAGGTAATTCCCTGCATAAGCATGATTATTACCTCCCGGCCCTATAAAGCTCGCGAATAGAAACAGCTGCAATGGATGCGGCAAACGTTATGCATAGGGTAAGGATTGCAACGTCCTGCCCGTGAATGCTTCCCTTGGCAATAAGCCAGAGAATTCCTGCGGCAAGTGAGCCCAGGATGAGGATTATTGCAGCAATTTTTCCCCACAGCGATGCCTGAGCGTCAACATTGTGTTCCATTTATTTCCCACCTTTCTTTAAGCTAAAAAGGGTATGTAAGTAACATACCACAGCCAGTGAGGAATGTCACAAGGCATTTAGGACTTTTGGCCGATTGGTTGAAAAAGGGCGAAAAACGGGTTTTTCTCTAAAATTCACTGGATTATTGCTGGAAATAACTTGAAATCGCCATCATAACTTAAATAAAAAGCACGACGGGTGAGGTGCGATGCTTAGCACGACGGGTGAGATGCGACGGGTATCGCGCGGGGGTAGGGCGTGGTGCCCATCGCAAGGAGGCGTGGTGCAATACTTATCGCGGGGCAGTGCGGTGCCTATGGCGAAGAGGGATTAGTTGCGGTTGTCCTACGACGGTAAAAATAGATTGCGGTGCCTATGGCAAAAGTCTGCGTACAACAACGTAACCGTTTTCGTCGTACACAATCTTCCAGTCACCACCGAAGGTTTGTCGCGCCCAGTCGAGAACGTTTTCACCATTCCCATGATTGGAATGTGGCGAAAATACAACATAATCAACCGGGGTGCCCTGCACGGTTCCCTCCCAGAAAACCGTGCGTCCTGGAACAAGATAGGCGAGCATGTAAATATCCGTCACAACTTTCGCGCCCTGAGGAACCGCTTCGACACTGGAACGAGCGCTAAGGCGTTGTTTGCTGGAAAGCTCGGGGTTGACGCCCCGAAGAAGCGGGATAACGCCCTGCTGAGTAGCCCATGTGGCCGAAGGTAGCAGGCTCACAAGTGCGCAACATGTGGCAAAAATAGTGTTTTTTCGCAAATATTTGCTGGGAGGTGCGCCTGTTTGTGGGGTTGTTGCAGGTAAGCCCGCCCCAGTGGTGGTTGCGGGTAGTTGGGGGTTGTGGTGTGAGGTCTGCGACGTGACCGCCTGAGAAAAAGACGTTACGTACTGGAGCGCATCGATTAACGCAACCATGGCAATAGGCATCAGAATGGCGGAATAGTGCCAATCCGTCCCCCAATAATAGGGGATATTCCCTAGGAAACGCCAGGCAAGTGTTGGTAGAATGAGGAGCGCGAAAGGGCTGATCGTGCCAACTGCGCCCATTGTCAAAACGAGCGTGAATACGGTGGTCATTTTGGTGGAAAAATGCGCGAAAAGCCCCGAGTCGTTTCCGTCGAACCTTCCGTAATAATCCCACTGGCCAGCGGTATTAAACATCGGTAGTACGACGAAAACGCTGAGCAACACCCACAATAACCCCCAACAGCCAAGGAGAATTCCGAGCCGTTCTGGCGTCAACCAGCCACTGCTTCGGTTCGATAAACGCGACCGCAACACGGCAAAACGCTCACGCAATGAACCACGGCTAGATCGCAGAGTGATCAAAGGCGGAACCGCGACGAAAGCCATGAGAGTGAGCCCCATATCCTCTTTAACAAAAACAAGCGCCCCAAGATACGTGGCAGCACGGAAATAACGTCCCTCCAACCACGCAATTAAACCAAAGGATATGAGGGGAACCGCGAAGGCGATCTCGTGAAATTGCGCAACAACTGCCGTGTGAAGTCCCCAAGAGAACGCGCCGGCGAAACCAATAAACGCCCCCGCAACATTGCCGAACCGCGCACATGCATACCGCGTGATGGGGTAGCTTGCCAGTGCAAAAAGAGCATTTTGTACGACGAGGAGCGTTAGCCCGCTTGGAAAAAGTCGATATATTGGGGCGAGCAGAACGAGAATTGGATGGAAATGGTCGCCGAGAAGATTAAACCCAGGCCCTTTAATGTCCACAATTGGGGCGCGGAAGTGGGAGTACTGGTCAACAAGCTGTGTAAAAATCCCTAAATCCCAGGAGGGGGACACGAAATTACGCCATTGATAAACAGATACGTATGTGAAAGTGGCGAAAGCGAAAAGCGCTATGCTGAGCGCAATTGCGTGGTTGATCCGGAACCGTAGAGGTGAACGGCCACGGGAATGTGGAGCTTGTGTGGTGTTTGGCGTAGCGGAAGAATGTGTGGAGCCTTGAGAGGAGCCCGGTATTGTCGCCACTACAATATCCCCTTCTTTTGTAGGTATCTTAACGCAAACCAGCCGAGCGGAACACGCAACCAGAAGGTGACTAAACGATACAGAATCGCGACGGAAAATGCCACAGAATAAGGAATCCCCGCAAGAACAAGACCACCTGTGAGGGCTGTTTCCACAGGGCCAATACCACCCGGGGACGGAACCACAGAACCAACCGAATTAGAAACAAGGAAGGTGACGGCGAGAGAGACAAGAGGGAGGGTTTTGCCGAAGGCAGCAAGGGCGAAACCGAAAGCCCCCACAAAGCCAACTGTTTGGACGAGTGCCCCTCCAAAGCCTAGGAGTAGGCGGGAAGGATGCGTGCCAAGCCATACGAGGCGTGGCCAGACCTGCTCGATAGTCGGGCGCAAAAGGCGCAGGAGGAATTGGCGGAAGGGGCGAATAAAGAAAATACCCGCAATGGCAAGAATAATGAGGATAATTCCGATAATGACGGAGAAGCTGGGGGCGCTTAAATTACCGAAATCTCCAGTGAGGAGCCCCAAAAGGAGAAGCAGTAACACCGTTGAGAGGAACTGGGCAATCTGCACAAGCGAAACCGTGGCAACCGCAACCGGTGTGGAAATATTGCGGCGCTGAAGGTAGCGAAGGTTAATGGCTGCCGGGCCGATACCCGCCGGGGTTACAAGGCCAACAACGCTTGCAGCAACCTGAACTAGGCTCGCCTGGAAGGTCGGAATTTTTTCCGCAACATAGGCTTTGAGGCTGATTGCGGACCCAACATACGTGGCAAGCCCTGCAAGGAATGCCGGGAGAATAAACCAGGGGTTCGCAGCAGCTAAGGTTTGCTTCAACTCCTGGAAGTTAATAGAACCCAAAAGAATGAAAATTGCGACCACGCCGATGACGATGGTGACGGCAGTTTTTGCGGAGAAGCGCCGAAGTTGAACGGCGTCAGATTCAAGAGGGGTCGATGCGGGTAGTTGCGCAACAACGGCATTGCGCAGCTCTTGAAGAGCATTCTTTTCGTTCAGCATAGCGAGCGTTTCGGCGGGCATAATGGTTTTTTGCAAAGTAGGCGCAACGTAAGTGAGGCGATTTTTTCCAACATTGCGCAGTGCAACCGCAACGGCACGATCCTTGCCCACAAGTCCCGCCTGCATTGCCAGGAGTTGAGCCATATCAATATGTCGCGAAATTTCTGTGGACGAAATTTTGCCGTGGCGCCATTGAACAAAATTGACGACGTTGGTTGATGCGGTTGCGCCGTTGCGTGTTGGTCCTGTGGCGTTGGATGCGCCTTCTACCGCGCCCTCCGTCGTACCTTCTACTACGCTTTGCGTCGCGCCTTCGTCGGAGTCGAATGAGGCATTCGCTGACTGGCTCTCTCCAGCGCCCGCGTCAGTTAAAGCTGAAGTGCGGGTGCCAATGATTCCTGCACGAATATCTTGATGCGTGAGGCCCACCTTGTGAGCACGTCGCAACGTCTCCCACGCCCCGTCGAGAATCTCATCCGTTATCTCCTCGCGAGGTAAGTCGGAGAGCGGAATATCTTGCGTATCTGCAAAGGTAACAATGGAGGAGGATTGCGCAGTTGCGTAGTGTATCGTGCTCGCAGGTGTCAGCCCATGCGAATGTGCCACATGGTGCATAAGGAGAATCCGCTCGGCAGTTTCCAGCGTCGTCTCAGCGGCCTGGAATGTGGATGTGGTGAGCGTTAACCGTTGCCACCACGCAGATAAACGTCCGAGAACGAGCTGATCCGAGTCAATAACAATGGCGAAATGTTTCTCGCCCGTGGTGGTGGTGACGAAATAGTGGCGGTCCGTTGCTGACGAGTAGAAAGGCGTGTGGTTGTTCAAGGTGTCGTCAATAATCGCCCGTGCGTCAACATCTTTCAAAAGTGTTGTTTCGACGACGATAGATTTTTCGTCGTTCGCCTTGGGTGTTTGTCCCAGTTTTGTGGGTTTCTTACGTGCGGCTGTTGCTGTGCTGAGCGCGGCTTTGGGAATGGGGGATGCAGAATCCGAGTCGGGTGGGGTGTCGCTGTCAATGAATCGTCGAAAATCTTCGATGCCGATACTATCCGTGTAGCCGAGTTGCCCAGAAGTTGTAATATTCCATGCGTGAACAGGGGTTTCGGGGGGCGGGTCGATGCGAATCGCGCTACTAACGTCAAGCCCTGCACGCCGGAGGAGGGTAATAATGTTGGCGCCGAGCATGCGGTCGGGGGCGTCGCCGATAATGTAGAGGGCAAAATATGCGCAAGCTGTCCCAATGAACACCGTAATAAGTGCGCCGGGAAGAGTTTGCACTCCTTGAAGAATGGAAATGACAAGGACGATGCCGAGAAGCCACCAGCCGGTGTTGGTGAGTCGGCTTTTTCTGGCCGTTCCTGCCACGACGAGGAGAACGGCAATAATGGACACGTAGGGAAGCATTCCTACGGACACTTGTTCGTCGAGACTTCCCGAAATGGCTATAGTGGCGCGGGCGTGGGGGAGGTAGCGTTCGAGGAGGAAAACGCCAAGATACGAGATGCTGAGCGCCGCGGTGAGTGCGGTGAGTGCGGTGGCGAGGGCGCGCCAGCGGTAGGTTCGTATCATATCAACGATAAGAAGGATAGGCAGGAAAAGCCCGAGCATTCCTTCCAGCACATTGATGGGGAGGAAAACTATGGTGTGAACAAGATCTTCGGTAGCGTGAGCAACGTCTTGCGTGACGGCAATTGTTGTGGTGTAACCGTATTTTGTGAGGAGAATCATTGAGCCGACAACGAGGAGGCTAATGATTCCGCTTAAGAGGTTGGCAGGACGGCGTGCCCAACGGGCAATGTCGTCAACAAGAAGCGCCGTGCTTGTGTGTGTGAGGCTGGCTTCTTCGAGGGGTTGCGCCGTAAGATTCTGTGCCATTCTGCAATTCTAAGCTAAACTGCAAGGTTTTGCCCTTTCCCGCACGGAGTTGATTTGTTGTGGAGTGCGTCTTTAGGCTCGGCGCAGGCGCAGGGAGTTCAGCACCACAATCACGGAGCTGGACGCCATGGCTGCGGCTGCTAAGCCGGGAAGCACGATTCCTGCAACGGCCGCCGGAATGGCAACCGCATTGTAGGCAAAAGCCCAGCCGAGATTTTCGCGGATAACTCGCAAGGTGCGTGAAGAGAGACGTAGCGCCGAAGGTACCATCGCTACGTCGGAATTCACCACAACAATATCGGACGTGGCTTTCGCGACATCCGTCCCGCTCCCCATAGCAATAGACAAATCAGCACGCGCAAGAGCGGCTGCATCGTTCACGCCGTCGCCAACCATCGCAACGTGGCGATTTTCGGCCTGAAGCTCCGCAACAATACGCTCCTTGTCCTCCGGCAAGACGTGTGCGTGAACTCGCGCAATACCAAGCTCTCGAGCAACAGCCTCCGTCGCCGGCGCGTTATCCCCGGACGCCAACACAGGCTCGATTCCCATGTCTTTCAGGGCTTTAATGACGTCCGCAGAATTTGTGCGAACCGTGTCTCTAACACCGATAACGCCAAGCGCCACACCATTTTCTTCTACGACGACGACACTCATACCTCGATGGGCAAGATTATCTGAAGCCTTCTCGGTATCACCGAGTTCGACCCCGCGTTCCTTCATCCAGGCAATGTTGCCCATAGAGATTGGGGCGGGCGCAGCTTGCGTGGGTTGAGCGTTGTGCGCGGGTTGCGTTTCTTGTGTTTCTAGTGCGTCCGGCGTGTTGTTCGAGGTTTGCGCGGAAAGATTCACCGTGTTGTTGGATGTGGCAGTGGCGTCGGAATTCATCGTACCTACGCCCTTGATACCGCGACCCGCGACGTTTTCAAAATTTGCGACAACAACGGGTGTGATGCCACGTTCCTTGGCGCTCGCGGTAATTGCGCGCGCGATCGGGTGTTCGGAATGGGATTCCAGCCCGGCGGCAACCGCAAGGAGGCGGATTTCCTTCTCGTTTTCTAGCGAAACGGGGTGATTTTCTGACCGGGTTTCTTTTGAGTCGGCACTATTTTCTTGACGGGTTTCTTCCGAATCGGCACCATGTTTTAAGCTGTGCGCGGTAATAATTTCGTGAACCGCCATTTTTGCGGTGGTGAGCGTTCCGGTTTTATCCAGAACAATCGTGTTGACCTTGTGGGCAGATTCCAAAATATCCGGTCCATGAATCAGAGCGCCCTTTTGAGCCGCGCGCCCGGAACCAACCATGAGTGCCACAGGAGTCGCAAGGCCGAGAGCGCAGGGGCAGGCGACAACAAGAATCGTCATCGCTGTCGTGAGGGAAAGTTCAACGCTGTGTCCCAAAAACATGCGCACAATGAAGGTGAGCACCGCAATAGTAATCACCGCGGGCACGAACACCGAAGAAATTTTATCCGCGAGTTTTTGTGCGGGGGCTTTCACACTTTGGGCGTGCTGAAGGGCGCGACCCATCTGCGCAAGGGTTGTATCCTTGCCGACGCGAGTTGCGCGAATATGAAGGGATCCGGAGATGTTAATCGTAGCGCCCGTAACTTCCGCGCCTTCCGAGGCGTCAATAGGGGCAGACTCGCCGGTGAGCATGGATGCGTCAACCGCGCTATGCCCTTCCACAACAACGCCGTCAGTGGGGATGGATTCGCCGGGTTTTGCCGTGAAAATATCGCCACGCTGGATTGCCGAGGCGGGAACGATTTCGTCCACGCGGGTTCCGTTCGCGAGCTGAACACGGTGTGCGGAGGTTGCGCCCAAAGTGAGGAGTGCGCGCAGTGCGCTACCCGCATTGTACGTGGAACGCACTTCCATCCAGCGTCCGAGGAGCAGGAACGTCACAATCATCGCTGCGGTTTCCCAATGCAGATGCGGTGCCATGGCGTGTGCTATGTTTGCCACATGTGTATTAGCTGAACTTGCCTCGTCTGCTAGGTCTGAGATGTGCGCGTCTGCCATGCTCCCCGCGCCGGAACCCGCCACGCTACCCAGCGAATGCATCCCGCTCATAGTCATACGGTAATCTGCCGATCCCGCGCCTCCCCAAAAAATCGCCCAAATGGACCACAGCATAGCCGCGATAACACCCATAGAAATTAACGTGTCCATTGTTGTGGATCGGTGGCGCAACGACCGCGCCGCGCTAATATGGAACGGCCACGCACACCAGGTCGCAACCGGAATCGCGAGCGCACCCGCAATCCACTGCCAGTAGTCAAACTGAAGCGCCGGAACCATAGACATTGCGACAATCGGGACGGACAACACAAGAGACACATAGAATCGACGACGAATGTCGCGCGTTCTGCGCGTTTCTGCGTCAGAATTATCTACGCCGTCACTCACGGTTGCGTTGTTTGCGGAATACTTCGCGCAAGCCTTCGCGGAATCTTCCGCTGTGTCCAGCACGGAATTTTCGGCCACATCTTTCACGGAGTCCTCTGCCGTGCTCGATTCGAAGGCGGTTAAAGACGCTGTGTCGTCGTACCCACGCGGGTAAATCACGCGCGCCTTGTAGCCTGCGCGTTCAACGGCGTCAATATACGCCGTTTCGTCCAAAGGCGCGCCCTCGCCCAATTTCACTAATGCAGTATTCGTGGCGAGATTGACGGACGCGGTCACGCCTGGGAGTTTGCCGAGTTTTTTCTCCACGCGGTTCACGCAGGAAGCGCAGGTCATGCCGTCAATTGCCAGTTGGATTTCTGTTAAATGGGATGCGTCTTGTTTCATGAAAGTATTCTGTTGCGTTATATGGAATGTGGTATTCGGTGCGAAGAAAAACGTTATGTATGTGGTAGGCGACTGATTGCGTGTGGCGACGCATCCCGTAGGGGCAGGTGCGTGCCGGATGTGTCTGGTGCGCTACAGGTTTGCAGGTGTGCCAGGTGTGCAATATGAGTGCCAGATGCTACAGGGCGTGCCATGTGTGTGCAGTCGAGTAGGTGAAGTAATGTTTCGCGATGTTATGAGTTACGGCAGATGCGCGACGGGCGCGGATCCTTAGTGACGTTCAATTGTTGTGACGACGTAACCACCAGCATCGTCGACGGTTTCGCGCAAGGTATCGTCGTCCACATCGGTGTCTACCGTGACGACGGCGGAAGATTCTCCGCCCTTGACGAGGGTAACCTCGGTTTTTTCAACTCCGGGAAGGGCTTCGAGTTCTTCGGTGACGTGGTTAATGCAGTGTTCGCAACTCATTCCAGTGATTTTCAGCGATATTGTGTTGGCCACGATTCTCCCTAACTCTTAAAAATATACGTAAGGTGCGCTACGTGTATGCGCAAGTCGCGCGGTGTATCGCAAGGTGCGCAATAGTTCTATGTACGTTTGTGTACGTGTGCGTGTTGCGTGTACGCGCGAGGTGAACCTCGCAAAATGCGTAGCGTGAGTTAGGCGTATAGCGCCCGGACTCATGTGTTATAACGGTTTCGCGGGTTTTTTATTCCGTGCGGATGCGGGATAGGGCGTTGCGCATATGGGGCACGTGTGGGAGCGTTGAAATTCCTAGCGCGAAATCTTTATGCTTTCTTCGCACGTCGCGCGAAATCCGGTTAGTACGCCTTTGCGCATCGCACCAAATCCGGTTAGCCCGCTTTTATACGTCGTGCGAAACTGTGGCTAGTGGGTGGTAAGTGCCTACTTTGTGTCCGCTACGCCCGCGGTGTCCGTAGCTTCCGCAATGTCCCCCGCCCCGTTTTTCTTTGCGCGGCGATTCCTCACGACGCGGAAAATAATCCACAAAAGGACGACGAGGACGCACATGGCGATAACAATCTTGGAGAAAACATCCACATACCAGCCGACAATATCCCACTTTGCACCCAGGTAATATCCGGCGCCGATGAGGAAGGAGTTCCAGATCGCAGAACCGATGGTGGTAAGGATGGTGAATTTAAGGAAAGGCATGCGGGTAACTCCCGCGGGAAGTGAGATCAGAGAGCGGAAAATCGGCACCATCCTGCCGAAAAATACCGTCCATGTTCCGTGTTTATCGAACCATTTTTCGGTTTTATCCACATCGGATTGTTTTGTGAGGGGGAGCCAGAGGAGAATTTTGCGGGTGCGTTCGCGGCCGAGCCACGCGCCCATGCCGTACAGCACCCATGCGCCTATGAGGGAGCCTGCCGTCGTCCAGAGAAGAGCACCGATAAGTGTCATATTCGACGCGGGATTAGCAGCGGTGAAGCCCGCAAGCGGAAGAATAATTTCAGAAGGCAGTGGCGGGAAAATGTTTTCCAGGGCGATGAGGAAAGCTGCGCCCGCACCCCCAATATGGTCCATAATGCTTGTTACCCAGGCCGCGAGTCCCTCCATGTTCTGGGAGCCGTTGGCTTGCGCGTCGGCTTGCGCGAGGAAAATATTTGCATGAAAAGCTAGTAAGTTAAGGATGTTCACGGATCTCCTAGCGTTGTGACTCGCCGCGTGTTGTTACGCTCAAACGAGGGGGTTGTTCTCGCGTGGGTTCGGCTTCACCCATTACGCACAACAAAGCGATCGCTAAAGAACGAGTCGTCGCCGTGGGGTTTGGCTTCACCGTTAGGGCCATTATGAGGTGGGGAGACGTTCTCCGTGGCACCTGTTTCGTAGTGTTGTATCGACGACGAAAAAGCGCTGGTGTTACATCTCCGCAACCAAAATGACCATATAAGGACATTCGCATTCTAGGGAGATTACCACGGATGGGTTGTGAGGGCGCGCTCAATGTGACCTGTTTCGCGAGTTGGGCTTGCGGAATGGAGGGTTTAACGTACTTTACTTAAGTAATGGCTTTGCATTAAAATAATGAATTTCGTTATATTAGTTACATGAACACCGTTTCCATTACTTCACAAGGTCAAGTCACTATACCTGTTGCGGTTCGTCGTGCTTGGGGGATTGAGAATGCGGATAAATTGCAAGCTCATTATGACGAAGAAACAAAAACACTTGCGTTGCGGCCTTACTCGTCGTTTGATGAAGTGATTCAGACACTTTCCTCGTTTTCGCCTAAAAAAGATAGAGAGTTTTTGGCAGACGTCAGCGACTTCTATGAGACTCATAGAGCGGCCGACGTGGGGGGAGTGCTGGACGAGTCTATTGACGGTAAAAGTTAAGGAATTCTTGTGTCCTATTCTTATATCGCTATTGATACGAACATTCTTCTGAGATTTATTTTGCAACACGATAATCCTCAGACTTCAACCGTGAATTCACTTTTCCAAGAGGCGACGACGCTTGTTATTCCCGATCAGGCGCTTATTGAGGTCTGCTTTGTTCTGTCAAGACATTATGGCTACTCGCGCAAGGGAGTTGCAACGGTGTTGGGTGCTGTTACATCCATGCAACACGTGGTATGCGAATATGATGTATTAGAAAATTCGCTTGGTTTGTGGATGAAGTTCCCGAAGCTGAGTTTTGAGGATTGTTGGATGGTTTATTCGTGCGAGAAAAAAGGTATTGAACTTTTAACTCTAGATAAAAAATTAGCCAATCAAGCGCCGTCAGCGAAACTATTGGTTTAGCTTGGATCAATTGAGGTAGTCCACGAGTTGGGTGGCGAGCCCGGTGTAGGTTGCGGGGGTGAGCGCGAGGAGGCGCGCCTCAACATCTTGTGGCAACCCCAGTTCGCGAATGAAATCGCGCATATCTTCGCCGGTCACTTTGCGCCCGCGCGTGAGCTCCTTCAAGCGCTCATACGGATCAGCCAAGCCCTTCACGCCAGCCAGCCCGAGCGCGCGCATTGCCTGCTGGATGGGTTCGCCCAAAACTTCCCACTCGTTATCTAAATCTGCGCGGAGCTTTGCCGGGTTGGGATCCACGCCGCTAAGGCCGCGAATGAGATTATTCAGCGCGAGGAGCGAGTGCCCGAAAGCTACGCCAATATTTCGTTTCGTGGAAGAATCCGTGAGATCGCGCTGCATACGCGAGGTCACTAAGGTTTGGGCAAGCTCCCCGAACAGCGCAGAGCTTATCTCGAAATTTGCCTCCGCGTTCTCGAACCGAATCGGGTTCACCTTATGTGGCATGGTAGAAGATCCCGTAGAACCCTGTGCCGCCAAATTCTGATGGAAATAATCCAAAGAAATATACGTCCACATGTCCGTGGCAAGATTGTGTGCAATGCGGTTGGCATGCTGAATATCTGCGAAAAGATCCGCCATCCAGTCCGCGGGCTCGATTTGTGTGGTGAGCGGATTCCACGTTAGCCCCAAATGTTCGACGAATCCGCGCGACAGCGCGGGCCAGTTTGCGCCTGGAACGGATACTTCGTGGGCGCCGAACGTGCCCGTAGCGCCCGAGAATTTAGCAAGGTACTCGGTTTTTTCAATTCGCGCGATTTGGCGGTGGAGGCGGTGGGCGAAAACGGCGATTTCTTTGCCGACCGTTGTGGGGGTTGCTGGTTGGCCGTGAGTGTGGGCGAGCATGGGAAGATCTGCGTTTTCGCCGCCGAGGGAAGCGAGTTTCTCATACAATTTTTTGGCTTCCGGAAGCCAGGCAGTGTTCGTTGCTTCCTTAATGGCGAGCGCCCAGGCGATATTGTTAATATCTTCGGATGTGCAGAAAATATGCGCCATTTCTTTCAATCCAGGTAGCGCACTTTCCGGGTTTTCTTTGCCCGCAACGTCCATACGAGCCTTGAGATAGTACTCGATTGCCTTCACATCGTGCCGTGTTTCGGCTTCAATACCTGCCAGTTCCGCAATATCTTCATGCCCGAAATGTTCGACGAGATCACGTAAATACGTGGTATCGGTATTTGTGAGTGGCTCGACTCCCTGCAAAACGCCACTGTTCGCAAGGTAAATAATCCATTCAATTTCAACATGCAGACGGTAACGGTTAAGGGCCGCTTCGGAAAGATAGTTCACAAGCTGGGCGGTTGCTTCGCGGTAGCGTGAATCAAGAGGGGAGAGAAGGATAGGAGAGGAAGATGCGGCGGATAAATCAATCATGTTCGTACTCGTTCCCGGCAATCGTGGTTGTCCTTCTAGTGATGTGTATGGCGAGGCGTAAACCCAGGAGGCTCATAGCTTCTCCCCATCCTTATGTCAACGATACCAGGTGTGGTGGGTACTCCCGATATTCACTATTAAGCATACGGGTTGTGGCCACAAAAAATCCTGGAAACACTTTTTCTGTGGATAATATACGACGAAGGGCGGGCTGTGGATAACATGGCCTGGTAGCCACAAGGGCATGTTTGTTACTTGCCAGATGCGTCGTTGATGAATGTATATGTAAAAAGTGCGCGGGTTGTATAGATAAGTTGCGGGGGCGTATCGAACTGTGTGCGATACGCCCCCGGTAGATTACTTACGAGTTTCTGTTAGTTATTGATTGCCCTGCGGCCACGGCGTGCCACAGCTACGCCTGCAAGAATGAGAGCGATGCTTGCGGCCCCGGCGGTTGTCATATCAACACCGGTGTTCACAAGCGTTGCCTTCTTGTTACCAGAACGCTTATTAGCCTGAGCAAGTTTCTCTTTTTGCGCATCCTTAGCCTTCTGGGCGACTTCGTCAGCTGCCTTCTTCTTCGCCAAAAGATCCTGGTAGACCTTCATTGCCGCAACAGCCTTAGCACGTGCCTCAGTAGCTGCCTGCTTCAAGGGAGCTACTTTAGCGAGAGCCTCAGCTGCCTCAGCATAGGCCACCTTTACGGTAGCAAGTTCAGGTTCTTCCATACCAGCCCCGGTAGCAGGATTAGCGGCCTCCCACTTTGCTTTGAGAGCTTCGGCTACTTGAGCTGCTTGGCTGGCGGCCTGTTCAGCAGCAACTGCTGTAGCTAGAGCATTATCTGCTTCAATCTTTGCTGCATCGGCTGCTTGAGCTTTCGCTATAGCGGTAGTGAGAGCATCAAGCTTCGCCTTATCTGCTTCATAGGCATCATTCTTAGCCTTTTCATCGGCTGCGAGTGGAACCAACGCATCCTCAGCAGCTTGTTGCTCTTGAGTGGCTTGAACGGAAGCGCTATTGGTTTCTTGCGCCTTTGTTTCAGCCGGCCCTACGGCAGCGTTTGCAGTATCGGCTTCTGTTTGAGCACTAGCTTTCTCAGCGTTCCTCGCATCAAGAGCATCACCCTTAGCCTTGGCATCCTCGCGAGCATCAGCCAAAGCCGTACCACTTTCTGTGGCTGCTAATTCGCTATCGGCCTGAGCTTTTTCAGTTTCCGCATCCCTAACAGCCTGCTCACCAGCGGTGACCGCATTATCTTTAGAAGTCTTATCGTTTTCCGCTTGCGTAACAGCAGTATCAGCAACGCTTACTGCCTGATCTTTTTCTTCCTTAGCTGTAGTAAGGCGCTGGACTTCCTGCTCTTTAGCCGTTAGGCGCCGGGTAGCATCATCAACAGCCGCCTGTTTTGCAGTAACGTCTGCATCTTTAGCATCACGTGTTGTTTTCGCATCCTGAACTGCTTGCTTGGCGTTATCAAGAGCCGTTTTTGCGGTATTTTCCTGCGTTACGGCTTCTTCTTTTTGAGCCTTCAGCGTAGCAAGCTCAGTGTTAGCGGCATCAATCTTTTCCTGAATCTTCGCCGGGTCAATGCTATCAATATAAGCGTTGAGCTTGGCCTCAAATTCTTCGACAGAATAGAGGGTTTCGTTCGCAATCTCATTTTTATCGAAATCAAAAGCGAACGTATTAATGTGACAGCGGTCATATCCTACGGCGCCACCATTTGTTACGGCATATCCGGTAGCTAAGGTTTCCCTCTTATTATAAGCCCCGTTGAAGTTAGGCCTATCCGTCATCGTCATATAATGTCCGATTACTCCGCCATTCTGGGTCTCGTAGTTCTTCTTTTCTCCGGTATACCAGCCAGTGAAGGGTCCGTCTATGCGATCAGTTACATGGTTTTCGTGTCCAATATGTCCGTTTTCATTAACCCAGTCATTAGCAGGCCCCCAGCTTGCATTTTCAAGGAAGGGGTTACTGGAGCGGTGGCCTAACTTATTCTTTGAAAAATTGGCGCTTAATTCTGCTTCCGCCATAAGAACAGGGGAAACCTTCAATATGGTGAGACCATCCTTGGCGCGGATTTCATTGAGAGCTTTCATCCACTGGATGGTTTTCTTCACGTTGGCTAGATTTGCCGGGTCGTTGGAATCTGCAGGATTAAGAGAGGTATCTGCCGGAACATTCTTCAACGCATTGACAGCATCCGTGGCACCAATGCTTTCGAAGAATCCGATGCTGCCCTTATCGTATTGGGTTTTAGCTGTTGCTTTATCCTGGGTGAGCTTCGTAATTTCAGCTTCCTTGGCGGTAACGGCGTTAGTTTTATTTTGAGTATTCGCCTTGGCGTTATCGTAAGCTGTTTGAAGTTCGGCAACCTTGTTTTCAGCGGCCACCACAGCTTGATCTGCTTCCGTTTTCGCGTTCTGCGCTGTTGTTAAAGCTTGCTGTGCGTTGGCCTTTTCAGTATCCAGAGCTGTCTTTTCATTCTGAGCTGTTTGAAGAGCCTGAGCGGCAGCTGTAGCTTCTTGAACCTTTGCTTCCTTAGCGGCTTTTGCGTTCTCAAGATTACGTTGAGCAGCACTCGCTTCACTCTTAGCGGCTTCCAGTGCCTGTTTCTTTTCGGCTACTTTCTGTTCAGCAGCCTTAACTTTATCTTGCGCATTCTTCACCGCTTCACTCGAGTTAGCTTCAAGATTGCGGACCTTTTCATCTGCCGCATCTTTCGCGGCCTGTGCCTGGCTAACAGCAGTATTCGCGGCCGCTAACTTCTGATCAGCAGCAGTTTTATCAGCATTTGCCTTATCGAGAGCCGCCTGAGCATCATCGGCTGCCTTCTTCTTTTCTGTAGCAACAGCTGTTTTTGTTTCTACCTCTTTACGTGCCACATCGGCTTTAGCTTTAGCTTCATCAGCATCCTGCTTAGCCTTATCGACTTTCCCCTGGTCGATACCGCTAGCAGCTGTTTCAGCTTCACTCTTCGCCTTATCGGCCGCTTCTTTCGCAGTGGCTGCTTGCGTAGCCTTAGCTTCAGCAACCGTTTTCGCATCTACAGCGTTATCATGGGCTGTTTTCTTTGCTTCAGCATCATCAACAGCTGCTTTCTTGCCATCATTAAACGCCTTATCGGCAGCAGCTTTCTTCTCCTGAGCGGTTTTTTCCGCATCCTGAGCTTGTTTTTCCGCTATCTTAGCATCCTGTTCCGTTTCCTCTGCTTCCTTAGCGGCCTGCTCAAGAGTGATAGAAGCATCCGGTTCTTCTGCCGGTTTTTCAGGAACTACAGGAGTGCGGGGGGGGGTAGCAGAATCCTCAGGATTCGCAACAGCAAACGAGGGTACCAACATGCCAGCAGCAACAGTGGCCGCGCCAACAGCCACAAAAGACTTACGAATGGACATATTTCTATCCTTCCAGAAGTGGATACCTCGACCGTTAAGCCGAAATATATTCGATACAAATTTTCCCGAGGCGAGGCACTGCCGTCACACCTACGCGAAAGACACATCTTTTAGTCTATCAGAAATAATTTTTTCCACATACCCCTTTTGTCCCATATATCACTTTGTTATAATTTCGTAACCTTAAATTAAAAAGCGTTAAAACTGCGGAAAATAGAGGGCGAATTAAACAAAAGTTGCCTTTATGCAAATGAATGTTTGAACGTATCATATTGTGGACAATTCGATAAGGCGTTTGAATGTGCATTGGTACGGTATTTTCTATGACGGCACATAAGCCAACGTCGTCGATAAAAATATAAAACACTATTTATAGAAAGAGAGGAACCACCATGAAAAAGGTGCTAGCTCTAATATCCGGGCTTTTCATGATTTTCGCACTCACAGGATGTGGTAGCCACGGCACAAGTGGTTCCAAAGATGCCGATGGGGCAAAAGGAAAAGGCGGAACGCTGACCGTCGGCTTCGATGCCGGATTCCCGCCCTTCGGTTTCAAAGACGACGCAACAGGCGAATATAAAGGCTTCGACCTTGATGCAGCAAAAGAAGTTGCCAAGCGTGCAGGCCTCAAATATGGCGAAAAGGCCATTAATTGGGACTCAAAAGATGCAGAACTCAACTCGGGACAGATTGACTGCATCTGGAACGGTTTTACAATGACCGGACGCGAAGATAACTACACCTTCTCCAAGGCATACGGAAACGATCCCATTATCTATCTCGTTAAAGCCGGTAGCGGAATCAAAGACGTAGCAGACCTTAAAGATAAGCGAGCCCTCGTTCAAGCCGATTCCTCAGGACTCCAAGCTCTCAAATCTCCCGAAGCAAAGAACGTGACAGACTCCTTCAAGTCTCTCCAAGAAGTACCCGATTATATGGTTGCTTTCCAAAATCTTGAGTCCGGCGCAGCCGACGTTATTGTCATCGATAAGACAGCCGCGAAGGACATTATGAAGAAGCGTGGAGCAGACAAGTACGAAATTCTTAAAGAGCCACTCAAGAACCTCCAGTACGGAATCGGGTTCAAGAAAGGCAACACCGAACTTCGTGACAAGGTACAAAAAGCACTCGATGAGATGAAGAAAGACGGAACTCTCAAGAAACTCGCTGAAAAGTGGGATATTGCAGACGTTGTCATTCTTGACTAATACATCAACGTGACGGGTGTGTCGGAAAATAAGGAACTGTTTTCCGGCACACCCGCATTACGTCGCCCCTCTACCGTTCCCCACAAATCAAACAGAACTTTACATCCGCGCCTCTAAAGGTTCACTATGTCAACAACTTCAGCAACACTCACAAATATTCTTTACCAACTCGCCTGGGCCTCCCTCTACTCGCTCCTAATTTTCTTTATAACCCTCGCAATCTCCATCCCCTTGGGGTTGCTGGTGTATAGCGGACGAGCAAGCAAATTCCTACCCATCGCATGGATTACACAGTTCTACATTTCCGTTATGCGTGGAACGCCACTCATGCTCCAGCTCATGATGGTGTACTTCGGCCCCTACTATATTTTCGGCATGCAAATCAGCCAAGAATACCAGTTCTACGCCGTCATTATCGCCTTTGGAATCAACTACGCCGCGTACTTTGCCGAAATATACCGTGGCGGATTCCAATCCATACCCCAAGGGCAGCGTGAAGCGGCCTTCGTTCTCGGCTATTCCAAGCGACGCACCTTCTACACCATCGAACTGCCACAAATGTTCAGGCGCGTATTGCCGTCGATTACCAACGAAGTCATCACCCTCGTAAAAGACACCTCCCTCGCATTCGTTCTGGGATACACGGAAATGTTCACGGTGGCTAAGCAGTTAGCGGCTTCCCAGGCATCCATGATTCCCTACGCCTGCGCCGCGGCGTTCTATTACGTCTTTAACCTTATAGTGACCGTTATTATGGGCATTGTCGAAAAACGTTTAAGCCTCTACTCGATTTAAGGAAGCACATATACGACGGTGGTGAAGGCACCACAAACAATGAAAACAATGAAAACGACACCGGGTTACGTCGCCCGGCAAGCGAACAAACTTACATAAACTTACACATTCAACACAACACACGTAACAGACAGTGGGACAGAAATGCCAGCTTTAGAAATACGCGAGATGAAGAAAGCCTTTGGGGGCAACCAGGTCCTCAAGGGTGTGTCACTAACGGTTGAGGAAGGCGAAGTCGTCGCGATTTTGGGGCCATCCGGTTCGGGAAAATCCACCCTCCTTCGATGCGCAACCTTCCTAGAAACCATGGATCACGGAGAAATACTGTACTTCGGGAAAACCGCGTTGAAAAAAGAATACGGTTTGAAAGTAAATAAGGAAAACGAACAAGATTTCCGCCACGATTTCGGCCTCGTTTTCCAAAACTTCAACCTTTTCCCGCACTGGACGGTTATGCGCAACCTCATGGATTCCCCGGTGAAGGTGCAAAAACGCAACGAACAAGAGGTGCGCGAACATTGCAAAGATTTGTTGCGAAGCATGGGATTGCTGGACAAGGCAAACTCGTACCCCAGTGAACTTTCGGGAGGGCAGCAGCAACGTGTGGCGATTGCCCGCGCTCTGGCACGTAACCCCAAAATGCTCTACTTCGACGAACCAACCTCCGCGCTGGATCCCGAACTCACCGGCGAAATACTCCAGATTATTAGAAGTTTGGCAGATGACAATATGACAATGGTTATCGTCACCCACGAAATGGATTTCGCGGCAGAAGTTGCTGACCGTGCACTGTTTGTGGACAACGGAGTCGTTATCGAAGAAGGCGACGCGAAAGAACTCATTTTGCGCCCCACGGAAGAACGCACCAAGCGTTTCCTCCAAAAACTCCAGGGCAAAAATAGGCCTTAAGTTTGCGCACAGATAGCGTGGACAGTCATCTTAGCGGTAATGCCATTTCTCGTTTGAAACTACTTGCTTTCTACGGAAGGCTTCATTGGGAGTGTTTTGAAAACCAGTTCGGAAGTCCGGATTGTAGAATTATTGTCCCTTCAAAAAGAAGAAGGCACAACGTTCAGCTCACGGCTATTGCGAATATTCTTCTTCCTCCCATGGCACACATTAAGGCATGCTATAAGGGGAAAAACGAGATAGCGCATCTCTCAAAGCCTCGTTACTTTTGATTTTCGTCTAGGCCTCAAGCATGGCTTCGAGCAAAAGGGCGACGCCGTTCTCGTCGAATGGCGCGGTGCTAACGCGGGCTGCGTTACGTACATAGGGTTCTGCCTGCCCCATAGCAACCCCGAGGTTAGCCCAGGACAACATGTCCACATCGTTTCCGCCATCCCCAACAGCGACGGTTGCCGAAGGGGAAATCCCCAACTCGTCGCGAAGATTTTCCACGGCGGTTGCTTTTGTGACGCCTTCCTTACCTATGTCCACCCACCCTGAACCAGTGGACGAGGATGTTGCCCACTCCACGCCCGGTAAATCCAGAGCCCCGAGGTGCCGTCGTACAACAGTTGCGGGCATATCTGGCGTAATCATCACAAGACGTAATGCGTCGTCGATAATAAGCTTCTCTAAATCTTTTCTCACGTATGGTGGCGCTAAATAGCCGTCCGGGAAAGAGGGGCATAAAATGCGCGGGCCTTCAATGGGTTCCACGGCGAAAAGGGCGTTAGGAAGATGTGCTCCGATTTTAATAACGGCGCCACGCAACGCCTCCGGATCCATGGTGTGAATATTAAAAATCCTGTGTCGGGTAACGAGCCCGTGGTCGGTTTCCGTGAGTACTGTGCGTGGCTGGATGCCCGGGATGGTGGCGTTTCCAGTAAGGACGGTTTGGTTTCCGTTAGAGCACACCATCACGGTGTCTGTGATGCCGAGTTTGCCCACAATCGGTGCCACGCTTTGCCTTCCGCGCCCGGTTGCGATAATCATGTGTGTTCCCGCATCCAAGTGTGCCTGGTAGGCTTCGTGGACGCGGGCGGTGATGGAGTTGTTGTGGCCGAGGATTGTTCCGTCCAGGTCGAGGGCGATGAGGAGCTCGTTTCCGGCGCGCGGTATGCCGGTTTCGCGAATTGCGTTATCGAGCTGTGCACGTATGGCACGTACGTTACTCAATGTTCCTCCACTTCCCTTGATGGTACGGTGTTGGTTCGACGATTGTGCTGCGTCGCTTTCCGTGGCGTTATAACGTTAGTACTGTGGCTGTACGATTTTTGGTACTGAGCCACTTTCCTTGACGTTATAACGTTAGTACGACGACGGTACGGCGTATGTTGTTGTCTCGTTTTGTTTACCTCACTGTTGAGGATTGTGAGCGCATGAATTGCGGTTTTACGTCAACATACCCGGCAGTTACGGTATATCCCATCAGTTAGGGTTTCGTGACAACGCAATTAGTTGAGGGGTTCCAGGATTTCTTTGCCACCGAGGTAGGGACGCAGAGCCTTGGGAACGTAAACGCTTCCGTCTTTTTGCTGGTGGTTTTCAAAAATGGCGACGAGCCAGCGCGTGGTTGCGAGGGTTCCGTTGAGTGTTGCGAGTGTGCGGGTGCGCCCATCGACACGTTCGCGAATATTGAGGCGACGCGCCTGGTATGTGGTGCAGTTGGAGGTGGATGTGACTTCCATGTAGCGGTTTTGGGTGGGGAGCCATGCTTCGCAATCGAATTTTCGTGCCGCGCTTGATCCTAGATCGCCGGCTGCCGTGTCAATAATACGGTAGGGAAGCTCCACTTTTGCCAACATTTCGCGTTCCATGGCGAGTAGCTGGAGGTGTTCTTCTTCTGCCAGTTCGATTGGGCAGTAGCTGAACATTTCGACCTTGTTGAATTGGTGGACTCGAATGATTCCGCGCGTATCTTTGCCGTAGCTCCCGGCTTCGCGCCTGTAGCAGCTGGACCAACCGGCGTAGCGTAGGGGTTTGCCGCCAAGGTCTAAAATTTCGTCTTTGTGGTATCCGGCGAGGGAAACTTCGGATGTTCCCACAAGATACTGATCGTCGGCGTTTAAGTAGTAGATTTCGTCGGAATGTTCACCCAGGAATCCGGTGCCGTCCATAATGCTGGGGTTCACGATGGTTGGGGTCATCATGAGGTTGAATCCGTGTTCTACGGCTTGGGCTGCGGCCATATTGAGGAGGGCGAGTTCGAGCTGTGCGCCCACACCCTTCATGAAATAGAAGCGGGAACCGGAGACTTTTGCCCCACGATCCATGTCGATTGCACCCAGGCCTTCAGCAATATCGAGGTGATCTTTGGGTTCGAAACCTTCGGCCGCGAAATCGCGTGGGTTGCCAACGTGCTCGCGGACCACAAAATCTTCTTCGCCACCCGCGGGGACGCCGTCCAACACAATGTTTTGGATCAGTTTGTTTGCTTTCGTGTAGGCCTCTTCGGCTTCCGTCATCTTTGAATCGAGAGCCTTGACCTGTTCGGCAAGTTCTTTGGCGTGGGCGAGAACTGCCGGGCGTTCCTCCGGGCTTGCCTTACCAACGGAACGAGAAACTTCTTTTTGCTCTGCTCGGGCAGATTCATATGCCTGCAGGGTTTCGCGACGAATTTCGTCGGCCGCGAGGAGGGCATCTACTGTTTCTGGGTCGTTTCCGCGACGACGCTGGGATTCACGGACAATTTCCGGGTTTTCACGAACAAAGCGAATATCAAGCATGGTACTAAGAATACCTTCCTATCCCGAGTTCCTCCATGTATTTTAACGCCGTGTAACACATTTGGATGCCAATCTCGGCAAATTCTTCATTGTATCCGCGAGTGGTGGCGTACCAAAATGTCCCTAATCCGTCCGCGAGCCTCCCAATCCACCAGCTTTCCACGGCGTGTTCGGGTGTTGCGAGAACGTTCTGTGCCGAGTTAGCGGTTTTGTTATTGTGTGCGTTTTGCGATTCCCCAATTTTTTGTTCGACGACGGAGGTGGTGCGCGGATCGCCCCCGTAACCTTCAACAAACGCTGCTTCAAGTTCGGGGTGGCTTATAAACTGCCCGGCAGCTAGGCGCGCGAAATCTGTGCTTGGCGGGCGCCAGCCGAAACGTCCGAAATCAATAATTTTGAGGCACCCCTCGTTTCGGTGCGCTTTGCTTTGGCATCCCTCGCTTTGTAGCGCCTCGCTTTGGTACCCCTTGCTTTGGTGCGCCGGGGTTTCCCGTGTTTCTGGGTGTGGTGGCGTCTCGCAGTTTTCGGGGTGGGTTTCTGTATAGACCCCTTGTTTTCCGTGGTGTGAGGCCTTGTCCCACAACCAGTTTCGTGGCTGGTAGTCCCCGTGAGTGGGAACGATTTTGGTTGGTTGTGGCGTGAAGTTTTCCAGATAGAAACGTGCGGCTTGCTCAATATCGCGGGGTAGTGGCGAAGCGCCGGGCGGAATTTCTGTGAGTCTGTTTAAGGTTCGCAGGCGTAGTGCGTGTTCGTATCCCTTATCTATTCGCGATTCGGTGTTATGAAATATACGCAGTAGGCGCCCGGCTTCCCGATAAATGCCCGGATCCCATTCGCGCGGTGTTCCTTCGACGAGTTCTCCGGAAAGATGCGTCATGATGGCAACATGTGCGGATTTATTTGAACAAAGGAGCTGCGGGGCGCGGCCGATAGCGCTGAGTGGCCGTGTGTAGGTGGGGTGTGCTCGCAGTTCGCGTTCTATGGGGTAGGCGTAGTTCGCTCCCACTTTCACGGTAAATAATTGATCCGTGTACCGCACCCGCAAAACGGTTGCTTCCCGAATATCCCACGAGGTATCCGCCTCCACAATCGGATGCGAGGTAGCGCGCGGTGAAGCGTCTCTCAGTCCTTCAAAATAATCCGATACAACGCGAGCTTGGTCGCCGCGCATAAGGGGTGAAAAAATGGGCGCGAAACTTCCGTTTTCCGCTATGTTACTCAACGTCGCCTTCACTCTGCGTCCCTTTTTTACATGTCAACAATATTTCAACGCGCTATTCTCTGAGCCTCTATCGCTCCCGCATTCCCTGCCGAGGCTGACGCAGTAAGCGTTTCACTTTTGTGGCGATGCAAGTTTGTTCAGACCTGCACGTTCCTCTTTTCGTGTGCATCACTCTTCGACGCGTTGCGTAATGCTTGCCACCCAGTTGCGTGCGCGCGCGAATTCGTCGTTACTTGTGCCCTGTTGGAGGGGTGTTGGTTTGCGATCCGCTGTGGGGTAGGAGCCAAGGAAGATTACCTGCGGTGAAACGCGATGCAGACCAACGAGAACTGCTTGCATGCGCTCCTCTGTAACATGCGCCAGAGCGTCAATGCTGAAAGCATAGCGCCCTAGGGTATCCCCGACCGGGCGACTCTCGATACGGGACATATTCACGCCACGCGCAGAAAACTGTTCGAGCATTCGGAGCAGGGCGCCGGATTCGTCGGACGGCAACTGTACCATAAGCGTTGTTTTATCTGCCCCGGAAGGCGAGCTAATTTTGCCTGGTTTACCTACAAGAATGAAGCGCGTGACAGCATTTTTACTGTCCGCAATTTCGTCGGAAAGGGAAACCATTCCATATTCTTCGACCGTAGGCACCGCACAAACTGCCGCGTCAAAATCCGCATTCGGATTCGTTGCCAATTCTTTGACGGCAGCTGCCGTGGACGTTGCGGGGACATGAACCGCTTCGGTGAGATGAGCGGATAGCCAGTTTCGGCACTGTGCCCAAGCGTGCCCGTGCGTGGAAATGCGGTGAACATCCTCAAGTTTTGTTCCCGGCCGAACCGCCAGGGCGAAGGCAATCGGCACAACAATTTCGCCATAAATTTCTAGGGGGCCACCACTCACCAGAGAATCCAGGGTTGCGTTCACTCCGCCTTCCACCGAATTTTCAATAGGTACGACGGCGAAATCCGTTTCTCCGTTGCGAACTTTTCGTAAAGCTGAGGGAACATCTGTTGCGGGGATAAATGTGTCCGTTGGCTCCTGGGCTACCTGGCGCAATGCCGCATGGCAAAATGTTCCGCGCGGACCCAAGAATGAATACGTGTGCCCGGATGTGTGTGCGTTCATCTTTATCCTCCTGAAATTTTTAACCCTACTTATTCTATAGGGTTCCTTGATAATGTCACTCTACAGACCACCTCCCGCATTAAAATCGCGTCGAACTCAACAACCTACTTTCTAAAGTGGTGGCGCTACCCGTGGTGTCTTTACTTTTATATGTTTTGGGTGCTGTATATGTAATGTTTTTTCTCTACCTCTTGTGTAATGTCCACTTTCCTTACTCCATATGTAATGTTCACCTTTCGTTTTCCACAACAGTGACATTTTCGACGAAAACGTATCCGGGGGCACTAAAAGCCTTGTGAACGTTAGAATTAATGCATGGTATTTTCCCGAAAGCCTTTACGCTTCTTCGCCTGCCTGGTCAGCATAGTGCTTTGTGTAGGTTTTTGCGCCATATCTTTTACAGATTTTTCGCATGCTTTTGCGTCGGGAAAAAATCAGGTTACTCGGGTTGCAAACAACGCAAACTTGCAATTTTCCAATAAGATAACTTCTGGTGAGTACGCAAGCTCACAACTTTATAGTTCCGAGTCCCTTCCCAAGCAACGCAGTGAAAAACAGGGCGAAAAAACTGTTCTTATAGGCATGGGGGGAGTGTCCTGGCAGGATATTAGCCCCAAAGTAACCCCTCGAATGTATGCGCTCGCCAAAGAATCGGCATCCGCGATGGTCTCCATTCGAGCAATTCCAGTATCCTCAACACCGGAGGATGGTTGGCTTACTCTCGCTTCTGGCGCTCGCGCTCGCGCGCCCCTGGGAAATAAACAGGCAAAACTTGAAAAACCAGGAGAATTTGGTGCCCTGGCCCGGAATTTTCCCAAAGGCGTCCCCGCCACGCAAAAACCAGCTGAACAAACTCCAGCCTCGCAAACCCCCTCCTCACAAAACCTCACCGAACAGAACACCCCCACATACAACACTCCTGAAAAAAATAGCCCAGAACGCAATATCCTCGCCATCGGGAAAGGCGCCATTTTCGGCCTCACCAGCCAAGCTCGTGACGAAAAAAGCCTTACTTCCAGAATCCACACCATTGCAAACATTAGCGAACTCACAGAAAACGACGTGAAAAATTCGGATCTCGTCGTCGTAGATGCGGGAAACGTGAGTGCGAAAAAAGTCAGCGAAGCTCGCAAACGTGGAACATTCTCGGACGCGGTATCCGAATTTAAAGCACATTTCACCAACAATACAGATCGCGACGAAGCTCAACTCGAAGATATTCGCGCAATTGATAAGAATATTGGGGAAATTATTGACCTGGTGGACGCCTCCTCGCCCCAAACCCGCATTATTCTTACGGGACTTGCGGATTCGCAGCCCTCGGCACGGCTCGGCGTTTTTATGATGCGCCCGCCAAACCCTGATGCGCGTGCCGCCTCCCTTGCGTTTTCCACGAGTACCCAAACCAAAGGACTTGTCCAGCTCATTGATATTGCGCCCACAATAACGGGGAAAGATGCGCGTCGAACATCGGTGAGTCCAGTGATTACGGCCGGCTCGAAGGCGGATGCGGACACCACGATTCGCACTTTAACCTCCCGCTCCGCCCGCGCAGATATTGTGCGTGGCGAGGTCGGCCCGTTCTACACTCTCCTAGCGTTGGGTGTGATTGTCAGCGTTGTCTACGGATTCCTTATTGTTCGACGGTGCGCAAAGATTGTGGAGAAGCCTCTTCCCGGTGGCCTGCGCGAATCTGTTGCCTTTGTGGCGGCTTTACCTCTGACCTCGATTGTTATGAACATTGTTCCCTGGTGGGATTTCGCCCGACCCGGTATGGGCTTTTGTGGAATGTTGATTATTGTGGCGGCGCTACTTGCGGCGTGGGCGCTTAGGCCTGTGAAAGGCGCGAAAGATCAACCCATGCCACTGGCGCGTCCGCTGTTGCGTTTGGGGAGCCTCACGGGTGTCGTTATTTTGTGCGATTTGCTTCAATTCTCGATTTTCCACGGGCCGAGCCTCACGCAAGTCTCCCCGATGGGCTCGCAACCCGCCGTTGCCGGGCGTTTCTTCGGGCAATCGAACACAATGTATGCGCTGTTGGCAATAGGGATGCTCTGTTTAACCGTTCTTATATTGCGCGCGCTTCCCCGGTACGGAGTTACAGCGCAACGATGGCATGTTGCCACAGTGGTTATTGTTGCTATTGTGACAATTGTTTTCGACGTCGCCCCCGCAATTGGCGCCGACTTCGGTGGCCCCCCGGCGCTCGCGGTCGCTTTCGCCTACCTGTTGTGGCACGTTCTTGGGAAACGATTCACGCTTGTTGTCGCTATGGTTGCGTTTATCGTCGGCTATATTTGCACCATTTGTGCCGCGATCCTCGACCATCTTTTCGGCGAAATCAGCCATCTTGGCGCCTTCGTTACCGCTACAGAAAAAGGTGGCGCGTGGGAAATTGTGTCACGGAAAATCTCGCAACTCTTCTTCGGGATGCCAGTTGTTCCCGCGCTTATCCTCGCCGGCGTGCTCGGAATTGTGTTCATTATTTTCCTGCGAGCCGTTCACCTCGGTAAGATTCGTTTCCCCTGGAAAAATTCTCGCCACCCTCTATGCACTATGTTGCGCGACGACGACGAACTGCGCACGCTCCACATAGCGTCATTATTGGCGCTCGTCGTTGCGGTGCCGATTAATGATTCCGGAGTGGTGATATTCGGGGCAGGAATTGCGCTCCTTCTGCCCACGCTTATAATCGCTTTGGATACGTGGGTGGAGAAGGAAAAGTTGAGTGAGAAACGGGTGAACGAGGACACAGAAAAGGCGAGTAAAAACGGGTGAACGAGGACACGGAAAAGGCGAGTGAAAAACTGGCGAACGAGGCGGGTTACCCGCGGGCTATCAGCGCAAGTTACTTGTTTTTACCCTTCTTTTTCGGACCTTCCCATGCCTGGTAAACCGCGTAATCCTGCTGGTTTTGTTCCGCATCTTTAGTGGCATTCAAGGGAATGCGTACCGAGTTGAAATAACGATTAATGACAGCGCGTAAAACACCCCTGAACTGCGCAAGGCGATGCATATAGCCACGAACATTATTTCCTGTGGCGCGATGTCGAATATTGCAGGGCACTTCCTGAACTCGCTTTCCCGCAACAAGAAGATCAATCGTCATTCCAACCTCAACACCCCAGCCTTTTGCCAACGGGCAGGCGGCCGCGAATGCTTCGGCACTCAAGCAACGTTGCCCAGATAAAGGTTGAAGAGGGTTCCAGCCGGTGAAATGATTAATCGCCCTGCGTCCAAGCCCTGTCACAAAACCATGTCCGCCTGCTCCTTTTTGAGGCGGGAGGGCTGCAATCGTGCAATCGACTCGGCCTTCTGCAACGGGAGCAATTAAGGGAATGACATCCAGGGCGGTATCGCCTAAATCTGCGTCGAGGAAAAGAAGGTGACGCGGGGGAGCGTTGTCCGCATCGCGCATTCTCACAACTTTTGCGCCCGTTTCCATGGCGCTTGCTTTTCCACGGTTCACCGAGTGGCGAACAACAGTTGCTCCGGAAGCGCGAGCCACCGCCTGCGTGTTATCGGTAGAACCATCGTCGACGACGACAACAAGATCGACACCAGGAAGCGCGGATGCTGCGCGGACGGTTGGGCCAATACGTTCGGCTTCATCTTTGGCCGGAATAACAACGGCAACTGCAGAATGGGACATCACATACTCATTCTATACAGTTTCTTTGCCCTCTATTGAAAGTCACTCATGTGTCGCTACATACATGCGCCTACATCAAGCGGTTTGTCCTGCCCATGCGCATCGTATCGTCCTAAAAATACACATAAAGCCAAGTATCTAGGCCGATTTGCTGGGGGCTTCAGGGCGTACAAAATATTGGGGTGCCCCGCTTTCGTAACGTGGCACCCCAATAAGTCAATTCATTACAGCATTAACGCAAAGTCACCTGGCGTGAAACTAGCCCGGCACGCGCACGCTTTTCCTCGGCAGTTAACGGTGTCCTATCGGCAATTGCCGCCTCAAGAACGGGCTCGAAATCCTTCAACGGCTTATCTAATTCATCAGCTTCGGTGCCACGCGCGAGCTCCCAGACGGGAATCGACATTCCGAGCGAACGGAAAGCTCCAATAAAGCGAGAACCTTCACCCCAATGTTCCTTACCCGCTGCACGCAAACGTGCCAGGCCGTCAAGAACCTGATCGCGTGGCTCGGGACGAACCCATCGCAAAAATTCGCGACTCATACGGCACCAGTAAGCGCCCGTGACAGTCTCAATTTCCTTACAGGGCACCATGCTCTCACGTGTTTCCTTCAATGCCTGCTGGGACTCGGGGGTGTTGAGATCCTCTTCTGCAAGCCAGAACGCCGGTTCTTCTTCGAGCTGCATCTCGCCAAATTCCTCAATAATGTCGCCAAGGCGTGGACCTTCAGGATCTGGCTGGTCTCCGTTTGTGTAAGCATCACCAGGTTTCAGCTCCAACCCGGCAAGAATACGTGAGGCAACGTCTAGCGAAACGTCCCCGGAGTTCATGACGGTCTGCATGGCAACAAGAAGAACGCCATCTTTGCGACGTAATGCCCCCACCATGTTTGGCAGGACGGTAGCCAAAATAATGTTTTCGGAACCGTGGTCTTTCGTCGTCGTCGCGGGAAGTGTTGCGAGAGGGAGGATTTCACGCATCGCGATGAGCGAGGTTTCCGCACTCAACCCCTCAAAAGGACGTTCCACGAAAGGAATGATGACGCGCTTTTTCTTTTCCTTGCGTTCTTTGCGGTTCTTCTTTGCCATGGTTCTCCAGTCTGTTTCGACGCGTTTTCGGCTGTGTCGAGCGGTTTCGCCTGCCGTATTCTTAACGCGTGTCGATTTTTTCTCCTCCCTTAGCCTACCTTCCGGAGCCGTGAGAATAAAACAGGGCAGTGGCCACGCGAAGTAGGCATAACCAAAAAATCGCTTTCCTCAACGGTGTATTTTCGCACGGTTATAATGGACTCCGTGTTGATGACCTCTGTTTTAGCCGTAGGGTTCCTGGTCGGTTGCGTTGTCGGTTTGTTGGGTGGCGGTGGCGGAATTCTCACTATCCCCATTCTTGTCATGTGTTTCGGAATCGCACCGCAAGAGGCGAGCGCGGATTCTATCATTATCGTTTTCACGACCTCCCTCGTAGGCATGTTAAGTGCGGCACGTGCAGGGCGCGTGTTATGGAAAATCGGCATTCTTTTCGCATGTCTTGGCGTCCCGGCAAACCTTTTTGGGGGATGGCTGTCTGGAAAAATTTCCGGGAACGTGCTGATGTGGTCCCTCGCGGTTCTACTCCTTGTTGTTGCCACATTCATGTTTAGAGCGAAGAGCGACGACGAACCCGCGGTTTCCTCCTCGGTTGTTAATCCGCAGGACGTGGCCTTAGATCACGAACAGAAGGCTATCAAGGACGCTACGCCCAACACCACCGTGTCACATCCGGTACAAAGCTCCCTGTGGCACTGGCTCAAAGTTATCCTCGTTGCCCTTGGCGTGGGGCTTCTCTCCGGTTTCTTTGGCGTGGGTGGCGGTTTCGCCGTTGTTCCCGCCCTCGTTCTAGCGATGAGAGTTGCGCCGAGATACGCCAGCTCGACATCGCTTCTCGTGTTGGTCATTAACATGATTGCCGCGGCAATCGGCAGGCTTCCCCGATTTATCGACGGTTCCCTCACGGTATCGTGGGAAATCGTTGCGTTTTTCCTCGTCGCATCGGCAGCGGGAAGTATTGTTGGGGAGCGTTATGGGCGTAAGATTCCGGGGCGACTTGCGAACATTCTCTTCGGAATTCTCTTACTGTGCGTCGCGGTGCTCACCGTTCTTGTGCCACGCTAATTACCTTGCGCTGAGGTCACTTTTCCCGCGCGGATGCAGTATTTCCCGCGCAGAGCGGAGGGCGAGTTTTAACTTGTGTTGCGCTCCCGTGTTCGTTGCGAAAATTTTTGTCGTATATGAAAAAATAATGACATGTGCGGAATTCTAGGATACGTGGGCACCTGTCCCTGCAAAGAAGCCGAAAAAGTTGTGATGGACGGGCTCGCCCGCCTCGAATACCGCGGATACGATTCCGCAGGCATCGGAATTACGACGAATAACGGCATTGCCATTCGTAAAAAAGCAGGAAAACTTGCAAACCTGAGGGAAAGCCTGAACGCCCAGCCCCTTCCCGAAGCTATCGCCGGCATTGGGCACACTCGGTGGGCAACACACGGAGGCCCGACGGACAACAATGCACATCCCCATCGTTCCAGCGACGCCACCATCGCCGTCGTCCACAACGGAATTATTGAAAACGCGGACAACCTCCGTCGTACATTAGAAAAAGAAGGATACGCATTCGTTTCTGAAACCGATACGGAAGTGATTGCGAACCTCGTCGCGCATCTTTATTCTCAAGACTCCAGCAACGCAACCATGCTCACACAAGGCGGGGCAACCGTGCCGAAACCAGCAGGAAATACGGGCGATCAAGAAACCGCAGCCCGCCTTGCTCGCGCACTACACCAGGCAACCACAATGCTCCAGGGAACCTTCACGGTTTTAGCGATTCACAATGACTGCCCCGGAATTATTGTGGCCGCGCGCCGTTCCTCCCCGCTCGTTATTGGGCTTGGGAAAGATTGCAATTATTTAGGTTCGGACGTTCTCGCCTTCGCGGAACACACAAGCCACTGCCTTGAAATCGGGCAGGATCAGCTCGTGATGGTGACAGCGAAAGATGTTGTGGTGGCAGACGTGAACGGGAAACCGCTCAATCCGCGCCACTACGAGATTGATTTTTCCATCGACCGCGTTTCCAAAGCCGGGTGGGAAACCTTCATGGAGAAAGAAATCAACGAACAGCCACGCGGAATCACGGACACTCTTGCCGATCGTATCGACGCCAAGGGGTACCTCACCTTGGACGAACTCCGCATTAGCGCAGATGTGCTTCGCCAGGCGGACAAAATGATTATTATTGCGTGCGGAACCGCGTCCTATGCGGGGCTTGTGGCGCGCTACGCCATTGAACACTGGTGCCGTATCCCGGTGGAAGTCGAAATCGCCAGCGAATTCCGCTACCGCGATCCGATCGTCAACCAAAAAACCCTCGTTGTTGCTATTAGCCAATCCGGTGAAACAATGGACACGATTATGGCGGTGCGGCACGCGCGTGACCAAGGCGCGAAAGTGCTCGCCATTGTGAACACCCCTGGCTCTACAATTTCGCGCGAATCCGACGCGGTTCTCCTTACGCACGCCGGCCCGGAAATCGCGGTCGCTTCCACAAAAGCCTTTACCGCTCAGGTGGCCGCGTGCTACCTGCTCGGCTTATATCTTGCCCAGGTTCGGGGAAATAAATACATCGACGAAATTGCGGACTACATGGAGAAACTGGGCAAAGTGCCCAGCGCAATCCAGCGCGTTCTTAACGAATCTCAAGCGGTGAAAGATGTTGCCCGCATGTACGGAAAAGCCCTGGAATCCACGATTTTCTTAGGTCGTCACGTCGGATTCCCGGTGGCCTTGGAAGGCGCGTTGAAGCTCAAAGAAATCGCGTATGTTCATGCGGAAGGCTTCGCGGCCGGGGAGTTGAAGCACGGGCCGATTGCCCTCGTGGAAGAGGGGCAGCTGGTGTTCGTCGTCGTTCCAACGCCACGTAGACCGGAGCTTCACGATAAAGTGATTTCCAATATTCAAGAAGTGCGGGCTCGCGGGGCGGTTACGTTAGTGATTGCCGAGGAGGGCGACGAAAAAGCCGCGCAATACGCGAACCACATTTTCCGCGTTCCTCAGCTTCCAACGCTCTATGCCCCGCTCGTCACAGCAATACCGCTACAGATTTTTGCGTGCGAGGTCGCCAAGGAAAAGGGCTACGACGTTGATCAGCCACGCAACCTCGCCAAATCCGTTACCGTAGAGTAGACCTTCGCGTCTTTAATCCCCTAAGGCATCGAACATTTCCTCGGCGTTTTTAAAACGAAATTCTCCGGATTTTATTGTATGTTGAGCTTCTTTAAGCGCCTGTCGAGACGTTGCGTTAGGCTCCGCATAACAGAGATTTAGAGGAATTCTATTCTCCCTGACCATTTGCCGGTAAAAAAATACAGCCGTCTTTCGGCAGTAGCGTAACCTACGGAAACGTAACGTAGATAATATTAAGGAATTAAAAACTAACATACAATATGTACTTATTGTAGGAATGTGGGATTGTTCCGTAAGTCTTCCACGCCCTTCAAGATGAAAAAGATACCAGTTATACTGAGAAAGACTTCGAGTTTACTCGCTATTCGGAGGGCTCATGCCAATTTTACTTCCCCTATTTGTGGTGGGAGCAATATGTGCGCCCGCATTGTTGCGTCGAGGGCGAGGTGGTTTTGCCGTTCTCGCAATTGTTCCCGGGGTGGCGTTCCTGTGGGCATGTACGCTCATTCCACGCATTATGCGTGGAGAAGTTTACGAGGTGAAAGTCCCCTGGATTCCGCAGCTTGGCCTGCATCTCGATTTTTATATTGACACGCTGGGGCTACTCCTCACGCTTATTGCCAGTGGTGTTGGCGCTCTCGTCCTCGTTTATTCCTCGCGTTATTTTAAAGCAAACGCCTCCTATCTTGGACGTTTCGGCGGAATTTTCCTTGCCTTTGCAGGCGCGATGCTCGGACTTGTTACCACAGATAACACCATCGCCCTCTATATTTATTGGGAACTCACCACCGTTTTCAGTTTCCTCCTCATCGGGCACTACTCCGAAAGAACCACATCGCGGCGAGCGGCAGTTCAGGCAATTACAGTGACGACGGCAGGTGGTCTCGCCATGCTCGCCGGCATCGCAATCCTAGGCATGATCCCCGGGGGTAGCTTCTCCATGAGAGAACTTGTGGATTCTGCAATCACCGGAACTCTCGGCCCGAATCAAGGCACACTGGTTGCAGCAGCTTTAGCGCTCCTCCTCATCGGCGCTTTCTCCAAATCCGCGCTGTTCCCCTTCCATTTTTGGCTTCCCGCCGCCATGGCTGCGCCAACGCCGGTCTCCGCATATTTACACGCGGCAGCCATGGTGAAAGCCGGTGTCTACCTCATCGCTCGCCTCGCCCCAGGTTTCTCAGGGCTCCCGGTCTGGCGCTGGATGGTGCTCTGCCTGGCAAGCTACACACTCCTCCTTGGAGGCTTCCGAGCCCTACGCCAAAACGACATTAAACTCGTTATCGCTTTCGGCACCGTCTCCCAACTCGGCTTAATTATTTTATTCGTGGGCTATGGACATCCCGCTATGCTTCTTGCCGGGTTGATGCTCATTCTTGCCCACTCCCTGTTCAAATCCGCGCTGTTCCTCAGCGTCGGAATTGTTGATATTTCGACGGGAACACGCGATCTTCGCGAACTTTCCGGAGTCGGTTTGCAAATACCTGCGGTTGCGTTTTTCGCAGCCCTTGCGGACGCCTCCATGATTGGATTGCCACCCTTCGCTGCCTTCGTCGCAAAAGAAGCCGCGCTCACTCACCTGTGGGGAAGCGGAATACAGGGAATAATTGCAATCGCGATTATCGCTACCGGGTCAGCGCTCACGGTTGCCTACGGTATTCGCTTCTGGTGGGGCGCATTCCGTAGCAAATCCGGTGTGCCACCCACACATTTACGTCCTGTTTCGCGGTTGACGGTCTACCCCGTCGTCATTCTTTCTTCAGCAGGACTCCTTGCTGGCCTATGCACACCATATGTCGGATCCTTCCTCGAAAAAAATCTTTCACCATACCCGCAGCAGGCAGCTATGCAATCGCATCTGCATCTGTGGGGCGGTTTCAACGGTCCGCTCCTTCTGTCCGTTTTCATTTTCGCTGCCGGTTACATTATTCACCGATCACGCCACTGGGCAAAAAAGAATCTTCCCGAAAAATTCTTGCCCTTCTCGGCAGAAAATACCTACCACCATATCGTTTCAGGCACCGAACGTGTGTCCGTGCGCACAACGGCGGCAACACAATCCGGTTCGCTACCAACCTACCTCGTTACCATTTTTATTTTCACACTCGGCTGCTCCATTGCAGCTCTCGTGTACCGCCCTGTGCGAACCATCGTGTTCCCTCATGCTTGGGATAGCTGGGCGCAAGCGGCCGTCGCCTTTATTGGATGCATCGGGGTTCTTCTTGCGGCAGCTTCGCGCCACCGCATGAAAGCCGTGATTCTCATGGGAATCGGCGGGTATGCCGTGGCGCTCACCTACGAGCTTTATGGCGCACCAGATTTGGCGCTCACCCAGGTGCTGTCCGAAACCCTGACGCTCGTTGTCTTCGTTCTTGTTCTGCGCCGCCTTCCGCGTAATTTCTCCATTCGTCGTACATCGTGGGTGAAGGCACGGCGCATCGTTCTCGCAGTTTCGACGGGGCTTCTCTTCTCCGGCCTTGCCTTCCTGGCCGCTGGTGTTCGCACACAGCAACCCATCTCGAAACTGTTTGCACGCGAGGGATTCAGTTTCGGCTACGGACGCAATATTGTGAACGTTACCCTTGTGGATATTCGCGCATGGGACACCATGGGTGAAACGGCGGTCCTCGTTGTGTGTGCGGTGGGAATTGCTTCCCTTCTGTTTGTTCGCGACCGTTTTGGCGGAACAGATCGCCTTCGCAATATTTTGGGTTCCGAAGCGAAAAACCGGGAGCGAGTGCGATCCATTCAGGAAAACCCGGACGCCTATATCCGCTACTATCTTGAATCCGATTCGGTTGCCACGCGCCGCGGGCAAAACCTGCCGTGGCTGTCCTCCACGAATTTGCCCGGAGCCACATCGCGTCCACTCATGCTTCAAATAGGTACGCGCATGGTGTTCCACTCGATTCTGGTTGTCTCCCTGTTCTTCCTCTTCGCTGGACACAATATGCCCGGTGGCGGATTCGCTGGCGGTTTGCTCGCAGGCATTGCGCTCACGTTGCGCTATCTTGCGGGAGGGCGTTTCGAGTTGGGTGCCTCCATGCCCGTTCTGCCAGCACACCTATTGGGTGTCGGTTTATCCCTCGTAACACTCTCCAGCCTCTCGCCCCTGTTATTGGGTGGCGCGCCACTACAAACAACCCGTGTGGACCTCACCCTTCCCGCGTTCGGAGACATTCATTTCACCACAGCCCTGATTTTCGATATTGGCGTGTATCTTGCAGTGATTGGCTTAGTGGCGGAAATCTTGAGGTCGCTGGGCGGAGAAATCGATCGCCACGGCGAAGCGGAAAACATCCCGAATGAACCTGAAGCGAACCTGACCCCGGCCGCCGATGACCGCCAGGCACAACGCGACGAACACCTTTCCGAACGCGAAATGGAAGAACGCGCCTCGCAAGAAAGCGAAGACGAACGTCTTAAACTTGCCCGCCAACGTCTGAGTACAGCCTCGAAAGGAGAACCCGCATGAGCACATCCATAGCACTCGTTATCATGTGTGGCGTGTTCGTCGCCGTCGGTGTGTACCTCATTTTGGAGCGTTCCCTTTCCCGCGTCATTCTTGGGTTGGGATGCCTCGGAAACGGGATTAATATCCTCTTCCTCATCGCCGGTGGCCACTCCGGAAACCCCGCATTCGTCGGTAACGGCAGTTCGGAAGAATGGGCTGATCCGCTCGTCCAAGCCATGATGCTCACCTCAATCGTTATCACACTCGCAACCACGGGTTTCCTCCTCGCCATGGCCTACCGTACCTGGCAGTTGCGTGACGACGACGAAGTTCGCGACGACGTTGAAGACCGCATGATCGTCTACCGTCAAAATATTGAAGGACATGCACGCCGTAGCGAAGCCGGCACGGATCTTCAAGAAACTTCTGAAGAATTCCGGGACGAAACTGACGATTCCCCGCCACGTTTCGCCCTCATTACCAACGTTTTCACCCGTATGCTGGATAAGCGCAACTCTGCACGAAGCATTGTTGCCAATCCGGACGCGACGCATGGAGCTGATGGTAGCCGATGATGAATTTTGCATGGCTGTTGCCATTCCCCATTATTTTGCCCCTTCTGGCAGCCGGTATTCTTCTCGCCTTCCCTCGCAAACGCAAAGTGCAGGCTTTTGTTGCCGTCGCCTTAATGTGTGTTGTGTTGGGTGTCTCGATTGTCCTGTTAATCGCCAGCCTTCAAGGCCCGATTGTTCTTGACGTGGGAGACTGGGCGGCACCCGTCGGTATTACCCTCGTTGCAGACCGCCTATCCACAATTATGCTCACCGTTTCGGTGTTGGTAACGCTGATTGTTCTTGTCTATTCGGTGTTCCAGGGTGTTGCCGACGGCGAAAAAGGCGCCCCAACAAGCGTGTATTACCCGGCATTCATGATGCTCTCCGCGGGCGTGTCTGACGCTTTCCTCACCGCCGACCTTTTCAACATGTATGTAGGTTTCGAGATTTTGTTAACTGCATCTTTTGTCTTGTTAACAATGGGTGGCACCGCGCAACGTATGCGTTCAGGAAGCGTGTACGTGATTGTTTCTATGGTTTCTTCCATGATTTTCTTAACGGGACTCGGGCTTACCTACGCTGCGGTTGGAACCGTGAGTTTTGCTGATTTGGGAACGAAACTGGCGGAACTCGATCCGGGTATGCGTCTCATTTTGCAGATTTTCTTCCTTGTTGCCTTCGGTTTGAAAGCAGCTATTTTCCCGCTTTCCGCGTGGCTGCCGGATTCTTATCCCACAGCATCCGGGCCTGTTACGGCAGTGTTTGCGGGCTTGCTTACCAAGGTTGGCGTGTATGCGATTATCCGTACCCAAGTTTTACTGTTCCCCGGGAATGTGCTCGACGACGTCCTAGCAATACTCGCCATTATTACAATGCTCGTGGGTATTTTAGGTGCTATCGCTCAGGAAAATATTAAACGTCTGTTGTCTTTCACCCTGGTTTCGCATATCGGTTACCTTGTGTGGGGTGTTGCAATTAGTACCGACGAAGGACTGTCCTCCACCATTTTCTACGCGGTTCACCACATTGTTGTTCAAACGGCACTATTCCTTGTTGTTGGCTTGATTGGTTGGGTTGCGGGAACCACATCGCTGGAAAAGCTTGGCTCCATTATGCGGGTAGCGCCTCTTATTGCTTTCCTGTATTTCCTTCCCGCACTGTCCTTGGGCGGAATCCCGCCACTATCTGGGTTCCTCGGGAAAATGGGGCTGTTGGAGGCAAGTGCGTGGCGCGGGTCAAATATGGATTGGGCGCTTATCGCTGCCGGACTCGTCACCTCCCTCCTCACCCTTTACGCCGTGATTCGCGCATGGAATATGGCGTTTTGGCAGGAAGCCCCCGAGCCGCTCCCGCTTCGCTCCTACAATCACGGAATGGTGATGAGCGCGAGCGCCCTCGTCGTCGTTATGTGTGCAATTACGCTGTTCGCAGCTCCTATACGCAACTTTACGGATGGCGCGGCAAAAGAATTAAGGGAACGAACCCCCTATATTAACGCCGTTCTGCCTGAAGGTTCGCGTGGCCGCGGAATTTCCCCGGATATTGCGGATAATACCGTCGTGCCTGAAGATGACACGAAACCGGAACCGGGAACGGCTTTCGATGGGAAACCCAAACCCACCAAGGCGCCCAGAGTCTACGTGTTCCCAGAAGGTAGGGAAGGGGCCGAGGAAAGCCCAGGAAACGACGCAGATATGCGTGAAGTCCCGAAAATGCTTCGCAAGATGAATGTTGTTTTTGGGCATCTTTTACCCGTCCCGATTCCTGAGGACGATATTGAGGTCCCGGCAGCGCCCGAAGGAGGTAAGTGATGAAAAAAAGTCGCGCAGCTCAAGCTGTTGCCATGGCGACTCGTCGCGAGGGGCGTTTCCCGAGCGCTTCCATGGGTGTGCTGTTCTGGCTCACATTAGTGTGGGTGCTTCTGTGGGGTGAGTTTACGCCCGCGAACCTTTTGGCGGGTTTCGCCATAGCTCTCTTCGTTACGGAAGTTGCGCCCTTCCCGACCGCGCATTTCGATGGACGTTTTCGCGTGTGGGGAGTTATCCGCCTCATCACGATTTTTGTGAAGGATCTTATTGTTGCCTCCGCGCAGCAGGCGTGGTTCATTATTCGACGAAAAACGCCGAAGGGCGCGGTTATTCGTGTCCAGCTGCGTTGCGAATCGGATGCGTATTTGGTGATTACTGCCGGAATGTCCACTCTTGTGCCCGGTTCGCTGGTTATCGATACGGATGCGGAATCTGGAACCCTGTACGTCCATATTTTTGATGTGAAAATGTCGGGTGGAGTGAGCGCAGCGCATAAGTCGGTGTTGGATTTGGAAGAGCGCGTGTTGAGAGCCTTTGCTTCGCGAAGTGAGCTTGTTCGTGCCGGTTTCGTTCCGGGTTCCAGCCCGAAGGCCGGACGCTTACCCACGCCGTTTGCCCCTGATTCTTCCGGAGGCGTGTAAATGACGTATGTGATTATTTTTTGTTCAGCGTTGCTGTTAATATCCGCGTTTCTCGTTGTGGTGCGTATTGTCAAAGGCCCGACGGTTTTGGATCGCACCGGCGCTTTGGACGTGATGACATCAATCATGATGGCTTCTATCGCCTTGCTGGCTGCCGTAACGCGACGGCCTGACCTGTTGGCAGTGTTCGTCGTTGTTGCCGTGATTGGTTTCCTCGGATCTGTTGCGGTTGCTCGCATGACGCGTATCCGCACTCGTGAAGATTTGGCGGAAGATCAGCAGATTAAAGAAACCGGCAGGAAAGCCTCCGATGTTGACGACGAGGACAAAGATTTCTACCACGATACGGATACCGATGATTCCGAGGGTGTTCACGACCCAGATGTCGATGAAGATGATAGCGACGACGATACTAGCGGTAGCGATGTTACCGATAATATCGACGACGGCAACAGCGTTCCGCACCCAATTGGCGACGAGGAGTTAAGTGGCCACGACGAAAGCGAAACACTTGGCGATAACGTGACGTCGGGCGATAACGAAACACCGCAAGAAAAGGTGGACGGCAAGGCTAGTGTGCGTAAAGCAGATAAGACGGTGTTTGCATCAGAGGACGTTCCTGAGCAAGATGTGCAAAAGGGCGAAGATGCAGGCTTAGGCGTCGTCGAAAAAAAGGTGAAGGAGGGTTCGCGTGGTTAATGTGTGGGATGTTGTGGGCGCCGTATTTTTGGTTGCTGGTTGCGTGCTGACGTTCGTCTCCGCTGTGGGAATGTTCCGTTACCCGGATTTGATGACGCGACTTCACGTTGCGACGAAACCGCAGGTGCTGTCGCTCATTTTTTGTTTCATTGGGGCGGCGTTTTTGGTGCGCGATACGTCGATGACGTGGACAATGATTCTGGTTATTTTCTTCCAGCTTGTAACCTCCCCGATTTCTGCGCATATGCTGAGCCGAAGCGGATACCGTACCGGACGTATTGAATCCGATGATTTGGTTGTGGATGAGTTGCGAGAGGATTTGCGTTTCGCACGTTCGCAAGAGACACCTGATATAAAATGTTGAAACGTAGGTTTGCGTAAGGAGAATATCGTGAATAAATGGAATCTTGTGAGCTTTGGCGTAGGTATTGCGTCTGGATTTGTTACCGATAAAATCGTCCACGCAGCATGGAGGAAAACGACGGGGCGCGATATTCCCGACCTGGAAGATGCAACAGCTCCTCTTATCGAAGGAATTATTTTTGCGGTTGTCTCCGCAAGTGTAGGGGCTGTTATTAGTCAGTTGGCAGAACGCAAAGTTTCAAAGATGGCTCTACGTTCAACAGAAAAGCAGAACATAAACCCCACCGCATAATCTGTGCCATAATAGTAGATACGTAACGACAGGGGAGCGCTACCGGGCGCTGAGAGTGCATCATGCAGACCCTCGAACCTGATCCGGATAATGCCGGCGCAAGGGAGTCGAGAATCTCTCCACCCATACCATAGGGGTATGAGTGGACCCTCCTTACATAGAGGAGGAATAATGTCACGTATAAAATCTCAAAAAACATACGACTATGCCGAAGCGGACATCGATGTACAGGGCAAAAGTTCGTGTGATGTAACGCAAAATTCTTCGCGGGGAGTTTTTGCGTGGGGACAAAATTCGCGGATGCGGAGAAAAATGTTTGCGGGACTTGCCGTTGCGTCCGCTCTTGCGCTCGGATTAAGTGCATGTAGCGGTTCGACGGCTAAAAACGACGGTAAAGGTAAAGGAAGCGGAACCGTCAAAGTTATCGCACACGACTCCTTCACACTTCCGGATGATGTTATTAAAAAGTTTGAAAAAACGAGCGGATACACCGTGAAAAAAGTGACGCCGGGGGACGCGGGTGCCGTCGTCAATCAACTTGTTCTTGCTAACGGAAAACCGGAAGCAGATGTTGTTTTCGGTGTTGATACGTTCACGGCAGGGCGTGCGCTCAAAGGAAATATTGCCGTGGAGTATGAAACGTCCAAAAATCACGGAAAAGAAGCGGTGTTAGAGAAAAAATTCACGCCCATTGACCGCGGTGATGTGTGCGTTAACTACGACAAAAAATGGTTCGAAGAAAAGGGCATAAAAACCCCGGAAACCTTAGAAGATTTAGCGAAACCTGAGTATGCGAAGTTGCTCGTCGTAGAAAATCCGGCGCAATCCTCACCCGGTTACGCATTTCTTGCCGCAACTGTTCACGAACTTGGCGACGCAAAATACGAAGAGTATTGGAAAAAGTTGATTGCGGGCGGGACGCGCGTTGCAGGTGGCTGGAATGATGCATACTACACAGATTTTTCGGGTAGTAAGGGCAAAGGAAAATACCCCCTGGTCGTCTCCTACTCTTCCTCGCCCTCCGCTGAAAACGGCGCGACGGGCGTGCTCCCCAAAACATGTGTGAAACAGGTGGAGTATGCGGGAGTGTTGCGTGGGGCTGAAAATCCGGAAGGCGCTAAAGCCTTTGTGGACTTTTTGTTAAGCGAGGATGTGCAGAAAGCCGTTGCGCCGAGCATGTATATCTATCCCGTGACGGACGTGAAGCTCCCTGATGAATGGGTAAAGTACGCGCCAAAGGTGGACTCGCCTATCTCCATCGACCCCAAAACTGTTGGAGAAAAGGGCGATACGTGGCTGAAAAACTGGCGTAGCGCCGCGGGCATGTAGTGTGCGCAGCATCTGTAGTGGGTGTAGCGTGCGTGGCTCGAAATACGCGATATAGGGCATGGCGTGATGGATAAATTTGGTGTTGGCGGTGGCGCTGGTGTTGCCGATAATCTTGCCGCGCCACCGGAAAAAAGCGTCACCAAAAGCCCTGGACGTAACACGAGTGCTGGTTTCATGAGAAGCGCAATGCTGTGGGGAAAACTTGTGCGCTGGCTGGTGGGGTTAATTCCGTGTGCCTTCCTTGCCGTGTTTTTCATCTGGCCTGTTGTGGCAATGCTTGTGCGCGGTGTTCTTCCCGGTAACGCGGGTTTTGCGTCGGCAGGGCTTGCAGATAGCGCTATAGGCGTTCTCACAAGCTCACGCACCGCACACATTCTGTGGCAAACCCTCTGGATGGCATTCGCGGGAAGCGTTGCCTCCGTTCTCCTAGGGCTCCCGGTAGCCTACAGCCTGTATCGGATACGTTTCCGCGGGCAACGCTTTGTGCGGGCGCTCGCCATTGTGCCCTTTGTGTTACCAACAGTTGTTGTGGGTTCTGCTTTCAAAACTCTGCTGCGTGAGGGCGGGCCCTATGCATTTCTCGGGTGGGATGATTCGGCGTTAGCTGTTGTTGCGGCAATGGTTTTCTACAATATTTCAGTTGTTGTGAGAACCGTTGGGCCACATTGGGCAAGTCTCCCGCATCACGAGGAAGTGGCCGCAACACTGGGCGCGAGGCCGGGGCGCGTATTTTGGACGGTCACCTTACCTGCCCTGCGCCCTTCCATCACCGCCGCTGCTTCCTTAATTTTCCTGTTTTGTTCCACGGCGTTCGGGATTGTGCAAACACTTGGGCGCCCCGGATACGGAACACTTGAAACCGAAATTTGGATACAAACAACCACGTTCCTGGATTTGCGCACGGCAGCAATTCTTTCCCTCCTGCAAATCCTTATTGTTATGGCAACCGTGTGGTGGAGCGCAAAAAATCGGCACGCATCTGCAAGCGGACAACTCCGAGGTCTGCGCCCGAAACGTATTACTCGTGGTAGCTACCCCGCGATTGCTTTCATGGCTGTGCTAATGATTGCCGTCATTACGGTGCCCATCGTGACGCTTATTCTCTCCTCGCTCAAGGTAGGCGGGCAGTGGAGTTTCGCTAATTATCGACATTTTCTTGGTGGTGGGCAGACGCATGGTTTTGGTGGTGGGCCAGATGTGGGAGGGGCGCTCGCAAATTCTGTGACAATGGCAGGTTTGGCGACGGTTGTCGCGCTCGTTCTCGGGGTGCTCACGGCTTTCGCGGTAGCGCGCCCTCTTCCGCGAAATTCCGGGAAAAATAGGCAGGTACTACGCCGTTTCCTCTCCCTGCTGGAAAACATGTCACTTTTACCTCTAGGAATCAGCGCGGTAACGGTCGGTTTCGGGCTTTTCGTCACTATCCGCCCCCTCATTGAGGATGCGTGGATTCTTATTCCCATCGTTCAAGGAATCCTTGCCCTGCCCCTCGTCGTCCGTACCCTCACTCCGATTCTTCGCGCAATTCCGCCACGTCTTCGCGAAGCTGCGCAAACCCTGAGGGCAAGCCCGGCGAGAGTTCTTCTCACTGTCGACATTCCGCAGTGCCGGCGAGCCTTTGCCGCCGCGGCCGGTTTTGCCTGCGCAATGTCTCTAGGGGAATTCGGAGCAACATCCTTCCTCGCGTCCGGAGACACGGTGACGCTTCCCGTCGTTATCGCACAGCTCCTTGGAAAGCCAGGAGCAGAAAATTATGGCGCGGCGCTCGCCGGAGCAGTTCTTCTTGGCGGATTAACGGCTCTGCTCATGGGCGCGTGCGAGCTCATATCCCAGCCACGTCCGGCACGTTCCGTGCCACATTCCACCCCATCGGAAAATGAGGTTCCCCATGCTTAAACTCCACAATTTCACCGTCACCTACCCGGATGGTTACGTCGCAGTAAATAACGTGAATCTTGAGGTTGCGCGCGGGGAAACGGTTGCGTTACTTGGCTCATCCGGTTCGGGTAAATCTTCACTTCTTCGCGGAATCGCGGGCTTAGAGGCAACATCGGGTAGCGTAATTATCGACGACGAAGATATTTCTCGCCTTCCCACCTATCGACGCGGGGTAGGAATGGTGTTCCAGGATGGACAGCTGTTCCCCAACCGTAGTGTGGGAAAAAATATTGCCTATGGTGTTGAGAGGTCAATGCCTGCAGATAAAGTTGCGAAAGAGGTGGCGTATTGGCTTCGCGTAATCGGGCTTGAAGGATTTGAAAACCGCGATATTTCAACGCTTTCCGGCGGGCAAGCGCAGCGGGTGGCACTCGCGCGTTCGCTTGCGCCACGCCCGCGAGTTCTCCTTCTCGACGAGCCTTTATCTGCTCTCGATACTCAGTTACGCTCACAACTCAGCGAATTTTTACGCGACACTTTGACGCAGGAAAACGTGACGGCAATATACGTTACCCACAACCCGGAGGAAGCCACCACTGTCGCGGCTCGAACTATTCGCATGAACGCCGGTGTTCTCGTTTGTGGCGTGGCATGACGTGCGAGTGAATTAATCCGCGCCCAACCGAGAATTCAACCAGGAATTCACCTGAGATTTCGTGTGGGAATTCAGTCGGGAATCCGTGTGGGCGAGTTTTCGAGGGTGAAATGCGCATGGCAGATGTGTGGCGAGTGCGCGTGTGTCACGAGTCGCGGCGCGCAATGTCGCCGTTCATGTCAGCGTGCGCCTGGGCGCCACTTTACGTCATGTGTCGCCTCAGCAGTTCAAGCCAAGAAACGCACGGATGCTCGGCCATTCTGCGTTGATTTGCGCTGTGCCGTCGTCGAAAATACGAGTTAATTTTTCAACGTTACGTTCGTTATTTGAGCAGACCTCGTGTTTCGGGAAGTACAGGTAGGCTTTGCCGGCGGCCTCTAGCTCGAAAAGCTGAGCGCGCGTCCGATTATAGTTCCGTGCGCGTTCTTCTAAGGCTCGATAGACCGCAGGGTATTTGCGGAAATACATGCGCATAATCGCGTTATTCATCTGCCCAGACGGTGTTTTTATGTAGTCTCGCGGTTGGGTCATAATCACCATGAAACGCTCATAGCCATCTGCCTGCGCGGCCTGGAGCGGAATTCCGCCACTTTTCCCCAGCGCCCCGTCCACATATTTTTCGCCCTCAACTTCGGGCATCGGCATAATGAGCGGCATAGTGGATGACGCCTGGACGCGAATAAGAAGATCATCGATTGAATGAATGTCCTCATTTGTCCACATAATTTCCTCGCCGTCGCGCGCCCGCAACGCACAGATACGAAAACGGGTGGGTTGCTTGACGAATGTGTCCCAATCGTAAGGGAGCGCTTCGCCTTCGCGCGAGGTGTGCTGATAAATATATTCCGCATTAAACGCGCCTTTGCCCTGAAGGAGCGTTTTCACGCCACCCATCTGAGGATCCGACGCGAGGTCAATAAAAGCCGCCCGCGTGCGCCACGTGTCTTTGCTCAAATAGTTGCACATGTGCGTGCATCCGGCACTAATCCCGGAAACATGCGGAAAAATCACGTTTTCTTCAATAAATTTTACGACGACGGGCGCGGTTGCCACCGCGCGCATAGCCCCGCCTTCCAGGAGCAGAGCCGTTTCATCTAATAAAGCCATGCCTGTCCTTTCCGGAGTACAAGTTGTGTAAATATTAGTTTCGTGTTGTTAATATTCACTCCGTTAATATGTGTGCGGTTAATCAGTACTCGCGCTGGAGATATCGCAGAGAATTGAGTTCGCAGGCACATTCGGTAGCAATATTCATGCTCGCGATTTTCCCTTCGGCACGAAGCTCAAGAAGTTTGGGAACAATACGATCGCGCAAGCTCCACGGGTCAATCGTGTTGACGTATATTTTTGTTCCGCCTTCAAAACCGGCGAGGGTGGATACGCGCCATTTAATAAGGACGCGCCAGGGGCTAGCCATATCCATTCCGCGCGCGCCCGCATACCATTCTTCGTTGCAGGGAACATCAACGCCTGTGGCTACGTGCATTGCGTGAACAAGATCCGAAACTCCGCGCAGTTCCTTTTCGCTGTGCTGGAAGGGCTGGTTTGCTGCGGATTTGCTCCACACTTCGAGGGTGGGGTAGCGGTGTCCGAACCCGGCGTAGGCAACAGCGTAGGGGTTTTCGGCAATAATGAGGTTGTTTTTCGATGCGTAATCCACGCCGTATTCGTTGAAAAGATTGGGGTTTCTGCGCAGTTGCTCGGTTTCGTAGCGGTTGTTGACGGTTCGTTCGTCGATGCTCACGAGCTGTTTGTGGAGGTGATCGAAGCTCGCACCGGCAGGTTTCAACCAGTTTTGGAACACTTGAACATAGGTGACGTAACGGTTTTGGAGATATAAATCTTCCATGGCGTGTGCGGTGAGCGCGAAGTACCAGAAGTGTTCGTTGGGTGTGAGCGTTCCGCTACCCGCGAGGTCCGTCGTCGTGGTCGCCTCGGATGAATAGTGGCGACGTCCAAGAATCAAATCGTGCCCTCCGCCAAAGAACGTAGCGCAACTCTTGATTTTTTCATGCTCTGAGATAGTCGCCCATTTTTCTTCAGAAATTCCGGAAGCTAGTGCTTTTCCCTGGGCGACCCCCAGAACGTGGGCGCGCCCTGCCGGATCTGCTATATAGCGTTCCATCGCATCGTTTTTTCGGGTGGGCATAACGTAGCCGTAGTTCGCCTGCCAATAGGCCAAGGGAACGATTTCAAAAAGATTGGAAACGCGCCGGAAATTCCAGGTATCCGCGAGAGCGTCGACGGGTGCGTTATCCGTTATCGTGTAGTTACCGTTGGTTGGGTTCCCGACGATACGGGATTTTTCGGGAGGTGTTTCGAGGACGCGTTGTGGGCAAAACGCGCAAACGTCCTCGATGTTGTCCGGATCGATGGGGAAAGCCGGGGGCGTATTTATTTTAAGGGGGCGGTTGGCGCGTCCTGGTACAGTCCACACTTCGGTTCCGGAGAATGGGTTGCGCTGTTTGATTGTTCCATCAGAGAGCTTGGTGATGGATGCTGGGAGTTCATGTGGAATATGCATCATCGTTAGTTTGATTCCTCTCCGAATCGGTAACCGATATTTGCCAGCGCATGATACGCTGCGTTGACGTAAGCGCTTCGCACTTGAATTTCGTAGGAGTTGGCTTGCATTCCTTGGAGGGAAATATAGCCACGTTTTGCGGTATTTCGTCGCGCATTAAAGAAGGTGAGAAGCCCAAAAGTAAGAGCAGAAGCGCCACAAATTGCGAGCATTTCAACGGTAATGTTGTAAAGGAACGCTTGGAAAACGAAGAATAAGAAAACGAACCACAGCAGGGCACTAAATATTGCAGAGATAGCGTTTTTTGTGACGGAATACCGTCCCGTAATTTGTTCGACGCTTTCTAGGTTGATACCCACTATCCTCACGTTATGAATGGGAAAATTCGTGTGCGCCAAATCAGAGACGGTTTTTTCGGCTTCCTCATAGCGACGAACTTCAGTGATTGTTTTATAGTCGTCACGTTCACGCGCAATGCGGTGAGAACGCCTGTGGAAAGTCTGTTGGGTCATGCTTCTATCTTACGTGTGGTGACTGAATGTTCTCTTTAAAAACCATATTATCTTCTTATTTTGAGCGCAACGGGAAAATTTAGGCTATGCGGGAATTCTACAACAAAAGAGTTGTATACCTGGCGTGAAATTATATGGTTTGGAGTTTCCGAAAAGCTGTTTCAAGCACTTCGGCTTCATGCCACAAGGGAAAACGTAAATAGGTGCTGTTTTCTCCTAGGGGAGAGAAAGAGGCACCGGGAGCAAGTTTAATATTGAGTTGTAGTGCGCGCGCAGCAAAAGCCGCAGTATCACGTCCCGTATCAACCCATAAACCTGTTCCTCCAGCAGGTGTTATCCACGTCCACTGAGGAAAGTAACCGGTGATCATATCCGTAGTTGTCTGAAAAGCTAGGGAGAGCATGTCTGCACGTTCCTTGCGGGCTGGGTTAACGTGGCGGAGGAATTCGACGGCATACAGCTGATCGTGTATTGAGGTAGAAATATCGATTTGTTTCCGCATTTGAGTCAATTGTGTAATTCGTTCAGCTGAGGAACGTATCCACCCGACGCGCAAACCTCCCCAAAACAATTTTGATAAAGTTCCAATCATAACCACCTGATGAGCAGGTAGTAGATTGGCTAATGTTTGAGTGGGTGTCGCGTCGAAAGTTAAATCATAGCTGCATACATCTTCCACAATAAGCATTGTTGTTTGCCCCGCACGGTGTGCTAGCTGGGATCGCATATGTGAACTAAGACTTAATCCGGTCGGGTTGTTAATTCCTGTTTGAACATACAAGGCTTGAGCAGATTGCGTTAATTTTTTTGTTTCCAGATGCCGCTCTGTGGTCACGGTATGATTCACCACTGTATCTGTACGTAAACCTTGGCGGCGGAAAACTTCCAAACTTCCACGGTATGTTGGATTTTCAGTGAGAACACGATCACCGGGAGATGTAAAAGTGGAGAAAACAAGGTTAGTTGCTTGTTGCGCACCGGTTGTGACAAGAATATTTTCGGCAGCGGTAGGCAAGCCGTCGTCAGTTAAAGTTCGTGCAATAGATTCTCTCAGTGAAGGGATTCCTTCCGGAAAATATCCATCTGTTAATAGGTAGGGTTCTATGTGGGAACCAAGTCCTTTGCTTAAAATTTTACGAGCAATGCGTGAGGAGGGGAGCGCTCCCGTAGATAAATCCGTAGTATTTTTCGAGCTGTTTCCCAACGAAAAAAGTCGTCCGTCGCTGGGGATTCGATGGAAAGTTTTACCTAGGCGAACCCGTGTTCCAGAACCTTGCTGTGTGACAAGATATCCTTCAGATTCAAGAAGATGGTAGGCCACATTCAACGTGCCCCGGGAAATGCCTAAAGTTCGGGCTAGTTCTCGCTGAGAGGGCAAAAATGAACCCTGGGCAATCCATCCACCGACGATGAGTTTTCGTAAACTGCCGGCAAGTGATGTTGATAGTGGCAGATCACGTTGTGTCCAGTTGCCAAGTAATCGGGCTACTGAGGAAGAATCTATTCGATGAATGGCCATGATCAGTCAACTTTCACCTATTTTTATACCACTTTACCCAAAGTGGTATAGAACAGGGTGTTTTTTCTTCATAGAGTGGATATGTCAAAGGCGACCACAACAGAAAAGGTGAAATATGGCAACGGTGCTAGTGCAAGGAACCTTGGATACCAAGGGCGAAGAATTACTTTGGATGAAATCAGAGTTGGAAAAGCTGGGAATCCAGGTTATTCTGCTTGACGTCGGATCGTTTTCTGATGCTCCAGAAGCAGATATTACAGCTCACGATGTCACTAAAGCAGTAGGCGAAGATCTCGATCAGCTACGCTTGGAAAAAGATCGTGGCAAAATCATGACAATCATGGGGGAGGGTTCCGCAAAAATTGTGACTGGCTTGCTTGAAGAAGGCAAAATCCATGGTTTTCTTTCGGCGGGAGGCTCAGGTGGGTCATCCGTTGCTGCAGCAGCAATTCAAGCATTGCCTGTGGGTTTCCCGAAAGTTCTTGTTTCAACTATGGCTTCAGGAAACGTGAAACCATACGTTGGCGGGGTTGATGCAACACTCATGTATTCCGTGGTTGATGTTGCTGGCATTAACTCAATTTCTTCTGCAATTTTAGGTAACGCAGTTGCGGCTATCGCCGGAATGGCTGAAAGATTTAAAGAAGAACAGAATCTTTCATCTCAAGAACATAAACCCGTAATTGCCATCAGCATGTTTGGGTTAACTACCCCGGCAGCTTATGAAGCACGTGAAACTTTAATGAAACTCGGTTATGAAGCCCTGGTTTTCCATGCCACAGGTGCTGGTGGTATGTCTATGGAAAAACTTGTGGAATCCGGTCTTGTAGCAGGCGTATGTGATATTACAACAACAGAGTTGTGTGATGAATTGGCAGGCGGGGTTCTTAGTGCAGGGCCACACCGCTTGGAAGCGGCAGCGCGTGAGGGTGTTCCACAAGTTGTTAGCTTTGGTGCTGTAGATATGGTTAACTTTGGGCCAAAAAATGATGTGCCGGAAAAATATGCTGAAAGAAACTTTATTGTGCATAATCCTACCGTGACGTTGATGCGTACAACGGTGAAAGAAAATCAGCATGTGGGTGCAGAAATCGGAAAGAAAATCTCTGTCTCAACCGGTCCAGTTGCATTATTTATTCCAGAAAAAGGATTTTCTGGAATCGACGAAGAAGGAGGCCCATTCTGGGATCCGGAAGCGGATAAAGCAGCAATTGATGCAGCATTAGCAGCAGTTGAAGGCTCAGGTGTAGAGGTTATTAAAATCTCTGAACACATCAATGCCCCAGGTTTTGGGGCTGCAATGGCACAAAAACTTCATGAACTGATCACACAAAACGAAAAATAAGGAGAATATTATGGCACGTATTGGTCGTAAAGAAATAATTGATAATTTCCGCCAAAAAATTGCACAAGGGGAACCCATTGTCGGTGGAGGTGCTGGCACAGGAATTTCAGCGAAATCTGCCGAAACTGGTGGAATTGACCTGCTTATTATTTACAACTCAGGGCGATTCCGTATGGCTGGGCGAGGTTCGCTCTCCGGTCTGTTAGCTTACGGGGATGCTAATCAGATTGTTATGGAAATGGCTAATGAAGTTCTACCCGTCGTCAATAACACACCTGTTATTGCAGGTGTTAACGGGACAGATCCTTTCAGAGTCATGGAATATTACTTGAAACAAGTGAAAGATATTGGTTTTGCTGGTGTACAAAACTTCCCAACGGTAGGCCTTATTGATGGCGTTTTCCGTCAAAATCTTGAGGAAACAGGAATGGGATTCGGCAAAGAAATTGACATGATCCGTCTTGCATCAGAAATGGATTTGCTGACAACACCCTACGCTTTCGATGAAAACCAAGCTGAAGAATTGGCTAAGGCAGGGGCGGATATTCTGGTTCCACACATGGGGTTAACAACGTCGGGAACCATCGGAGCTAAAACGGCAATGACACTGGAGGATGCAGCGAAAAAAGTGCAAGCATTGGCAGATGCCGCGAAGAAAGTAAATCCAGATATCTTGGTTCTGTGCCACGGTGGGCCAATTGCTAACCCAGAAGATGCTCAATACATTCTCGATAATACCGAAGGTGTGGTTGGATTCTATGGTGCTAGCTCTGTTGAACGTTTCCCCACTGAAATTGGGATTAAAGAACAGGTTGAAAAGTTCAAAAAAATCACGTTCAAGAATTAAGTCACATACGTTCTTATTACGGCACAGTTATTAACCAACCGGTAGACGTGTATAGAAAGAACTCCGGGATTTTAATGGGCTAGCTACATGGTGGTCGAGCGCAGTGAAATCAAGCGAAATTGAAGACGGCAAAACCGGTGATACGGTGGGAACAGTCCGACGTTTTGTTCTAGGTGAAGATGTAATCCGGGAACATTTACTTGCACTTTCCGATATTGATCGTATGTGCAAGTATGAGTTCGCAGAACCGGTGCCTTTCCCCGTAACGAATTATGTGGCTACTGTTAAAGTTCATCAGGTGACGGAAACAAACGAAAGTTTTGTTGAGTGGTTTGTTACTTTTGATTGTGAACGCCAAGATCAAGAATATTTTGAACAATTTTTCGCACAAGAAGTGTTCAAACCAGCTTTAGCAAGTTTGGAAAAATATTTGAGTACAACACACCGCACCACAAGGTCATAACAGGATAAAGTAGTGATGGGTGAGCTAGTAGTTAGCCCACCCATCACTATGTAAAACTAAAGAAAAGCCTATTTTACTAGGGAACATTCATTACAGTAGGGGTGGAGACCTGCCGAAGAACAATTATCACAAAGCAAAAATTGTTTTCTGCATTCTTGGTTAGCACAATTGACGAACTCGGGTGTTTTCTTCCCGCATTCTTCAAAAACACCCGATAAAAACGGACAACAAGGAGTATTAAGCAGACAAGCTCAAATCCGCGGCCCCAATAATTCCGGCATTATTTCCCAGGGAAGCGACGCGAATAGGTGGTACGCCTCGGTAGCTTCCGGCAGGCAAGAGGGAAGAAAGCTCACGATTAATAGGGTCGATTACCAGGGAGCCAGCCTCGCATACGCCACCGGAGAGAACAATAACGTCTGGGTCGAACAGCGTAATCATGGACGCGATTCCCCGTGCGTTCCAATGCCCAAGTTCCGCAAAAACGTTAAGGGCGAGCGGATCGCCTTCTTGGGCCGCTTGCGTAACAGCTAGGCCTTGAATTTCCCCGCCACCTGAAAGTTCGCGAAGCCGATGCGCTTTTTCTGGGTAGGCATTAGCGCGCTCGCGAGCAAAACGAACCAGCGCGGAACCGGATCCGCAGACTTCCCAACAACCATGTTGCCCGCAACCGCACAACGGGCCAGCGTCGTCCAAATGGATATGTCCGATTTCACCACCAAAACCGAAAGTGCCACGAAGAAGTTTTCCGTCGATAATGATTCCGCCACCAACACCGGTACCAATCGTGACGACAAGCGGTGAAACGCTTCCTTGCGCGGTGCCGAACCGATATTCTGCCCACGCCGCGCTATTCGCGTCATTTTCTACGACGACGGGAAGCCCGGTTGCCTGCGCGATACGTTCCCCAAGGGGTTCGTTGCGCCACGGAAGATTTGTTCCGTAAATGACGGTGGAACGGTCTGCGGAGATATACCCTGCGGCGCCTATGCCGATGGAGGCGATGTTGTAGCCAGAAAGTGCGTTGATGCAGTCAATAATGGTTGCTTGGAGGGCGTCGGAGCTGGCTTGCGGGCTGGGGCGACGTACGTGGTCAATAATTTTTCCGTTGCTGTCCACTATTGCGGCGGCCACTTTTGTTCCGCCAACATCCACTCCGATGCGATAAACCATATATTTTACTTTCTCTTGAGCTACTTTTCCATTCTACCAGAAATAATTCTCGTGCGTTGATTGTTTTTAAGTGTGGCTCGCGGTTGTGTGTTAAGGGTGTAGATGGGAGCACAAAATCTATCCGCATCCTGGATATTGGCTCGAACACAGGCCAAAAAGTACTATATGTTGCACTGTGGATATAGTGAAAAGTAACGCTCATAATCTGAGCGAGTTAATGAGGCGTTACACGCGGGGAGGTTCTTCGTCGAAAAAAACCTTTCGTGACGAAAACTTATGTACGTAACGTAAAAAATTGGCTATTTTCCTTGAAAAATGGGGGATATTGGGGAGAAAGTGGCAACGAAAAAAGTCGCGACAAAAAAATGTAATGAAAACAGGACGAGAAAATCAATAAAAGCATGAATATATAAATGCCGTTATGTTCTTGTCAAGCGAATGACGCCTTTGTGTCAAAAAGTGAGACAATTCAGGTTTTATTCACCTAACGTTCGTTATATTTATATAATTCATACAGGAGTTTTCTTAACGAGACTTCAAGTCATGCGTATGTGGTGGCCGATGGTGACCATCATATGTTCTGACCTTCTAACTCATCCAAAGGAGGAAAAATGGCGGCCGATACAATGGTTATCGTGGAAAGGATCTTTCCGCAAGATCCTGAGGAATTGTTTGATGCTTGGACGAAGCCAGACGAGATGAGTCAGTGGCGCGGAAGCCCTGGAACTCACGTCGAGGATGCACGTGCAGATCTTCGTACCGGCGGAAAACAATATCACGTGAAGGTGTTGGATGACGATCCAACAAATCGCGTTGTTACACATTCTGTCTTTACAGAGTTCTTCCGTCCCGACGTTTTCGTCGAACTTCAACGCATTAGTGGCGATCCGGAAATTGACCCGAACGTCACCATGTCCCAACGCGTTGAATTTGTGAAAACTGGACGGGATGGAACCTTGGTCCGAGTTATCCAGGGACCATATGAAGCCTCTATTGCCGAATGGCACTCTCATGGCTGGGAAAAGGAATTCACACGCCTGGCCGATTTTCTTGCACACCGTGCGGCGAAATAATCGCAAATAAAAACTGCACTTTTGAAAGAAGAAAACTATGAGCGAATCAGCTTCAAAGATGACAGTTGTACGCACAAAGCCCATTATGAGCATGAAGAATATTCTTCTTATGAACTTGGGCTTCTTTGGAATTCAGTACAGCTTCGGGATGCAGCAAACAGCTATTAATCCCATTTATCAAATGTTGGGCGCAAGCCCGGAAGATCTTCCCCTGCTGAATCTTGCCGGCCCGGTTACCGGCCTGCTTATTCAGCCACTTGTCGGCGCGATGTCCGATAGAACATGGTCACCCAAGTGGGGACGTCGTAAACCATTCTTCCTTATCGGCGCCGCCGGCTGTTCCATCTGCCTCTTCCTCTTCCCATGGGTAAGTGCCGTGTGGATGGCCGTGATGTTGCTGTGGGCACTTGATGCGTCCAACAACACCGCAATGGAACCCTACCGTGCGTTCATTTCCGATCGCCTCCCACCCTCACAGCTCGCTAAGGGCTTCCTTGCACAGAGCTTCTTCACCGGTTTCGGTATCACCCTTGCCAATATCTGCATCTGGGCATTCCCCAAGATTCTGCCCGGAGTTGGGCCAAGCGGCCTGCCCGCATGGGTGTATGCAGCCTTCCTCATTGGTGCTGTGTGCTCTATCGGTACCGTTCTTATTTCCGTATGGACAACCCCTGAACTTCCACCAACAGAATCTGAACTTGCTGAACTGAAGGCAAAGAAAGAATCCGGCGGTTTCGGTGCGGCCGTGAAGGAAATTTGGGAAGCTATCCGCGATATGCCCACCCAGTTGCGCAAGCTCGCCCTCGTTTATCTCTTCCAGTGGTACGCCATGCAGATTTACTGGCAGTACATTTCCTTGTCTGTCGGCAAGAGTATCTACGGGGTAACCGATCCGCTTGCACAAAAGGATCTATATGCAGAAGCCGTTGCCACCACCGGTTCGATTAACGCCTTCTACAACGTTGTTACCTTCTGTGTTGCCTTCATTCTGGCAGCAATGGCGCGTCGTTACGGCGCAAAAATCCTGCACTGCGTCTGCTTGCTGGGCGCAGCCGTCGCACTCATGGTGATTCCTCACATCACAAACCCGGTTATTTTGTTCTTGCCTATGGTTCTCTTCGGTATTGCGTGGGCATCCATCATGGGTGTTCCTTACATTATGGCGGTGCGCATGATCCCCTCCACACGTTACGGCGTGTACATGGGCATCATTAACATGATGATTGTTATCCCCATGCTTATCCAGACGGTTACTTTTGGCCCGATCTACAAGTATCTTCTTGGTTCCAACACAACCAATGCTTTCGCCATGGCCGCGGGATTGATGGTGTTGGCAGCCGTATCAATGCTCTGGATTAAGGAACCGCCGATCGTTCGCGACGTTGACGCGATGTTCGACCATGAAGATGAGCAAGCAGCCACTTACGAGAAGGAGGTCTAGTCATGACTGCCTATGAAAGAGTTGTTGTGGGAACGGATGGTTCTCCACTTGCAGTGCCAACAGTGAAGAAAGCTGCGCGTATTGCCTCGCGCGACGATGCTGGTTTAACAATTGTCTGCGCATACACCGATGTGCCGAGGCGTGACGACGCAAAAAATACGGCAACCTTGGGTGGCGACACCAAATTCAGCCAGGTTCCCGGGTGGGAAGCTGCCCGTTTGGCAGTGGACAGCGCTGCTGAGCTTGCACGCGAAGAAGGCGCACGTATCGAAGGTGCTCAGCTCATTGACGCCGACGCCGCCACTGCTTTGCTCCACGTGGTTAAGGGACGCCATGCGGATCTTTTGGTTATTGGCGCGATTCGAGATACAAGTATCGCCGGGCGTTTGCTCGGAACCGTCGCCACGGAAGTGTTGAGAAGCGCAAATTGTGACGTTCTCATTGTTCGCCCAACTAGCGACGATGAAATTGGCGCTCCGCCGGAATCAATTAACGTTACGGTAGAAGCTACGGAATAACATGAGCGCCGAACATCCGTATTCTGAGATATCTATCAGCGATGCTCAATCTTTTGAGTTACGTGTTGAACGTTACGGAAAAGAGCTTCGCGAAGGTCTGTCTGCGGTGTATGGGGAATGTGCGCAAGATACCTGGGATCAGCTCCTGGATACAATGCGTGATTACAGCAGGAGGCGTAAACCGTCGTTAAAAATTCGCGACGAAGAACGCCTCCTGTCCCCAGACTGGCTCCTCTCTTCACAAACCATTGGTTATGTCGCCTATGCAGACAGGTTCGCCGGTAATCTGCAGGGCGTGAATGAACACGTGGATTACCTGGAGGAACTGGGAGTAACGTATCTGCATCTTATGCCACTTCTTGCTCCGCGCCCCGGCGCGAACGATGGCGGATATGCCGTGATGGATTACGAATCTGTGCGTCCCGATTTGGGAACCATGGACGATGTAGAAAACCTCGCGGATACTCTTCACAGCAAAGGAATGAACCTTGTTCTCGACCTTGTGCTGAACCATGTTGCCCGTGAACACGAATGGGCGGTTCGCGCCCGGCAGGGCGAAGAGAAATATCGCGATTATTTCTACATGTATTCAGATCGCACGATTCCTGATCAATTTGAGGTGACGCTACCTGAAGTGTTCCCCGATTTCGCTCCCGGTAACTTCACCTGGGATGAGGACGCAAAGGCGTGGGTGTGGACAACGTTTAATTCCTATCAGTGGGATGTGAATTGGTCCAACCCGGACGTGTTCCTCGAATATTGCAAGATTATTTTCAATCTTGTCAATAAGGGCGTAGACGTTATTCGTTTGGATGCGATTGCCTTCATTTGGAAGCAGATGGGGACAACTTCGCAGTGCCTTCCTCAGGTTCATTGGATTACGCAAGCATTGCGTGCCGCGTTGCGGATTGTGGCGCCGAGCGCCGCATTTAAGGCGGAAGCTATTGTGAGTCCGGAACTGATTATGCCGTTCCTGGGTACAGGGAAGCATTGGGGCAAAGTCTCCGATATGGCCTATCACAACAGCCTCATGGTGCAGTTGTGGTCCACGCTTGCGAGCAGGGATACGCGGCTTATGAAGCATGCGTTGAATGCTTTTGCGCGTAAACCGTCGTCTACTGTGTGGGGAACGTACGCACGGTGCCACGACGATATCGGTTGGGCGATTTCGGATAAAGATGCAGGGGAAATGGGGTTGAACGGCTATCTTCACCGTAGCTTCCTCTCCGATTTTTATTCGGGTATTTTCCCTGAATCTTTTGCTCGCGGTTTGGTGTTCCAATACAATCCGGTGACGAACGATCGTCGCATTTCTGGTTCTATGGCGAGCCTTGCAGGCCTGGAAATTGCGTTGGAGAACGGAGAAGATCCGTATCTGGCAGTTTCTCGAATTGTGATGCTCAATGCCGCTATTCTTGGGTTTGGCGGGGTTCCGTTACTGTATATGGGCGACGAACTAGGGTTGCTTAACGATTACGGTTATGTGGATAATCCCGAGCATGCCGAGGACAACCGCTGGGTGCATCGGCCGAAAATGCCGTGGGATATCGTGGAGGAAGCAAAGAATAATCCACAGTCCATCCCCGGGCAGATTTATCATGCGATTCTCCACCTCATTAAGGTGAGAAAGAGCATGGTTCATCTTCACGCCGCTATCGAAACGGAGATGATTGAATCCCCGGATAGCCGTTTGGCATTGTGGTTGCGTGCCCACCCTGAGGGGAATATGTTGCAGGTCTACAACTTCAGTGAACATGTTGTGGAAATGCCAACGTCCGCACTTCGCCCCTATGTGGGGTGGAAGCCCAAGGAAGTCATTGGTGGCTACACTTATGATTTGGGTGTGGATTTCCTCAATATTCAGCCGTATCAAAGCCTCTGGTTTATTGCTGAATAGTTAAACGCGAGCGATTGCGCTTAATTGAATGCGCAAGGCGTTGCGCAAGAGATAGAGTGGAATTGATTTTGCGAGGATGATTTACGCGAAGATTTGCGCGGAATCAATTAAACGCGAGAAATTCGCACTACGTGTCCTCCGAAGTTACGCGAAAGACGTGGCTTCGGAGGACACGTGCGTTAAATGAGCACGTGCGTTCAGTGAATAGTGTTGAAATGTATATGTTCAATTTTTGTGAGCAATTTTCACACTTTTTGAGCTAATGGGTGAGTGGGCTGGTAACTACATTTGTGCCAAAAGTTGATATCTTTCTGTTCGAGTGACTTAAAGGTGACGAAGTGGGGATTATTGTTTCACTCATGTTCTACAATGTAGAACATGAGTGAAGTTGGGATTAGGGTGTTAAAGCAGAATGCGTCAGCAGTTATTCGTCGAGTTGAGGCGGGGGAAACTGTTGACGTGACGGATCGGGGTCGAAAGGTTGCCCGAATTGTGCCTTTTACTTCTTCGACTCTTGAGATGCTTGCGGAGGAGGGGCGAATCCGACTACCTCTTAGAGATGTGCAAGATTTACCTTTTCCCGTTGCGGGGGAGGGAAGCTTGAGTCAGGTTCTTGAAAAAATGCGTGATGATGAAAGGTTTTAGGTGTTTTATTATCTAGATACATCCGCATTGGTCAAGCTCGTGTGTGAAGAGCCTGAAAGTGAGGCTTTGCGTCGATGGTTTGTTTCTGATGCCCAACCTAAAGTGACAAGTGACATTTCTCGAACTGAACTTATTCGTGCCGTACGTAGGCTCGGCCAGATTTAATTCAACAAGCTCGTGTAGTTCTCGATTCTTTTGCAATCATCGTTTTGGCCACATCTATTTTCGAGGAAGCTTCACGTCTCATGCCGAGTTACCTCCGAAGTCTGGACGCTCTTCATATAGCTGCTGCGTTGAATTTGGGTGACTCTCTCGGAGGTTTTGTGACATATGATAAAAGGCAGGCAGAAGCTGTTGAGCAGTGCGGGGTCCCCTGCTTTACGCCTTCCGTAAGCTCTTAATGTGGTTCTTTGCCTCTAGGGAATCTTGGTAATTATAAGATGTAAGTTGTTTGTTAATCCGCAGGCTTCTAAGAGTGCTCAGGTGTTGCTAACGTTAGATTTATGGCAATATTTACGTCATTTTTCATCGAGAAAAGAAGTTAAGACCTCGAAATGTGAAACGTTGTCTCGCGTCTAGAGAAATTTTCGTTTCCTGACCGGGCGTTGCGCGTGTTTTATGTCTGGGGTAGCGCTCGTCATACCGGGGGCTAACGCTTGTGAACCATATGGGGCCGTTGGCTTAAAAAGTCGTCAAGATTGAGAATGAAGACACGGAAAAGATGCCCGTTTGCCGTGCTTCCCCGACTCGAATTGTGCGAGTTTTTCGCGAGTTTATCGTCGTCGAAAAAAAGATGTTGGGAAGTTGCGGGAATAAAAAACGAGGCCGCAAAGTTGAGTTAGGTGTACTCAAGAAAATGAGAGCGGACTGGACATAGGTTCTGGGATGCGTCATACTTGAAATGGTAAGTCGCTTCGGCGGCAGGTAAGAGTAAAGAGTTTAGGAGTTAAACATATGGCACGTGCAGTAGGTATTGATCTTGGCACAACCAATTCTGTGGTTACCGTTCTGGAAGGCGGGGAACCCACGGTTATCGCCAATGCGGAAGGGCAGCGCACAACTCCCTCCGTCGTTGGCTTTTCAAAGAATGGCGAAGTTCTTGTTGGTGAGGTAGCAAAGCGACAGGCCGTCACCAATGTTGATCGCACCATCGCGTCCGTCAAGCGCCACATGGGCACCGATTGGACAGTAAAAATTGACGATAAAGAATACAATGCGCAGCAAATTTCCGCATTTATTCTCCAGAAGTTGAAGAAGGACGCGGAAAGCTACCTCGGTGAAGAAGTTACCGATGCGGTGATTACCGTTCCTGCATACTTCAACGATTCCCAGCGTCAGGCAACAAAGGATGCCGGCACAATTGCGGGCTTGAACGTCCAGCGTATTGTGAACGAACCGACGGCTGCCGCGTTGGCTTACGGGCTTGAAAAGGGCAAACAGGATGAAACTATCCTCGTCTTCGACTTGGGTGGCGGTACATTCGACGTTTCCCTGCTCGAAGTCGGTAAGGATGAGGACGATTTCAGCTTTATTCAGGTGAAGGCAACCTCCGGCGATAACCACCTCGGTGGTGACGATTGGGATCAGCGTGTCGTGAACTGGCTTGTTGAACAGGTCAAGAACGGATCCGGCGTGGATCTTTCCAAGGACAAGATTGCCTTGCAGCGTTTGCGCGAAGCTGCGGAAAAGGCAAAGATTGAACTTTCCTCCGCAACGACGACGAACATCTCCCTTCCCTACATCTCCATGTCCGAATCCGGGCCGCTTCACGTGGACGAAACATTGACGCGCGCCAAGTTCGAAGACATGACGAAGGATTTGCTTGAACGCACAAAGACACCGTTCGCCAACGTTATTCGCGACGCTGGCATTAAGGTGTCCGATATTGATCACGTTGTTCTCGTCGGCGGTTCCACACGTATGCCGGCAATTACGGACGTTGTGAAGGAGCTGACGGGCGGACGCGAACCTAATAAGGGCGTTAACCCCGATGAAGTTGTTGCAGTCGGTGCAGCTCTGCAGTCCGGTGTTATTACGGGCGACCGCAAGGACGTTCTCCTCATTGACGTTACGCCACTTTCTCTCGGTATTGAAACCAAGGGTGGCATTATGACGAAACTGATTGAACGTAATACCGCTATCCCAACCAAGCATTCTGAAACCTTCTCGACGGCGGAAGACAACCAGCCTTCCGTATCCATCCAGGTATTCCAGGGTGAACGCGAATTCACGCGCGATAACAAGCCGTTGGGAACCTTTGATTTGACGGGCATTGCCCCGGCACCTTCCGGTGTCCCGCAAATTGAAGTCACCTTCGATATTGACGCAAACGGTATCGTTCACGTCTCCGCACGCGATAAGGCAACCGGTAAGGAACAGTCCATGACGATTACCGGCGGAAGCGCGCTTTCCAAGGATGAAATTGATCGCATGGTCAAGGAAGCCGAAGAACACGCGGCTGAAGATGCTAAGGCGAAGGAAGAAACCGATACCCGCAACCAAGCTGAACAATCCACATATGCGATTGAGCGCCTGATTAAGGAAAACAAGGACAAGTTGACCGACGGAACCGTCACCGAAGTTGAGGAAGCCATTGCGAAGGTGCGTGAAGCACTGAAGGGCCAAGACAATATCGAGGACGTTAAGAAGGCCGTTGAGGAACTCAACGAAAAGTCCCAGAAGATTGGTCAGGAAATTTACGCAAAGAACCAGGCGGAAACAGCAAATGCTGAAGGCGCGGCTGACGCGGGTGCAGGTGCCGGTGCCGGCGCAGCAGGTGATGACAACATTGTTGATGCTGAAGTCGTAGATGAAGAGGACAAAAAATAGTGAGTAACGAGAATCTGAACCACACGCCGGACAACGGTGCGGTAGAGGATGCTCACACCGGACAGGCCGCGGAGAACTCCGCGGCCTCGGCCGGATGTTGCCCAGGCGCATGCCACGAAGGAGAGCCACAGGCAAACTTCACGGCAGAAGGCTCAGGCAACAAAGCTGAATCTTGCTGTGGAGATAAACAAGGAAACCAAGCCGAAGCCGGATGCTGTAAAGAACAAGCAGAAGGAACAGCGCAAGAAGATCTGGGCGCGGATGTTAGCCCTGAATCGGGAGCAAATGTGAACACTGAACCCGCTTCGGACGCAAACGCAGATCAAGCGCATGCTGGCCAGGATGCAACAACTCCAGAAACGGAAAACGGTGAGGCTGAAGCCATCGCGGATAACCCGTTAACGGAAGCCATGAACACTATTTCCAATCTAGAGGACCAACTCAAACGCGCCCAAGCATCCCTCTACAACACCGAACAGGAATACTCGAACTACGTACGCCGATCCAAACAGGAAGCAGGTGTTCATCGAGATAACGGAATAATCAAAGTGATTGACGCTTTACTTCCAGTTCTCGATGACGTTGAACTTGCACGCCAACACGGCGATCTAACAGGACCAACAGGGCTTATCGCAGAAAAAATCGAACAAATCCTGGACACAAACTTCGGGCTAAAACGATTCGGAAAGCAGGGTGACGTTTTCAACCCGGAACGTTACGACGCGCTTATGCATCGAACATCGGCGGATGTGACGGATGAAATCGTCGAAACCCTTATTCAACCCGGTTACGTGATGGGTGAGAAACTTATTCGCGCGGCGCGAGTAGGCGTCGTATCACCAGAATAAGGTGTATCACCAGAACAGTTTGCGTCCCCAAAACAGGGCGAAAACTCAAAGATAAGCAATGTTTCTCGAACGTAACGGTGTCGCAATAACTGCGTAGTGCCGTTACGCGAGAGGAACGCAACCCAAGGTGGGGAGGAATAGCAATGGCGAAAAATAGTACGTCGCGTACAACGCCATATTACGTATCCGCCCCACCACGGGAAGAAAATAGAACAACAATACTCGCGAAAAGAAAGGGAGGTGAGTAGATGGCAGGAGCAAGCCAAGACTGGCTTGAAAAAGATTTCTATGCCGAGCTCGGCGTTGCAAAAGACGCAACCCAGGAAGAAATCAAGAAAGCATACCGAAAACTTTCACGCAAACACCACCCTGATCGCAACGGTGGCAGTAAAGAATCCGAGGAAAAATTCAAACGCGTCGGTGAAGCCTACCAGGTGCTCTCCAATCCTGAAGATCGCAAACAATATGATGCCATTAGGTCGCTCGGAGCTGGAGGTCCGCGATTCCGTGCAGGAAGCGGTGCCGGAGCCGGGGCCGGTGGGTTTGAGGATATTTTCTCCATGTTTGGAGGCGCGGGTGCGCGAAATGCGCGAACGCAACATCCGGGTGGGTTTGAAGACATACTCAGTAACATGTTTGGTAACGGCGGAAATAGTTATAATTTCTCGACGAATAACGACAGCACCGGTGGTTTTGGCGGATTCGGAGGGTTTTCGAGCCGTCCGCAAAAAGGTGCAGACATAACGGCAACAGTGTCCATTCCCCTGCGAAAAGCGGTAGATGGGACAACGATTAAACTCAATACGGCGAGCGGAAAAAGCGTGACGGCACGAATTCCGCAAGGCGTGAGTGATGGGCAAAAAATACGAATCCCAGGCAAAGGCAATCCCGGAGTAAAGGGAGGCGCCCCTGGAGATATTATCGTGACCGTAAATGTTGAACCACATCCTATATATGAGCTCAAAGGAAAAGACGTTTACGTTAACCTTCCGGTATCCTTCACAGAAGCAGCGCTAGGCGCAACCGTTGAGGTTCCTGTTATTGATGGCGGAAACGTGAAAGTCAAAATTCCTGCTGGTTCCTCGACAGATAAAATTCTTCGCGTTCGCGGAAAAGGTATTCCGAAAAAAGATGAGCACGGAGATATGTATGTGAGGATAAAAGTTGTTGTTCCGACGAAGCTATCCGAGGACGCTAAAAAAGCGGCGGAACTTTTTGGGAAAGCAACAAGTGAAGCAGATCCACGAGCCGATTTTATTAAAATGGCGCATATGTAACGATGCGTTCACGAACCCGTCGCCTCCGATAGTGCGTTAAGGAGGTGGCGGGAAATCGGTATAGATGCACAATCGGTATAGATGTGCAATAGGTATAGATGCACAAGAGGTGAGGCAATGACGCGAAGAAAAACACCACTATTCACCGTGTCGGTAGCGGCTGAACTGGCTGGGATGCATGCACAAACCTTGCGTCAGTACGACAGAATGGGGCTTGTTCGACCTAAAAGAACGCAGGGCGGGGGACGTCGATATTCCCTTGACGATATCGATAAACTCCAAGAAGTCCAACGTTTATCACAAGAAGAAGGCATTAACCTTGCCGGAATTGTTCGAATATTTGAATTGGAAAAAACCGTTGAACGGCTCAAAAACCAACTAGAAAAAATACGGAAACGCCTTGACGCCATAGAGCGACAACGCGTGGCGGGTGTGAAACGAGCGCAACGAATTTTCGCTGCGGGAGTTGATGGGGATGTTGTTCTGACCCCGAATGAAAAAGCATTACGGGACTATCTGCGATCTGTGGAAGTACAGCGTCGGGATAGGAAAGAAAGGATGAGTAGGGGGCAAGTTAGCGAAAGTCGCGAACTCACACGGTACCGCGGAAGCCAGATTGAAGATCTTCTTCGTTTCCTGACGCGGATACAATAAAGCGTAGCGAAATCTGCCACGCCGAATTGCCAAGCCGAATTGCCAAGCCGAATTGCCACGCCGAATTGCCAATCGAACCCACCCAATAGAAAAGTAGTCAAAAACCGGAAACGTACGATGTGTTGAAACGACAGGGAGGTTGCGAAATCGTCGTAAATATATAGAGATGTGTTGAATAATCAACGAACCTACAAAACAAACGAAACGCACAACGTAACAAAACCCGTATCGCACTACATGTAAAGGAGCGGGCATGCGCGCCCTCACAAGAATTTTCCGATTTACAAAAAACCTTGTGCCGCTATATTTGGTGGTCGCGGTTTCTTCCGTGCTTGTAACAGCGGGAAATATTGTGGCACCGTTCATTATTGGACGTGCGACGGACACGGTTGTTGCTGCGGTCAGTGGGAAAATTGTTGTAGAGAAAGCCGTGACAACAGTGTTATGGCTTGCCTTCATCTTCTTTGTAATTGATATTCTCAACACGGGAATCGGTGCAATTGGCGGATATTTCGGTGACCAATTGGCGCAAAAAATGCGGAGTATTTTATCGGTTCGATATTTTGAAAAACTGTTGTCCCTACCGCAACGTTATTTCGACGAAGAACTGACTGGAACTATCACATCTCGCCTGAATCGTAGCATTATGGAGATGACGATATTCGTCAAATCCTTCGCCAATTCATTCTTCACAACATTGCTCACGGTTGTCGCCGTACTCACCATATCGTTTATTTATTCGCCACTAATGGCGTTACTTTTGCTCCTTGTTTTCCCCATATATTTATGGTTGACGGCACTCACCTCAAAACGGTGGCAACGCATTGAAGGGCAAAAAAATGAGCATATTGATACTGCCGGCGGGCGATTTAACGAGGTAATTGGGCAAATTCGTGTAGTCAAATCCTTCACCCGCGAAGCCGAGGAACTATCTCAATTTTCGGACCACTACACTGAAACCGAAAAATTGAACTCATCCCAGTCCGGGCGCTGGCACCTCATGGATTTCCTTAGGCGTAGCTGTATGGCGCTTTTATTCTTCGGAATTTACGCGATCGTGTTTACGCGGACGGCTCAGGGGATTTTCTCCGTGGGCGACATGGTTATTCTTGTGCAACTTGTGGCTTTGGCTCGTCGTCCCGTTATGAATATGAGTTGGATTGTGGACACGACCCAGCACGCAATCGCGGGATCCAAGGATTACTTTAACGTGATGGAGCTCGACCCGCACACCTTGAAGGCAACAATGGATGCCAGCGCAAGCCAAGGTATTTTGGAAAAAGGTTCGACGGTGACCTTGTCCGGGAAGATCGTGGCGAATGAGGGTGTGCCTGCCGGGTCTTTAAGAAATGGCCTGGGTGTTTATGGTGCGGGTGTTGATGGCGCGGGTGTTGATGGCGCGGGCGCGGGTGTTGATGGCGCGGGCGCGGGTGTTGATTCTGCGCGTGTTGGCTCGGGTGACGCCTCAGGTGCCGGCACGGATGCGCTTGCGGATTCTTCAGGTAGTGCTTCAGATGAGGTGGTTATAGATTTTTCACATATCACTTTTGGGTATGGAAACGATCCCGACGTGCTTCGCGACGTATCATTCACAGTCCGTCGCGGAGAAAAAATAGCATTTGTTTCCGAATCGGGTGGCGGAAAAACAACACTTACCTCACTCCTTCTCGGGCTATACGAACCTCGCCACGGCAAGATATTCGTTGACGGAAAAAATATTGGAGATATGACGCCTATTGATGTGCGCTCGCGAATAGGTGTGGTGTTCCAAGACGCGGCATTATTCTCGGGTACCGTGCGCGAAAATATTGCTTACGGGCGTCCCGAAGCCAGCGATGAAGAAATACACGACGCGGCGCAACGAGCCCACGCGGATCGATTTATTCGTCGGTTTAAAGATGGGTACGATACGGTGATTGGCGAACGCGGATTGAAATTATCCGGCGGACAACGGCAACGAATCGCTGTGGCGCGCGCGATGCTTAAAGGCGCAGAAATTCTTATTTTAGACGAGGCAACATCCGCGCTCGACACCCGTAGCGAACGATGGGTTCAGGCCGGTTTGGAAGAACTCATGAAAAACCGTACCAGCATTATTATTGCGCACAGGCTCTCAACTATTGCCACGGTCGACCGCATTATTACTTTGCGCGACGGCAAAATCGACGAAGTAGGGAGCCCTGCAGAATTGGCAGTTTCGGGTGGTATTTATTCGGAACTTCTCGCGTTACAAAACGAGGGGAGTGCGCAGGCGCGAAAGCATTTGCGTCGCTACGGATTCCGGTAGGAACATGTTTCGGGTTTGCGCTCGCCACGTCTTTCGTCGTCTATATTTCCCAACATAACGGGACGGGACTATCCTTAGAAAGAACGTTCGATTACGTAGAGGAGCTGCGGTGAGAGAAATAAAGTATGACGAGGTCAAAAAATTCGCGAAAAATTTTCGCGCAGACCCTCAGGCGCGCTTAGCGCAAAACGCAATAACACAAAATTCCGTGGCAACAGTTGCCGAAAACCGCGATATTATCAACTCTTTTGATACATCGATGAGCGTTCGCGTGGATAAATGGAAGGTAACAAACCAGAAACAATCAGGAAGATGCTGGCTATTTTCTGGGCTAAATAGCTTCAAAAAAGAAATTACCTCCGTTACGGGCGTGAAAAATTTTGAATTTTCACAGGCGTATCCGCATTTTTGGGACAAACTGGAAAAGGCGAACTATTTTCTGTCCGCAATGATTGATTTGGCGGATCGCCCCGCAGACGACAGGCTTGTTTCGCATCTTTTATTCAAGCCTATTGAAGATGGTGGACAGTGGAATATGTTTGTTGCGCTCATTAACAAATATGGTGCCGTTCCGAAATACGCGATGCCAGAAACGGAATCGTCGTCGAATACGAAGCTCATGAATCGTAGCTTGGAAATGTTGTTACGTAAGGCGGCCCGCGATATTCGGCAGGCCGACCCTGAAAAGCGGGACGAGATTCGCGAGGCAGCTGTTGCCGATGTGTATCGTATCCTAGCGATTCATCTGGGCACGCCACCGTCGGAATTCTTGTGGCAATACGAGGATAAGGACGGAAATTTCCGTAGGAAAGGTGTAATGACGCCACAGGCTTTCGCGACGCGTTTTTTCCCGAATATCAATGAATACGTGTGTATTGTGAATGATCCGCGCAATGAATACGGGAAGTTGTACACCGTCGAATATTTGGGGAATGTTGTGGGGGCTAAGCCGGTTACGTACCTGAATGTTCCCATTGATGTGATGAAAAAAGCGACGATTGCTACGCTAAAAAATGGGGAGCCCGTGTGGATGGGTTGCGACACAGGTAAGCAATCAGATCGCGAACGTGGCATTTGGGACGGCGCACTGTACGATTTTGAAGGAACGTATGGCGTTGAGATGGAGATGGGCAAGGCGGATTCGCTAGTGTACGGCGAGGCGTTGATGACGCACGCCATGGTTTTCACCGGGGTGGATCTTGACGAGGATGGGAAACCGCGACGCTGGCGCGTCGAGAATTCCTGGGGCGATGCGATTGGCGATAAGGGGTTCTTCACAATGAACGATTCCTGGTTTGAACCACATGTTTTTGAGGTTGCCGTGCGTCGTTCATATGTGCCTGCGGAATATCTCGACGCTTTGGCTGGCGAGGTCAAGACGCTTCCAGCGTGGGATCCGATGGGAGCTTTGGCTTAGGTGTAGCTGGTTTTGACGTGGCTTTTTTGGTGACTGGTTTTTGCGTAGCTCGCTTAGGCGTTGCTGGCTTTGGCGGAGCTGGTTTTGGCAACTGGTTTTTGCGGAGCTCTCTTAGGCGTTGCTGGCTTTGACGGAGCTGGCTTATGCGTGACTGGCTTTGACGTCGCTGGTTTTGAAAACTCCTTGTGTGTGATTCGAGTGTGACACGCAGGGAGTTTTCTTTGTGTCAAAGGTATTTCCACAGATGTGGATAGAAAGTTATCCACATAGCTTTGCCTTTTGCGATGGTTCATGATGGTTATACGACGACGGAAAACGTAACGCTCGTTGTCGAACACTGTAGGACTAGTGAAGGGAGAAAAATGTCTGATGTAGGTGGGCAATTACGTGTTACCGATGATGCAATTGTCAAGATTTCACAATATATTGATGCGTCAGAAAACGAATTGCGGGGGTGTATGGCCACCCACATGGGGCAAATGGCTAGTTGGCAATCCAGCTGGAAAGGTCAGGGTGCTATCGCCGCGAGTGTGGCTTTGGAAAGTTATCGGGCGAAATCGGAAAAACTGTTTGCGTTGATGCAGGCTTTTGTGAGCAGATTACGCGCGGGAAATACGCATATTGATAGTAGCGAACAGCACGCTATGCAAAATTTCAGCAGAATCGGAAACACCGTTGAAGGAGTTCGGATGGACGCCATTCTCGGTGGGTGAATCTGCCTGCGCGCGGGTTTATATGCGAAGGATTTGAGGTTTGTATCAACAAGAAAGGAGCAATATGAGTACGCATATGGCAGTAAATTTTGGTCAGATGTCGCAAGGCAGTGCGATTATCGCCCAGCACAGCAACTCGATTATGGATTGTTTAGAACGGTTGAATGCGCAGATACGAGGTGCGATTGTTGGCTGGGATGGTCAAGCGCAAGCCGCGTATGAAGCAAGTTATGGGCGATGGCGTTCAGTTGCGAATGAGTTGAATGCTATTTATGCCGGTATGGGAAAACAAGTGCAGGTAAGTGCTGACGCATATCTTGCTGCGGATCGCGCCGCCGCGCTCTTACTGAGTTAACAAGACGTTTATCGGGTAACCTATCACAAAATTAGCGAGTATTTTCCGGCGGAAAACCCGTGGTGAAATACTCGCTAATATTGTTGCCGAAGTAGGCGCTACGCGAGTTTTTGTTCTGGCTGTGTTGCATTGTGGTGTGCTGGATTGGGCGCAAGATGTTGATGGTGTTTTGTTTCCTTGTTATGAGGCCAGAGATTGGTGCTTGTTGCTGGCTTGATTGAGTTTGTGTACGGCGGGCGGTTTTACGGCGGGTTTACCAGGGATTTTTCGGCTGTGTTTTTATGGCTGTGTTTTTTGGCGTGTTGTTCGCGGGTTTGATGTACTCGTTTTGCCAGGGTTTTTCTGAGGGTTGTTTGTCGATGCTTACCAGCCAGGGTTGTTTATTGATGTTTATCAGCCAGGGTTGTTTATCGATGCTTACCAGCCAGGGTTATTTATCTACGCTTACCAGCCAGGGTTATTTATCTACGCGAACGAGGTTTGGGTGGGTGTTGATAATGTTTATCCATCCAGGAGGCACTTTCACGATGTTTTTTTGTTCATATTCGAATCGGGAAATAAATAAGTTTGTGTCCGTTGCGTGCATTAATTTCCCCTCTCCTGTAACAACATAGGAGCCATCCTTTTTGTCGTTTGACGATAGAAGTAACCCGTGATGTTGCGAAGAGAACGTATCGGGTGTGCTCTTTTTAAGATAAGCCGACGGAGGATTATCAAAAGTAGACAGAGCAACGCAGAAATCGGTTTGTTCCTGTGCTATTTGTTCCTGTGTTATTTGTTCCTGTGTTATTTGTTCCTGTGTTATTTGTTCCTGCGCGTTTTGCTCTCTTGGTGTTTGCGTGTTTATTATTTTTCCTCTTAGCGTTCTCCTCCTTGCTGTCTGCTCGTTTACTATTTCCACTCTTTCTGCTTTCCCTCTTGGCGTATTCTCCCCTAGTTCGCTTGATATTGAAGTTGATAATGAAGTGTTGGCTTGGGTAAATGCTGAGGAAGTGCTGTATGAAAAAATGCCGGATGAAAGATTGAAGGATGAAGATTTAACGGTTGAAATGTTGGTGACTGAAGTTGCGGATGCGGGAGGATTTGAGGGCGTGGTGCCGGGTGGGATTCTGGCAGACGCCAAATTAACTTCTGAAGGCAAACGGTTCAGCAGCGCGGATTCCCTGCGCTCAAGCCCCGCTATATCAGCATCATTAATATGCCACATTTTGACATGTTTTTCGTCGACACTTACAAGGTAAAGTCGAAAACTGAACGGTGTGAGTGGTTGTAGAGAGCCATTTTTCTCCATAACAAAATATGTATTGTCGCGTTTTTCAGTACTTGATGACATCGTCAAAATATCGCCAACACGAACCTTTCCGAAACGCAAACCTTCAATAACTTCACCCAAACCTTCCATGTTTAGAGGCTCAATATCCGGCCCGGAGGGTATAAGGTCAATGAGTTGCGTCGAAACGGAAAGAGGAAATATTGCCTCAACATTAAACAATCTCGGCAGGCGCTCCCGGGGGATGTTCAAATAATATTTTGTATCCGACGATATGAACCACAATTTACCTTGCGCTTCAACGATAAAATCCCCAGATTGCTTTGAACGTGCACGAGATTTTTTCAGAGCCGTTCGAATAATGACGTTATTGTTCGACGAACATGCCTCCAGAACGTGCGTTGACGGAGTAATATTTTTCGGCGGTTGGTGAGGAATAAAATCGCGTTTTTCGCTCCCTCCTGGAGGGGGAAGGGGAGAGGATATCGGAATATTTTCAAGTGCTGAAGCTCGAACATGCAATGGGGTAACGTGTTGATTACTTGCAAGATATGCACTTGTGAGATTTGTGGCCGGACGGAGTTTTCCCTTATGTGAAAGATATACTTGCCCGGAATCGTCGTCGATAATAATGCGGTTATTTTCCCAGCCCTGTGGGAGGTTCCCTGCCCACAACCGGTATGCCCATAATCCGACAAGGCTAAGAATTGTGGCGACTAAACCATAAGCAATTTTTTTCAACATGGGTATCATACCCATGTTTACGCTGGAATTATTGCTCAGGGCGGAATAATCCACAAGTTTGTGTAAAAACCTAGGGTTCGTCGAAAGCATGTGAGCTACCGCGGGCGCAATGTCATCCCAAGGCTCCTCGAAATGTTTAATTTTCACTGTGAGTTTGTCGTGAGGGAGGAGCCCAAGGGCTTGAGGCGAGAGATGTATGGGAAGATTTTGGGCAGAATCACGCCTTAAGCGCCATGAATGCGTCCATCTATTGTGGCGCGTGATGGCGACATGTTCGCATGTTTCGTCGTGCAAGGAAACAGACTGAGAAAAGACGTCTGGAAGAGAAGCAATGAGCGGTTCGCCGCGTGGAATTCTACAGTGAACTCGGTGTTTATTAATGAAAATGACGACGGGAATAGTTGTTGCGTCGAAGGTTTTTTCATTGGCGAGGGTGTTATGTTCCATGGCTATCTCCTAGAAAAAGCGTTGTTCCCAGCGCAAGAGGTAATAAAAACAAGGCAATATGAAGCACAAAGCGCAAGAAAGGCATACGAGACAGCCATAGGGTTCGTGTTCCGGAAAAAACTGCGACGATAACCCATAAACAACAGGTTGCCTGAAGAGAAAACGATGAAGGTATAACCGCAGAGTCATCGAAAATGGTAACGGTGGGATGCTTTGTTGCGGTTGTTGACAAAGTGTATATCCCGTAAGAACCGCATAATATGCACGCAAGATAAATCAGTATGTAGGAGAAAGTGAAGCGACGAAAGGCCATCTCCACGTCCTTATTGTGCAAAGGTCTGTGGCTTAACGGTAAACGGGCGTAAACGGAGCTTACCCACGGGCATAAAGTGCAGAAAATTGCGGAAAAATAGATGAGGAAACCGGGCGCGCAGGGTGTCAATATTCCGGAAGTAATGTCCATTTTCCTCGCTTCCTCGCCTTTATGAAAATTTTTCACGATGTTTTAAATGCTCGAACGAAGATGTCCGTGATGAGCTTGACTACACACCATAGAGGCTTAAGGGGGATTTGTACATGGGTATCATACCCATGTACAAATCTCTCGCAGTTCAATATGCTTAGGCACAATCTCATAACGATTGGACGCGAGAGGAGTAGGAATGGACGCCATAAAAAAGCGTGACAACGCAGTTAAAACTGTGCCGAAAAATAGTGTGCTACTACAACTCTTCGCGCCCACAATCGAGAGTGTGGCGCTTCCTCCTGAAGTGCCCAAGAAAAATACGCGAACACGACTGCTTACCGCATGTATGCCACTCATTGGTTCGCTCGGGATTATAGTTTTCATGATTTTCAGCCCGGCAAAAAATCCACTGATGATTCTCACCGCAGGATTAATGGGAATAGGCTGTCTTGCAGTTTCCGTTGGCACGATATCCGCGAGCTCGAAAGAACGTCGTCGTGAAATAATGCTGTTGCGAGAAAAATACGCAACATATCTCGATCACTGTCGCGATAAAATCCGTAACTCACTCCGGGGGAATAGAGTAGAGGCCCTCAAGAAATACCCGGACCCGCACATCCTTCCCTTTAAGGTCGAAAGCGATAAAGTGTGGCGAAAGTGTAACGTGGATGAGGTAAGAATTGGGCGCGCGTCGCAAAAAGGAATGTATGAGGCGTCCGTGGCCACAGAGTTATCGGAAACGTCTCCTGACCAGTTTTTACCTCATAATTCAACTCCGCAGAAGCTCTCTTCTCCCCATGCACCCACCTTCCAACTACCGGCAGAGTATGATCACGTGAGCGAAAAATGGCGCTCGCGCCTGATAGACACATACGCCAACCAGAACAATATGCCTGCCGTTATCGACTTTAGCGCCCGAAATGTATGGATTATTCGCGGAAAATCGGAGGTGGTTCAGGCATGGTTGCGAGCAATTCTGTGCAATATCGCCATGTGGGTTAACCCTAACTATGTGAAAATTGTGTTGAAAATACACACTGGGAAATACGAGTGGTTACGTTGGCTCCCACATCTAGACAGTGCCGCATCAAAGCGCCTCTTAATATGCGAAGGGTACGTACCGGAAAACCTGAAAAATGGCGATATTGCACTGTGTGTCAACATAAAAAACGAGAAAGAAATGTATGAACGCTACTCCCCGGTAAGGGTTGTGGATATCTCCCATAAAAAGGTAAATCGTCCAGGTTCAATTTTTTCTCGGGTTGCTCAAAACATTCAGGGGATAAAGAGAATGTGGCGAATTCGCGATACGGCGCGGGTTGGCTGTGATTCGGCGCGGGTTGGCTGTGATTCGGCGCGGGTTGGCTGTGATTCGGCGCGGGTTGCCCGTGATAGGACGCTGGTTACTCGCGATACGGCACAGGCCACTCAGGAAACACAACCTTTTTACGAAACGCACGGTATTCGCGAACCAGTACAGCCGGATTATTCCCCGACGAATGGAGGAATAACTGAACTTCACGTGCTCGAAATAAAGGGAGAAAATAATGGCAACAACCTAAATGTTGAACCTCTTTTTACGTGTTTAGCGGACATGCTTCAGTATGCTGAAGCGGAAACTATTGCCCGAGGGCTTGCCAGAAAATGGATTCATATGCCGGATTTATCGAATAGCGATGCGGTGGAGAAAAACCGTGTAAATCTGCAAGAATCTGGATCTTTGCTACATATAACAGGGGCGGATATATCCCAAGCTAAAAACCGTTTCCCTGCGGATAAATATCTGTGTGTTCCCGTAGGCGTGAAAAAAGACGGTGCTCCGCTGTGGCTGAATTTGAACGAATCGGCACGCGGAGGGAGCGGGCCTCATGGGCTCATTATTGGAGCAACGGGCTCGGGAAAATCAGAGTTATTGAAAAATATCCTATTTTGCCTTGCCGCAACGCATGATTCTCGACAACTGAATTATCTCCTGGTGGATTTTAAGGGAGGTGCAACTTTCCAAGATTTAGAAAAACTGCCTCATACGGCTGCGGTGGTGACAAACCTTGCAGGCGACATAGGGCTCGTGGCGCGAATGGAAACAGCAATACGTAGCGAAATTGAGCGCAGGCAAGAAACTCTTGCCCGCGCAGGGGGTTACGCAAATATTCATACGTATATGCAAGCAAAAGATCGTGGAGAACATGATTTTCCAGACCTTGCTGAACTGCTTATCGTCGTCGACGAATTTTCTGAACTTTTGGCAACTTCTCCAGAATTTCATGCAGTTTTCATGGCCTTGGGGCGTGTTGGGCGGTCTTTGGGAATGCATCTCATACTGGCTTCTCAGCGTATTGAAGATTCTGCCATGCGTGGTTTGGATACGCATATGAGTTTCCGTATAGCTTTGCGAACGTTTTCAACGTATGAATCTCGAAGTGTTATTGGTGAAGATTCAGCTTTTTATTTACCACAGCAACCCGGTGCCGCATATCTTTCATGTGGCGCGGAGTCGCCCGAATTTTTCCAAGCATATTATATTTCGGAGCCGATGAAGATTCCCCAGGACCTCGAAATTTATCCTAGCGGTGCTGGTGAAACGCGGGTTTTGCAGGCAGAACAGCCAAAACTCCAGAATTATAAAAAAGCTACAGAAAAGGAACGCTTGTGTACAGAAGATAAAGAAATGGTGTGGAGTGGACTGCGCGGAAGCAATTTCACCCTCAAAGATCGTTTAGAGGATATACGACGAAGAAAAACGTCTCCCATTCCACCTACATCTTCAGTCACGACTCTTGATTTACCGACCGAAATTATTAGAGCGACGCAAGGACAACAACCTGCCCATTGCATGTGGTTGCCTCCTCTTGAGACCTCACCCTCAGTTGATAACTTATGGGAAGAATGGAGGAATAAGTCGAATCCAGTGAGCGAAGAAAGACTGGGAGCCCAAGGCGAAATAGGGGATATTTTCCCTGTTGCCTATTGCGATCTACCGCAACTTCAGCAACGTACTATCCTGACCTTAGAGGCAACAGGAAGAAAAGGACATATTGCCGTCGTTGGAGGTCAACAGAGCGGAAAAACGAATGCCCTTGCCACCATTATGTGTTCCGTAGGGCGCGCCCTATCGCCACATAATGCAAATTTTTACGTTATTGATATTGCTGGCGGAGGATTGAAGCCTTGGGCTGAACTTCCCCATGTGGCCACCTACGCTTCGCGAAAAGAAACAGAAAAAATACAACATATTACTGCGCATCTTCTTCAAGTTATGGAAGAAAGGGAATCGAGCGGTCAAGAATTGCATGTCAGCGTATCACGTGATGAAAGATTGCTTGATTATGAATCGGGTGGTCAAGAATTCCCTTGTCAAGAAACGCAAAATCCGGATTCGTATAACCACCATAATCCCACTAGCCAGGCTTTCTGCACTCCTTTACACGGCAACGTCCCGCTCTTTGTTTTTGTCGACGGTTGGGGATACCTTCGCAATGATTTTCCGGATATTGAAGAACAACTTACCTCATTGCTTGAGCGTGGAGGCGCACAAAATATATATGTCGTTGCGACTGCAATGCGATGGTCACAATTTCGCATGGCTACAGCAGAACTTTTCGGCACAATAGTTGAACTTCAGCTAGGGGACGCCTTCGATTCCAGAATTTCACGCACGGAGTCTCAGCGCATTCCTTCGACACCCGGGCGTGGACTTATTGAAGGAGGACATCATATTTTATGGGCTCTACCAGATAAAAATTCTGTCCGAGTAGAAGAAATCTGGAACGGAGTTCGAGCGAAAAAATTACAAACTCTTCCAGAATTTGTGGGCTATGAGAGAGGCTATCTTGAGCTAGCAAGCACTGGAGTGCCCAAGGATAATGGGAAACTCGCCGGTAATGAGACATCGAGTATCAACAGCCATGTTAAAGGCGACGATATTTTACATATTGGCAACCATGTTATTGGTGGCGAAAGTGCACATATCAGCAACACTATTGCCAGCTATGAGGCTTCGAATAGGCGGAATAACGTCACCGGATGCGACACTGTGAAGGCTCGCATGATTCCACCAATGTTCTTTGGGGAGACGGTAGGTGGCAAAAAAGTTATGTTCGACTTCAACATGGCTACAGCGCTACTTATTCACGGTCCTCGTCGTACAGGGAAAACGTCAATGCTAAGACTACTCTGCACAGAAATATGCAGGATTCATGAACCCGGAGAGGCAAAAATATTTGCATTCGACGCCGGAGATTCCTTTGCGAATAATATTCCTCCTGACTACCTTGGGGCGCATATCCGAACACTTCAAGAAATGAGGCAAATTATTGCAGAATTGGCGGATTACTGCGAAAAACGTATTGCGGGACAAAGAAAAATCACGACACATGCGTATGTAATTATTGACGATTACGACGTTCTTCTTGCGAGCACAAGCGCGACGTTTGGGAGCGAACCTCTCCTCCCTCTTCTTCCCTTGCTTGCCACCGCCGAAAAAATAGGGCTACATATTATTCTGGCAAGCGCGAACAATGCCACCGGTTTTACTTCTGATTCCGTGACACGATTCCTCAACATGCGAGAAAGCCCGAAGATTATATTCGACGATGCTGGGGGTACGCCTGGAAAAGCTCGACTCATACACGGAAATACTAGGACGGAGGTGCAAATTGCGTATGTTTCATAGCCTCAGGGCTTGGGAGAGAAAAACTTTTCGCAGGCTTTTCTCAACGCTGGCATCCCGAACACCAGAAAAGCCTGCGAGCGAGCATGAGCTTTTCCGAAATTGGAGTGCCACAACGAACACACGGTTTACCCGTGCGATGATACACGGCAAAACGCATGAGTTCAGGATCGGTTTCTATAGGAGTTTCCGGGCGGTATTCATCCGGAATTGTCACAATAATTCCGGTATCAATATCGTTTCTCATGCATGTGACAAGATCGTCCCACAGCGTTCCCAAACGCTTTTTGGATACATTCGACGCTTTACGCAAAGGATTAATCCCGACCCTCCACAAACAGTCAGCGCGGTAAATATTTCCAGGACCAGCAACAACAGACTGATCCATAACAACTTGTCCAATAGGGCTACGTTTGGAACGCGCAAGGGAAATAAAGCGCTCACAGTCAGAGGCATCATTTCGGATAGGATCCGGGCCGAGCCTGTTTATCGTTGCGGTAATATCCGAAAAAGTTGCGACCTCGCAACGGGTGGGGCCACTCAATTGAGCAATTGCGGTGTCACTCTCAATACGCATACGTGTTGTGGGTGTTGCTACCAGGTTGTCGATTGGCGTGGGGGATCCCGTCAGGCCGTCGGGATCGAAGATTTTCGTCGTCGCATCTTTTCCGCCATCAATAGTTCCCACAAGATTATCGCTATCATGACGCGCAACACGAATCCCTGCTCCGCCAAGTTGTGTCAAGCCGAGCCCGGCAAAAGCCCATCTTCCGTAAAGCCCCAGATGGATGTGAAGCCATGTATTGCATTCGTTATCGGGCATATCCGGCGATTCCAGAAAAGGCCAGAAAAGGTGCTTTCCCCATGCGCGAGCCCGTCCAGGGTATTTCCTAGAAATCGCGGCAGCCCCTTGAGAAAACCTGCCTTGTGGAGACGTTACCGTAACGGGAGAATCATGAAAAAGCCTGTTAACAATACGTGCATGACGATGAATCGAGCTACCTTCTGGCACAATAACCTCACTTGTATGGAATTACTCAAGTCTAGCGGTTTCGGCGTCACAGTTGAAGTTGGGACTGTTTGTTTCTTTCGCGAAAGACGATGTTTGTTGGAAAAGTGATGTAAATGTTGCGATTATTGCGTAAAAGAATAAGAAATGGCACCTGAAAATACGGTGTATAATTGGTCAAAGTTGAGTGGAATATACTCAAGAATTCTTGCGTTGTAATGTACAGATAAAGAAATATTCGGATGAAGATCCGAAAGGAGAACTGATGGATAAACTAACAACAAAGTCGCAGGAAGCTTTTGCGGACGCGATCCGGCTCGCAACAGATGCCGGGAACCCGCAAGTCGAGCCTCTGCATCTATTACGCGCATTACTTACGCAAGAAGGCGGAATTGCGGTTGCATTATTGGACGCCGTTGGAGCAAACCGCGCCGATATTTCTACCCGTTTGGCAGGGGCTCTTGGTTCCTTGCCTCGAAGCGAGGGAAGTTCTGTGCAAAACCCGAGTGCTTCTCGCCCATTATCTCGCGTCATTACAGATGCCGGAAAAGAAGCAACAAGCCTTGGTGATTCCTATATTTCAACAGAACACCTTTTGATGGCTATCGCTGCCTCACAATCCCAAGCCGGTGAAATCCTTACCAAAGCCGGGGCGAGCAGGGAAGCTCTCGTGGCGGTTTTACCCAATGTTCGCGGGAACTCCAAAGTAGATAACCCCGACCCGGAAGGAACCTTCCAAGCGCTTGAAAAATACGGTCAAGATCTAACACGTATGGCACGCGAAGGAAAAATGGATCCCGTCATCGGACGAGATAGTGAAATTCGCCGAGTTGTACAGGTCTTGTCCCGTCGTACCAAAAACAACCCGGTACTTATCGGAGAACCGGGTGTGGGGAAAACTGCCGTCGTCGAAGGACTTGCGCAACGTATGGTGAACGGGGACGTTCCAGAATCTTTACGTGGCAAAAAACTTATCCAACTCGACGTGGCATCCATGGTTGCAGGAGCAAAATATCGAGGCGAATTCGAAGAACGCTTCAAAGCAGTATTGAACGAAATCAAAGAAGCGGCCGGTGAAATCGTTACCTTTATCGACGAAATCCACACAATAGTTGGAGCCGGCGGAGGCAGCGAAGGAGCAATGGATGCGGGAAATATGCTCAAACCCATGCTCGCGCGAGGAGAATTGCGACTCATCGGCGCAACCACATTGGACGAATATCGCGAAAACATTGAGAAAGATCCCGCACTCGAACGCCGTTTCCAGCAGGTGTATGTGGGTGAGCCAAGCGTAGAAGACACCATAACGATTTTGCGCGGAATTGCGCCAAAATACGAAGCGCACCATAAAGTTACGATCACGGATGGCGCGCTCGTTGCGGCCGCTCAACTATCTAACCGGTACATTACCGGCCGTCAACTGCCAGATAAGGCCATCGATTTGGTTGATGAAGCAGCCTCGCGTTTGCGTATGGAACTTGATTCTTCTCCAGAAGAAATAGATGTTCTTCAACGGCAGGTTAACCGGCTCACGATGGAAGAAGCATACCTGGCGGAAACCAGCGACGAAGACGAAGGTGCGCAAGATCGGCTCGAAACAATTCGTGAAGAACTCGCCAACCGGCGCGAAGAATTGAGTGCGTTAACCACGCGATGGGAAAACGAAAAAGCCGGGCGGAACAAGGTTGGGGATTTGCGAGTCAAGCTGGATGAGCTACGGACAGAATTCGACCTCGCGTTGCGCGACGGACGTTATGAAGATGCCGGGCGTCTTCAAAACGGCGATATTCCAGCGGTTGAAGCTCAAATTGCGCAGGCGGAAAATGCGGAAGCGAACCGCCTCGCAAATGACGAAGAGCCAATGATAGCCGAACGAGTGGACGCCGAAGAAGTGGCGGAAGTTGTTGCCACCTGGACGGGTGTTCCCGTGGGTAAGCTCATGCAGGGAGAAACCGACAAGCTCCTTCATATGGAAGAGGGGCTCGGGCATCGACTTATTGGGCAGAAAGACGCTGTACGTGCCGTGTCGGATGCTGTGCGTCGAAGCCGGGCAGGAGTTCAGGATCCTAACCGCCCTGACGGTTCTTTCCTTTTCCTTGGCCCAACAGGTGTCGGTAAAACAGAACTTGCCAAGTCCCTCGCCGAATTTATGTTCGACGACGAACGTGCCATGGTACGTATCGACATGTCTGAATATTCCGAAAAGCACTCTGTATCGCGTCTCGTTGGAGCACCTCCGGGATACGTAGGCTACGAAGAAGGCGGGCAACTCACGGAAGCCGTTCGTCGTCGCCCCTACTCCGTCATATTGATGGATGAAGTTGAGAAAGCGCATCCGGATGTTTTCGACATTCTTCTCCAAGTTCTGGACGACGGAAGGCTAACTGACGGACAAGGACGGACCGTGGACTTTAGGAACACGATTCTTATCCTGACCTCAAACCTTGGTTCGCAAGTATTGTCCAACCCTGACCTCGATGAGCGGGCGAAAAAAGATTCGGTGATGGCAACCGTGCGCGCACACTTTAAGCCAGAATTCCTCAACCGCCTGGACGAGATTATCATTTTCCAGCCGTTGAACATGGAAGAAATCGGCAAAATTGTTGACCTGCAGATTTCTGCGATGGAAAAAAGGCTCGCAGATAGGCGGATGCGACTTGACGTTACAGACGCTGCGCGTGAGTACCTTACGGTTGCAGGATACGATCCGGCATACGGCGCTCGCCCCTTGCGACGCCTGGTGCAACGCGAAATTGGCGACCAACTAGCGCGAATGATTCTTTCGGGAAGCGCTCATGATGGAGATGCCGTGAAAATTGATGTGGCAAGCCTGGATGAGAACCTTGCTATAGACGCGGGAAGTTCCGGAAGTGAGCGCCGAGATACGAGCGGTAACACGGACCGGGATACAAGCAAAGATTCGGGTCATGTAGAAAACCGCGAAGCCGGCGCAGGTGCAACTTCCGAAACAGATTTTGGACAGGGGGATGAAACCAGCTTTGGCGAGAATAGCGGAACCTTCACTGACACGAGTCGGAACGTTGGTTACGGCGCGAAACAAGGAGTAACAGGCAGGAAGTACGGGTTGACGCTGAGCGTTGAAAAATAAAATGCGATGAAAGATTCCGTTTCTTCTGTTGAAAAAATTATAGAAATTACACGAAAAGGCAGAAGGCGACATACAATAGTAAAAGATGTTACTTAACATCAAATAATGCTGAGTAGAAGTGCTGAAATGCGCTTGAACGGAATGCTCAGCCGTGCAGAGTGGGGTGCGAGAATTCGTGCCCCACTCATTTTTCCCAAGAACCTTGACGCATGGGAGTAACTCACGTCCTCCAATTTTGTCCTAAAACGTCGAGTTCGAGTAAAAAATAATGCGGGAGGTAAAGGATATGCTTACTACATGACTACCCAATACCCGCATATTCATAGGAGGAACGCGACATTCACTGGACGCGATGTTGAAGGAGATTCCCTTGATTTAGGGGCGGTAGATCTGGCGAAGGCAGTTAGGCACGGCGTGCTTGCCAGAACCGTGGAAGATCTGAGGGCTGGATTCAGTATTATTGCAGGAACAAGGCCTGGTGATTGGTATCCACAGGTGAGCTGGCAGATGCTGCAGGAACTTTTCAACAGTGCAGATATCAACAGCGCATTTTTTGACGGATTAAAAATAGCTGTATTAACAGAGTCTCTCAACGTAGAAACAGATATCCATCCAGCATCCTTCGCCGCTGTAGAACGGGCAAAAGCGCTATTTCGCGAAGTTGAGGCGCGCCTACTCACGGTCCCAGCACCAATAACACATAAAGATTGGTTGGCATTCATGCCCATCTGGCAGGCAGGCGCAGCAAGCATTCCCGTAAGCGACGAAGAAAAACTCACAACAATGAGTCGCTGGCTCCGTGCAAAAGGGCGCGAACTCAGTGGCAAAGATGTGATAATGGCCCAAGGAGCCGTACAAAAAATTGCCCGAACAATGGGGCAGGCATTCGAAGAATATGATGTCGTGCTCACCCCGTCCCTAGGAACCCCGCCCGCACACCCCGAATGGGTGAGACTGCCAGAAAATCCAGAAGAAGATTTTCGTCGCCAATGTGCTGTAAGTCCCTGGACAAGCTCCTGGAATATTTTTGGACCAGCAGCAATAACGGTGCCACTTCACCGCGAAAAAATAGACGGAATAACTCTGCCTTTCGGAATACACCTGGCTGGAACAAGGCCCGGGCAAGAGGCACTTTTACTCAAAATGGCGGAATACCTAGAAAAAGTCGACCCTTGGCCACACATTACCGTGCCAACAAAAGGTAAGGGGGTGGCGCCGTCGTCGTAAAATAAAGAAAAGAAACCACGCTTTCGTAACCCAGAAAAGCGAAAAGTGTAACAAGTCACCTAATCGCGAACATTTTATGGAACCGAGTTTTACATGTTGGAACTTGGTAAAATTGTACTTAAGGGTGAGCACCAGGCTTACCTCAACTATAGGGAAAGATACATATGACTTATCGCATGATACTTAACCAAACTTCTTATTTTGGACGCGGAGCGCTAGCTAACCTTGTTCCAGAATTGAAAAAGCGCGAATACGCAAAAGCTCTCATCGTTACAGATAAAGGAATCCGTAACGCTGGAACGCTTGATTTAGTAACCAAAGCTCTTGACGAGGGCAACTTTGCCTTTGAGGTTTACGACGACGTTGTTCCGAACCCGCCGGTAGAAGATGTTCAGAAGGGCGTTGAGGCTCTGAAGGCGTCCGGCGCCGATGTTTTGATTGGATTGGGCGGAGGCTCCCCGCAAGATACCGCAAAGGCGATCGGTATTATCGGAGCGAATCCGGAATTTGCTGACGTCCTCTCGCTTGAAGGTGTTGCAGACACAAAGAAGCCAAGCGTTCCGATCGTTGGTATTCCAACAACAGCTGGAACCGCTTCGGAAACCACCATTAACTACGTCATTACCGACACGAAGAAGCAGCGCAAGTTCGTTTGCGTTGACCCACACGATATTCCAGTTCTCGCCATCGTCGATCCAGACTTGATGGACGGCATGCCCCGTTCGCTGAAAGTGGCGACGGGCTTGGATGCACTCACACACGCCATCGAAGGCTACATCACCCCCGGCGCATGGGAACTTTCCGACGCCGTCCATTTAAAGGCAATCGAAATGATTGCGGCAAATCTCCGCAAGGCTGCCGAAGGTGATAAAGATGCCGTCGAAAAAATGGGTTACGCTTCATACATTGCAGGTATGGGATACTCGAACGTTGGATTGGGACTTGTGCATGGCATGGCCCATCCGCTCGGAGGCCGCTACAACGCGATGCACGGTGTCGCCAACGGAATTCTTCTCGCGCCCGTCATGCGTTACAACGCGGAATATACGGGTGAAAAGTATCGCGACATCGCCCACGCCTTCGGTTTCGAAGATGCCTACAAGGTTTCCCTGGAAGAAGCACGCGAAGAAGCGGTTAACGCGGTAGCACAACTTACCAAGGATCTTGGCAACCCGCTCAAGATTTCAGAAGTAGGCGTTACCGAAGAAGGACTGGACGATCTTGCACAGGACGCATTCGATGATGTGTGCACGCCGGGTAATCCACGCCCAGCAACCAAGGAAGACATTCGCGCACTTTACGCATCGCTCCTTTAGTTCATAACGGGCTCGGCTTGTCAATGCACAAAAGAACGAGCCATAAAACGCACATTCAGAATAAAGCAATACGCTGACATTCAATAAACGGTGGGCGGGGAAGATAATCTTCCCCGCCCACCACTCGTTGAGCTCGCTCTTGTATCTGTTTGGGTTTGCTTTTGTGTTTGCTTGAGTTCGCTCTTGTATCTGCATGAACTCGCTCTTGTATCTGCATGAGCTCAGTTTTTCATCTGTCACCGCGGTTTACTGGATCAAAATAATTTAGTGCGGGCGCACTTAGCGTTTGCGCGGGCGTAAAACTGGAAAAACCGCGAAAACATGCGGAAAAATGGCGTATGACTTGCTTCACAGAGAATTTCTTTTGACACGGGGTTGAAAAACTACTACTATAGATATCCGTGCCCAGGAGGCCGGAAAGAGATGAAAATCTGCTCCTCGGTACGAAACCTCCTTCGGGAAAGGCAAGTAATTACTTAGTTTTTCTGGGGTGTGGGTGTGGTGTTTGGTTTCTTGATAGCGTGTTTTTTGTTTGATGGTTGTGTAGCTGCTTGATGGCATGGCTGTTTTTGTTGTGTTGTTGGGTGGTTTTGTTTTTTCCTGGCTTGGTGGCTGGGGGCTCGCGATGATGTTTTTGTGCATGGCATGGCTTTTTGTTGGTTGTGTTGTGTGTGGTGTTGTTGTGGGTTGTTTTTTGTTTTTTGGAGCTGTTTTGGCTTTCTACTGGTTTTTTGTGGAGAGTTTGATTCTGGCTCAGGACGAACGCTGGCGGCGTGCTTAACACATGCAAGTCGAACGCACAGCACTGGCTTTGGTTGGTGTGGGTGAGTGGCGAACGGGTGAGTAATACGTGGGTAACCTGCCCTTCTTTTTGGGATAAGCCTTGGAAACGGGGTCTAATACTGGATATT
>NZ_ATUY01000004.1 GCF_000420445.1 Actinotignum urinale DSM 15805
GTCTTTCAATAATCTGATTAAAAGAATTAAACGTATAGGGTTTGGGTTTACCAATTTCATGAACTATAAAATTCGTGTTCTTTTATATGCGGGGAAACCTAACTGGCGTATCCTTAACAACATTTTCCCTGAATAAAAATACCCTCGGCCACACAAAGCAATGTAAGGGCGGGCACAAGCCTGCCCTTTTAACACCCAAACATGACGGGAATCCTTATAAACACACACCAACACCCCTGCAAACCACCTCTAATGGAAAACACGGAACCAATCCCTCAAACACACCCACTCACAACACCACCAAAACACCACCCCAACAACCCCAAAAACCCCCCCCACCCCACCAAAATCCGAAGAGCCGATTTAGTAGATACCTACACCTTTACCTGAAAAAGAAATGCACTACGGGTTTTCTTCATTGGGCATATGGCAATACTGCCCGTGCGGCAAGGTTTCATTACGGGAGATGCGATAGCGTTAGCTGCGCACCAAGAAGCTGAGGTGTGATGCAGAAAAAACAGATCGCAGATTATAAAAAATCTACGATCTGAAAATGTAGTGATTTTAGAGGCTGAGTTAATTCTCTTGCTGTGGTTGCTGTGAATTTTGTATATTTGCCTGCTGCATTTGATGCAGTTGCATCTGCTGTAATTGCGCTTGCATGAGGCGCGAAGACATTGCTTCATCGTGACGAGTGGCTTCAAGGTCGGCAAACACGCGATTTTGAAGCTCTTTAGCAAATTTTTGAAGTGCGCCTTTTTCTAATATTGAAACAGTTACACTTGTTATTCCTCCTGCGTGATTCACAACGTTTAATGAAGCGGGAAAGCTCATTGCAAGTAAGATAGCCGCAATAATAAGGAGAATAATCACTGTTCCTAGTGGTAATGAACTGATGGAACTTAAGCCGACGATTAAAAGGATAAGTCCGATAAGTAGACGTGCAAGTTTTAATTTAACAGAAGTATTAACAGAGGCAATTGATTTGAGTGGAATCGTATTTTCCTCAGAGCCAAGTGGAATAAGACCTAAAAGTGTGTTTGGTACTTTGTAGACTAGGCGAGTAGAGGAACACATTAATTCACCCCTGAGGTATGGAGTAAGTAAAGAAGGTGAAACTTTTACGCCAGATACATTACTTTCTCCGGGCGCTAGCATAAACGAAGTTGCGTAGTCAGCCATTTTTCTCCCATGTGATAAAGGCGTTGAGTCGAATTGATTTGCGTCTGATTCGAATCAACTTTTCAAGTTTTAAGCAGAATCTATGTGCTATATCTGCAGATTCTTAAAGACGATTGTATAGCTGGGGGGGGGTGAGTCAAGGTTTTGAATAATGTCACCTAAGTAGGATTACTATATGGTGGAGCTAAGGGGATTCGAACCCCTGACCTCTTCCATGCCATGGAAGCGCGCTACCAACTGCGCCATAGCCCCGAAGGACTTCATTAATGTTACAGAGAAAGCACATAAAGCGCAAACTCTCCTGAAAAACCACACAGAGGTTTATGTCACACAGCCGGTAAAATTCTCAGCAGAGCCTCGTCGTCACAAAACAACACCACAAGCCGTCACCTTCCTAAGAAGCCACCACGTCGTCGCCCTTTCGTCGTGCCCTTGGAGCCAACCGGGCAGAATTTAAGATAAAGAAACTCTCGGAACCCACGTGAATAGTAGCTGCAAGGATAGGGGAGAGCAATCCGAAAGCGGCCAGTGCGATACCGGCAACAATAATCCTGAGAATATCGCCTTTATCAATGAGGGATAGCGCAGATGTGCTGTGAGGTTGGAAAAGTGGCTCGTATTTTTCTTCCTGAAAAACCGGGTTTCCATTACTATTGTCTGTGGATAATAAAGAGGATTGTTCGTCTGTATCGACCTGGTGAGCATTTACGTTTCGTCCGGGGTTGGTATGAGAAGTTTTGATGGTAACTCCTTGATAGGGCGATATTGAGAAATGTCGGTATTGCGTTAGGGTGTGTGCGTTACCTAACGAATGCGTACACGTAGTTATTTAATCAGCACATGTGGAAAAAATAGTAAGGTGAGCATAACCATGGAAGAAATGTTGCGTCAGGCACGGAAAAACGTGACTAATTTTGTGTTCGACGTCGATGGAACTCTTACGGATGAAACATCTCGTGTTCTTCCTCAAAATATTGAAGCTCTTCAGAAGATACATGAAGCTGGTTATCCGATTACCCTAGCAACCGGCAGAACCCTTCATGGCGCACGTAATATTTTGGATCGTATAGGTGTGCCCGGTTGGGTTGTGGCGTGCACGGGCGCGGTTGTGTGGGATGGAGAAAAAATTGTTACGGTGCATGCGCTACCCGTCGAAGAATATCGCTTGGCAATAGAATTCGCGAAAAAATACGGTATGGCTATTTTTGCGTCGAGCGCAGAGGGCTACTACGAACAAAGTTTTGGAACCTATATAGATCCAGATATTATATTGAACGCAAATGAAGGTGTTGCTCCGGTAGGTGTTGATTTAGAATCGCTCGATCCGAACACGATTTCTAAACTCTCTTTTGCGGGGGACCTGGAAACTGTAAATAATACGGAGTCGGAGTGGAGCACGCTTTTTGAGGGTGCGGTACGTGGACACGAATTATTTATCGACGTGGTTGCGCCGGATGTCACAAAGTGGCGGGGAATTGCGGACATGCTTGAGGCAAGAGGTTTACACGCCGACGGCGTTGTGGGCGCGGGGGACACGGATAACGATATTTCGTGGCTTAAGAATGTTGGGGCGGGGTTCGCTATGCCTCATGCGCAACCGGGGGTTATTGATGCTTCACGTGGGGTTCTTCCGGATGTTGAAGCGCCGGTAGCGTGGTTGGTTTCTCAAATTTTGGACAGCTAATTTCCTTGTAGGCGAGTTCTCATAATTTCCTTGTAGGCGAATTCTCAAAATGTTTGTGTGCAGTTTTCTTGAGAATAACAAGTAAAATTGCCTCATTCCAGATAAGGCGTGATTTTTTGTAACGCGGAAAATGTAGAAATGTGACATAGGATGCATTAAATTTGAATCATGTCTCAGGAAAAATTTGGTGCGCTTGCGCACGTCGTTATTGTTGGTGGTGGGTTTGCCGGTATTGCGGCTGCCCGGGGTCTGCGTAAGGCTCATGTCCGTGTTACGTTAATTGATCGAAATCCTTACAGTACGTTTAAACCGCTGTTGTACCAGGTTGCAACAGGCGCTCTTAACGCAGGCGATATTAACTATTATTTGCGCGCATTGCGTGCAAAGCAGAAGAATCTTCGTTTTGTTATTGGTGAACTTCAGCATGTTGATACCGAAAATAAGGTTATTGAGCTCGATGATGAGCGCACAATGTCCTACGACTACCTTGTTTTGGCCACCGGCGTAGGTGCTGCTTTCTTCGGCATTCCAGGTGCTGAAGAGCATACACTTCCTATGTATACATCCGACGAAGCTATTGAAGTTCGTTCCCGTTTGTTTGGTTTGCTCGACGGTGTTGACTTTGCAGAACGTGGCGAACCTTTCCGGGTGGTTATTTGTGGCGCTGGCCCGACAGGTGTGGAAACTGCAGGAGCTATTGCCGAATTAAGAAATAAGAGCTTTGAAGATATTTTCCCCGGTGTGGATCGTGATCTCTTTGAGGTTTGCCTTGTTGATATGGCGCCTTGCGTTCTTGGCCCATTCCATGAAGATAGCCAGAAGGCAGCTTTGGAGGCTCTGCGTGCACGTGGCGTAAAGGTGAAACTCAACGAGGCCGTGAAGAAGGTTGAAGAAAACCGTATTCTCATCAAAAATAATGTGACCGGTGAGGAAAAGTGGGAAGACGCTTCTCTTATTGTTTGGTCTTCCGGTGTTGGTGTTCCGCCGGCAGTAAAGAACTGGGGTGTTCCGCAGGGAGCACGCGGGCGAATTCAGGTTGACGAACATCTTCGTGTTCCCGGTGTCGACGGCGTTTTCGCTGCCGGTGACGTCGCTGTTATTGGTGAGAAAGGGCTTCCGCAGTTGGCTCAGCCAGCCAAGCAGGGTGGGGCACACATTGCCAAGGTTATTAAGAACGAACTGGAAAGCGGAGCGCCACTTAAGCCCTTCTCCTACTTCGATAAGGGAACAATGGCAATTGTTGGCGCAGGTAGTGCTGTTGCCGAAGTTCGTCCTTTGAAGCCAATGAGCGGTAAGTTTGCATGGCTCATGTGGAATGCTGTTCATATTCAGCAGCTTCAATCCATTCGCGAAATGCTTGCAACAACCGTTAATTTGTCCACCAAGTACTTTATTGCACCGCATAAGAGCGACCTCATCATGGGTGGAGAAATCAAGCGTTTCTCCAAGCGTGCACGCGACGGTAAAGTGACGGCAACAAAGGCTCTGGACGTTAACGAAATCAAGGCTAATCTGCAAGATTAATATCCTGGCTTAAGCGTGGCTTAAGCGTTGTGGGCTGGTGTGAAACCGAAAGTTTCACACCAGCCCACATTAATCTACGCCAAATCTAAGAATGAAATGGGCCTCTCATTTTGTCGCATCGTCCGATATAGACAATAGGTGGTTTTTAAATTAGCTGGTCTATGTAGTTAAGCGAAGTTCGACGAAAAAATAGTGCGGGAGCTATGTGTCACCATGAAGTATGGAAATACAAATCAAGCTCATCATTGCGCTTTTACAGCGCATCACATTCTCTATTCGTGAGGTACATGTTGAAACACGCGTGTATTCGCGTGGGGATGCACACTATATTTACCTACCACCTCAAAGGAAGGAAAGTAGAAGAGTCTTTAATTATCAACGATGGAAACAAGGATGCTTTCAGCCATGGTTAAGCTAATTGCCGCTTTATTCGTTTCGCTACTGATTTCAATTAGTCCCGGGCCGGAGTGTGTATTTGCAGTAATAATTGTTCCAGGAATCATGCCCTCGCTTGCCAAATAGGATAGTAAGTCCGGGAGCTGGTCTGAAACACGCTCAATACGCATTTTCACATTATCGGGTGCACTAGCTAAATGTATGCCGGGTGCGGTGCTTCGAGGAGTAGCGTCATCTCCGCGAGGAATAATATCTCCGTGGGGATCGCGTTCAGGATGGCCAAGAGCTTCATCTAAACGGGTAATAAATTTCTCCGAAACGGCATGTTCAATAGAACCGGCCTCTTCATGAACCTCATCCCAGCTGTAATTAAGAAAGCGAACAAGTGCTGTTTCAATAACTCGGTGGATTCGAACGATCCGTGCGGCAGCCATGCTTCCCTTGTCTGTAAAAGAAACTGCCCCGTAGGGTTCATGGTAAACAAAACCCATTTTTGCAAGTTTACTTACACCTTCAGACACTGTTGATGCTGAAACACCCAAGGTTTTAGTGAGCTGTCCGGTTGTTACAGGAGCATCATTCCATTCCTTAAGCTTCCATAACGCAGCCAAGTAGTCTTCATGCGAAGAAGAGAGTTGCATGTTTCCCCTTAATAAATATGTGTTATGTGAAGAGTATCAAGGCAGAGTGAATAAAAAGCACTACTGAGCCTACCTCTCTATAATAGGTAAAGTTCGATTCGCGTGGACTTAGATTACACCTTTTGAGCGTAATTTCTAATATTTTCGCCACTATCTTCAAGCGTGTGGTCATCACGCGACACTGTGAATAATTTTTGTTATCATTCAATTATTGTTACTTACCGAGATAAGGATTTGAACAATGAGCGAAAACCCATTAAATGCTCAGCAAAGCTCTAACGCAGGCGGATATCAGCCGCCTGCTTACAATAATCCAGAACCTCCTCAGCCAGGATATAACCCGAATTTTGCTCAACCCCAGCAACCAGTTCCAGGTCAGCAGCAGTGGGCTCCTTCAGCCTACTCAGCACCAGCCACCGGTGGTTATCAGATGCCTGCTACTCCTAAAGCTCCGGGTGTGGGAAGCGCATTTGCAGGTCTTTTTGCCTTTAATTTCGAGAAAAAATTCGGTGTAAACCTTGCTAAACTTCTCATGCTCTTCGCCTATATTTATGGCGGTTGCCGAGTTGTCTACACCATTTTTGTTATGGCCCAAGGTTACGGTGGGGCGGCCTTCTACTTCTCCCAGCTTATTGAAATGGTTGCGGCCATCACCTTCGCAGCAATCGTTGCGGGAATTGCACGTCTCCTCGGAGAACTCGTCGACGCTAAAAAAGAATAAAAACGCGGTAACACACCTCTAAGAACCTTCTGTTTTACCTAAAGGTGTGTACGGACATAGTCACCTCTACATGATTTATGTATTCTGTAGGGGTGACTTTTTATTCTCTTATTGCCTTCGACCTTGACGATACGCTCGCACCCTCAAAATCTCCTATGCCACAGCGCATGGCACGAGCCCTCTCCTCACTCCTTGACACAACCCAGGTGTGCATTATCAGCGGTGGCCAATTCAGCCAGTTTGAGCAACAAGTTCTCAATGCCCTGACAGCCACAGAAAAACAACTAGAAAATCTCCACCTCATGCCAACCTGTGGAACACGGTACTTCATTCGTCGTCGTGAAACATGGGAAAACGTGTACGTACGAAACTTAACCGATGCGGAACGCAACGACGCAACCATCGCCCTACGCGAAGAAGCAGAAAAACTCGGACTGTGGGAAAACAACCCCTGGGGCGAAGTGATTGAAGACCGCGGCTCCCAAATAACCTTCTCCGCGCTCGGGCAAGAAGCACCACTTGAGAAAAAACGCGAATGGGATCCCACGGGGGAAAAGAAAAACATCTTGCGGACAGCTGTAGCGAAACGCTTACCCACGCTCGAAGTTCGCACCGGCGGATCAACATCCGTTGATATTACGCGAAAAGGGGTCGATAAAGCATACGGAATCACTGAGCTATCCACAGTTACCGAAATTCCCATAGCGGACATGTTGTTTATTGGGGACAGGCTCGATCCGGACGGGAACGACTACCCGGTTACGCGCCTCGGAATCGCGACAATACATGTTTCGGGATGGGAAGAAACCGCAGAAATTATCGAAAAATACCTCGCCAAGATGTAAGGGCTTACTGTAGGCTACCCATATTTTCCGGGACAAAAGCGCCCCAACCCTGGTTGCGAAGAGCCTCACGCAACTTTTCAGTGGAAGCATCGAGCTCCTCGCCTGGCACATCGGTGCGCGCCGAAGCAAAATCGAGAACCTTCTGAGAATCAGCCGGAATGACATGCAGATGCGTATGCGGAACATCCAGACCCGCAATAATCAGCATTGCACGAGCAGTCCCAAAAGCTTCAATCTGAGCCTTGCCAATACGTTTTGCGACGACGAAAAGATGCGCTGCAGTTTCGTCGTCGAGATCTGTGAAACGATCAATTTCTACACGCGGAACAACGAGGGTGTGGCCGTCGGCGTGGGGGTTCACATCGGAAAAGGCGACGCAGACATCATCGGCCCACACGAAACGCCCAGGAATAACACCATCAATAATTTTAGAAAAAATGCTCATACGTTTATTTTAACTCCCAGGCTCCCCGAGAGTGCATCTGGCGCGTAAGGTGAGGAGCTCCTCGGGGGCCGATGCGGAAAATGTTGGGGCGCATGTGGTGTTGAAAGTTTTGGGCGGGCGCGGTTCAGAAAACTTTGGGGCGGGAGTGTTGCAGAAAATGTTGTGGCTGGTGTGTGATTTGTGAAGGTGCGGTGGTGAAATTGGGCGGGCGCGCAGCGGTTGCGAATGTGCGGGTGTGAGTGCGGACGGTGTGAGCGTGTGTACCGGAATCGTCGTCGAAAAAAATGTGAGTAAAACATAGCGGTGTGAACGATCATATACGTGGGCAGAAGCGAGAAAAAAACAGGGGCGCGCTAAAATGGTACGCAGGAAAATATAGCAAGGAGTGGCTTTGAACGCTGAGGATACAACCCAGTACCGTTACGACGCGAAACTCGCGGGAGAAATCGAACACAAATGGCAGGCAGAATGGGAAAAGCAGGGGGCTTTTTACGCGGCTAACCCCGTCGGGGAGCTCGCAGGAGATGTGTCTGCACCGAAATTCTTCATTCTTGACATGTTCCCATACCCCTCGGGGCGCGGTTTGCACGTTGGTCACCCTCTCGGATATATTGCGACGGATACCGTGGCGCGCTACCACCGCATGAAGGGCGAAAACGTCCTCTACACCATGGGTTACGACGCTTTCGGCTTGCCCGCTGAACAGTACGCCGTTCAAACCGGCCAGCATCCGCGAATTACCACGGAAGAAAATATTGCGAATATGAGTTCCCAGTTGCATCGTTTGGGGCTTTCGCACGATTCGCGTAGAAGTTTTGCGACGACGGACGAGGATTACGTTCGCTGGACACAATGGATTTTCCTTCAGGTCTACAACTCCTGGTTTGACCCGGATGCGCCACGCAAGGATGGGCGAGGAAACGGGGCTGCCCGGCCTATTGCTGAACTTGAAGAACTCTTTGCGAGCGGTAAAAAGGACACGCCGGACGGCAAACCGTGGGCTGAGATGAGCGCGAAGGAACGTGCCGATCTTCTCTCCGAATACCGTTTGGCATATGTGGCGCAGGCTCCCGTGAACTGGTGTCCAGGTTTGGGAACTGTTCTTGCCAATGAGGAAGTCACGGCTGAAGGTCGCAGTGAACGCGGAAACTTCCCGGTGTTCCGCCGTAACCTCTCCCAGTGGATGATGCGAATTACCGCCTATGCGGATCGCCTTGTTGAAGATTTGGACACTATTGATTGGCCCGATAAAGTCCGCGCCATGCAAACCCACTGGATTGGACGCTCCGAAGGCGCAACAGTGCGTTTCAACGTCCCCGAAAATAATGCACAACTTGAGGTGTACACTACCCGTCCGGATACGCTTTTCGGCGCAACCTTTATGGTTGTTGCTCCAGAACACTGGCTTTTGGGCGGAACTGAGGGCGGAAGCGCGAATGACGTAGCAACTCTTACCGTTCCCGATACCTGGCCAGAAGGAACACGTGAGGAATGGACGGGCGGTTATACAACGCCCCGCGAAGCCGTTGCGGCATATCGCGCGCAGGCAGCGCAAAAATCCGATACAGAGCGCACAGCTGATGCCCACGAAAAAACAGGTGTTTTCTCCGGTCTCTTCGGTATTAACCCGGTTAATGGGGGACAGGTTCCGATTTTCGTCGCCGATTATGTTCTCATGGGATACGGAACGGGTGCCATTATGGCGGTTCCTGCTCACGATGATCGCGATTGGGAATTTGCGAAGAAATACAATCTGGATATTATTCGCACCATCGGCCCAAAGGAAGATCCCTATGGGCACGATCTTGATGAAAGTGCCTACACGGGCGACGGTATTATTGTCGGCAGTGCCAATGAAGAGATTTCCCTCAACGGAATGGACAAGGCCGAGTCGATTGCCGCAATAACCGCGTGGTTAGAAAGCAAGAACGCCGGTTTTGCTACAGTTACACACCGTTTGCGTGACTGGCTCTTCTCGCGTCAACGCTACTGGGGCGAACCGTTCCCAATCCTCTGGGATGAGGACGGTGTTGCACATAGTGTTCCGGAAAACATGCTTCCCGTTTCCCTCCCGGAGATTACAGATTACTCGCCCGTCTCCTTCGACCCCGAGGATGCGGATTCTTCCCCGACTCCGCCCCTGTCCAAGGCAGAAGAGTGGGTGAACGTTACTCTCGATTTAGGAGACGGGCCGAAACAGTATCGTCGTGAAACAAATACGATGCCACAATGGGCCGGTTCTTGCTGGTACGAGTTGCGTTATGCGGACCCTTTGAACGACGAGGCAATGTGCGCACCCGACAACGAATCCTATTGGATGGGGCCACGCCCGGATCAAGGCAACGTTTCAGGTGGCGTAGATTTGTACGTCGGAGGTGTGGAACACGCGGTTCTTCACCTGCTCTACGCACGTTTCTGGCATAAGGTGCTCTTCGATTTGGGTTACGTTAGCTCCTCCGAACCCTTCCACAAACTCTTCAACCAGGGCTACGTTCAGGCGTACGCCTACACGGATTCGCGCGGACAATACGTTCCTGCAGACGAAGTGGAAGAAAAGGACGAAAACGGGGAAACTGTTTTCTACTACAAGGGCGAAAAAGTTAACCGCGAATACGGCAAGATGGGTAAGTCCCTCAAGAATATGGTGACACCCGATGAAATTGCCGACGAATACGGTGCCGATACGTTCCGCGTCTACGAAATGTCTATGGGGCCACTCGATGTTTCACGTCCGTGGGAAACGCGCGCAGTTGTTGGTTCCCAGCGATTCCTCCAGAGGTTGTGGCGCAATATTCTTGACGAAACCACGGGTGAAGTGACGGTGAGCGACGAAGCGCCCGATGCGCAAACGGAAAAGTTGCTTGCGCGAACCATTCACGAGGTTGGTGAAGAATACGAAAATATGCGTATTAACACCGCGATCTCGAAAATGATTGTTCTCAACAACCACCTCACAAAGTACAAAGTTGTTCCGCGCGAAGCTGCCCAGGCGCTTGTGCTGATGGTTAGCCCGGTTGCCCCACATATTGCTGAGGAACTGTGGGCAAAACTTGGGCATACGGATTTGGTGTCCGGCCAGCCTTTCCCGGTTGTCAAGGACGAATCGTTGCTCGTGGACGATACTATTACCTGCATTATTCAGGTGATGGGCAAGGTTCGGGCACGCATGGAGGTTTCCACAGCTATTTCTGCTGAGGAACTCGAAAAGCTCGCTTTGGCTCATGACCGAATCCAGCAATATCTTAACGGGGAACCTCGTAAAGTTATTGTTCGTGCGCCCAAGCTCGTAAATATCGTTCCCTAAGGTTGCACGTATGCACGTATTTATGTTTCGTGCGGATGAATCGACATCTAACGGTGATGCGCACGAAACGTAACTACGAAAAAAGCGTATGTGCCGTCGCCCCAAGGTGTATGCGCAAAGATTTTCATAACTGTTGTGTTTCGTAATGTCTAGAACGGAAGGCAAAAACCTTCCCTACCACGAAAGGAGTGCCGTGGCTCGCACAGTGATTTCTCTTGAAAGATTTGATGGAGAACGCGCGTGGCGGTTAACCTCACCTACGGGGGCAACTGCTCTTGTTGCAGAACGAGGTGCCACGCTACTTTCGTGGACAACACGCGAAAATCGCGAACTTATCGACGGTTACGATACTGCCGAACAGTTGCGTCAACAGCTTGGCGGGAAAAGCCTCATCGAATTGCCGTGGATTGGGCCAAGTGCGCAGAGCACATACACCTTCGAGGATGCCGAAGGCAGTTTAGATGCGAACGGTTTGGGGGACTGCGTACGTGTTGGTTCCTTGTTATTTAGCAGAGAACGAAGTGGTGATGTGCTTGTGTTGAAAGCACAAAAACCGGCCGATGCCGAATATCCGTGGCCTTTAGATATTCGAGTTGTGTTTGCTTTAGGTGAGAGCAACTTTGGGGACGAACATATTTCGATTTCGATTAGTGCGAGGAATCGTGGAGCGTTTACCGCGCCGATAGCTATCGGATGGAATCCTTACCTGCAGTTTGGAAACATGCCTTCCGTGTCAAAAATGGCTGCGAAAGTTATGGCGCGAACACGTTTGGCGACGGATGAAAAAGGACACCCGGCTCCGGGAGATGCGGCCCGAACAGGTGTTACTTCCCCGGTCGAATGGTCCATTATCGGTACGCAAGAAATTGATAGCACATACACGAGCCTTATTCCTAACAATGAGGGAGTTGTTGTAACGGAAATTCTTGATCCGGCACGTGACGCAAAAATATTTGTGACGCAAGAACCTGCAGAAGCTCCCTATGTTCGTTTGTGGACAGGGGATAGGTTGGACGACGGTGCACGGCAAGGGCTTCTGGTGAGCCCGCGAAGTGCAACACCGGATACCTTCTTCCGTTACGACCAAATCGGCCGTATTTCTGTTCCCGCTGGGGGCACCAAGGAACTCACGGCAACAATAACCTACCAGGGGTAACGAACTACCAGGATAAGGAAGTGGACGTATCCGCAACGGATGTGGGCTAAGTTTTTCACTGTGTATGTGAGTTATTCACAGGAAGGGCGACGATATAGGTTATCCACAGTTCGCGATTCTGTGACAACACGAAGCTCCTTCTTTTCCCATAATGGGGAAAGAAGGAGTTGTTATGTCACGAGATATTCCGCCACCACATTCTTTGAGGCGAAGTTATGCCTCAATTGCTTTAGCATCTGGCACAGGTGAAGATGTTGCTGCGCTTCAAGAACGTGGCAAAAAACAACGTTGGGCATGGGATATGCGTTCAGTCCTGGCTTTCGGAACGCTGTGCATCGCGGGAATCCTTGTTGCCCTCTGGTTATCGTGGGGCGGGAAAGGGAGCGAAGCGAATGATGCTGGGATAGACGTAGATAGCGGGCAAGAAACACGGCAAAGTTCACACAGTCAAGATAGCGCTGAAAAAGGTGAAAAAGAAGAAATGCCGGCCGGCGCTACAACAATCACGATCTATATTTCCGGGCAGGTGAATAAACCCGGAGTATATACCGTTGGGAAAGATGCCCGAGTGAATACCGTCGTCGAACAGGCAGGCGGGTTAACAAACGATGCGGCGCAGTATGCGATTAATCTTGCCGCACCCATGAAAGACGGGGAACACGTTCATATCCCGCATAAAAACGATGTTTCGTCCGGATCAATTCCATTCAAGCAGGCTAACTCTGGAGGAGGAAGCGTAGCAGGCGGGGCGCAAGATGGTGGCCAGGGCGGAAATATGAATAGTGGCGGAGGAGAAAAACAAGGAGGTAAAAACGGTAGCAATATTAATATCAATACAGCCTCGCAGGCTGAACTCGAAACATTACCTGGTGTCGGGCCTGCTACTGCGAACGATATCGTGCAGTGGAGGCAAAGCCACGGGCAGTTTAAAACACCAAGCGACCTCATGAAAATTCCCGGAATCGGTAAAGCTAAATTCGAGAAAATACGTAGCAGAATCACTGTATAAATAGCCGATAAGTATCTGTGCCTCAAGGGATTCCTTCGTGATTGGTTGGTGTGCTTTATTGTTCGATAAATGCACCGAGAAAACTATTGACGTTGGAGGGTAACAACGGTTATGCGTCGAAATAATGTTGGATACGGTGTGGAGGGCAAGATTGTGTATAAAGCAAGAAATGCTCATAGTATGCACAATGGCGGTAGGAATAAAGCGGAGGACGGGGAAATATCGCCACAGGGATGGCAGGATATGCGTTTAATTGCGCCAACTTTCTCAATGCTTGCCGCGCTGTGGTCCGTTATGGGTGGCGGTTGGTTCATCATGTGTCGAGTATGGATACTCGCCGGAATCCTATGTTGTGGTATCGCTGTATTCATCAAGATTACCCAGAAGTCGAGTGTTGACCGTAGCAGGTATAAAAACTATAAAAACACAGAAATACTTGGCAAACTTCATCTCGCACTTATTGCATGCTTGATAGCAAGCCTTGCCGGAGGACTGAGCGCGAGAATCGCGCGAAGTTCGTCGTACATTAATATTCCGAAAGAAAAGGTGATGCTCATAGCGCACCTGGACGAACGAGCACAGCCCTCACCGCTCGCCTTCGGTAAAGAACGCTGTGTAACAACCGTGAGTCCCGAGGTTCTTCGCACAGTTTCCGGAAATAATGTTTTCGACCCAAAACGCGGAAAGCGGGGTAATGCTTCAGGAAAAAATGGGATGCAGGGCGATGTTTCGGGTAAATACAGCGTCTCGAACAGTGCGGTGCTGTTCAATCAGAAGGGGAAATCTGACTCAAGGAAAATATTCGGGGAAGGCACGCATAAGGGCAATGTTCCATACGGGCATCGCGCAAGAATCCGCATACCTGTGGACTGCTCGGCTCTCGAAGGACAAGGCGTTCGCGCAACGGGAACCTTAACGCCCTCAACCGGTTGGCGTCACAGTGCCCAGCTGCGCGCAGACTCCTCAATATATGGCGAACCGTCCCCAACAGCGTCGCTGGTGAACACCATATCGCACGCATTAAACAGCCAGTTAGCCTTTTCCCCAGAACACGCGCGTGGCCTCATCCCCGGTGTCGCCCTCGGGGACGATAGCAACGTTGAGGATGACCTTAAACAAGCCATGAAACTCACCTCCCTTACCCACCTCATTGCGGTATCCGGCGGGCACGTTTCCCTTGTATTAACTCTCGTCGTTCTCATCATTGGCAGAAAATCGCCACCCATCACCTTTATCGCGTCCTCACTCGCCCTCGGCGCCCTCGTTATCCTCGTCGGCCCGAGCCCATCGGTTCTCCGCGCCACATTCATGGGTTGCATGGTGATTCTCGCGACCCTTCTGGGCAAACAAAGCCAAGGCGTAAGTAGCCTATGTTGTTCGGTTATGATTGCCTGTTTTGTGAGTCCCTGGCTTGCCATCAGTTACGGTTTTCTACTTTCAGTGTGCGCATGTTTCGGAATTATTGTGTGGGGTTACCCGCTAAGCCTTCACTGCGAAAAACTCATGCCTGCAATGCTCGCGCAGGGAATCGCAATACCGCTTGTTGCGCAACTATCTTGCATACCTGTTCTTCTCCTGTTTACGGAGGTAAGTTCCATCTGGGGTGTCCTTGCGAACGCCCTGGTTGCTCCGGTTGTTGCACCCCTAACGCTCGCGGGCATTATTGGCGCATTATCTGCGCCGGTATCACATTTCTTCGCGTCAATTTTCTTGTGGTGTGCGCAGTGGTGTACGTGGTGGATTGCCTGGGTTGCGCAGTTCTTGGCGGAATTACCAGGTTCAGGGATTTCGCTACTCGTGGCCAGTGTGGTTGATGTTTTCCTGGTGTGCGCAATCTTTTCTCTTGTGAGCTTTCGAGAAAAGTTCACAAGAAAAAGGTTGTTTTTCAGGGACGACGAGGACGTGGCATCACTGTTTCACAACGATAGAACAAGGCGGGGCGAGAACAAAAGGCGATGAACCTTCAGAAAAAAGTGGAAGAAACAATGGGAAAAGTCGAAGAAACAACGAGAAGAAAGGAAGGAAAACATTTGAGGTATCAAGAAGAGACGTGCGTTAAGGAAAGCTAGGAACGGTAATAGATTAAGCGTGAGAAATACGAGCATGAGATACTAGACATATGGCACGAGCACGAAAAAATGAAGTTCCGGCTTCACGCATAAAACCTGCACCCGTCGTCCTTATCGTGGGAAAAGAAGCGGTGTTAGGGGAGCGGATGGCTCGGCGTGTTCTGGACCAGGCAGTTTCGGACAATCCCCAACGGGTCGTGGTGAAAGTAGATGCGCGTAGCTACCAGGCGGGATCTTTGGCAATGCATTCAACCCCCTCACTTTTCGGCGACGTTCCACTCATCTATGCCACGCATTGTGAGGCAATGAATGACGCTTTTCTTGCAGATATGTTGGCGTATTGTGAACACCCGCAACCGGATGTCGTCGTCGTTCTTCTTCACGGGGGAGGAGTGCGTGGAAAGAAACTTCTGGACACTATAGCAAAACATGGGTATCCGCAAACAACCCTAGAACGTGTTACAAAAGATTCCGATAAAGCGGCACTTATACGTGGGGACGTACGTGCAGCGAAACGGAAAATTACGGATGGGGCCGTCGAACATCTTGTTGACGCCTTCGGGCAAGATGTGCGTGAACTCTTATCAACCGTGGCGCAACTTTTAGCCGACGTTGACGGCATGATTACGGAAGATGACGTCCGAGTTTTTTCCGCAGGGCGTAGCGAAGCAACACCCTTTGATGTGGCAGAACTTGCGGTGAATGGAAAAACGGGGGAGGCGCTCGTTGCTGTTCGTCATGCTTTTGCCAACAGAGTTGATCCGGTTCCTCTAGTTTCAGCTATGGCGGTGAAATTGCGGCAACTTGCTCTCGCCCAGGGCGCGACTCGCGGGCGTAGCGATACGGGGATGGCGCCCTGGCAGTTGGATCGTGCTCGCAGGCAGTTGCGTTTCTGGAGCGGGGAAGGACTGGCTCAAGCTATTTGTGCCGTTGCCACTGCGGATGAACAAGTTAAAGGCGCTTCACGCGACCCGCAATATGCCGTTGAACATGCTATTGTCGCCATTGGCGAGGCGCGAAATAAACGTTTTTAGCCGACCCTACGACAATGAAAACTGGTGCGGTACGCCACTAAAAAGTGCGGTAATCTGGGCAACAGCTGAATTATTCCTGAGATAATGCGATAATTGGGGGTGGTTGAAAAGCATGACGCTTTTACCTTATCCATGTGCTATGAAGCACACATAATCCCTCTCTCAGGAGAACAGATGCAGGTAGGAATACCAAAAAATCCCAGAACGGGTAGCCCGCTGGTTGCGGGCACTCCCGATACTGTCACAAAGCTCATTAAGCTTGGCTACACTGTGGCAGTAGAATCCGGAGCAGGTTCTGAATCGGCATACCCGGATTCACAGTATGAAGCTGCTGGAGCCACCATTGTTGGTGCTACGGAAGCATGGCAGGCCGATATTGTGCTTGTACCCGACGCACCAGAAACACAACAACTCGATATGATGAAAAGTGGTTCCACACTGATTTCTCGTATTGAACCAGGAAATAATCCTGATTACGTGGACGCATTAGTAGCGCGCAAGATCACGGCATTGGCGATGGACGCCATTCCGCGTATCTCCCGTGCACAATCCATGGACGTTCGGTCCTCAATGGCGAACATTTCCGGCTATCGAGCGGTTATTGAAGCGGCCTCGCACTTCGGGCGCCTCTTCACCGGCCAGGTGACAGCAGCAGGTAAGGTTCCACCCGCAACAATCTATGTTATTGGTGCAGGTGTTGCCGGACTCGCCGCTCTCGGTACAGCAAACTCCATGGGTGCAATCGTTAAAGCAACAGATGTCCGTTCCGACGTTGCCGAACAGGTCCAGTCCATGGGTGCAGAATTTGTGGAAATCCCTGTTACCCAGGAATCCGCAGACGGTTACGCCCGTGAAATGACGGCAGACCAAGCAGATGCGGCCGGTGTAGTGTATGCACGCGAAGCCCAGGCTGCAGATATTGTTATTACGACGGCATTGATCCCCAATCGCCCCGCGCCCATCCTTATTTCCAAGGAGACCGTGGCGAAAATGAAGCCGGGTAGCGTTATTGTCGATTTGGCGGCAGCCAACGGCGGAAACGTTGAAGGAACAGTTCCTGGTGAAGTTGTTGTGACGGATAATAACGTCACCATTATTGGCTACAAAGATTTGGCGCTTCGCCTCCCCGGCCAAGCATCCCAGCTTTTCGGCCAAAACCTCGTGAACTTCTTGAAGCTCATTACGCCTGAAAAAGATGGGGAACTTGTTCTCGATCTTGAGGACACCATTGTTCGTGGCGTGACGGTCACACAAGAAAGCACAATTATGTGGCCACCGCCGCCCGTCCAGGTTTCCGCAGCACCCGCCACGAAACCGGCCGCACCGGCAGCCGCAGAAGCGGTTGAAGAAAAAGCTCCATCTCCCATGCGTTTCGTGTGGTTCGGCATTGCAGCGCTCATTGCCCTCGCTATTGTCTTTACCGCACCAGCCCACATGGCAGGCCATTTCACGGTGTTCATGCTAGCCTGCGTGGTTGGTTTCTACGTTATTACCAACGTTACCCACGCCCTACATACGCCGTTGATGTCCGTAACAAATGCTATTTCCGGCATTATTGTTGTGGGTGCGGTTCTTCAATTAGCAACAGGTAGCATTGCGGTTCTCGTGATGGCCGCCATCGCTATTGTTATCGCATCCATCAACATCTTTGGTGGATTTACCGTGACGGCACGCATGCTGTCCATGTTCAAGAGGAGCTAAGCACATGTCAACTATTTTTGCATCAAAAGCTGTAGCCCTCGGTGGCATGATGGTCAGTGTTCAGAGCGTGGCATATCTTGTTGCCGCAATTCTCTTCATTCTGGCTCTCGCGGGACTCTCAAAACAGGAAACGGCTGCACGCGGTAATATTCTCGGCGCTATCGGTATGGTGATAGCTCTTATTTCCACCATCGCAGTTGTCTGTATCGTTGCAAAACCCCACCAACTCGGAATCATCGTTGGAATTGTGGGTGGCACGCTACTTATTGGCGCCATTATTGGTATTTGGCGTGCACGTACCGTCGAAATGACAGGGATGCCGGAACTTATCGCCATCCTTCACTCCTTCGTCGGTGCCGCCGCCGTTTTTGTTGGCTACAACTCCTTCCTCGAACAGCCCGGTGCAGATACGCCGGATAATGCGTTCCATATGGGTGAAGTTGGGCTTGCCGTGTTCATCGGTGCCCTCACCTTCACGGGTTCCGTTGTTGCCTACCTGAAACTCGCCGCGAAAATTAAGGGACGCCCCCTCACAATCCCGGGACGCAATATTCTTAACCTTATTGCGATCCTTGGCTCACTTGCCCTGATTGTGTGGTTTGCGTTCACACGTTCCATTGCTGAAGGCTTGGTTCCCCTCGGTATTTTGACGGCAATTGCGCTCCTCCTCGGTGCCCACATGGTTCTCGCCATTGGTGGCGGGGATATGCCCGTCGTCGTATCAATGTTGAATTCGTATTCCGGTTGGGCCGCCGCCATGGCTGGCTTCACCCTCGGAAACGATTTGCTCATTATTACGGGTGCTTTGGTTGGTTCCTCCGGTGCCTACCTCAGCTACATTATGTGCCAGGCAATGAACCGTAGCTTCATTTCCGTTATCCTCGGTGGTTTTGGTTCCGACGGAGCTGTTACTGCCGATGACCGCGATTACGGCGAGCACCGTGAGACGACGGCATCCGACGTTGCAGAAATGCTCTCCAATGCATCCAGCGTCATTATTGCCCCCGGTTACGGCATGGCGGTTGCGCAGGCACAGTACCCGGTTGCTGAGCTCACCAGTAAGCTACGCGAACGTGGTGTTGAGGTTCGTTTCGCAATCCACCCGGTTGCTGGGCGACTCCCAGGCCACATGAACGTGCTTCTTGCGGAAGCTAAAGTTCCTTACGATATTGTCGAAGAAATGGACGATATTAACGACGATTTTGAAAACACCGATGTCGTTCTCGTTATTGGCGCTAATGACACCGTTAACCCCGCAGCAGATGAGCCAGGTTCGCCGATTGCCGGAATGCCGGTTCTTCACGTGTGGGATGCGAAGAATGTTGTGGTCTTTAAGCGAAGCATGGGTAATGCCGGTTATGCCGGTGTTCAAAACCCGTTGTTCTTCAACGAAAACACACAGATGTTGCTCGGCGATGCAAAGACATCCGTTGTTGCGATTAATGCAGCGCTCTAGGTAGCAATTTCGCTGTTATAGATAGCTGTTTCGCTGTCATTATTACATAGAGTGTGCCCGTCAGGTTTTCGGCCTGGCGGGCACACTCTTATGCATAAGCGATACCGTTATCCTTGGGTGTTGGGTGTTTTGCCGTGTTCGGGTTTCGTTGTGTTGTGTTTTTCGTTCTGCTGTGGTTTCCTCGTGTTGTGTTTTTCGTCGTGCTGAGAAATTAATCGTTATCGCGGCCGAGGCTCTTAAGAATTTTTCTCTCAAGAGGCGTCACAAGTAGAATCGCAAGCAAACAGATACAGATACCTCCGCCGAGTGTCCACACAAATGGTTCCACGTTATTCATCAGTGAAGCTGATTTTCGTGAAGCCGACGCGAGAGTCACAGAAATAAGCCTGCCAAGCCCAGCACAAAGAAGTGTTGACGCAAGTAGAGGAACAAAGTTCTGGAAGATACGAATTTTTCCGAAAATATCAGCGGGGAAACCCATAGCTTTTAATGCGCGAGTTTGCGGGAGGCGATCGCATACTTCGGATGCCTGGTTCATAAAGGTGGAGAGTGCTGCAATCATGAAACCAAAGACGATAGTAATAATAACGCCGGTGAGGATATCGTGGTTAAGTATGATGGAAATGGTATCGTCATCCCAGGAAATACTGAAGCTTATGAAGCCACCGATGAAGGACAGAAGAGAGATCGAACCGATAGATCTCCATGATGCCACCGGGCGATAAATAATTCGTCGTGCGGCGATAAGGACCGACGTATGGTGTGTGTACGTTGCTAGACGGGCACATACCTGAAGAATGAAACCGCCCGCGAAAGACAATGCGCCTAAAATAACGGACACGGAAACTACGGAAATAATAACCTGGAAGAGAATTCCTTCTCTCGTAGGCGAGACACCTGTGAAAACAAGGACGAAAAACATGATGAGAACGAGGAGAAGAATAATGAGACGCCAGAAACTCAATGCCTTACCGGAAGATTTTTTTGCCACACCGAGTGGCGAAATATTCACCCTCATTAAGCCGAAAATGCCCGATGTTAGTGCCGTGAGGAAGAGGAAAAGGAGAAGGAGAAGAAGGAAGTGGAGCGGGAGAATCATCTCCCTATAAGAAATAGGTGAGCCACCGAAACTGACGTTATTCCACAACGGAAGAGTGAGGAAATACAGCCCAACACCGGCAGCTGTGCCCAGAATCCACTGGATACAGGTTTCTGCCAGTGAAATAACAATGGTTTGCGATCGAGTTGTGCCAATCAGACGCAAGGAGGCCAGACGCTCAGAACGCCCCTGCGCACCTAAACGTACAGCTTGGGAGGCAAGCGAAAAAATAGGAATGACAAGAAGCGCACCGGCGAAGAGAGCCAAAACGAAATAGACGGTAAACACATCCCAGAGATCGTTTGCATATTGCGCCCTTGTGGCATTCAATTCAGAAGGGAAGTATGCCCAGCGGTAGAACATCCAGATTCCGCCACTGACCGTGAGCGCCATGAAGGAGGAGAGGAGGAAGCTCAATACCGCGCAGGTATCAAGCCACGCATCACCAATTCGTGCGGAGAGGCGGGCAACAGTGAGGCGGCGTGCAAGAGATAGGGTAGTCATGATTACTGGTCTTTCTCGTAAGTGTCCGCGTGGATAACTCCGTCGCGAATCTCGATAATCCTTTCACACCACTGGGCGACTTTCGGATCATGTGTCACCATAACCAGTGTGGCGCCACGCATTTGCGTTGCCATGCTGAGAATTTGGATAACTTCATGTCCCGTGGATTGATCCAGCGCGCCCGTTGGTTCGTCGGCAAACACAACATCGGGTTCGGGAGCGAGCGCACGCGCAATCGCAATACGCTGCATCTGCCCACCGGACATATCCCCAGGACGGCGATCCTTCTGCTCAAAAATCCCCAAACGATCCAACCACTGATCAGCTATTGTGAAGGCTTCCGTCCGTTTCTTTCCTTGCAAAAGCAGGGGAATCGCAACATTTTCTCTTGCCGAAAGCTCGGGAACAAGCTGCCCATCCTGAAACACAAAACCGCATGTGTTGAGGCGCAACTTAGAGCGAATCTTATCGGACGCCTCGGAAATATCCTTCCCATTCAACCAAACATGGCCCGACGTGGGCGGAAGAACCCCGGATAAACAGTGAAGTAGCGTTGATTTGCCGGAACCCGAAGGCCCCATAATTGCAACGGATTGCCCAGAAGCAATATTCAGGGAAATTCCGCGAAGAGCCACAACGTGACCAAAATTTTTCACCAGGTTGCGTGTTTGCAAAGAGGGTGTATGTGTGTGCGTCGTATTCATGCTTCTATTTCACCGTGTTCTGCGTGGGGTTAACAGCGTGGTAACTCGTAACTTAAGGTAGACCTAACTCTACTATTGGGGCTGTACCGCGTTATTTGTAGTTCCCGCTCCTGTAATATGTGAGTGTTGACGGCGTGAGTGTTAACGACGCACGGAGAAGGGAGCCCATGCCCATGTATGAAAAACTGGGATTTGTCATGTTCTTCTTTGCCCTCCTCATCGCGTTTCCCGTCGGAATATATTTTATAGGACGCAAGTACGGCGAACGTCGCGAAAAGGAACGTCAGCGTGAAAAGTCCACGAATTTTTATCGCACAGTTCCTGCGGAGAATTATGGGCAGGTCATCGACCGCCAGCGTGCCATTGCCACAGCGTTTGAGATCGAGAGGCGTCGCATCGAACGCGATTTGCACGACGGCGTTCAACAATATCTTGTTGCGACGACGATGGACATCGGCGAGGCCCTCCTTATTCTTGAAGGGAAGGATGCGCAGGTTTCCCAGCAAGATATTGACGACGTTCGCGAACGTCTCCACAGCGCCCAACAGCGTGCGGCACTTGCGCTCAAGGAGTTGCGTAAAACGGTTGCGGGAATCCACCCTAAAGTTTTATCCGATTTAGGCCTCAAAGTGGCGGTAGAAGATTTGGCTATATCTTTCCCCTTGGAGGTTCGTGTACATGTGCCGTACGATTTGCCGGTAATCCCTGAGGGAGTGGTTGCTGCCGGGTATTTCACCATCGCGGAGGCGTTAACAAATGTGGCGAAATATGCCCCGGAAGCTACCGTCGATATTCTCATTTCTGTTGATGACAATCTGCGGTTGAGCATTGTTGATTCAGGGCCGGGTGGCGCAAAGATGCGAGAAGGTGGCGGGCTCGCAGGGATTCGTGAACGCCTGGAGGCTTTTGGTGGAACGTGTTCGCTGTCCAGCCCGGCCGGTGGCCCAACCGTCGTGTGCGCATCCATTCCGTTAATGCTTCACCGAGGGGAGTTTGGAAGTTCTTTCGCTGTTGAGCGGACGTGAGAAGTGTGTTTGTTATGGGAACGTGAGAAGTGTGTTTGCTCAACAGTTTCGTAAGCGCATTTGAGAAAGGAGTTACGTGATGAAAATTATTGTTGCCGACGATTCTGCGTTGTTTCGTGAGGGGTTGTCCGGGTTGTTGGAGCGGCGCGGGCACTCTATTGTGGGCAGGGCTAAAGATACTGCGGAAATGATGGAGCTTGTCCGCTCGACGCCCGTTGATGTTCTCATCACCGATGTTCGTATGCCGCCCACCATGACGGACGACGGATTACGTGCAGCCATTCAATTACGTGAAGAGTTCCCACACCTTGGGATTATGGTGCTTTCGCAATATATTGCGCCCGCGTATGCACGCAAGCTGTTTTATCCCAATGATGCTCTTGGGGGACTGGGATATGTGTTGAAGGATAGTGTTGCGCAGGTTGCCGATTTTATTCATTCCCTGGAAGTTATTGCTGCTGGTGGCGTGGTGATTAATCAGGATGTTGCTTTGCAGTTGGTGAAAAAAGAGAACTCGAAACTGCGTGATTTAACTGATCGGGAACGTGAGATTTTAGCGCTAATGGCGCAGGGATATTCCAATGCACAGCTGGCGGAGAAACTATTTTTGAGTAATGCGACGATTTCCAAACACGTTGCGAATATTTTTATCAAGCTCGGCATGGACACGGGGGAGGATAATCGGCGTGTTCGCGCGGTTCTTGCATATCTTTCAGAAACGCAAGTCTAGTTTTTCTGAAATGCAAGTTTAAGCCGTAAGGTGTTTGTTAACCGACTCCGAACCCGACTTTCACTACAAAATAAAAACAAAAACCCCACCAAAAACAACACGTTCTGGCCAACAAACCTGTTGACCACCACCAACAGCTACCCCCAGAAAACGGTGACAACACAACAAAAAATCCCGATAAAATCCTCCATTATTGTCCTATAGCCCGATTATCGCTTGGCTTAGCGGACAAAAAATATGGTCGCCACGAACGTGACGACCATAAAATTTTGTGCACTTTTTAGAGTGCGTTCACCTGCTTAGCAAGCTTCGACTGACGGTTAGCCGCCTGATTGCGGTGGATAACGCCTTTCGAAACTGCCTTGTCCAACTTGCGACCTGCGGCCTGAAGAGCTAACTGAGCTGCTTCTTTATCGCCAGCTTCAATAGCTTCGCGAGTCTTGCGGACGTAGGTTTTGAGTTCAGACTTGACAGCCTGGTTACGAATGCGACGCTTCTCGTTGGTGAGAACGCGCTTCTTTTGCTGCTTAATATTAGCCAATGAAATTCTCTTTCGGTCAATCGCTATGCGATGGAATATGGTCGGTGAGGGTGCGTTCTCCGCAGGACTGTGGGCGTGGGGCACCCGTGGTTGTTGCGATAGAACAAGGACCTACCACCCGACCGGTGAAAGTCCAATAGAAAATAATACCAGATATTTGGTGTATTATGCAAGCTTTTGACCCAGCTACTGTTCCCACAAATCTGTAGCTACACGAGAAATAATATCTGCTAGTTCAAGATTGGTGAGGTATTTTTTAGGGATGCCCTTTGTCCCTAAGAAAACTCCCAAAATATTTCCCGCGATTGCTTCGGTGGAATCACTATCGCCACTATGGTTAACGGCCGTAATAAGGGCTCGTTCGCAGTCATGAGAATATTTCATTGCGCAGTACAGGCTAATTGCGAAAGCCTCTTCACCTACAGCGCATCACCTGCGCCACCAGCGAGTAGGCATGCTTGAAAACGATAGAGAGTACCAACTTGTGCGCTCATGCTTCCTCTTTTTCTTGTGGTTTTATTTATGATGATATCCACGAAAATAAGAAAGAGGGGATATTTGAGATTACTGTTGAATTGCCTCTTGTGATGTTGGTGAGGTCGTGATGATAACGGGTGCCTGGCCTTGGCGGGCCTGGATAACGTCGTTAATAAGTTTGTAGACCTTTTCGATGGATGGGACGTCTTTGAGTGTGAGGCTGTGTGCATCGCGGGTTTCGAGAATGAGCTCGCCGGTGGTGTATGTCGTTTCCTCGCTTAAAAGGTGGTATTGCACAGATTTTACGGTTGCCAGGGGAATATCGTGTCCCTGTTTTGTCCATGTTCCCATACGCGTCACAATACGTTTGTTGGTGATGGTGTACGTCGTCGTTCTCCACCTCCACCAGGGAAGAATAATGATCGGAATAGTGGCGATTGCGAAAACGGCGAGGATAATCCACACGGAAAGCGGGCGCCAGGAAGAAGGGAGGAAGATAGCCAGCATAACGGCAGTGATGAGGACAATAATAAACGCAACCGTATTGGGGAGCAGTTCGCTACCTTGCCGACGAAGGTGAACAAGGACATGTTCCCCTTTTCCCAGCAATTTTTTCGAAAAAACCATGCTTATATCGTGCCACACTTCTGAGTGGGGACGCGGATGTTTTAGATGTGTCACACTTTTGGGCGTTTGGTTACGTTTTGCCACACGGTTTCAGGCGCGCATGTTCTGCGTGTTGGGGGGAGCGTGGCGTGTGAGGAAAATTGCTCCTGGCTGGGGGATGTGGCTGGCGGGCCCTGAGGTGGTGGTATCACACTCTTTCGGGTTGTGTGTTGGTGCGGAGTGTTATGTGTTCGCGTGCGCTGGGGTGGAGTGTTGGGGAGGGTTACCTTGTTGTGTATTGTTTGCCGACGATATCCAGTGTTTGCAGGGCGGAATCGTTGGATATCGCCTGAATGCAGAGCATAAGTTCGTCGACTTCAGTGCGCGAGGCAAAATCTTTAAGGTATGTGGCGGTTTCTTCGCCCGTTCCCACGGCTGTGAATGTCAGCTGTTGAAGAATATTGAGGGCTCCATCGGTGTCCATAATGGTGTCCAGATCCGCGTCGCTTATATCGAGATCGCGAATATGGGAACGAATCCGGGCGCGTTTAACAAGCTCGAATTCTGCCTGCGCTTCCTCGTGTGTATTGGCCGCGATGACGTTCAATGCCGCAATTGCGTAGGGTTCGCTGAGTTTTTCGGAAGGGCGAAAATCGTTTTTATACGTGGAGATTGCGCTGTAGAGCATTTTTGGCGCGAAATGGGAGGCGAAAACGTAGGGTAAGCCTAGCTCAGCGGCAAGGCGTGCGCTGTAGAGGGAGGAGCCGAGGAGGTAGAGGGGAATATGTGTGCCCTTGCCCGGATATGCTCCAATTCCCGCGACGCGCGAATGGTTGCCGAGGAAACCTTGTAGTTCGGCAATATCGGATTCAAAATTTTCTTCCGCGTGGAAGGTTCTGCGCAGGCAGTACATTGTTTTTTTATCTGTTCCCGGTGCGCGTCCAATTCCAATATCTATGCGATTGGGGTGAAGTTCTGCGAGGCTTCCGTATTGTTCAGCCACGACGAGGGGCGCGTGGTTGGGTAGCATGACGCCACCTGCTCCAAGCCGGATACGTGAGGTGTGGTTGGCAACGTGGGCGATAAGAATTGCGGGAGCGGATGATGCCACGGTTGGCATATTGTGATGTTCGGTGTACCAAATGCGCTTAAAACCGTAGTGTTCTGCTTTTTTAGCGATTTCTATACTACGACGGAAAGCGTCTTTGGGGGTTTCGTTTTTGTAGAGGTAGGCGAAATCTATGAGCGAGAGGACGGGCATAATGTCTCCTTATGAATGGATATTCACTTGTGATGAACATGGGCGAGAGCCTGCGCTGACCGTCGTATCTTAATGCTCACATATTGAACACAAGATTTGCATAACTATGCATGCTCTTGCATAATTGAATCGTTGTGGTGTGTGAAAGCAAAGCCGAGGGTAAAAACTGACAAACAGTCTGACATATCAATACTACTCGGGGATGCCGAAAAACTCACCTATGTTTTAGCTAATTTATAAGGAGAAGGTCATGAAAAAACTTTCCGTATTGTTGGCAGCCGTTGCTACCGTGGCAACTGCGCTTGCGGGATGCTCAAACCCTGATGAAGCAAAGTCTGGTTCTAATAAAGCGACCGAGAGCAAAGGCGCGGATATTAGCAAGATTGAAAAGGTAGATGCCATTGCCGCCAAGGTTCCCAAGGCAATCAAGGATCGTGGAATTTTGCGTAACGGTTCATCCACCGATTATCCGCCCGCAGAATTCCGCGACAAGGATGGAAAGACCCCAATTGGTTACGATATTGACCTTACACGCGCCCTCGCAAAGGTAATGGGATTGAAGGACGGCACAACAGAACATGCCGAATTCCCGACGATTATTCCCGGACTCGGATCTAAATTCGATATTGGTGCATCCGCCTTCACCGTCAGCAAGGATCGCATCAACGAAACAAACATGATTACTTACCTCAAGGTTGGTTCAACCTATGCGGTCAAGAAGGGTAACCCGAGCAAGTTCGATCCCAAGGATCTTTGTGGCAAGGCAATCGGTGTTCAAACCGGTACCGCTCAGTACGATTCCATGAAGGCAGAAGCTGAAAAATGCAAGGCTGCAGGTAAGCCCGAAATTAAGATCAACCCACACACACTGCACACCGATGCCGTTACCAAGCTCCTCGGTGGCGTGTACGACGCAGTGTACTCAGATTCTGTTGTGACAGATTACTCAATTAAGAAGACTGATGGTCAGCTCGAACAGGTTGGGGACGTTTACGAATCAGCACCTATTGGTATTGCTGTAGCAAAGGGCGATACGGAGCTTGCTAAAGCCGTCGAGGAAGCCATGCAGTACCTCATGGACAAGGGGTACCTCAAGGAAATCCTCGCCAAGTACGGTGCAGAAAAGTCAGCCTTGACGAAGGCCGAGCTTAACCCTGCAGACGTTCAGTAGGGCACGCATTTATGGCTGAACAAAACTTCAGCAACGCTGGGCGCGGAACAGGTGTGATGGATAAATCCAACATCGAATTTATCCATTCAAAACCTGTTCCGCGCCCCGGGCGTTGGATATCTGCCATCATCGTCTTCGTTATCGCGTCGATGGGGGTCAGCGCGGTTGTCACCAATGAAAAATTTGATTGGTACGTCGTATGGCAATGGCTGTTTTCGCAGCGCGTCATGATGGGTGTGATGTTCACACTCATTTTGACAGTGCTCGCAATGGTCTTTGGAACTATCCTTGCCGTCACCATGGCAATTATGCGTCAATCGCTTAACCCGGTACTTCGCGGTGTTTCCTGGTTCTATATTTGGTTCTTCCGCGGAACACCGATTTACACCCAGCTTATTTTCTGGTCCCTTGTACCGGTGTTGTACCCGAATCTTTCCTTAGGTATTCCCTTCGGACCAGAATTTGTCACCTTCGAAACAAAGCTCTACTTCAACACCTTCTGGATGGCGGTTGTGGGCTTGTCTCTCAACGAAGGTGCATACTTGGCTGAAATCATCCGTTCCGGGCTGAACTCTGTTGATCCTGGCCAGCGAGAAGCTGCCGAATCTTTGGGCATGAAACCGGGGCAGGTTATGCGTCGAATCATTCTTCCCCAGGCAATGCGTGTGATTATTCCGCCCCTGGGAAATGAAACAATTTCCATGCTGAAAACAACCTCACTCGCCTCCGTCATCCCGTTCATTCTCGAACTGACCTTCGTAACAAACGATAAGGGAACCCAGCTTTTCAAACCTATTCCGCTTCTTTTGACAGCAGCCATTTGGTATCTCATTATCACCTCCATTTTGATGGTTGTTCAAATTCACCTCGAACGCTACTTCGGGCGCGGTTTCGGTTCCTCGTCGAAAGAAACAGGGAAGAAGGGACGTTTTGGTCGCAAAGGCAACGGACCGGCGAATAATCAACAAACGAAGAACCTCTTTTTGGATGTGACACCATGACACTACAGCACAACGCCGAAACCTCGAAAACGGGTAATATGCTCGACATTCGTGGCGTCCACAAGTTTTTCGACGACCTCCACGTCCTCAATAACGTTGATTTATCGGTGAAAAGTGGTGAAGTCTGCGTTATTCTTGGCCCCTCGGGTTCAGGAAAATCCACGTTGTTGCGCTGTGTTAACGGTTTGGAAAAAATCAGTGCCGGGCGTATCTATCTCGAAGGCGAACTCGTCGGAATGCGCGAAATCGTCGGCAAAGATGGCACCATTAAACTCCACGATCTTCCCGATAAGAAGATTGCGGAACAAAAATCTCGCCTCGGCATGGTGTTCCAGCGCTTCAACCTTTTCCCGCACAAAACAGCGTTGGAAAACGTTATGGAAGCACCCGTCCACGTCAAAGGTTTATCCAAGGGGCAGGCGAAAAAAGAAGCCTTGGCGCTCCTTGATCGAGTTGGCCTGCTTGACCGCAAGGATCACTATCCTTCCCAACTTTCGGGCGGTCAGCAGCAGCGCGTCGCCATTGCCCGCGCGCTCGCCATGCAGCCGGAACTTATGCTTTTCGATGAACCAACCTCGGCCCTCGACCCCGAACTCGTGGGTGAAGTGCTCAACGTTATCCGCGACCTGGCAAAAGAGGGCATGACAATGATGGTTGTTACCCACGAAATCGGTTTCGCCCGCGAAGTTGCCGATCACGTCGTATTTATGGCCGACGGCATCATCGTCGAAGAAGGAACCGCCGACGAGGTAATCAATCACCCCAAAGAACTGCGAACACGGGAATTCTTCGCCTCGGTATTGTAGTTTTTTCATCGACGACGATAACCGGAACAAGGAGTTTTTCTTACACTCATTGTTAACCGGTGTTCTTTAATCTGTGGTGGGCATGGCTCAGCTATGTCCACCACAGTTTTTATGTGACACCGTTTGATCGATTTCGCGTACGTAGCGGTTTGTTGTAGCCGTGGTGTTTGTTGTACCTGTGTTAACTATTCTGAGATAGTGATGATGTTGCTCAAAGGTCTGGCGTGTTCTTATCCAGTTATGTGGAGTTGAGAAGTGAAGCCCGTTACACACATCACTGTGTGAGACGTTTTTGTTGTCCTTGGTTTTAAGGTGTGTTGAATGTAAGCATACGTACCGTGTGGTGTTAGTGTGTTGCGCGTCGAAAAAGTGGGAAGCAAGGCGCGTCCGTATTACAATAAGATGGACTTTACGTAAAAAAGGAGAGACGTGCCCATTTCTTCGGATAAGGAATCGCGCGCCATTATGCCTGGCCATACGGCGCAAGAACGCATTCGCAATTTCTGCATTATTGCACATATTGACCACGGGAAATCCACCCTGGCCGATCGCATGTTGCAACTCACCGGCATTGTGGAACAGCGTGATATGCGTGAACAATACCTGGATCGCATGGATATTGAACGCGAACGCGGCATCACCATTAAATCGCAGGCGGTTCGCCTTCCCTGGACTGTTGACGGGCAGGCATACGCACTCAATATGATTGACACCCCCGGTCACGTCGACTTTTCCTATGAGGTGTCGCGTTCTTTGGCTGCGTGCGAAGGAGCGATTCTTCTTGTGGACGCAACCCAGGGGATTGAAGCGCAAACCCTCGCCAATCTCTATATGGCGATGGAAAACGACCTCATCATTATTCCCGTGCTGAATAAAATCGACCTTCCCTCCGCTCAGCCGGAAAAAATTGCGAACGAAGTCGCATCCCTCCTCGGTATTGAGCCGGAAGAATGTATGGCTGTTTCCGGTAAAACCGGTGAAGGTGTTCCGGAACTCTTGAACCGCATTGTCGCAGAAATTCCCTGCCCGCGAGGCGAAAAAAACGCACCCGCCCGCGCCATGATTTTCGATTCCGTGTACGACATTTACCGCGGAGTTGTCACCTATGTGCGTGTTGTTGACGGGGAGCTTAAAGACCGCGAACGCATTCGCGCCATGGCAACGAACACGGATCATGACCTCTTGGAAATCGGCGTGATTTCGCCCGAACCTAAACCCGCAAAGTCCTTAGCTGCCGGGGAAGTTGGCTACCTTATTACGGGCGTAAAAGATGTGGGGCAATCCCGTGTTGGTGACACAGTGACGACGGCACGCGCAGGAGCGCAAACGCCACTATCCGGGTATCACGATCCCAAACCCATGGTTTTCTCTGGTATTTACCCTACGGACGGCTCAGATTTCCCGAATCTGCGCGATGCTTTAGATAAGCTGAAACTCAACGACGCATCCCTTACCTACGAACCGGAAAACTCTGTGGCTCTTGGTTTCGGTTTCCGCTGCGGTTTCCTCGGTTTATTGCACCTAGAGATTATTCGAGAACGTTTGGAGCGCGAATTTGATTTAGGGATTATTGCGACGGCACCCTCGGTTATTTATCGTGTTGTCACTGATTCCGGGCAAGAAATTACGGTTACAAACCCGTCTGAATTTCCGGAAGGAAAAATTCGTGCCATCTACGAACCCCTTGTGGAAGCAACGATTCTCTGCCCAACAGATTATGTGGGTGCTGTGATGGAGCTCTGCCAGGAACGGCGCGGCAATATGAAGGGCATGGATTACCTGACGGAAGAACGCGTCGAACTCCACTATAGCCTTCCCCTCGCGGAAATCGTCACGGATTTCTTCGACCAGTTGAAATCCCGCACAAAAGGGTATGCCTCCCTTGATTACGAACTGCGCGGTGAACAGGAAGCCGATCTTGTCAAGGTCGATATTCTGCTTAACCGCGAACAGGTTGACGCCTTCTCCTCGATTGTTCACAAGGATAAGGCGTACACCTACGGCAATATGATGGCGAAAAAGTTGCGCGAACTCATTCCGCGCCAACAGTTCGAAATCCCCATCCAGGCTGCGATTGGTTCGCGTGTTATTGCGCGTGAAACGATTAAGGCATTGCGCAAGGACGTGCTCTCTAAATGCTATGGTGGAGATGTGTCGCGTAAACGTAAGCTCCTCGAAAAGCAAAAAGAGGGTAAGAAGCGCATGAAGTCTATCGGTCGTGTGGATGTTCCTCAGGAAGCCTTCGTTGCAGCTCTGACATCGGAGGCGCCCAGTGGCAAAAAATGAGGATAATCCTCGCAAAACCTGGCGTATTCGGAGCTTTTCCCAACGCGGTAGCAGGCTCGGACACAAATACGACGAACTCGTAGCACTTAACCAGGATCTTTTTCTCCGCATGGCACCGGGCGCTTCGGAATCGCTTGTGGCTCCCCGGGCAGAATTCTCGCTCGCTCAAGCATTCGGGCGTGAAGCTCCCCTGATTGTTGAGGTAGGTTCCGGAAGTGGTGAACAGGCGGTATCCTACGCTGAAAAACATCCCGACGTGGACGTCATATGCGTAGAAGCCTGGGCGCCAGGAGCTGCCCGCTGTCTTTCCCGCATTGTCCACAGCGGAGTGACGAATGTTCGCGTCCTTCAAGCAGACGCCGCACAAGCCCTCCCGGTTCTTTTCGGACTCGCAAACGCAGGCGCCAACGACCCCGACGAAGCCTTGGCTTTGGGGCCCGCAATTAACCCGGAGCACCCCAATAGTGCCAACCCACGCGCACAAGAAGTGTGGACATTCTTCCCGGACCCGTGGCGAAAAGCCCGCCACCACAAACGTCGCCTCGTCGCACCTCCGTTTGCAACCACTGTCAGCGGAATACTCGCAGACGGCGGCGTGTGGCGTTTAGCAACCGACTGGGATAATTATGCGTGGCAGATGCGCAACGTCGTCGAAACAACCCCGTGGTTAGAAAACCCGTATGTGGGTGAGCGCCCCGATGTAAACGACGAAGAACCGGAACGTGGAGGTTTCGCGCCCAGATGGGAAGAACGCACGCTCACACGTTTTGAACAGCGCGGAATTGAGGCGGGACGGACCGTCCACGATATACAAGGCGTGCGAAAGCCTCGTGTATAACTCGTGTATAAAGTGAGGGATAGTGGCAGCTTTACCGGATGGTGAACCGGCACCTGCGTCGGGCGAATTACCTCTTTGCGACGTAAGTTCCGGTTTTTCCGCCTATGTTCACGTTCCTTTCTGCGTGCTTCGCTGCGGGTATTGCGATTTTAATACCTACACGAAGCTGAGCTTCGGGCCTGGCGCAGGACGCGATGATTTTGACGCAACAGTTCTTAAAGAAATTGAATTATCACGGAATGTGTTGAATACGGGGAACAACGCTACCGCGCTCAAAACCATCTTTTTTGGTGGCGGAACGCCAACGCTTCTCAATGCAGGCCAGCTCACTGCCATTGTGGATGGTTTACGCCAGGCTTTTGGCATTGAGAAAGATGCCGAAATTACTACGGAATGTAACCCGGAATCCGTGGATTTTCGCGCCTTAGAAACCCTGAAAAATGGCGGTTTTACCCGTATTTCTTTTGGAATGCAGTCCGCCGTCCCCAGTGTTTTACACACCCTTGACCGCAGGCACACACCGGGGCAGGTCGAAAAAGTGACGCGGTGGGCACGCGAACTCGGGTTACACTATTCCGTCGACCTTATTTATGGGGCACCTGGGGAAACGATGGAGGAGTGGGAAACCTCGGTGCGTGCCGCCATTGCCCTCCAACCGGAACACGTCAGCGCTTACGGATTAATGGTGGAACCCGGAACAAAAATGGGCGCCCAGGCGCGACGTGGCGAGATTGAGTTACCTGACCCGGATGTTTTAGCGGATAAATATGAGCGTGCCGACGAGCTATTGGCCGAGGCTGGCTACCGCTGGTACGAAATTTCCAACTGGGCTAAACCTGGGCGAGAGTGCCACCACAATATGCACTATTGGAAGAACGCGAATTGGTGGGGGTACGGACCTGGTGCCCATTCGCACATTAATGGAACACGTTTTTGGAATGTGAAGCATCCTTTGGCGTATGCGGGGCGCGTAAATTCGGGGGTTTCGCCGGCACTTGCTCGTGAAATTCTTAGCCCAACACAACGTTACGACGAAAACATTATGTTGGGGATACGTCTTTTTGAGGGGATCGATATTCCAGAAGGTGTAGCGCAAGAGACTCTCAATGAATTGCGTGACGATGGGTTAATTGATGGTGATGAGTTACGACGGGGGCGCATACGGCTCACGTTACATGGGCGGCTCTTAGCAGATACCGTCACGCGTGCGCTCTGGCAGTAACGTGATTATAGGCGCTGTAACATAAAAATTTACGGTGGTGGTTTCCACTTTGGAATTATTTCTAAATAGAGCTGAATTGAATGGGCTTATCCTGGTTTCTGATGCCGGACTAACGAATATGTAAAAGAATATTCCGTTATGATTCAGATCAAAAGACTTGAATTCATGAAAAGAAACCTCCGCGAGGTTTCTCTTTTTAACGGGGCAAAGACTTTGCTGTAATGGGTTTATAAGGACAAGTAAAGCAAATCTTCCTTTCAATCAAACATATATATGAAAAAGGTCGGCAATAAGCCGACCTTCAAATATCTCAAATGAAAGTTGTTGAACTTAAGACATTAACATCTGGCTAGTCCGTCAACCCGTAAAACTTGTCCGGTCACATAGCTGGCCATATCACTTGCTAGGAAAAGGCAGGCATTGGCGATGTCTTCCGGTTCGCCGATACGACGCAAGGGTATGGTCTCAATTAATGGCTGGATAACTTGATCGGGAAGAGCTTTAACCATGTCCGTATTAGTGATACCCGGGGCAACAGCGTTGACGCGGATACCAAGTGGGGCTAATTCTCTTGCCAGACTGAGAGTCAGACCGTCAACGGCGAATTTACTGGTTGGATAGGCGACACCGGCAGTTGCGGCATCTCGGCTGACCATGGAAGATAGGTTGATAATGACTGCCGAATCCTGATCTTTGATATAGTCGTAGGCCGCACGACAGATATTAAATGTTCCGGTCACATTGAGCGCCATGACCTCGTCAAACATTTCCTGAGTATAGCTGGCGAAAGCCTGATCAGCTGAAACACCGGCATTGTTGACGATGATATCCAAGCGTTTATATGTGGCGATGATCTCGCTCATCATTTTTTGGACTGATTCCAGATCGTTTAATTTGGGCCAAAAACCGGTAACCTGACTATTGGGAAATTTTTGTTTGAGTTCTGCAACGCATGGCTCTACTGTTTCCTGACGCGAACCGGTAATGATAAGAGTGGCTCCATTTTCCAAAAACTTCTCAACAATAGCCCTTCCGATTCCGCGAGTTCCGCCGGTAACTAAGGCGATTTTATTTTTCAGTAGCATAGTGTCCTCCTAATAATGTATTCTTTATTGTGATACTTATGAGATTAGTTTAACGATTAGCAATACTTAAGCCAAATATGTTTTTCTTTCCGGACTATATTAAATTCAGTATTTTCGACGCCAGAATATAAACTAATAGAAGCAACTGTCATGAAAAAAGAATTTTTATCGTGCTGGCAACTTTATCTTTTATGGCTCTTTGCTATATTAGTTATAATCAGATGAAGCCATCAGAATATATTCAAGCTGAAGATGAAATTGCTCTAAAAATCCAATTTGATATAAAAGAGGATATCGGGTTAATCGTTTTGAACTATGTGTTAAATGGTCATGAATTTAGCTCAGGTATAGCGAACACCGATCATTACTTCATAGGTGAGAACAAAACGCCATATTTGATACATTTTAACGGCACAGCCGCTTAGGGTACGAAACGCATACTCAGGGGTACGAAAATGAGCAAGGGGTACGAAAACTAATGCGCTAACCCTAAAACAAAAGGGACTGACTGCAAACATGAGCATGCAGGAGTCCCCTTTTCATAATAATTGGAGTTGCTAAATTAAAATGAATTTGTTCAACTGAGTTGCCAGTTACTTGTCTTATTGAGTATTTTCTGGAAATCTTTATATATTCCTTCTTCTTCTATTAACTGTTCATGCGTTCCCTGCTGTACCAGCTTTCCTTGGTCTATAACTAAAATATTGTCAGCAAACTGTATTGTGTTTAGCCTGTGGGCAATAACGATCAATGTTTTTCCTTTAACCAAGGCGGATATGGCTTGTTGAATGAAATGCTCGTTTTCAGGATCAACACTGGCAGTTGCTTCATCTAATATAACGATAGGTGCATCTTTTAGTATGGCACGAGCAATGGATAAGCGTTGTTTTTCTCCTCCTGAAAGTGTCGATCCGCCTTCGCCAAGCATCGTGTTATAGCCGTTTGGTAAATTCTCAATAAATTCATGACAAGCCGCCTTTTTGGCAGCTTCTTTAATCTCCTCGATGCTGGCTTCCGGTCTGCCGAAACGAATGTTGTTCAATATCGTGTCATGAAACAGATATACATGCTGAAAAACGATCGAAATATATTGCAGCAGAGTATCACAAGTCATTTCTCTGATATCATGTCCATCGATAGAAATAGACCCATGATTGACATCATAGAATCTGGCAAGCAAATTACAGAGTGTTGTTTTACCGGAACCGGAGGGTCCCACGATGGCTAAAGTTGAATTTTCGGGAAGAGAAAAGCTCACATTCTCGATAACATTTTTGTGATCGTAAGCGAAGGATACGTTCTGATAAGAAATGTCAAAATTGTTTAAAACAATGTCTTTTGAATCTTCGTCGATATAGTTTGCCGTCTTAATTGTTTGAAGTTTGTCCAGCGCTGCTCGCATCATTTCCAAGGTGTGAGAAGCATCGGTTACCGTTTCCAAACGAGCAAACATAACAAATGAAAAGATCACTATCATGAGCATGATAGGCAGAGGAATTTCACCGTGAATGGTTTGAAGGCATACCATAAAAGCGATTGCTACGGAGGTCAATTTTAGGCTTAACTGATAAAGACCGTTCGTCCACATGTAATCATTTTCTATTTTGATGTTGATGTCACGTTGATCGGAAAAAGATTTTTGTAGTTCCGCAACGGCGCTTCCTGTTCTCCCATACGATTTAATAACCGTTATTCCACGGATAAATTGGAGTGTTGCGTTAATCATGCTATCATTGGCTTTCTGGCGCACCGCTGTGGTTGCCCGGCTATCTTTCACCAGTTGGCGCTGGAAAAATGCAGAGCATAATACACCCACTAAAGCAACAGTTGCCACTTTCCAGGAGAAAAAAAGGATGCATAGAATCATGGCAAGAGTCTGCAAATAAGCTCCGATAACCGTATCCGTCATCTTCATGGCATACAATTCCAAAGTAGATAAGTCCGTTGTAACTGCTCCCGCAATTTCACCGGTCTTGTGACGGTCAAAAAAGCCAAGGGAAACTCGCTTTAATATATCGCCTATCTCGATGCGCTCCTCGGCTGTTTTTTCATAAGCAATGCTTTCTTGAAAAACAGCCCGCAGATAGGAGAAGAAGAAACGACCTAAAACACAGAAAACCATAAACAAAAGCGCCCATAAAGCTTCCGTTGTGTGCAAACTCCTGAGCCCTGCCGTATCCTGCAGCATAAGGTTCAGAACATAAGCCGCTCCCATCAAGGGAAAAGCAATAAAGAAATTCTCTAATAACGACCAGACGATGCCCCAGTAAAATCTTTTTTTATAAGAACCTGTCCAATCAACGATACGTTTGATCATGGTAAACATTTATTTATCCGCTCCTTTCTCTTGATTGGATGCCGCCCATGCTTTGGCACCAACATGTGCTTCCCACATGGAGCGGTAAAGGGAGCAAGCCTTCAGAAGTTCATTCTGCGTTCCTTCCGCCACTTTTGTGCCTTCCTGCAAAACAACGATTTTGTCGGCATTTTTTATTGTAGAAAGCCTATGGGCAATCACTAACAGCGTCTTGCCACGCGTTAGTTCATTAATCGATTTTTGTAGTTGAAGTTCATTTTCCGGATCAGTAAATGCGGTTGCTTCATCCAAAACAACGATAGGGGCGTCTTTTAGTATTGCCCTGGCAATCGCTATACGCTGTTTTTCACCGCCCGACAGTTTATCTCCCGCTTCTCCAGCCGGCGTGTCCCAACCTTGTTCTAAACGTGAAATAAACTCTTCGCATTGTGCCATATGAGCAGCCTGAAACACCTCTTTTTTTGTTGCGGCCGGATTGCCTACGCGGATATTTTCAAAAAGGGACATATTGAAAAGAAAATTATCCTGAGAAACATAGCTGATGAGTCCTGAGAGCTGTTCAAGTGGTAAAGAGCGTATATCCTTTCCTCCGATACAAATACATCCCTGATTCACATCCCAAAAACGCAAAAGCAATCGAGATAAGGTAGATTTTCCTCCGCCGGAAGGACCTACCAAAGCTACGAAAGATGCCTCGGGTATTTCTAAAGAAAAATCTTTAACGACAGGTGCTTGAGCCTCTTCATAAGAAAATGTGACATCTTCATATGAAATGTCATAACCGGACAGTTCTTTCGACTCTTTTTCTTCCGGAAGCTCTTGCAAGTCTAAGATTTTCTGAACATCCAGCAGAGCGTATTCAATGGATTTATAGCTGTTGACAGCTGTCGTAAAGTATGAAACGGGGCCTACCAGACTTAAGGAAAGGATGATGGTAAGCGTTAGTTCAGCAGGTGTTAGATTTCCTGTAGCATAAAGCAAGATACCTGCTGGAAGAATGCCTAACAGTGTGCTCGGCAGTATCGCCGCTGCAAAATTCATCAGCGGCCAAGTGGAGCGAAACCAATCTAAAGTAAAATCTTTAAAGGACGTGATCGCATTCGTATATTTTTTATAGGATTTACTGGATTGATTAAACGCCTTGACAACCTCAATGCCTTCCACATATTCCACAATCACACTGTCCACTTTTTTAGAAGCTTTCATATAGCTGTCATATTTGCTGTTAAATGTCTTCATGACGATCGCATAGGCGAGCACGCCAAAAGGAATGCAGGCAACAGATGCCAATGCGACTTTCCAATTCCATACCAGCATGAAAATAAATACGATAACAGGAAAAATCAGATTCGATAAGCCTTCCGGTATCAAGTGTGCCAAAGGTAATTCAATCGTTTCTACACGGTCAACAATAATGCTCTTGAGTTCACCGGCGGTTTTTCCTGTTACAGTTCCAAGCGGCAATCGCATTAATTTCTCGGTCAGTCGGCTTCGTATATTTTTGAGAATATGGTAGGCAGCATGATGAGACCGATTCGTTGAGATTGTGTGAAACAAGACTTTAAGGCCATATCCTGCGACGCACAAAAGGAACCAAGGGACAAGTGAATGCACAGAAATTTGACTGCTATCTTGTACTTTTGAAAAAAATACAAGAAGGACTTGATAGATCCCAAAATAAGGCAAAAAACCACAGAAAACGCTTAGCACGGCAAATAGAATAGATAGTATAAACTGTGGTTTCGCACTGTCTGCAAAAGACAGAACAATCGGCAATATTCTTTTTTTGCTTTTCAAAATAAAAACACCTCATTTCTAAACTGTTTTGGTCGAAGAGAATTCAACGTATTCTCTAAAACAGTTTATGAAATAAGGTGTGGTCCGTTCCACCCTCTAATGGGAAAACAGCCCCGTTCAGACAAGAGTTTTTCTATAGTCTCGTGGCGTTAAACCACGAAGGGACTTGAAGGCAGCTGAAAACTTGGATGGGTTTTGGTAGCCTAAATCATTCGCAATTTCAAGTATGCTCTTCGATGAATCTTGTAAGAGCAAAGCCGCTGCATTAACGCGATACTCTTTCATATAGGCATAAATCGATTTTCCATAAATAATTTTGAACGCTTTTTTCATAGATGTGAGCGGCATATCAATGAAACTCGAACATTCGGTTAACGTATAAAATCGGTCAAGATGTGAAGTTAACCTTTTTTCCAAAGATTTGATCTTAGTTACTTGGGCGAAATTTAAAAAGTCGTTTTGTTGTTTTGCCAAAGAAATATCCATACCATCCAAATAAAGAAGAAGTTCTAATACCTTAATTTTCAGATAAGGAACTCTATCTTTTTCAGGAATTTGATAAATTTCGGCTAAGATATGGTTCGTTTGTGGATTGGAACGCATAATAAAGGTTTCATAGCCTTTTGATGTTCTACAGAATTTGTTTTTCAAATTTTCCACATCAACTGGAAATCCGTTTAATAATGTCCTTATCGCTTCAGAACCCTGCGGAAAGAGAATGCTGATTGTGATTCCGTGATAGTGTTTAAGTGGAAAGTAAAACTCTCCGCAATGCTGGGTGCGTACTTCCATCTGCAAATCACCAGCACTGATATAAGTGTACTTTTCCGGATGAATGCTATTTTCTATTCTTCCTTCTTTACAGTAATCAATGGTGAACATCGATTGATGTGGCTTGAAAGCTGAGTAACAAGTTTTGAGATGAAAGTCATTAAAAAGTACAAAGACGCCTTCGAAAAGGGAGTAGCAAGTCATCGTCCCCGAGCCGGTTTCATCATGCAAAAAAAAGATAGAACTGCCATCTTCTCGTTTCTGCATTTGGATATTATCTCCCATATTGCCTAAGGCGTTCATTGTCATGAAACCTCCTCTCTAAAAAAGTTCTGCAATTTCTGTACTGTCGTCGGGTTCAAATCATATTGCTCCTTAATCTGCCCATCTTTCATTTCAACAATATGCTGACAGGCAAGAGCGATGAACTCCGGATCATGAGTAATAATTAAGCATGTTTTTCCTAAAAGAATTATTCTCTTTATAATTTGTGCAAAACGCTGCATGTTTTCCAAATCAAGACCACTGGTCGGCTCATCAAAGATTAAAACATCTCGATTGCTCATCAGAGCGGAGGCTACTGCAACACGCTGCTTTTGCCCTCCTGAAAGAGACATGGGATGTTCATCTTTAAAGCCATCCAGATGGAGTTCTTGGAGCATTGCCTCGGCTGCAGAATGATTTTCTTCTTCCTGAGAAATCAAAAGCTCTTCCATAACCGTTTCTGTAAACAACTGATGATTCACTTCCTGTTGCACAAGATAGATCAGATCACGTCTTTTTTTAGGTGGAAAAGTCTTGTTTTTACAGATCAGTTTGCTTTTATCTTTTTTCACCAGTCCGCAAAGAAGTTTGGCAAAAGTGGACTTGCCGGCACCGTTTGGACCTATGAGAGCTGTTGCCCTTCCCAGAGGAAGTTGAAACTTCGGAATATTCAATACGCTTTGCGTATTGTGGTAGGAAAAATTCACATCGTAAAGCTCTAAAAAATCTTTCGTCGGCGATAATGGATCGGAAGCTCCAAATGAAAGCTGTTTTATGTCCGGAATACGTATCCCATGCGTTTCATAAAACGAACTCGGTAACTCGAAAAAGTTAACGCCTTGATAGTCTCCGATCATCTCGCCGGCATCAAGCAATATCACACGATCCACTAAATTTTTTAAATAATGGATGCGATGCTCGGCAATAACGATTGTTTTTCCCTCATCTTTCCAAAATTGTATCATCCCTTGCAAATTTGCGATAGCGGAAAAATCAAGATTAGCACTTGGCTCATCCATAAGAACAAGATTGGGAGAAAGCACAGCCACAGAGGCACAAGCAATTTTTTGTTTTTCTCCGGAAGAAAGATGAAACAAACTCTTTCCCATCAATTTCTCAATATGCAAAGAGGATACGATTTTGTTAAAGCGCAATCGAATATCTTCTTTTGACATACCTAAATTTTCACAGGCAAAAACCAGTTCACTATCCGTATCTACATTAAAAAACTGGCTGCGGGGATTTTGAAATACGCAGCCAACAATCGGCGCGAGTTCATACAGAGCAAGCGTTTGTGGACTTTTACCAAAAACAGATACACTTCCCAAACTTTTCCCTTCATAGTAATGAGGAATAAGTCCATTTAAAGCTCGTATTATGGTCGTCTTACCACATCCGGACATTCCCGTTAAAAGAACGCATTGACCGTCAGGGATTCTCAGATTGATATTTTTAAGTGTACTTTGGTCAGAGGATGTATAGGAAAAAGAAAAATTTCTTATTTCTATCATAACGAACCTCCGATCTTATAAAAGATAAGTACACACAAGCTAACAAGGCAAAGCATCAGAAAGAGTATATCCTGCAAATGGAATCCAATTTTACAGACATTGGTGCGCCTAATCGGCGCGCCTAAGCCACGTGTTAAAGCAGATGCGGAAAGTTCGTCACCGATTTTTACGCAGGACACCATCAGCGGAACCAGACGATATTCCACAGTTTTCCACGGTTTTGAACCACCTAAAGAGATGCCTCTCATTTTCATTGCATCGGCTATGGCGTGATACTCTTCCAAGATGGTAGGAAAAAAGCGAAAAACAACGGAAAGTGGAATCGTAATCTGGGTAGGAACACGCATGCGTTCCATTGCTGCCATAAACTCGCTGATTTTCGTTGAGCTGAGCAAATAGGCACCCATGGCAAGCCCCGGCATCATGCGAACAAAAATACCGCAAAAAGCCACCAACAGAAAACCTAAAAATCCGGTAACGAGCGGCAAAAGATATATCTGCCCTACATAGGCCGCTATGAATAAAATGGCATATATGGCGGCATATTTCCACTTGCTTTCAATAAGAAACAGTATAAAGGGAACGGATATAAGGAGTATTCGAATCGGAGCCAGCCAATATCCATGTCCTCCTCCCACAACGACAGCAGCGATGGTAAAGACAAGAAGTATTTTTGTTCGAGGATCAAGAAATTCTTTTTTTGATCGCGTTTGAATAGGCTGCATGATGGATTAGACAATCCCGGCGCGTTCGAACTGCTTTTTTAGAAGGGAACGTCCAATCAAAGCACCAAGGATGCCCGCGATAAATATGCCTACAAGTAATGGGATCAAACTCCAGTCCGGAATAAGCTTCATAAGTGCATCTGCATAGGCCTTTCCGTAACCGCCTTGTGCTAAATTTTGATAATAAGCATCACGGCTAATAACAATAGGAATATAGTTGCCGATCAGCCATATTGAAAAAATACCTTTGCTGAGAATTACTTTTTTTGCACTGGAATAATCCGAGGATTTTAATAACAAATCCGCTAAAAGGCCTGCGATAAGTCCGGTGAAGGGTGCATATACGCCCATTCCCATGACCCCGATTAGTAGTCCAAGCAAAAATCCCATAATGGTTATAAGCCCAAACTTTTTCGTTTTGCTCACAAACAACACATACGGAATACCGTCAATAAGCGGCACGATGATGCCTAAAAGCGGAATAAATATTGGCATGTAACCCAGCATTGCTACTGCCATGCAAAGAGCAAACATAATGGCAGTAAAAATACCTGTGGTTATCAAATCTTTTGCTTTAATTCCAGATGATTTTTTCATACGATTAACCTCCATTGAGTTAGAATAAGCTAACTTAGCATGAGTTAGGGTAAGCTAACTTAGCAGATTTAATTAAACCTCTTTAAGGGCATTTCATTCAACCCCGATTAAAATAAAAAGCTCCATTCGGACATTTTATAGAGCCTTGATTTCTGATCCATTTCTGAAGGTTATGCGGATATCTTCTTTGCTGAATACCGTGATATGATCTACAAGAGCACAGAAGCTCTGTTCGTCGAATGTTTGCAGAAGCCTGTCTTGTTTTTGTAGCTGCTTCAGGCAGAACTTGATATCGGCTTTGGTCGCCTGCATCTTTTTGAGCTTTCCTTCGACCTTCGCTAAGGCCGCCTTTTTTTCATTGTAGAAGCGTTCCAGATCTTCGTACTTTGCTTGGTACTCGCTCTGGTCTTGCGGGATGGCAGCATTTTGGCGGATAAGGTCTTCGATCATCTTGGCACAGACATCCATCTCACTTTCCAGCTTTGCTTTTTCGCCTTCCAAGGTATGAGTATCATAAACGCCTCCGACAATCTCTTGAAAGCTATTAAGAATCTCATCTTTATTCTCTATGAGCTTGTTGGTCGCAGAAAGGACGGCAGCTTTTAGCTCTTCATCGGTAAGATGCACGCCGTTTTTGCAGGGGGAGTTTTTCTTGCAGTGCCTGTTGCATTGCCAAATGACCTGCTTGTATTTGTCGTTGGAATGCCAGACTTTTGAACCGAGCCTTGTTCCGCATTCTCCGCAGTAGATCTTGCCGGAGAAAAGTCTCACGCCACTGTGTCTTCCTTTTTCGTTTTTGCGTCTTTCCATCTCGCGTTGTACGAGTTCCCACACCTCCGGTTCAATGATGGCTTCGTGGTTTCCGGAGACGTAGTACTGCGGAATTTCGCCTTCGTTTATCTTGTGCTCTTTGGTAAGAAAGTTCGTGGTAAAGGACTTTTGCAGGAGCGCATCGCCTTTGTATTTTTCGTTGGTAAGGATAGATTTGATGTTGCTTGGGTTCCAGCGAGGTTTTCCTGCAGGTGACGGGATACCGTCTTCGGTCAGAGCCTTTGCAATGAGGTGGTAGGTTTTTCCCTGCAGGTACATCGCATAGATGCGTTTGACGATTTTTGCCTGTTTGGGATTGACAACGAGGTTTCCGTCTTTTCCGCGGTCATAGCCTAAGAAACGTTTGAAGGGCACGGTCACTTTGCCATCGGCAAAGCGCTTTCTTTGTCCCCAGGTGCAGTTTTCGGATATTGAGCGAGATTCTTCCTGAGCAAGACTGCTCATGATGGTAATCAAAAGCTCGCCTTTGGAGTCAAAGGTCCATATATTCTCTTTTTCAAAGAAGCACTCGGTGCCGTGCTCTTTAAGCTTTCGGATGGTGGTTAAGCTGTCCACGGTATTTCTGGCAAAACGCGAGACCGATTTGGTGACGATAAGATCTATTTTTCCGTCAAGGGCATCTTTGACCATGCATTTGAAGCCCTCTCGCTTTTTGGTATTGGTACCGGTGATCCCTTCGTCGGTGTAGACACCCGCAAATTGCCAGTCATTTCTGGCTTTAATGTAATTTGTGTAGTAGTCTACCTGTGCCTCGTAGCTGGTAAACTGCTCATCGGAGTCCGTTGAGACGCGGGCATAGGCTGCCACGCGGCGTTTGCGTGAAGTGGTGAGCGGTGTTTTGGAGAAGGGTTTGATACTGGCGGGGATCGTCGTTACTTGTTTTGCCATTTCTTCTCCTTTCGCATTTGTTTGTACCGCTCAGACGTGTAGAAGTCTTTGATGGAGGTTTGGAACTTGGTGTGCTGCTCCTCTGTCCATTTGTGGCCTTCATGTGTAGGTTGGATCAGCTTGCGAGAAATCTCGTGCCCGTCATAAAAATGAAAGACAAGGTCTTCACGGTTAAGGACGCTGATATGGTCGATCTTCGAAAGAAAAATAGCGTCATCGAATGCATCAAGACCTAAGACCTCTGCGGTAAGTGAGCGCAAGAGGTCATCTCTGAGTCCTCTGGTGTCACAGCCGTTATGCTCGGCGCATCGCCAGTATCTGCGTTTTCCGCTGGGAGATGTTGAACAGTTTTGTGTTTGTGCGCGAAAATTGCATCCGCAATGTTCGCATCGGATTTTAGTTGAAAAGCAGGTGACGTCCGAGCGTTTCATGGCATGAGTGCGCCTATATTCTGAGGCGCGTTTGCGTGCCGCATCATCCCACGATTCTTTTTTGGCGTTATTTTCCCAAGTTTCGGTGATGCTGTGTCCGTCTTTGAAATGGAAAATGAGAACCCCTTGTTTGGGTACCGTGATTTTATCGATTTGCTCATTAAAAACAGCATCATCAAAATCCTCAAGACCGAGCACTTTGGCACAGCAAGTTTTAAGGATTCGATCCGGGATGGCTTTTGCCGAGCATGTACTGTACTTTTTCTTGCTGGAGCCGCATACCCAGCTGATGACTTTATCCCCAAGATTGGAGTGCTTGGCACGGTTGTTTCGGACGTTTCGCATATAGCTTTTCCCGCACAGCTCACATTTGATTTTTCCGGTAAAGCAGTAGATGTTCAGGCTCTTGTTTGCCCGAGGTCCCAGAGCACGTCTTCTTGCCATCTCTTCTTGCACATAGTCGAAAGTTTCCTTGTCGATAATCGCTTCATGGGTGTTTGCGATGAAATACTGAGGAAGCTCACCGCGGTTTTTCTTGCGCTTCTTGGTAATGGGATCTTCGACAAACTCTTTTTGACAGAGCAAATTTCCCGTATAAGTGACATTGGTCAGAACAACCTTAATATTGGAGTCCGTCCAGCGGTTGCCCTTTCTGGTTGTAATGCCTTCCTCTGCAAATTCACGCTCGGTTTCAAGGCGGGATTTTCCATCAAGGAAGTTTTGAAAGATGCGCCGTACGATCTTTGCTTCTTCAGGAACAACAATCAGGGTGTCATCCTTCCAGCGGTAGCCATAGACGTTATTTCGTATATTCGGGTTTCCTTCGGACATGCGTTTTCGGATGGCCCATTTGACGTTGTTAGAGATGCTGATGGTTTCTTCCTGTGCGAAAGAGGCAAGGAGCGTGAGCATCAGCTCACCGTCATCCGAAAGTGAGTTGATTTTTTCCTTTTCAAATCGGACCTCGATGTTGAGGTCTTTTAACTGTCTTACGACTTTTAGGAGGTCGACCGTGTTACGCGCGAATCGGGAGATGGATTTCGTTAAGATGAGGTCTATTTTTCCAGCCTTGCAGTCTTTCATCAGGCGCATAAACTCGGGACGTTTTTCCACTGATGTGCCGCTGATGCCTTCATCGGCATAGACACCGGCATAATCCCACTCGGGGTTCTTCTGTATCAAATCAGAATAAAAACTGATCTGTGCCGCCAGTGAGTGGTGCAGCCTTTGCGTTTCCATAGAGACACGGGCATAGGCGGCGACTTTTTTGCGGTTTGGCAGCGGTGATTTCTTTGCTTCGATTTTTATGATTTCAACCATAGAATCGTCTCCTTTCCGTGTCTATACATCACTCTAAAGAGCTGAAATAGCAAGTAAATAAAGCACCTAAGCCGGGGTGGTATCGCTCGATGAGTGCTTGATCAAGACGAACGAATTCCTCTTTATCGATGATGTTTTGCTTGAGCAAAGAAAAGAGGATGGAGCGGGATACTTCATAGGCAAGCTCGGATGCGAAGGCTTCAGTCTTCATGAGAGCCTCCGAATCGGTCTTGGATATAGCAAGCATGACTGCAATACTTTCTGTGCGCATTGCCATAGGAAGTGAAAGTTTTTCCGCAGCATGGGCAGGTGAATATATAGATTGCCTTTTTATTCAGATCTTCCGGATGCTCTTTCCACCAGCTCATCCGGCAGTGCTCTGAGCAGAATTTTTGCTCTTTCCCTTTTTCCTTGACGGGCATTGGCTTTCCGCAATATTTGCAGTAGCGTAGTGCTGTTAAAGCTTTTGAGGAACCTGTTCTCAGACCTTCTTTTTGGCAAAAGGAAGCCACGGTGCTTTTCGACAAATTTAAGGTGGCAGCAATTACGGCATAACTTGCACCGTTTCGTCTCATGTTGTAAATGCTTTGTTTTTCATCATTTGTCATATCATCCCTCCAGACAGAGGGCAGGTCTTGCTGTCCCTCTAACACTCCCTGAAGAGACGAGGGCGTTATGGACGAATCTTTTTCTGCCTTCTACTGTTCCTCTGGAGGTTTTTGAAGAAGTTGAGCGGACAAAATAAAAAAGCCCGCAAGGGAGTGAAGATTTCTCCTCACGCCTTGCGGGCATATCAATGCATTCAGCTTAGAGCAGTTCGTTTACTCGTTTTTGTACAGCTTCGTAATCGTAGCCTGCTTTCGTCAGGCGGTTTACACGGTCCTTACCGTTTCCCCAGTCGCCGCGGATGACCTCTCGGGCAAGTGTGTCGATGGACTTTTTCGGCTTTATGCCTAAAAGCTCATTTACGCGTGCCTGCACTGCGTCGTAGTCGTAGCCTGCTTTGGTAAGACGGTTTACTCTGACCTCACCGTTTCCCCAAGCACCTGCGATGACTTCGTGGGCCAGCGTATCGACAGACTTTCTTGCAGGAGCGGAGCTTGTGCCTTTGCCATAGCCGTTAAAGCCGCCTTTCCTGATGATGGAGGGATAGTCCACATAGGCAAGATCCATATCGCATCTGCCTGCGATGCCCGGCACCGAGCCGCTCGAAGAATACTGCCAAAGGCCGTATTGACCGCCATAGGTGCAGCGACTGTTCCACTGCGCTACCCAGAAGGCGTAGCGGTTTCTCACATCAGGGGAAACGTAGTTTAGGGCTGCTGAGAGCGAGGTATAGAAGCCCGCAAAGTATCCGCCCGCTTCCATCTCATTGCAAAAGGCTCGAATGAGCGAGTCGCAAAAAGCCCGTCCGCGGGCAAGCTGTGACTTTTCTTCCAAATCAAAGTAGATGGGATAGTCAAACTGCTTGCCGGAGAGCACCTGTTTGCAGACACGTGCTTCTTCGCGTGCCTCTCCGGCGCTTCCCGCATAGGAGTACCAATAGGCTCCCACGTGAAGACCTGCCGCTTTGGCGCAGGCGTAGTTCGTCTCAAACCACTTGTCTTTTTGAGAAAGTGTCGAGCCGTAGCCTGCACGAATAATGACGAAGTTAATCCCGCTTTGTTTTACACGCTTAAAATCAATCGATCCCTGCCAGGTTGATACATCAATTCCTTTTATAGTCATAGTTATTTTTCCTCCTTTTCTGCGCGGTCATGAAGCTGTGCCAAGACCGCCTTGAGTTTGTCCGGGACAGGAAGTCCCAGATGAGTCGCGTTTTCCACAAGCGACAGCCCTTCGTTTGAGAGATAGAAGGAGATGACGGCCGTGCGAAGAATCGCGCCCTGTGTGATGACGTTAGTGTCGATGATGTTGGCAACGGCGACCAGAATGAAGATCACGACCTTTTTGGCGATGCCTTTAAAGCCGACTTCGCTTGAGAGCTTTTTATCGGAGACGGCGCACATAATGCCTGTCACGTAATCGCAGATGACAAAGGCGATCAGCGCATAGAGAAGTCCGTCAAAGCCTCCTAAGTAATAGCCGAGCCAGCCTCCGATGCCGACAAAAATAAGTTGAATGGTTGTCCAGAATTCTTTCATAATAGATTCCTCCTTTGATTTTGAACATGAAAAAAAACCGTCAGTACGGCTTTATGCGAACAAATAGTGGATAGGTGCTTATTCTTGAGTTTCTGTGGCGAGATAGATTATACTTCCTGTTAGTGTATATGTTCTGTTTGGGTCCGGCTTAGGTGGTGTATCTGAAACCGGGGTGTCCTGGGTATTCAGATTCTCAAACTCCTTAAGAACAGGTGCATTGGTTGCAGTGGCAGATGATTGGTTAGGATTTATCATCAGGCAAAGAGCGCCTGTTTCAAGCATGATAAGAGGACGACTATATTCCTCCTCCATGATAAATGCTGTTCCAACGATTGCAGAAGCAGGCTTAATTGGTGAAACGCATAAAGCCAACAGTGGTCCGAAGGAATTATCTGTAAGGGAGCGAATAGAAGCCGTGAAATAAAGGGTAGCGAAAGGGCCCTCAACGATCAGATAACTTTCTTGTTTGAATACTACGGCTGGATTGCTACTTGTCAGAGGAAAAATTTTTCGCTCTTTTCCTTTTCTTAGTACTGCGATCGCATCGCCCGTTGTTTTGGCATCCGCCGCATAGCCTTCTTTGGAAAGCGTTGCATCAAGTGTGAGAACAGATTTAGGAACAGCGTCAATAGCTTCTTGCACTCGATTTTGCATTTCGCTGATCTTCTGGTCGACCGTGTTCAGTTTTTCATTCATACGGCTTTTCAACTCATTGGTAGAGTTTTCGCGCTTTTTTTCATCTTCATTTCGTGAACTTTCTGCATTTTGCCGTAATGCCTCGGCATTCGTTCTTTCTGTTTCAGCATTTTTGCGGGATGTTTCAGCGGATGCTCTTTCTTTTTCCGCCTGAACACGGTTAGCTTCGCCAGATGTCGTGGTTTCAACCTGCTGATTGATGGCGGCAATCGAGTCGTGGATGGCTCCGCGCACGTCTTTGCCGTAGACGGCCGATAAAATTTTACTGAGATAGGTCTTCACGTTGGCCATGTTCTTTTTCCTCCTTCCCGTCCGCTGCGCTGATCTGCTCGCTCATAAGGGCTATGCGCTGACCTTTTTCTTCTGAGAGCAAGGCTTCTATGATGAGGTCAAGTAAAAAGCCGGGAAGCTCATACTTTCCGGCAGTTTGGTTGAGTGCGTATCTCAGTTCGTTTCTCGCTTTTTCAAGGCGCAGGATGAGGGGCAGTTCGTTTTCTTTCATAGCGCACCTCCGAAGAGTTTCACGAAGAAGTCGATGATCTTTCTGAAATTGCGGGCAGCCGCAATGAGCTCAGAGGCATCCTTAACTGAGATTTCTTCGTGCTTGTCGGTGCCTAAGATGATTTCGATGGCTTTCTGCCATTCATCGTCTTTGATTGGAAAGACCGTATCATCCGGCTTTGTTGCTTCTTTTTCGTTTGACTTTTGTTCGATCAGTTCATGTTCTTCCATTGCTGTATCCTCCATGTTTAAAATGTTGCTTCAATCAAAATTCCATTTTTAAACCGCATGCGACATCCGTTTGACCAGCTGGCGACCGTACCGTCGCTGCTCATGGCATTGATTTTTACAAAATGAAAGGCTCCGTTAATGGCTCCGTCAGGCCAGCTGACATTTCTCAGTCGGTTGTAGTGCATGTCGATGTCACATCCGGCATTTAACATCCCGCCGGAGAAGTTTCCGAAAGATGATCTGGCATAGGTCCAAACCATCTCATAGCTGCCGCCACCCGCAGGCTGCGCCGCCCATGTCATATAATCTCCGGTTCGCTCGAGGTCAAAGTTGAGGCCTGCGATGGTGTTGGAGCCGGCAAAGCCGTTTCCGCCGACCAGTCCCAGTTCTTTGTCCTGGTAGTAGATGGAGAGCTTGCCGTAGCCCACACGGACTTTGGTGTCCCCAGAGGCAGCGACAATGCTGCCGTCAATATCGGCTCCTTTGGCGGTGAGGTGCCCATAAGTCGTGAGCTTAAAGTTCGGAGAATCCACCGAGAGCCTTTTGGCACTGAGTGCTCCTGAGCTCATATTCCAGCTGATGTTCCCGGTTCTGTCTTTTAAGGTTCCGGCACGAATCAGATCGGCATTTAGCGTGCCGGTCGTGATGTAGTCGGCCACAATCGCGCCGTTCATCGTGATGGCGGTGCCGTAATATCCGTTGTATCCGGTCTTGGAATAGCCGAGGCCGCCTGCGTTCCATCGCCAGACCTTTTTGGCTGTATTCTTATCCGCTGTGTCCATGATGAGAATCTCGTTTTTGCGGGTCACGACGTGTCCGGTCGTAGCTGCTGTGATAAGAGCGGTGGCGTTATCCTTGGCAAGGCGAAGCGTGTCGGACTGTGTGGGAAGCCGCTCAATGCGCTCGACCAGTTCTTTTTTCTCGCTGATGCTTCGCTCAGAAAGACCTGCCTTCACTTCGGTTCCAAGTACCACCGTAGAGGATTCAGGGTGATCCAAAGCGATCGTAAGCTCCGTCAGCGGAAAGAACCTGTCCATGCCATGAGGCGGCGAGATGACACGAATACGATCTCCGATCTTCATCGCTTCCATATCGGCATGCACAAGATGCAGATCGACAGCGGTGAGTGTCAGGGTGACATCGGCAAACTGGCTGTCTTTAAGATATTTTTCCGCCTTCTTCTTTAAGTTGGCAGGTACAGAGACATTTTCGAAGCTCACGGTTTTGGTGACGATACCGAAGTTTTGAATGGCGGAAGGCGACTCCACATAAGTCTTGCCACCGTTGACGCTCTTGATGGTGGTATATTCCTCAAGCGCGGCAATGCTTGATGTCTCAAGCCTTTTGCCAAGCGGAATCACACGGGTAGCGATGTCTTCTGCCAAAAGCGTGTCGGTGTAGTCAAGGAGGTTTTCTCCGAACTCAATCACCTGTGTGTTGGTGTTATCGGATTCTGCAAGATAGTCCAGATAGCGAATCTCTCCCACATGGCGCACACGAAGAAAGCCGCCCAAGCGTTTGACGAGTTTGTCGGTGATGGCATCCAAGGTGGTCTCCCAGTTGGTGTAGCGGTAAAGCGAGTCGTTGGGGTCGGTAACGGTGACCTGCCCGACCGTGAAGCGCTTATTGTGCGCGCCGTCTTTTGCCATCTGATTGTTGTGCTTGGCAATAAGCATCTCAAGAAAAGCGCGGGGCGAGACGTCATGAAATTCGGAAGGCTCCTGCACGGAGTCCAAAAGAAAGGCCAGTTCTCCTTCGCAGGTGATGCTCTTGGTGCCGTAAAAGTCCCGCTCAACTGATAAAATGCGGCCGTAAAAAAGTGCCACACCGTCACGCTCCACACGGACGGTGGAATCCAGCGCTTTGAGCTTTTCGTAGAGCGGATTGATCTTCGGTACGCGGGCAGAAAATGTGCCGGATTTTCCAAGCGCCAGCTCCAGCACCGGATCAATAAGAACAGCCTCATCATCGCCCGGTATATAGAGCACGTGCTCATCTAAAAACACTTGGTACATTAAAGGCTTCCTCCTCTCACAGATACGGTGACGGTGTAAGTTCCAAAAAAGCGCAGCGTGTCGCCGGATTCAGGAATGACAAGGTCGGCGAAACGATTTGTGCCGGCATGAAGCGTCCACGACTTTCTCAGCTTGATGGAGTAGACGTAGTTTTTTCTGCCTTCGGTTTCTTGGTAGTTTCTGACATGAAACGTCGGCACCATCGGAACGTGCGATCCGGGAACAAGAAGGTCGGTATAAGAGCTTACGCTCACATCCCGATAGTCTCGGATGATGCCGCTTTCAAAGTTAAACGAGTCCCAAAGCCAATCCTCATCGCTTGCGGCAAGCTCCCATTTATACGGATCGCAGGCAATCTCCAGCTCAATTTGTCCCAAAGCGCGGGTGCGCTCAAAGTTTTTTACTTCGGCTCGGCCTTCAAAGTAGTATTCCGGCTCGGAGTCCAAGATGACCTTGACATGCTTTCCATGTATTTCGTCGAGGAAGGCTCGGAGCCTTCCTGCCCAGCTTTCGATCTTTCCGATGCCGCCAAGCGTAAAGGAGAGCGTGCGTCCTTCGTATTCGCATCGTCCCGTCAGAGCCTCTGTGAGATCGAGGCGCTTGGATGATCCGGGAATCTCAACGATGAGTGTTTTAGGCTTTGGCATACCGACCACGTCGGTGTTGGATACGACAAGCCCGTAATTCTTCCACGTGTGTTTGCCGTTTAGAGTGGCTCCAAAGCCTATGTTTTGGTTCATTTCATCCTCCTTCCTACGTAAGCGGCGCGTCTTCCCAAGGCTCCATCCAGTTTTGGTGTGAGTGCTCCGACCAGCGCACCGGAGTCCAGTACGATGTCTTTTTCCGAATTTCCGGCGATGATGGCGAGGTACTTTTCCATGAGTGTTGTGTCCCGGGCGGCAAGCATGCCTTCGAGCTTGTCGTAGAAAGACTTGAGCGGCAAAATCGCCTCCGATCCCGCTTCGCCTCCCGCCATAAGGGCACTTCCGTTCATGCCGAAAAGCGTCGGTCTCGTCATGATGCCGCCTTCCTTGTACCAGTCAATGGAAAGGTGCGGCACTCTGGGCGGCACGATGGAAAAGCCGCCGGAGATCGAAAAATGCGGCAGCTTGATATGCGGAAGCTCGATGTGAAGGCCGGAGAAGAAGCCTTTGATCGTATCGATAATGCCTTTGATGGTGTTTTTGGCCGCTTCGATCGGTGCGGTGATAGCGGACTTGATGCCGTTCCACACGGAGGTGGCCGTGCTCTTGATTCCGTTAAAGATGTTTGTCACGGTAGACTTCACGCCGTTAAACACATTTGAGACGGTTGACTTAATCCCACCTACCACACCGGAAATCATGTTTTTGATGCCGTTCCAGATACTGGATGCCGTGGTGCTGATGGCCGTGAAGACCGAGGAGACCGTGTTGGACACAGCACTTACAGCTCCCGTGACAACAGACTTGATTCCTTCCCAGATGCCGGTGAAAAAGGAGACGATCCCATTCCAGGTGTTCTCAAAGAAGGTCTTGATCGCCGTCCAAACCTCGCTCCAGTTCGTGCCAAACCAGGAGAGCACGGTGTTCGTCACACCTTTGATGGCTTCCCAGACAGACGTGAAGATTCCGGAGATGGCCGTCCAGATGCCGGAGAAGACTTCATTGATGCCGTTCCACAGCTGACTCCAGTTGCCGCTAAAAAGCCCTGCGAAAATATCAAAGATGCCCGTCAGGATGTCGAGGGCTCCTTGTAAAATCGCGGCAATTGCTGAAAAGGCGTTCTCAAATACCGGCGCCAAAAGCTCGGTGAAACCGTTCCAAATGGCAGATACCAGCTCGCCGAAGGACTGAAAGTCAAAACCTAAGGCGTTGATGCGTTCGGTGATACCGGATGCGAAGTTTGAAAAAGCCTCCTTGATGCTGTTCCACGTGCCGATAATGGAATCCCTGAAACCTTCTGAGGTGTTCCACAGATGCACAAAAGCGGCAACCAGTGTGCCGATGATGGCAACGACTGCCACCACGGGAGCAGAGATGCCGCCGATGGCAGCTCCTATTTTGCTCATGAGACCGGACATGCCGCCCATCTTGACCATGAAGCCGGTGACCGCTTTTCCTACGCTTGAAAAGGTCGTGATAAGCGATCCGATCGATGAGGTCAGCTTGCCGATCACAATAAGCGCAGGTCCCAAGGCGGCGATAAAAAGTCCGATTTTGATGATGGTGTTACGCGTTCCTTCGTCCATGCCGTTTAACTTGTCAACGAAGTTTTGAAGCCAGGTGACGAGTTTTCGGATCGTAGGCATTAAGGCATCACCGATGGAGATGGCAAGTTCCTGCAGCTGACTTTTTAAGATGGTGAGCTGTCCGGGAAGGTTGTCCTGCATGGTTTCTGCCATCTTTTCTGCCGAGCCGTCACAGTTGTCGATGGCGGAAGACAGCTTTTCGATGTCGGCAGGGGCAGCGTTCATGAGGGCGAGAAAGCCGCTCATGGCGTGCTTTCCGACTAATGATTCTGCCGCCTGTGCCTTTTCGGACTCGGAAAGTCCCGAGAAGGCCTCCCGGCAGTCGCCCAAGATGCCGGAAAGAGAGCGCATGGAACCGTCCGCATTGGTCGTGGCCACTGTGACCTCACCGATGGATTTTCCTGAAATGGTGAAGTCCTTGCTGAGGTTGGTCATGACGGTACGAAGGGCGGTGCCCGCCTGTGTGGATTTGATCCCGGAGTTTGCCATAAGGCCGATGGCCTCTGCGGTATCTTCAGCGCTAAAGCCCAAGGCGCCTGCAATCGGGGCGCAGTATCTAAAGGTCTCGCCCATCATGGAGACGTTGGTGTTCGCATTGGACGACGCCGCGGCGAGGATATCGGCAAAGTGTCCGGAGTCTTTCGCGGAAAGCCCAAAGGCGGTTAAGGCATCGGTCACGATATCGGAAGTGAGGGCTAAATCTTCTCCGGATGCGGCGGCAAGGTTCATGATGCCGTCAATACCGGAGATCATGTCTTTCGATTTCCAGCCGGCCATCGCCATGTAGTTCATGGCGTTAGCCGCGTCGGTGGCGGAGAACTTCGTCTTTTCGCCCATCTCACGTGCTTTATCGCGCAGGGCCTGAAAGTCCTCTCCGGTAGCTCCGGATATTGCAGAGACCTTCGACATCGCTTCATCAAAGTCACCCGCGGTCTTGACCGCCAGTACGCCAAGTCCTCCCACGGCAAGAGAAACCGGCATGATCTTTTGCCCCGCGCCCGTGATAGCGTCACCCGCTTTAGTGAAAGCGGCTCCTGCCGCATCCATCTTGGAAAAGACTGCGTTGGTGTTGATTGCTTCCTGCTGCAGGCCTTTAAGCTTTTGTTCGGTTTCGACAATCTCACGCTGCAGTGCGTCGTATTTGTCCTGGCCGAGGTCTCCCGACTCCAGCTGTGCCTTGGCTTGTTCCTGGGTTGTCTTTAAGGTATCAAGCTTTTCTTTGGTTGCTGTGATGGCGTTTTTCAGCATTTTTTGCTTTTGCGCCAAAAGCTCCGTGTTTTTCGGATCGAGTTTTAAGAGGCGGTTGACATCTCTTAAGGAGGACTGCGTTGTGCGGATGGTGGAGTTCACTTGTTTTAAGGCTTTATCCAGTCCCGTGGTATCTCCGCCGATTTCCACGGTGATGCCTTTGATGCGTGAGGCCATGCGTCCTCCTTTCTTGAACAATAAAAAAACACCTCATCGGGTGCTAAAAGCGGTCAAAATCTTCTTGTGTGGCAAGCCGCCTGTAACTTGCACTGTCGTTTGCTTTTTCCGTCCACATATCGAGAAGCAGCCCGATGGAGATGAGATCCATGTCCACAATGGGAATGCCGATCTGACAGGCACGAAGCATAAGAAGTGGCGTTGTCATGGGCCGCTCGCTTCTTATCTGCCTTTTTTTGGTGAGACCTCTGTCTTTAAGTTCTCACCCCAAAGGGAGAGGATTTCAGGAAGTACCTGATAGATGGAAAACATCTCAAAGCCGTCCAGCCACTCTTCAATGGAAGCGGGCACGCTTTTGTCTGCGTGCAGCGCCATGATGTAGGCGACGTTTTCAAAAATCTCTAAGTCTTCAACGGGAAAGCCGCCGTCCTTATCTTTCTTGCCCTGATAGCTTTTTTCGAGCTTGGCTAAGTCTTTAAAAATATCCCGTCCGAACTTCGCACGGTAAAGGCGCGGGATAGCAGCAGACGAGCGAAACTTTACGGGTACACCCGAAACGTCAATGGTCTTTTCAATCATGGTTATTTTCCTCCTGCTGGTGTGCCTGCCTGCGGCACGTAGACCGCCTTATACCAGTTCGCATAGGTTGCAGCATCAGTGCTATCTCCGGTCTTGGCTTTGACAAGGCCGTCCGATCTTGGATCTGCGGTAAGAGACAGGGTTTCCGTTCCCGGCTCAATGGTATCTTCTTTGGTTTCCGACTCGATGGAAGGACGAGAGGCCGTGCAGTTATATAAGGCATGGCGGATCGCTTTGATGTCGCCGTCAAACTCAAAAAGCAAAGCGAACTTCACAGACTCTGCTGTGTTGGAGTTTTCCACGAGCACCCCTTTGGCATCGAGGGTCTCCTGCAAAATCTCGGTGCGAAACCACTCAGGGATGAGAGCAATCTCGAGATCCCCGGAGTAGCCGTTGTTGGTGACGGTTCTAAAGTAGACAATGCCGTCGGCATAAAAGGGAGAAGATTCGCCTTCCGCGTCAAGCGACAGCGAAACCGCGCCAGGGATGGGTTTTGGTGTTTCGTACGTAAAGGTGGATACGCCGTTCGAGACGGTTTCTGCCATCTTGGCGGCATAGACGTTTTTAATGTTATATTTGACTTTGTTGTTTTTATTTGCCATGTTTCATCATCCTTTCAACTCAAATGAATAGGAAACCTCGTAGAGGTCTTCTGCGTTGATATAGACTTCGGCCTTGTCGAAAAACTGATCGTGGCGGATAAGAAGGTCTTCGATTCTTTTTTCGAGCGCACGGTCTTTTTTGTCGGTGTAAAGCTCCAGATAAAATCGGTTCACGGGAAAATACACCTGACCGTCTGCCGCAAAGTTATGCGACTCCGGCGTTACGTAGCAGATAAAGGGCGGATCAGGTGCCTGGCCTTCTTCAAAATGGTCGTAAGCAAAGGGAAGCGCGACCTCTTTCAATATTTCTATGATTTCATCCATCTTTGATCATCCTTTCGATCTCTTTCATAAGCTGCTCTTCACCGATTGTCTCGGCAGGCGCGATATGAGGAATTGCCCTCGTCCTGCCGCCATTCCTTTTGGCGTGGCCGTGTTCTAAGAGGTGTGCCAGCTGGTAGCGGTTACGAGAGTAGACCGTCACCTGCAGGGCATGGGAGGACTCGGAGGTTTTCTTTTGCGTCCAGCTTTTTTGATAGTCGCCGTGCTTCTTTGGCGCATGCGCCTTGATTTCTTTTTTGGTGGTCGTTGCCGCTTTGGTGACGGCTTGCTTCATGCCTTCCGTTGTCGTTTTGGCATAGGCGTTGAGTTCTTCCATCACGGCATCAGCAAGGCCGGAGATTTTGACTTTTCGGCTCATCAGGTTCTCTCCTTTACGCAGAAAAACTTGATCGCTCGCTTCCTGAAAGACAGGTGGTCAATTTTTTCGATGTCGTAGGCGCAGCCCTGAAAGACGATGCGAAAGTCTGTCGTGCTCATCGCTGCCGTTTTCGTACACCACCTGACCGTCACCGCCATGTCCGCCTTATCCACTTCAGAAGCTGCGATAAAGACTTCGCGCCCGCCTTCTCCTGAGATGGTGGCGGCACAGGTGTAGTCATCTTTCCACGTTTCGATTTGGTTTCCGATGGCATCACTTTCCACGGTTCTTTTTTGGAAGGTGACGGTGACATTGAGAAGAGCGATATCCATATCAGAAGCTCACCTGCCTTTCTCCGAAAAGAAGAGCGCGAAGCGTCAAGGTGAGCGCATGGTGATCGGCTTCTTCTCGGTGTTCGTAGAGATAGGCCACCGTAAAAAGCACGGCAATGCGCCCGTTTTCAAAAGAAGAGAGGTCTTCGGTGCGTGCCACGTTTTTGACCAACTCGGTGGCAGAGGGTATGAGCGACTCGATGAGTGCGTCATCGTCGTCAAAATCCACGCGGAGATAGTTTTTCACGTCTTCAAGGCTCAGCATGCTTCCTCCTTTCCTGCAAGGAAAAGGCGACTCCCTCGTATAAAGAGAGCCGCCTTATGGCTAAGACGTTTATTTTTACGCACCGGCTTTGAGAATCTGCACGGCCTCGGGCAAGATCAGTTTTCCGTCCACACGTTCTTTGGCAACGTAGCCCACCATGCCGTTTCCGGCAAAAAGCTCTCGAAGTTCCTGAAAACTCCTGGTTCCGCGATCTCCGATGTTGTAATAGGAAAAATCTCCGAAAGCCACGCCTGCTTTTCCCGTCTCCAAAACAGGGCAGAAGGCAGAGGTCTTAACCGGATAGCCGCAAAGACGGTCCGGTTCTCCCGCCTGATAGCTCGGCTGCCAGATGTAGGCCTGATTGTTATCCTTGAGCTTTCGAAGGGCGGCAAGCGTTGCGTCATTTAAGATAAACGCAGCGTTTTTGCGGTATGGGCGCTTCAAAGAGTAGATGAGCGTCAGGATATCGTCAGTTTTAAGCGCGGTACCCGTGAGTGTGACGGAAACCTCTCCTCCGCCGGTTGCGGCAAAGATGCCAAGCGGCTTGTTTTTGCCGTCGCCGTTTAAGAAGGCATCTTCTTCCGCGTTACCGAGTGCTTTGCCGAACTGGTCGATGATGTAGCTTTCCAAATTGAAAGCATTGTCGTAGAGCAGTTCTTCGGTAACCTTGATCGCTACATGAAGCTTATGGGCATCGAGCACCACCTGATCAAAGGTCGCCTCGCCGAAGCTTAAGGCTTGACCTTCCTCGATCCATGCCGCGGCAGGCTTAGTAGCCGCGATATTGATTTTGTGTTCGCCGGACGTGGTGATGGTCGTGGCGAGGCTTCGGAAGATATTCTCTTCGGTCAGCTTGTCAATGAGGCGGCTGTCCCATTCTTCAGGTACCAGATAGCCGCCGTTTTCGTCTTTGCCTTCTTCCAAGATGTTCGAGATGCGCTTAAAGCCGCTTCGCAGGGCAACGAGCATATCCTTGGCATAGGAAGAGGAGGCACGTCCGTGCTTTTCTTCCGTCTCTGTGGAAAGCACGGCCGGTTTTGCCGTAAGCGGCGTACCGAGCGGCTTGCTCATCTTGTCTTCGATGTCCTTTTGACGGCACATGCGCTCAATTTCTGTGCTATAGGCTGCGATCTCGGCTTCCAGCTTGTCGTAAGCCGCTCCGTCTTCAGCGCTAAGCAGTCCGTCTTTGTCTCGATGGGATTCCAGAAAAGCCTTTGCGGCCTCCCAGGTCTTGGCACGTTTGTTCAAAAGTTCAGTAATCGTCATGGTAGGTTTCCTCCTTAAATAAAGTGTTTGATAAGATCAAGGCGTGTTTCCAAGTCCTTGACTTTATAGCGGTGGGTAATCGGTTCTGCCGTTTGGGCAGGCGTTTTTGCCTCACAGGCCGCCGCATAGTCACAGAGCTTTTTATTGATGGCGGCTGCGACCTTGCGGCGTGAAAAGAGCATCGGTGTCTCCGTGAGGCTTTCAGATTCTTTTCCGTTTAGCACGGCACTTTCACCATTTGTAGGATCTTCGTTCTCGCCTTGCGGATAGAGATCCTGCCTTGATGTGATGCGGTCGGCAAAGTGCAGCTCTATTGCCTTTTCCGCGTTCATCCAGGTCTCTTCATCCATGAGTGAAGCGAGCTTTGCATGAGAAAGACCGCTTTTTTGCTTGTAGGCACCGATGATGGATTCTTTGACCTCGGATAACATCCCGATGGCACGCTGCATATCCTGTGTATCTCCGATGGCCACGGTGGATGGGTTATGGATCATGAGCATGGAAACAGGACTCATGAGAATCTCATCTCCAGCCATCGCAATGACTGATGCGGCGGATGCCGCAAGACCGTCAATTTTGACCGTCACCTTGCCTTGATAGTTCAAAAGCAGGTTATAGATCTGAGCGGCCGCAAAGCAGTCGCCTCCCGGTGAGTTGATCCAGACGGTGATGTTGCCTGTGCCGTCATCAAGTTCGGATTTAAAAAGAGCCGGTGTGACTTCATCGTCAAACCAGCTCTCCTCGGCAATCACGCCATCCAGGTATAAAGTTCGTGTTTCATTTTCGTTTGGATCGGGACTTTTGTTTTTCGTCCATCTCCAAAATTTCTTCTGTCGGTTCATCGGTATCCTCCTTGTTTTTCGTATAAGCCGATCCCGCATCGGCAAGCTTCACGACATTGCCGTTTAAGACATGCAAATCGCCGCCATCTTCTTTTGAGAGCAGATCCATATCTTCTAAGCGCCTCACATCGTTGACCGAGAAGATGCCGTTTTGTATGCCGGTGGCATAACCTCGCATGCGGCTCTCATAATCGCCTCGCAAAATCCCGTCCACGTTAAAGCGAATGAGATAGTCTTTCTTTTGTTCGGGCAAAAGAAGCGAACGCTGCATGGACTCCTCAAAGCGCACGAGCCACGGACGCAGGGTGTAGGTCATAAACTCCAAAGATTGGTGCTCGATATTGGAAAAGGTCGCATGTTCGAGATCTCCGATCATATGGGGCGGCACGCGGAAGATGCGGGCAATCTCATCGATTTGAAACTTCCGCGTCTCAAGAAACTGCGCGGCTTCCGGTGAGATGGAAATCGGCGTGTAGCTCATGCCTTCTTCCAAAATGGCGACCTTGTTGGAGTTCTGCGATCCGCCAAAGCCCTGCTCCCAAGACTGTCGGATCTTTTCCGGGTCTTTCACCACGCCTGGCATCGACAAAATACCGGAGGGGTTGGCACCGTTTTTAAAGAATGCCGCACCGTATTCTTCGGTGGCCATTGCCATGCCGAGAGCGTTTTTCGCCATCGCAATCGGGCTGTAGCCGACAAGACCGTCAAAGCCCAAGCCCGGGATATGGAGTACCTCAGAAGGAGAAAGCCTTACCCGTCCGTTTTTAAGCGTTGGAGCATCGCTTTTACTGACCTGATATTCGTAGTAAAGAGTGCCATTTTCATCCCGGTCAACCGTCATTTTGTTGGCCATGAGCGGGTATAGGGCGACAACTTCACCTTTGCCGTTTCGGATAATCTGTGCGTAGGCGTTGCCCCACAAGAGCAGATGGCACATGAGGGTTTCTCGGAAGATAAATGAGGTCATCTCCGGATTCGGCTCATCGTGCAGCAAAAAGTAAAGGGAGATGTCCGTCGCTTTCTCTTTGCCGGCATTTCCTTTGAGGCGAAAGAGATGAAGCGGAAGACCGGCGACCGCCTCAGCTAAAACTCTTACACAGGCATAGACGGCAGTAATCTGCATGGCAGAGCGCTCCGTCACCGCTTTTCCCGATGTGGTGTGCCCGAAGTAAAAGCGAAAGGCAGAGCCGGCGGTTTGATCTTTCGGCTTATCTCTTGAATGAAAAAGTGATTGTAAAAATCCCATAGGCAAAATCTCCTTTACAAAAATAAAATGCCGCGGCTGTCATAGACTGACTCGCTCGTATCGCATCCCATGCGGATCGCTCGGTCGAGTGCCATTACAAGCGCAACGGCACCGTCGACTTTCTCGGTGGATTTGGCTTTGTCGATTTTGATATTTCCAGCAGGATCGGTTCGGATGAAGATGTTATCCATCATCCAGCGAAGGACGGGTTGTCCGCCGTGTGCGAGGCGCTTGGAAAGCACGAGGTTCATCAGTTCTTTGGTGGGAGGCGACATCGAAGCAAAGCCCTGACCGAAAGGAACGACCGTAAAGCCGATGTTCTCTAAGTTCTGCACCATCTGAACGGCTCCCCAGCGGTCAAAGGCGATCTCCCGGATGTTGAAACGCTCGCCTAAGCGCTCGATGAATTTTTCGATAAAGCCGTAGTGGATGACGTTTCCTTCCGTAGTCTGCATCGCACCTTCTTTAATCCAGATGTCATAGGGCACATGGTCACGGCGCACTCTTTGTTCTGCATTTTCTTCGGGAATCCAAAAGTACGGAAGGATAGTGTATTTCTCGTCTTCATCACGGGGCGGAAAGACCAGCACAAAGGCGGTGATGTCGGTGGTGGATGAAAGGTCAAGGCCTCCGTAGCAGATTCTGCCTTCGAGTGCCTTTTCATCCACATCAAAGGCACAGGCGTCCCATTTGTCCATCGGCATCCAGCGGATTGATTGCTTTACCCACTGGTTCAGGCGAAGCTGACGAAACAGGTTCTCCTCCGCGGGGTTTTCTTTAGCCTGCAGGAAGGCGGCTTTCACCTTATCCAGTCCCACCGTGATGCCAAGGGAGGGATTGGCTTTCTTCCAAACCTCAATATCTGACCAGTCATCGCTTTCTTTAGCACCGTAGATTACGGGATAAAAGGTTGGGTCATGCTTTTTGCCGCGCAGGATATCCAGTGCTTTTTGATGCTGCTCATAGCAGATGGAATGGGTATCGGTTCCTGCGGTAGTAATCAGAAAGTAGAGCGGCTGCATGCGGGCATCGCCCGAGCCTTTGGTCATGACATCAAAAAGCCTTCTGTCCGGAGCGGCGTGAAGCTCGTCGTAGACCACGCCGTGAATGTTTAAGCCGTGCTTGGTATAGGCCTCAGAGGAGAGTACCTGATAGAAGCTGTTGGTCGGCTTATAGATGAGCCGCTTTTGTGAGGCTAAAATCTTCACGCGCTTGGCAAGAGCCGGCGACATCTTCACCATATCTTCTGCCACGTTAAAAACAATCGATGCCTGCTGACGGTCGGAGGCACAGCCGTAGACTTCGGCTCGCTGTTCACCGTCCCCGCAGCATAAAAGAAGTGCTACAGCTGCAGCAAGCTCGGATTTTCCCATCTTTTTGGGGATTTCGATGTAAGCGGTGTTGAACTGGCGGTAGCCGTTGGGTTTCAGTACACCGAATAGGTCGCGGATGATCCGTTCCTGCCAGTCGATCAGCTCGAAGGGCTTTTCCGCCCATGTGCCCTTGGTGTGCGTGAGGCACTCGATAAAGGAGACGGCATAGTCGGCTTTTCTCCTGTCATAGTGAGAAGTCTCTGCCATGAACTTGGTCGGCTTATAGTTTTTCAGTTTTCGCATGCCATCCTCCTTTCTGTGGCATAAAAAAAGACCGCTTCTGCGATCTCGTCATCAATCTATTTCTACGAGCAAAAGAGCCTAATCAGCTCTTTTGTCGGAACGTTCGTTCTTTGTTATTTCGTTGCCGCTTTTCCCGCAGCGTAGGCTTCTTCGAGCATCGCTTTCAGTCCCCAGACCGAAACTTCGATGAAGTCGTCGCCGTCGTTATGCCTGGTTTCAAGGTCGCCTCGATCTTCGATTTCCCAGTTGTTTTTCTTTGCGATCGCGAGCAGTGTTTTTTCAATCTTCTTTGTCATGGTTTTTTCCTCCTTTGCCTGTGTTCCTTTTGGCATGTACATATATCACTCTGTTTGGAGGGAATAGCAAGTCATTTATCGAGGTTTTTGACCTTATTTTTCCGTGTTTCTGAGAAGAAATTCATCGTAAGTGATCAGGCCGTTATCGTAGTCTTCATAGGCTTTGTTGCCTTTGAAATTCTCACGTTCCTTTTGCTTTCGCTCTTTGTATCGCTTCAGGTATTCGCTGTAGGCGATCTTTCCTTCGTCGTAGAGCTTCTGTTCCGGCTCCCGTTCGTAGAGCAGGCGCTTCTTTTCCTTTAACTTGGCGGTGGCTTCTAAAAAGCTCTGTCTTTTGGCTTCTTTGTTTGTCATGGCTTGCCTCCTTAGCCTAAAAGCTCATCCAGTTTGCGGTATTCTGCAGCGCGCCGTGCATATTCCTGTTCGAGGCACTGTCTTCTGAATCCGTTTTTGCAGGCTCTGCCTTCACGCTCGATGCGCTGAAGTTCTGCTTTGCGTGCCTTTAGGATGTCGTAGGCATTTGCTGCATCTTCTTGAATGGCGGCTTTATCTTTTTCAAAGGTTGTCATTTTGTCACCTCCATTTTGAAAGCTGGAATCAAGGCGTGCTCATCGCTTCCGAAGTGCGTATAACGTTCTTTTACTCTTACAATGCCGTCCAGTTTGCAGCCGAGTTCCTCAAATTTCGCAATGGTTTCAATCAGGCTTGAAAAAGTGCTGGAAATCGTAAACTCCTTAATTCCAAACTTTTTTAAGTCCCGGATGATTTCTTCAATATCGTGTTCCCAGATAACATCGGCAAAGTTTGGCAGTTCATTTTCAGCTTCCTTGCTGTAAAGGTAGGCCTGGGCAAGTGTGGGATGGCAGCCGACATCGCTCCATTTCATTCCTGTTTTGGCGTTTTCTATGGCCTTTACTTCGTACTTCATCTTGTTTTCCTCCTTTGGCTTTCTGTGCTTCTTGCATGTACATATATCACTCTGTTTGGAAGAAATAGCAAGTTATTTATCGATATAAAAGCACGTATTTCAAGGTTTTATTCGCCCGTTAAGATGAAGTGAATGTAGGCTTTCTTATCTTCTTCGATGAAGTTTACAAGCTCGTAGAAGTCCCGCTCAAAGGCAAGCCGCTGCACAGTATTGACGTCAAACATGTTCGTAAGACCGCTGTCCCTTATGGCAAGGATCTGTTCTTTTACTTTTTCGTCCATTTCTGAATTCTCCTGACTTCATCAATCCCGAAGATGACGTTTAGACCGGAGCCGTTATCCCAATCCACGAGGATGGAGCCGGTATCATCGACTCCGGTGACGGTGCCGCGTGTTCCTGCAGGCGGTGCCTGTACGTCGTCCATGTGAAGAAGCTCCACACGGCAGCCTTTAGGAAAAGTAATCCGCAGCAGTTCCAACGTTTCTTTCGTTGGCATTTTCATTTTTCCGCCTCCTTCTGGTACTTGAAAGCGGAGGAGCCTTGAAGACGGCTGAGCAGGATTTTCCTTGCTTCCTTGTAGGAATCACCGATCATCCCAAGGCGCAGAAGAAAACAGCGAAAGTAGTATTTTTCGTTTTCGACTGCGTGGTCTTTGCCAGTGATGCGCTTGGATTCCTTTGCCGCCTTGCCCAAAAGGGAGATGAAGGCGGTATAGGCGGAAAGCTCTGCAGAACTTGGCATCTCGGAAAACCACGGGAAGCTGATCTTTTCCTCGTCCACCTCAAAGGCGACGCTTTCAATGCCAAGTGCATGCTTGATGATGCTTTCTTTTGACGAAAGAAGCTCGGAGAGCCTTTCGAGGGCCTCATCGGTGAACTTGTTTCTTGGAAGCGAGATCGTCACCGCCATGTTTTCCTGTTCCTCCGGCACAAAGCCGTGTTCCGATAAAGTCAGCAGGATGCTGTTTTCTTTTTCCGTATCATTGATGCTGAGCACGCCATGATTGTCCAGTGTGATGTGCTCGCCAATGTGGTAGCAGAAGGTCGGCGCTTTGGTGCAGGTGGCTTTCTCTTTTGTGAAGTCTTCCAAGGCTTTCACCAGCGGTCGCCTTGCCGAGCCTGTTAAATTGAAGTGGTAATCCATGTCTTTATCCTCCTTTGCAGGTGTTTTCTTGGTATGTCTATACATCACTCTTACCGGGAGGAATAGCAAGTTATTTTTGCAGGTAAATACCACTATTCTTTTTGATTGCGGCAAGTACGAAGATGGCGCACGGAAGCGCGATGCCATTTCCCCAGAGCTTGTAGGCGGCACTGTCCGAGTAGGGATTTTTAAGCCACTTTTTGATCTGCTTGTCGCTTTTTCTCTGGATGGACATCATATCGGTGTAGCGGTCAAAAATCTCACGCCAGAAGGTAAACTGAGCCTTGCTCGGATTTTCTTCTGCAAGACCATCGCACCAGCCGTCCGGAAAGCCCTGAAGCCGGGCACACTCGGTCGGAGTGAGCCTTCTTACGATATAGCCGCTCTCGTTTTCGGTGGCAACGGCACCCGGACCTTTGGCAACCATTGTCGGCTGGCATTCTTTTTCCACGGCAAAGTCGTAGGCGGCGTTTTGCCCCTGATTAAAGGAAGCCCGGTCAAGCCCGTAGGAAAGAACCGCCATTCCGCCTTGATTGCAGACGGGATCGGAGCCTCTCGTATCCAGTGTGCGGGAGGTCTCGGTTATCTGGCTGTTGTCTTTGATGTCCGAAAACATCGCCTTGTTCTTCTTGGAGCAAAGCGAATAGGCGCACGGCAGATCAACCACAAGTGGCTGATTGTTTCCGCCCGTGCCGAAACGGGAGACGATGGTCTGCGCCGTATCATTGGGGCCTGTGTATCTTGCGTCCTGTCCGTGGTTTTCAAAGATCAGCGGAGGATGGTTTGACTGTGCACGCAGGGTTCCCGTGACATCTTCTGAGATGTCCATGCGCGATCCTCCCTGATCGTTTAGAACAAGCCTGCCTGTTTCATAAGCGCCTCTCTTAGGATTTCCGGCAGGTCTTTTCCTTTCGTCTTGGCACGCCTCAAGATCCCCAAGCACGCTCTCGGACTCAAATAATATTTTTCCGGCACTTGTGTCTCCAAAATCTGCGACAAGAAAGATTCTCTTGCGTCTTTGGGGGACTCCGAAGTGCTGAGCATCAAGTACCCGCCAGCTGAGAGAAAAATGATCTGCCACGATCTCTCCGGCGGCATGCCACTTTTGAGGTCGAGGCGCATCAAGCGTATATCCTTTGACGGAGAGGAAGGCTTCAAGGACTTTTTCGAAGTCCGCTCCTTTGTGGGAGGAGAAAGCGCCCGGGACATTTTCCCAGAGCGCGTATTTTGGGTAGTTCCCATTGGTTTTCCACCTCATTTCTTTGATGATTCGTATCGCCTCATAGAAAAGCGACGAACGGGAACCTTCAATCCCGCTTCGTTTTCCGGCGATGGATAAGTCCTGACAGGGACTGCCGAAGGTGATGATGTCAACAGGCGGCAAATTTGCTCCGTCAAGGTTTCGCACATCTCCCATGTGAGCCACGAAAGGCAGTCGTTTGGATGTCACCCGTATGGCAAAAGGCTCGACTTCCGATGCCCAGAGCGGTTTCATCCCGACGGTAAGTCCGGCAAGTTCAAAACCTCCCGATCCGGAAAAGAGGGAGCCGAGCGTTAAGACGTTACTCATCAGTTGCCTCCCGTTCTTTCAGAAGGTCGGCATAAGGGGTGTCTTTGCCGTCTCTGTGACAGATGATGCCGTCCGTTGTTCCTTTCAGCTCGGCATAACGAGCACAGGCCACATCGACGTATTTCGGTTCCAGCTCAATCCCATAGCAGATGCGGCCAAGCTCCTCGCAGGCGATGAGCGTCGATGCGCTGCCTAAAAAGCCGTCCAAAACAAGAGCGTTGGTTTGTGTGGACTGCTTGATGAGGTGCGCGATCAGCGGCACCGGCTTGGAAGAGGGATGCCCGAATCCTTCGGTTTTGGAGTTTTTCACCGAGTCAAAATCAAAGCAGGCTTTCTGCTTCTGGTCACCGTACCATTTGTGTTTTCCGTCTTTTCGCCAGCCGTACAGGATCGGCTCAAAATTAAACTTCCAATCGGTACGCATGAGAGGGGCCCGCTCTTTTCGCCAGATAAGGCCGGCTCCGAGCTTAAAGCCCGCATCATCAAAAGCATCGTAAAAAATACGAGATTTAGATGTGGCATAAAACTCATAGATCGAGGCGTCTTTTGCCATTGCTTCTTTGAAACAGGTAAAAGCCTTCATGAGGAAGTCGTAAGCTTCTTTATCGGTGAGATCATCGTTTTTGATCTTTCCGGACGCGGATTCGAGGTTCACAAAATACGGTGCGTCCGTGCAGACGAGATTCACCTTGGTATCGCCGAGCAGTGCCTTGTATGTCTTGGGATCGGTTGAGTCTCCGCAGATGACGGTGTGCCTCCCGATCGTCCAGATGTCGCCGTGTTTGGTGATGGCGGGCTTTTGAAGCTCTGCGTCTACATCAAAGTCATCTTCGGTGATTTCATCTTCGGAAATGTCCATCAAAGCAGAGAGTTCCTCGTCATCAAAACCTAAAAGGGAGAGGTCAAAGGCATCTCCTGCAAGATCAGATAACTCTACAGAGAGCATTTCCTCATCCCAGCCGGCATTTAAGGCTAAGCGGTTGTCTGCCAAGATGTAGGCGCGCTTTTGTGCATCGGTTAAGTTTTCGGCAAAGACGCACGGGACGGTTTTGTAGCCTTCCTCACGGGCTGCCGCGATACGTCCGTGTCCGACTAAGATGTTAAACTTGTTGTCGATCACGGCCGGTGAGATAAATCCGAATTCCCGAAGCGAGGCGCGAAGCTGTGCGATCTGCTCCGGAAAGTGCGTTCTGGCATTTCTCGCATAGGGAATGAGCTTATCGATTGGAACTTGAGCAAATTTTGTCGTATCCATCTAAATCAGCCCCCATTCCGCAAATTTCTCAAAACCGCCGACTGCGCGAATGTAGTCTCGGGCAATTTCCACAAGCTCCGCATACGGCTTGCCGTCAACAAACGCGTCTCCGATGGCGCAGGAAAGATGAATCGGTTTTCCGCTTTTCTGTGCCAGAAGATGGGCGTAAATATTAAGCGTCACATCGGCTTTGGAGAGATCTTTTCCGTGAAGACCACCGCCGGTGACGGAAGATCCCATATCGGATCCGAGTTTTCGGTTGGTCGCTCCGGTATCCACGTCCGTGCCGCCCGTCCAGTCGCCTAAAGGATTGACGATGGCGTTTGGATAGGCCGCTTGGAGCTTTTTCGTTTCAACATGAGACTGGCAGATGACGAGTTTTTCGCCGTCTAATATATATTTGCCGTCCGTCTGATAGATGGCATAGATACTTTTGGCAATCTCGGAGAGTTTATTTTCTTCTTCTGTGATGGGAAGTCCTAAGAAGATGCCGTTATCTCCGCAGCGCAGCTTCCAGCATTGGTTTTTGACCAAATGTATGTCTTGTGGGACGAGCTTAATATCTACAGCTACATTTCCGGCAAGACGACGCACAGTTTTTTCAAGGTCTGCCTTTGAGATCAGCGTGCTTGTTTCCGCAATGATATGGCAGATGCCGTGACCGATCAGGACTTCGACGGCAATCTTGGGGTTTGTCTCGCTTGCATAAGCAAGGTCAACAATGGCTCCCGCGATGCGGTCTGCAACTTTATCGGGATGTGCAGGATTTACTTTTTCAAACATTTCTTCACCTCATTTCTTTTCTCGGAGCAGACGCTCCATCAGGTCATCCTGAGGATCGCCGTCGAAGGCTTCCGTGCAGTTTTGCTTGATGATGTCGTAGATTTCATACCAGAGAAGGTTTGCCTGCTTCTGAAAGTTGAGCGAGAGCTGCACGAACGGACTGGCAATGGCAGCACCGGTCGTTGGATGTTTGCCTAAGAGCCCATATTTGCTGATAGCAAGCTCGCACTGGATAAAGCGGGCAAAGGCTGTCGAGTAACTTTCAAGGAGACGGCGGTTAATGAGCTTTTCGCAGCCGCGTGCCTGAAGCCACTCCCACGTCTCTTTATAGATTAGGTCAGCGCCTAAAGGCTCCCCGTCCCTTTGTTGAGCAGAAAGGTAGGAAGATGGCTCAGGCATATCCGCTCCTTCAAGTTCCACACCGTCTGTCATGTCTTCGCCGTAGAGTTCTGCGATCGGATATTCCGCACGCGGGAACTCAATGTGTGTCGCTTTTTGTCCTTTGCTGATTTTGTCGGCAAGTGCATCCGGCTTATGACCTGCTTTGATGCGTCTTCCGCCTCGGTTGGTTCCGTCTTTTGCCACGAGGTATTCCTCCTTTCGGTTCGTAAAAATCATCTTTGGGTTTAATAGGGCGTTTGAATTAAAAGTTCTTTACACGACCCTGCCGCACCGTTCCCGGCCGGAAGGCTCACAGAGATTTGACCCGCCCCCACGGTCATTTTTGTATTGCAATCTGCAAAACAATGTAGTACAATCTTTTTAAAGAAGGAGGTGCAGAGCCATGAAAGACGCAACGGTAAGTGCACGTGTTGAATGCGATGTGAAAAATGAAGCAGAAGCGATCCTGCAACAGCTCGGCATTCCCACATCGGTGGTTATCAATTCTTTATATCGGCAGATTATTTACAGGCACGGCGTTCCGTTTTCCTTAACGCTTCCATCCGCGCCGAAGGCGGCAGATGAATTAAGCAAAGCAGAACTTAATGCCAAGCTTGAACACAGCTATGCCCAGTCTATCCGTGGCGAAGGAAGACCGTACGATGAAGTTTTTGATGATCTCGAAGGAGGTATCAGATAGTGGATGCCTATCAGGTCATCATTACGCCTGACGCAGAACATGATCTTACGGAACTTCGAGATTACATTTCCTACGTACTGCTTGTTCCCGACACGGCAAGAAGCTATCTGCAAACGCTCAGAGAAGCGATCGGAAAGCTTTCCTACCAAGCAGGAATCTTCGCACCCATTCCGGATGAGCCGTGGCATTCACGAGGTATTCGGAAAACAAGTGCTAAGAACTTTTACATCTATTACCGCATCGAGGAGAATGCGAAGCGTGTCTACGTTCTTAACGTCATCTATGCCAGAAGAGATCAACTCAATATGATCAAGCGAATGAAAACAGAATAACGAGTTGGAAAGTCACTCCTTCCGGGGTGGCTTTTTGTTATGCCAGCGATCTCCCATAAGTGCCGTGATTCTCGAATGGCACTCATGACAAAGCGCTTCAAGGTTGTCTTCCTTGTGCGTTCCGCCCCAAGAGAGTGGAGTGCGGTGATGCACCTCTGTTGCTTTGGTGTAACGTCCTTCTTTCAGGCATTCCTCACATAAAGGATGCGCCGCAATGTAGCGGTCCCGGATTCTTTTCCAAGCATGACCGTATTTTCTCTTGGTGTTTTTGTCGCGGTTATATTTTTCGTAGTCACGGTTATATTTCTTTTCGTGTTCTTCGCAGAACCGGCCGTCCGTGAGATTCGGACACCCGGGATAAGAACACGGCTTTTTTGGTTTTCTTGGCAATCCGCACCTCCTTTTTGGCATGAAAAAAGCTCCTCGGGGATTTCTCCCTTTGGAGCTTTCGTTTTATATTTTTCCTGACTATATATTACCACGTCAGGGCATGTGGCATGTTGTTGCAAAGTGTTGTAAAACGTGCATTATTCCAGCTCAATCGGACATTTGGGCATCTTAAAGTGCTGCAGGGCACGTCCATGCCATCTCCAGACTGTTGTGCGGTCAGCATGCAGTGTTTCGCCGATTGCTTCCCATGTCATACCATCCATGTAGCGGTACTGAAGCACGAGTCTCTCGTCGATATTTTTCACCGTTGCAATCGCATCTTTGATCTGTTCTTTAAGGTCATAAAGTATCGACAGCTCATCAGCAATGCGTTCTTCGATCTCCCACGCTTTTTCCAGCACGCGGATAAATGGTGCATCGATAGAACGAGTGGTTTGAATGGGATCCTCCCGGTAGCGAAGTCCTGAGACGCTTTCGGACATCTCCCGCAGATTTTTGACTTCCTCAATGGTTGCATTAATTCTCTGGTCAAGGCGGTAGGCTTGGCGCAGATACTCTTTTGGTGTCAGCATTTTTATTCCTCCGTGAAAACAAGTGATGGTTTCCCTCGGATTGACGGAGGTTGACTCTGATTGTCTTAGATTTACTTGGATTGTCCTAAGGTTGCCTTGACCGCATCAATTAAGGCTGCCTGCGTTTTGTCTTTGTTTTTCAGTACCGTGAGGATATGTTCATCAATGGTGTTCTTACATACGATATGAGAAATCACTACGGTGGCAGATGTTTGCCCTTGCCGCCAGAGCCTTGCGTTGGTTTGACTGTATTGTTCCAAGCTCCAAGGAAGCGAAAACCATACAAGCGTTGAGCCGCCGGCTTGAAGGTTAAGCCCGTGTCCTGCTGATGCGGGGTGAATCAGCCCGACAGCGACCTTGCCTTCATTCCATGCTTGGATGGAGTCTGCCTTATCGAGCTTTCGGTAGTTCACCTTGAGCTTCTTGAGCCTATCTTCGATACGCGTTAGGTCGTGCTTGAAGTTATAGGCGACAAGAAGTGGCTTGCCGTTTGCCGCTTCAACCATGTCTTCCAAAACGTCGAGCTTATGATCATGGAGATGAACGACTTTCCCATCATCGGCATAGATCGCACCGTTTGCCATCTGAGTAAGCTTTCCGGTGAGAACGGCGGCATTGGAGGCCGTGATTTCATCTTCTTTGACTGACAGCACCAGTTCCTTTTTCAGCTTCTCATAGTCAGCGTATTCACAGTCGGTCATTTCGACTTCGTGCGTGACGCTGATAAGCTCGGGCATCTTCAGGAAGTCTTTTGCCTTCATGGAAATGGTGATATCTGATATTGCTCGATAGATGGCCGCCTCTGCTTCCGGCTTTGGCTTGTAGGAAAAGATGACCTGCCCGTTTCGAGCGTCCGGGACAAAGTAACGCTCCCGGTAGTGAGAGATGAAGCGTCCGAGCCGTTTTCCCATATCGAGGAGCTTGAACTCCGCCCAAAGATCCATGAGCCCGTTTGCCGCAGGCGTACCTGTAAGTCCCACGATGCGTTTTATCTTGGGACGAACTTTCATGAGAGCCTTGAAGCGTTTGGCCTTATGATTCTTGAAAGAAGAGAGTTCATCGACCACAACCGTGTCAAAGGAAAAAGGAAGTCCTGATTCTTCAATGAGCCAGGAGAGGTTCTCCCGGTTGATGATGGTGATGTCTGCGCCCTGAAGGAGCGCGGCTTTTCTCTCTGTTAGCGTTCCGACGGCGACCGCATAAGTCAGCATGGAGAGGTGATCCCATTTCTTGATCTCGGATGGCCACGTTTCTCTTGCGACTCGAAGTGGGGCTACGATTAAAATGCGGTGAGCTTCAAAGCGATCAAAGAGAAGGTCAAGTATGGCACTAAGGCTGATGACCGTCTTGCCTAAGCCCATATCCAAGAGGACTGCAGAAACATCGTGCTCTTCGATATAGCGGGTGGCGTATTTCTGGTAGTCGTGGGCTATGAACTTCATGTGGCATCACCTCCAATCTTTGTGAGTATTTCTTCGATCTGCTCTTGGTCGCCCAAGACGAAAACCAGAAAGCCTAAATCCCTTAGTTGTCTGTGCCGTACCAGCTGGAGCGGTCTTGGCTTTTTGCCGGGAGCTTTTACCTCGACAAAACCGATATGGCCGTTAGGTAAAAGCACGAGCCGATCCGGCATGCCGTCAAAGCCGGGACAAACAAGTTTTAAACACAATCCACCTTTGGATTTAGCGGCTTTGACAAGTTTTTGTTCGATTGATTTTTCATTCATCACTTTCTCCGTTTCGTTAAACACGTAAGCCGTCAGGCGATAAATCTGATATTTCAAGGCAAGGAGCAATTTTTCCTGCTGCTTCATCAGGGATGGGTATGGAGGGCGATGGAGGCCACGTAACATATCTATATTTTTCAAAATCATCACTACATATAGATGAGTTGATTTTTATTTATGCGATAGATATAAATGGCTTCCATTGCCTTCCATAAAACCACGAAACTTATTGATATAACTGGGTTTTCTCGTGTTTTTGAATTTAGAATCGTCCTCCATTAAGAACACCGTTTTGTTTCAGGTGAAGCCCTATCCATATGTTGCCTTCAGCGGTTTTTTGCCAAGTAAAACCTTGTGCTATCAGAACTCGCTTAAAATCAGCAGAGCTTCTTTTGTATTCACCGATCTCATCACAGTGCTCACGGTACTTCTCATAAAGCTCACCCGCTTTTTGGGTAGCTGTTTTTTCTTCCTCACAGCAATCACTTAAGAAATGGCTGATCCAGTCGTTTTCTTCACGGTAAGCATTCATGGCATCTTTGACGCATTTTGGTGGGACAAGTTTGTAGTCGGCATCAATGTATTTCTTTGCTCCCGCAATCATCCACGAGAGGATTGCCCCGCCGCATTGCTCGGACAGCACCTTGGCATAGTTCTTAATTTCTCCCTTGGCACCCCTGAAATTTGCCTTTAGAGGAATAACGATCAGGCGGTCCCAGGTGCCTTTGTCGATGGTCCCAACTTTGGGCAGATGGTTGGTATAAAGCACCGTCGTATGTGTCGGGATAAAGTTAAAAGGTGCTTCAAATTTTTTCTCAGCATGGATGGGATCTGTGCTGGAGAGATTTTTCAAAGAGCCTGAGTCGAGCCTTTTCCCTTCGGGTAGCTCGGCTGCGAGAATAAGCCTCTTGTTGTGTGTCTCGGCAAGCTCCGCACCTTTGTTCTTGGTCGGCTTTACGGTTAACAGCTCGGCGGAGATGGTACCGGCGTAGTCTCCTAAAACATAGAACTTGGCGTTATTGAAGGTGGATTTACCGTTTCCGCCCTCACCGTACTGGATCACAAGATTCTCATTTAAGACTTCTCCGATGCACTCTACACCGGATTCCAGCTGCAGGTAATCTTCGAGAGCCTTGTCTTTGCAGGTGAAGTCACGAAGGAACCGGAGCCATTCGTCCATACCTTTGTCATTTGGTGACACAGCACAAATTTTGGTGCAGTAGTCCTTCGGATCATGCGTCCGCAGTTTTCCTGTGCGAAGATCCACTGTCCCGTCCGGTGTATTTAAGAGAAAACCGTCTTGATCAAGCCTTTTCACATCGACTTGCACCATCGGTTTCAGCTCAGTGATAGTTGCCTTGATGTTGGAAGATTTCCGGCGGCTTAAGACAAACTTGTAGAAGGCTTCCGCTTTTTCCTGTGTTTCATCACTTTCCGCTTCATTCATCATTTTCCACGCAAGGCAGAGCTGCTTATGGGTAAATCCCTGCAGCGCTTTCTGCACTAAGAGGTCATCGTCTTTCCAGACCTTTCCCGTGAAATAATAGAGACCGAGACCTTTGACATAGATGACCTTGTCAGTAGCCGCTTCGAGAAAGGCTTTTGCCTGTCCGACATCAGTAAAGTCAGACGGGATGAGACTTTCTTCGAATTCCATGCTGTTGTATTCGGCAGGCGAGATATAGTTTTTATCCGCTTTGATGGTGCTGTTGTAAAAACCGACTGCGCTGTTCCAGATGCTGGCGAGCTCTTCTTCGGAAAGGGGCGGTGTGCATTTTTTTGCTTCCTCAAGATAGGCTTCATGCGCTTTATTGTCATCGGTGCCATATTTCTTGAGCACAAGTCCTGCAAAATGGGACATGGTAGTGTTTCGCGCGCCTTCTGTGATTTTGGCATTGGCACGGCTCATAAATTCATCAATGCAAAAAGTACCATCGAAATATTCAACCTGTGGATTCTCAACACCGAAGAAGAAACGTGCTGCATCGAGAGCACCATCATCGAAGGCGGGAAACCTTGCCCGCACTTTTTTCTTAAGGCGGTTATATAGCTTCGCATCGCTTATGGAAGTTTTCAGAGGAAAGTAGATGTGAAACTTGGGACGCGCGGCTTTGCCGTCCTTTTCCTTCATGTTATTTCGAGAATAAACCACAAAAAAGCGCACGTCAGGATAAGCCGCTTGAACATCTTTCGGGGTTTTCCACTCAGCAGGCGGAATATCTGAAGCTAATGGATCGGAAGATACGTTGTCACAGTCCAGCGGCAGACAGTCGGATTCCTGAAAGGTTTTATTGCTCCGGTAACCTTTGATGAGCTTCTTGCGCTGGTTATAGCCATCCTTGTAAATCGCACAGACGTGATCAAAGGCAGCGACATTTTTCAGGTCGTCTGCCGTTTTGATCTCTGCAATAAAGGGATAGCTTGTATTTGTTTTCTTGCCGCGAACATTCGAATAGCTGATTCTCATTCTTCAACCTCCTTCAAGTCCTCGGTGAAATAGCGAACGTTTCGCCTGTGGTATTTGGCATATCCGATCTCTTTGGTCATACCGAGAGAGGGTTTTCCAAATGCCCAAAGCTCGGTGCATTTGTCGATCAGGATTTGTCCGAAGAAAAGCGCCAGCTCACGTTCGCTTTTCTCATCCATGAACTGCGGATACATGAGATGGGGCACGATTGGGATAAAGCCTTGATCAACGGCAAAGCGGGCATAGCGCTTGGCGGCTTCGGTGTTTTTCTCAACATCTCCAGCATAAGGAGAGGCGATATAGACAAGCGGCATATAAGGATAGCGATGCGTCTTAAAGATTGCTTCATAGGCGGTCGGATCCGCGTAGCCTTCTGCGTTTTGATATAGGTTTTCCATCAGCGCACCTCCTTGATTTGTAGTTTCATGGCATACCATTCGAGGTAGCGTTTTCGTTGCTGAAAATCAGGGACGGCAACAAGCAGTCCGACATCGACTTTTTGCAAAATGTTGAGCATGGAGATTTCATCTTGCGAAAGATACGGACGTATGGATGTTCCTTTATCGATGCCGTGTACTTCTCGGTAATGCTTGGCATCCATGCCAAGCACGATGCGGTTAAGCATATTGCATTCGTTCGAGTAGTGATATGGTTTCGGGTTGTCATGGAGAAGCTGGATGTTTTCCGTCAGCAGTGGGAACTCCTGTCTTGCCGATACCAGCGTTTTGATGAAGGTTTCCATTTCGTTGAAACGCTTGATATAGAGTTCTTTGAACCGCATTGCCTTTTTGCCGGTGTATCCCATTGCCAACATGGTGAAACCATCACGAGTTAAGTAGTAACAGGGCAGTTTTCGTCCGGTATTGTCCTTATAACTACTGAGCTCAAAATTGAGCTTAACAAATTGTTCACTCAATCCAGATTTGGATTCAGTGAGTTTTTGAATGTCGCGCAGGATATGGAAGTGTTCTTTCTCGAAAAATTGCGCAATTGCTCTTGAATCGACACGAGCTGTGTCATGGTTGTCTGCGAATACTCCGTATTCGTCTTTTGGAATTAGTTCTTGCATTAAAAACCTCCGTTTCTACAGATGGAGGGAGCACCATTGCTGCCCTCATCACTTCCTGAAGAAACGGAGATGGTTTGGACGAACTTTTTAGAGAAAATAAAAAACATGCCACTGCTCAGATTGCTAAAACCGCAAAAGGAGGTAGCGAAAAGTGACACCCTTGAAAACTCAATAACAAAGTGTTATTGAGCAGCATCGCTCTCATAGAGTGAACGAAACGTTCACTCCCTTAAAACAATCTCGACTACCGTTTTGGTAGCCGAGACTTTTTAATCTTTCTTGTAAAACTCGCACTCATAGCCGTCGGCTTTGAGCGGCAAGCCTTCAGCCCACGGCGGCGTGCGGCTCATCTGTTCACAGACTGCATCAAGGGACATACGAGGATCGGCTTCAATCACGACCTCATCATGGATATGCATAACAATCGAGCAGTTATGAAGTGTCCGCATGGCATAGGCCAAGATGTCACGAGCAGTTGCCTGCACGATATTTTCCACGAACTTTGGACCGTAGGAGTCAATGCGATCCCATTTCTTTCCGGTGATGACACCCTCATAGGTGACGCAGGGAGATCCGAAGCGGTTCTCATCGAGCTTTGGTTTTACATAGGCTAAGGCCCTTCCGGAGGGCAGCATGATGAAGAGCATGCCGGAACGGCAGCGAAAGGTGAGACCGTGTGTCTTGGTGACTTTCTTATGGCGGACAGCTTCAAGGATGGCACGATCCACGTCCCACCAGAATCTGACGATCTTCGGATTGGCAGATCGCCAAGCATCAACGATGGGTTTTAATTCTTCTTCGGAAAGTCCCATCTCAAGCGCGCCCATCGCTTTTAAGGCTCCGACCGAGCCGCCATAGCCACAGGCCAGTGTTGCTATTTTCCCTTTTTGGCGGAGTTCTCCATTGATACCGTGTTTAACGACGGGTAACCCGAACATTCGCGATGCCGTCTCGCAGTAAAGGTCTTTTCCGGCTACAAAGGCATCGAGGGAATCTTGCTGCCCTGCGTACCAGGCGATAACCCTGGCTTCAATGGCTGAGTAGTCGGAAACGATGAACTTATGACCTTCCTTTGGAACAAAAGCGGTCCGTACCAGCTGGGATAAGGTGTCCGGTACATCTTCGTAGAGGAATTTAACAGCTTCAAAATCTCCTACTCTCACCAGCGCTCTGGCAGCGCCAAGATCCGGCAGGTGGTTTCTTGGCAGATTTTGCATCTGGACAAGCCGCCCTGCCCAGCGGCCGGTTCGATTGGCGCCGTAGAACTGGAACATGCCACGAACTCTGCCGTCTTTACAGGCGGCATTTTGCATCGTCTGATATTTCTTAACCGATGATTTGGCGAGCTGACTGCGAAGCACAAGAGCATCCCGCAGCTTAGGCGGTGCGGTTTGAATCAGTTCTGCGACTTGCTTTTTGCCGAGCGACTCCGTGGGCATACCGTTTTGGGCAAGCCAGTCTTTCATCTGAACGACCGAATTAGGGTTTTCCAGATTCGTGATGTTCTTCATTTTGGTGATGAGCTCATCCTTGGAGCGCCTGTCCATCTCAACGGCTGCGCTGGCCAAAGCAAGGTCGACTTTCACGCCGCGGTCGTTAATCTCCTGGTCAATGGCGTATTCGTCCCAGAGAAAATCCGGCACTGGGTAATTTTTGAGCCTCTCTTTTATGGAAAGTTCCACCTCGACATCGCGCTTGTTGTAGGCCTTGAAGGTTTTCCACTTGTCCGGTGCATCAGAGGAAAGATGTCGTTTTCCGGTTTGCCTGTCCGGCATGCAGAAATAGCGAATGAGGTCTTTACCTTCTTTCATCTTTTGATTTTGAAGGCCGAGTACTTTACCGACACCTTCCAGTGATAGAGGAAGACCCAAAGTTGCTGCCCAGACCATCGAACAGCGCCAAGAGGCGGGATTAAGAAATCTTGCCATCTCTGTTGAAAGCGGATGATGGTCATGAAAGGGATCAAGGCTCATGCCCATATCTGATAGATAGCGAGATAAACAAACTCTCTCAAAATTCGCGTTATATGCCCATTTAATAACGGTGTCGTCTGTCAATGCATCCAGAATGACGTTGGGGATTTGTTCGCCTTGTGCAAGGTCGATGACCTGAACTTCACCGCCATCGATCGAGCAGCCGAAGAGCAGAATGTTAAAATCAGGCGCTTCGGCGTACTTATATACGCCTGCTTTGGCCAGTTCAACGGACGAAAATGACTCTATATCAATGCTAAGTGTTTTCAAAATTTCACCTCCTAAATAGGCAGAAAGGCAGACTGCATCTCCAGTCTGCCTCTCCGCATCATTTGCTTTTAACGGGTTGTGGTGTCGTTTTTTTTCTTCTCGCGCTTTTCCAGTCTTGCAATGAGCACGTTGGCAAAGGCGGCACCGAAGGTGAATCCGACAGCCATCGATAAGATGAGCTGGCACATGAAATCAAGTACAGTTGTCATGGCGCACCTCTTAGCTCAAGAAGTCATCGTCATCATCGGTTGCAAAATCCTCTGCAGCAGAAGCATGACCGCCGAGCGGCTCGCCGTCACGGATTTTCTGCAGGTTGTTGAGACCACAGGCGATGCCGCGGTTTCCGTTGGAGTTGAACGCATAAAAATTGATAGATGCTCGGCCGTAAACGCCTGAGTAGACCTCTGAGCTGTCGATGATTTCGTTTCGGTCGGCATCGACGATGCCCGGCTTGGTGGTGGAGTTCGCGTTTACAAAGTAGCTGTTTGCATAGGCTTCATCGTCCGGACGTTCAGCATCTCCGTCACGAAGCGGCGTTTTGATTGCCGCAAGCGCAGGTACCGAGCGGCCGTTTCCTTTCAGCTTGGCTTCACCTTCCTTGTAGGCAGCTTCGATGGCAGCTTTGATTTTTCCTAAAGTGATGGTATCGGACTTGGGGATAATGAGCGAAACGCTGTACTTCGGTGTGCCTCCATTGATGGATTTTGGCTGCCACACATTGGCATAACTCCAGCGAGTGTCTTTTCCTGTGATAACCTTCATCGGGTTTGTAAATTTTGACATTTAATTTTCCTCCTTAAAATCTTCTTTTGCTGAATTCATGGCCGGACGTTTATCGGACTCCGGCACGAGGGTTGGTTTTCCTTGCGGCTTTTCAATAAGAGATGAGAGCAGCTCTTCAAAGCGGTTTTTGCCTAAGAGCTTGGTCATAGCGGTGATGCCGAGGAGCTTTTCCTCATAAGGATTAAAGCCTGCATCGGATACCTTCTTTGCGACGGCATCTTCGTTTACGTATTTACGGTTGCTTCTTCCTGCGACGAGCTTATATCCGTGCCACTCTTTTCCTGCCACTGCACGTGTCAGGGCATAGGCCTTGATGTCTTCCGCCCAGCTTGTAAGTTCATCAAGAAGAGGCAAAATCGCTTCGATGTCCGCATCGGTTAAGGTAGGCGGAAGGGCAAAGTCATATCTTGCCAGCGCGAGATTGGCTTCCGCTCTGGCTCGGCAGTCGGCCTTTGCCTTGCAGAAGCGGCAATGTTCGCCGGCTGTAAAGTCGCCTTTACCTTCGGCGGCAAGTTCCGCCTTTGGTTTGAGTGTGTTCTCTGCCCATTCCAGCAGATCCGATGCTTTCATCTCAAAGACGGATACGTTGTCACGCCGTGGCTGAAAGATAGTCATCGATACGGTCTCAATGTCATAGAGCGCAGAAAACATCTCATAGGCCCCGAGGGCATAGCACATGAGCTGCGGATTATGATCGGCTTCAACGAGCACGCCCTGTCCATATTTGAGATCTGTGATGGAAAGCTTGCCGTCGGCGATGATGAGTGCATCGGCAGTACCAAAACCATCCGGTACATAGGTGGAAAAGTCCACACGCTGTTCCACCAGAACGATTGGATCAGTCGTTGCCTTTTTAGCTTCGGCGACTTGCTCCAGCACGTAGCCAGCATAGGCATCGGTCGCTTCATCCATTTCCTCGTTAAAATAATCAAGATTCTCCGTCGGATCATCGGCTTTCCTGCCTAACGCTTTCAGCACCTTGTACTCGGCAAGAGCGTGCGCCGCGGTGCCTTCTTGTGCATAAGAGCTTGACGTGTCCTCATACTTTGCCGAAAGCAGAGCTGATGGCGGGCAGGCAAGCCAGCGATAGGCACTCGATGCGGAAAGCAGCGCATGTTTATTTGGCATGGAGCACCTCCGCGTCATGAAGCAGAGCTTCGTAATTTTTCGGATCAACTTTAGAGAGCCTGTCCGCGCCGTACTTTTCGATCAGGGCGCGCACTTCTGCGGTGTGACCCGCACGGGAGATGTCCGCTAAGACGGCCCGCACGTCTTCAAGCTTCAGCTCCGGCTTTGGCGTTGCTGCAGGAACCGCCACTTCTTCCGGTGCCGTGCTGAACATCGCTTCCAGCTCGGCAGCGATATCGCTTAGTTGTTCGCTACAGGAATGTAGGTCGTCTATAACAGCTTTCATCTTTTTCATCTGTCCCATAGGGATTGCCTCCTTTCTTTGTCTGAATCAGTTTTCTTGTCAGGTCTTTGGTGATAATTGATATGGCAGAGAGCACTTCGATGAGTTCTTCTCTTGTCACACCCGGCACATTGCTTTGTGGTCTCATGGCTACCTCCTTTCCTTCGGGGCCTGCCGTTTTGCCCCTCTATCCCTCCCTGAAGAAAGGGAGGGACGTTGGACGAAGGTTTAAGGTTTAGGAATAAGAGATGAGATCCAAAAGAAGGTCACGAAGCTCCGGATGCCGGCTTTTCAGCCGAGCAAAAAGCTGACGTTTTCGGTAGTTCAGTGTGGTGCGTTTGATGCCGAGGATTTCTGCCATGTCGCGCTCGGATTGACCGGCGACAACAAGACGGATGATTTGGCGCTCCTCGTCCGTGAGACCTGCGAAAATACGGCTGAGTTCTTCGCGCAATGTTTTACGCGCAAGGACGCCTTCCGGTGAATAAGCTTCCGATGCGGGAAGCACATCGGCGTAGGTAAGCGCGCTGTCTGTTTGTACGGTGTCATGGATGGAGACAAACTTCCCGGCAGAACGAAATGGACAGCCGACGCATATGCCATCGCAACGGTTGATGTTTGCCTTGGTGACGTGGCATTCGCCGTGATACTGCATCTTCATGCGGATACGGGCGCATTCGTTCTCGTAGTCTTTCTTGTGTTCAGGGCTTGTCTCGACCAGACCGAGACCGCGAATATAAATCTTTGATACATTTTGAGCTGCCATTTACAGACCTCCTTCATCTCGAATCCGAGACGGAGAAGGGCAAGGCAAAATGGGCGCAGTAAACAGACCACAAGCCCCGCGGAAATCTCCGCTCGGGGTTGTGACTGCGCTTGCGCATAACGAAGTCAGAAATATTTACTTGCCGGATGAGAACCGTGCGCCACCGTTGATCAGACGATGCAGCCACCCATCAGGACTCGGATGTTCCAAGAAGGAAGCATCCAAGATTTGCCAAATTGAGATTTGCAAATGCCAATATTCTGTTGTTTAATATGAAGATTTTTGGTATAATTTGCTTGTCTCTCAGTGGTCATACTCAATATACGAAATGGTTCATCTCGTATTTGGACACTCTTGGACAACGTTGGACAGTTTGGACAAAATCGGAAAGAGGGGTGATGAAGATGCTGTTCACAGAACTTTTGCATGCCATTCATCCGCACCTCATGAAAGATGCTGAGGTTCCGGACTTTATGAGAGATTTAATTCAAAGGTTTTGCGATATACCAGAGGAAGAATGGAGCACAAAAAAGGATCCATCTTCAGACTCACGGTATAAAGATGCATCCCTATATAAGTTTTATAAGCGTGGTATTTCAAAGAAACTTGCCAAAGCCATGCTCGGTAGGATGACAAAAGATAATTTTGTAAACTCTTTGGCGTATATCAACGAATATGATGAGGACGAGTCCTTACTCAATGCTTTAGCCGAGGACGTCCAGCCATTCACTGACAAAAAAGTCACAAGGGCTAACGTGGCAGAGGTGATCTTTGACCTCATCAAGGAGTCTTTGGAATTTATCGTTAATCCTGAGCTTGAAAATGACCGCAAGATGGCAAAGGCTAATATGACATCCGAGCGGGCAAAGAAAAAATACGGTGCCACGCTCTTGGAAGACTGCAAGCACACTTGCTCAAAGCCTGGTTGTTCCAAACATCTTCAAACAGTGGCGGATGATCATCAAAGCAAAGATGACTACTGCGTTGCTCATATTTCCGGCAATAAAAACTGCTATGAAAACCTGATTCCGCTTTGCCATGACTGCTTTCAGTCTTACAGTCTAAAACATACTCAAGCCGACGAAAAAGAGCTGCAAAAGATAAAACAGCTGCAGGTCCAGACAAATAATGCCCGCACCACGCTTCGCGGAACGGACATAGAAAAAGGCATCAGGCGTGTATTGGAAAACCTTAGTCGAGCCAAAGTCTCCGATTTTGCGGATTTAAACTATAACGCCATTACGGTGACAAAAAAGATAGATCAGGATGCGGATTATTTTCTTTTAGATGAGGTAATGCGAAATGTCACGCGTTACTACCTTTTCATAGAAAAGAACATGAAACAACTGGTCAAGCAGGAAGTCTTCAGCGACGAGCTACTTAGGGCACAAATCAAAGTGTCCTACCAAAAGCTCGCGAAAAAGAATCTGCCGGCGGAGCTGATTTATCAGTTGTTGGCAGAACGCCTGCAAAGCATTACGAAACAGGATGTTCGCTATTGCTACATCGTGATTTCGTATTTTATACAGTCTTGTGAGGTATTCGATGCTCTTACCAAATAAATTATTTTCATACGAAGAGAGTGCATTGCCACTCATGCCTGAGATTTTGAGGATGCTGGATCATCCGAAATCTCCTCGCGAAATCTATCAAAAGCTTTCGCATAAGCATCAGGACACTGTGCGTCTCATCGAAGCTCTCGACTGCCTTTATGCCATGCAAAAGGTAGAGCTTGATGACGAAGGGAGGATCTTTCTGTGCTCCGAGAAATAAGCTGCGAACTGTTCAAAGAAAATAAAAGACAAAGACCACCTGTTATCTTTCATAAAGGACTGAACGTGGTGCTTGGAAGCATTCCCGGAAAAGCCGCATCCATCGGCAAATCCACCATGCTCCTTATTATTGACTTTGTTTTTGGCGGGAATACCTATCTTAAAAGCGAGCCGGTGAGAGAGCTGGGCAACCACACGATTTACTTTGTCTTTTCATTTGCCGGTAAAGATTATCGCTTTGCCAGAAATACAGCAGACGCAAAGCGAGTTTTCAAGGTAGATGAGAATAACGACCCCATTGATTCGATGGAAATCAAAGAATTCACGGACTGGCTTGCGAAAAAATATGACATGGATTTACCCGGTCTTTCCTTCAGAAATACGGTAAGTCGCTTTTTTAGGATCTATGGCAAGAACAACCTCAATGAGTTCAGACCGCTTCAAATGCGCGGTGGAAATGAATCACAAAAAGATGCCATCCATGTTTTGGTGGCACTCTACAACATGTATTCTTCCATTCTGGCTTTTGAAGAACAGCTTCATCTGGTGGAAGATAAGATTGATGCATTCAAAGCAGCCAGAAAATATGAGTTCATACCCTCTGCCGTAGACGGAATGGGAAAGTATCAAGAAAACATCGTAGCCATTCGTGAACTGGAAGAAAAAAGAGATGAGCTTTGTAATTCAGGGAGTCGTCCCATCAACGAGGCGGAAGTGGAAGAAGCAAATCGTGCCAACGAAATAGAACGTGCATATACCGATATCCGGCGCGTCGTCAAAGGCAAACAAGACGATCTGCATTTGCTTGAACTAAATCTACAGCGCGGTATTTATCCGACAGAAGCGGATCTGAAAAGTCTTGCCGAGTTCTTCCCGGAAGCAAATTTTAATAAGCTCATGGATATCGAGTCTTTCCATAGCAAGATCCAAGGCATTCTTCAAGAGGAATTGGAAAGTGCAAAACAAAAGATTACGGTCGAACTTGCCTCTTTGCAGGAACAGGAAGAAAGCATTCGAAATGCAATGTCTGAAATTCGGCCATCCATGACTTTTACTCAGGAATTCCTGACAGCCTACAGTGTATTGGAACAAAGAATCAATAAACTGCAGGACGAAAATAATGCCTTTGATCAGCGGAACAAACTCCAAGAAGAGAAGAAACAGGCAAATAACCGCTACCAAGAACAAATGAAATTCGTCCTTAAAGAAATTGAAGCCACAATTAACCGGAAGATGGAAGAAATCAATGACTACATAACAGATGATCAGTACAATGCTCCACATCTGACAATCTCAAAGTTTGACAGCTATGACTTTGAGACGCCAAAGGACAGTGGCACAAGTACAAATTATCGCGGGATGATGATCTATGACCTCGCCGTTTTAGATACGACAGTGCTGCCGGCGATTGCGCATGACTCCATCCTCTTTGATCCTATGCCACGTCCTGACATGAGCCGGATGATTGAAATCTATAACAAAGAAAAAGAGAAACAAATCTTTATAGCTATCGATAAGACGTTGAACTGCTCCGAAGAAGCACAAAGCATCATTGCAAAACAGACGGTCATCAAACTTGAGAACAATGAGCAGGCTCTCTTCGGAGACAAATGGAGCAGAAAGGCAAATCGATGAAAATCATATACAACAAGCTGTGGAAACTTTTAATCGATAAGAACATGAACAAAGTCCAGTTAAGAGATGCCGCAGATATCAGTAGTAATTCGGTAGCCAAACTCGGGAAAAACGAGCATGTACGCATGGATGTGCTGCTGAAAATCGCTGAGGCACTGGACTGCAAGGTGGAAGACCTGTTTGAGACCATACGAGAGGAGGATGAACGGTGAGACTGCCTGAAACATTACAAAAACTCATTCGCGCAGGAGAAAACATCAGCGTTGAGTTTAAACGCTCAAGAACGGATATTACAAAAGATGTTTACGAAACCGTCTGCGCTTTTTCCAACCGTGATGGCGGACATATTTTTCTCGGAGTAAAAGACGATGGAACAGTCGCAGGTGTTGAGCCGGATCGTATTATGCAAATCAAAAAAGATTTTGTGACGACGATTAACAATGAGTCGAAAATGTTTCCGCCGCTTTATCTCACGCCGGAAGAGTATGAAGAGGATGGCAAAACGATCCTTTATATTTACGTTCCTTCTGGAAAGACGGTTTATCGCAGTGCCGGGCGTATTTACGACCGCAATAACGACTCCGATATCGATATCACCGACAACGCTGATTTGGTTTTTAAGCTTTATGCGAGAAAGCAAAACACTTATTTCGTGAACAAGGTGTATCCGGCGATTCCTATTACTGCTTTGCGCAAGGATCTTTTGGAGCGAGCAAGACGAATGACTCGTGTTAATACTGAGCATCACGCATGGCTGGATATGAGTGATGAAGAGATGCTTCGAAGCTGCGGACTCATCTTGAAAGATCCGGATACCAATCAAGAAGGTCTGACGCTTGCTGCAATTTTGCTCTTTGGCAGCGATAACCGCATTATGTCGGTGCTCCCCCAGCACAAGACCGACGCTATCTTTCGCGTCTTTAATGTCGATCGCTACGATGACCGCGATGTCGTGATTACAAACCTCATTGAAAGCTATGACCGGCTCATTGCTTTTGGACAGAAACACTTAAACGATCTCTTTGTCATGGAAGGAATTCAGCGTATCAGCGCCAGAGATAAGATTTTACGTGAGATTGTCTCCAACCTCCTCATGCATCGAGATTTTTCCAGCGGCTATGTGGCGAAGCTCGTGATTGAGGCAGATAAGATCACGACGGAAAACGCCAATCTGGCACATGGCCACGGCAACCTCAACCTGAAGACGTTTAAGCCTTTTGCTAAAAACCCGCCGATTGCGAAAGTCTTCCGCGAGATCGGGCTTGCCGACGAATTGGGCAGTGGTATGCGCAATACTTATAAATACACTAAGCTCTATTCCGGCGGGCAGCCTACCTTCACGGAAAGCGATGTCTTTACCATCACCATTCCGCTTTCTGAGGCAGCGACGGCAAGTGTGGGACCGACTTCCAACAAATCAACTACGCAAGTCAGTACGGAAGTTGGTACGCAAGTCAGTACGGAAGTCTATTCTCAGGTGAAACTATCAACAGAAGAAATCCAAAAACTACTGGACTATTGCAAAGAGCCACGCAGCCGGCAAGAAATGCAGACATTCTGCGGTATTAAAACAGCAGAGTACTTTAGAAAAAACATCATTCGACCGCTGGTAGATATCGGGTTATTGCGCTTGACCATTCCGGATAAGCCGACCAGCAGCAAACAGAGATATGCAACAACAGCTAACGGATTACTGTTTGCAAAGTCTGAAAACAGATCCATCTAAGTGCCCGAGAGGAGGAAATAAAAGTCCATGCCAAGAGAAAAGAACACAGATATTTATGTGGCTGAACTTCTGCGTGAAGCAGAGATCAAAGCGACTGCAGAAATCAGCGGCATTAAAGATATTGATGAAGCGTTAAAAACAGCGTCCAAACGTGGCACGGGAAAACTCGGTAGCCCGGAGTTTATTGCGCAAGTGAAAGACTTTGTGCTGATTATCGAAGATAAACGAGATACCAATTTTCATATCAAATGGAATGAGGATCAGAGTACTTTGGATCGCTCGGTGGATGCGACGGTAAATTACGCTGTCAATGGGGCAGTTCACTATGGCGAACACGTTGCCAAACATACACCTTTTAAGAAGATTTTTGCCGTCGGGGTTTCCGGTGATGAGGTTCACCACCTGATCCAGCCGGTTTTTTGTGATGGAAAAACCATCTCGATTCTCGATCCAGTTGAAACTTTCATCAATTTCAATGAGCAAAACATCGACGCTTATTATAACGAGCAGGTGAAAGGTATTCGTGCCGATGAGGAACTGGAACTGGAAGAGATCGTCAAACTCGCTGCCGAGCTGCATGAATATCTGCGCGACTATGCACAGCTTGGCGAAACCGAAAAGCCCCTGGTAGTCTCGGCGCTTCTTTTGGCATTGCAAGATCCCAGCTTCAAATTGGATGATCTGATCGGCGATGAGGTCAAAACGGATGGAGATATTGTCTGGGAAGCTCTCTCAAACCACTTAAAACGTATCCGGGTAAAACCCGATGTAAAACGTGAGATGATTCTGGATCAATTCACCATTATCAAGAACAGACAGTCACTCAATAAAAAGCGCGATGACTTGGGTATGACACCGCTTAAGTACTTTGGCATTTACCTACAGAAAAATATCCTGCAAGCGCTGCGTGCGAATGTAAAAGAAGATATCCTCGGACGCTTCTATTCTGAGTTTATGAGTTACTCCGGCGGTGACGGGCAGTCTCTCGGCGTTGTACTCACACCGAGCCATATTTGCGAACTCTTTTGTGACTTGCTGGATGTGAAACCGACCGACACTCTATTCGATCCCTGTACGGGAACGTCCAGCTTCCTCATCGCTGGAATGCACAGGATGCTCAAAAATGCGAAGGACGAACACCAGCGAAGCGAAATCAAGGAAAAGCAAATCCACGGCATCGAGTTGCGTGAAGACATGTTCACCATCGCTACAACTAACATGATTTTACGTGGAGACGGCAGATCAAACTTGGAATGCGACGACTTCTTTAATCGCTCCGCAGAAGAAATCCAGCGAACCATTGCGCCCAGCGTCGGCATGATGAATCCGCCGTACTCGCAAGGGAAAAATGATGCCACATCCAAGTTGCGAGAGATCTCCTTTGTGGAACACCTTTTAGATTGCATGGCCGAAGGCGGACGGGTGGCGGTCATCGTTCCGCAATCCACCATGATTGGCAAAAACGGTGAAGATAAAAAGACGAAGCGGCGCATCTTAAAAAATCACACGCTGGAAGCCGTGATTACCTTGAATAAAAACACCTTTTACCGCGTCGGTGTAAATCCCAGTATTGCTGTCTTTACGGCTCATAAACCACAGCCCAAAGATCGGTTGGTGAAGTTTTTTAATTTTGAAGATGACGGTTTCGTGGTACGAAAACACGTCGGACTGGTGGAGACAGAGACCGCCAAGGATAAAAAACAGCGCCTGCTGGATTGCTTCCGGGGAAAACGGGAAGCTCCGACCAAGTTCATGGTGGAAACCACTATTGAAGCGGATGATGAATGGCTGCACTCTTTCTACTACTTTAATGACGAGATCCCGACGGAGAAAGATTTTCAGAAAACCATCGCAGATTACCTGACCTTCGAGTTCGACATGATCACTCACGGAAGAGGCTACCTCTTCGAGGAGGTGAGCACATGCTGAGCTTGCAGGATAGAGAATGGAAGAACTTTTTTATCGAAGATGAGCTTACAATTAAGTCTGGGAAGCGACTCACAAAAGCTGATATGAAACCAGGCAAGATACCGTTTGTTGGCGCGTCTGATTCCAATAATGGAATTACGGCGTTTGTATCTAATGAAAACGAGAGCACTGATCAGAACATCCTTGGCGTTAATTATAACGGCAGTGTTGTAGAAACTTTTTATCATCCTTATAAAGCCACTTTTTCTGATGACGTGAAGCGTATTGGTATCAAAAAAACTGATTCGAACGACAAATATACACTTCTTTTTCTTAAGCAGTGCATTTTGCAACAAAAATCAAAATATGCATACGGATACAAATTCAATGCTGAACGAATGAAAAGACAAAAAATCCTTCTCCCCATCACTCTCGATGGTGTACCCGATTGGCAATTCATGTCTGACTACATGAAGGAGCAGGAAAAACGCATGCTGGAGAAAGTCCTGCCCTACTTCAAGGATCGACTACTGGATGACTTGCTTGCTTTAGGCGCCATGCCTGACACCACATGGGGAGGCGTTAGACTGGGCGATCTTTTTAACATCACTATTGGGAAGACGCTGGACGGCAACAAAATTGACAAAGAGAATGGTCGCATTCCTTATGTCACGCGCAAAGAGACGAACAACGGTGTTGACGGATTTACCGAAGGACATGATGAGGCTTATCTTTGGGATAAAGTACCTGTCATTACCATCGGCAATGAGACGGCAAAACCCTTTGTGCAGACCACACCATTTTATACGGGAACAAAGGTCAACATCTTGTCGCCGAAGCGAGCACTTTCCGCCGGAGCTTTAAAATTTATTGCCCGCTGCTTTGAATCGAATCGCGAGAGGTATTCCTACTCCTATACGGCAAACTCCACGCGTCTTGCCGAACAGCGCATCATGCTTCCTCTTACGGACAGCGGAGCACTGAACCATGCTTACATGGAGCAGACCATCGCAAAACTTGAATCAGATTCCTTGTCATATGTTACAGAAATTATGCAAAATCGGTATGAAAAACTGGTATCGTGCATAAACATTCAGGGGGGGGGGTACTGACCGATAGAGATTGGAAGGCTTTCGGGTACGAAGAGATGTTCAAAAACATAGGTCGCGGAAAGCGATTAAAGAAAGACGATCATATAATAGGAAAGATGCCTTACGTTTCCTCTACTGCTCAGAACAACGGTGTTGATGGTTTCGTCGGCAACGATGAAAAAGTGCGTGTGTATCAGAACTGCTTAACAGTAGCAAATAGTGGATCTGTAGGAACAGCTTTTTATCAGCCATTTGAATTTGTAGCAAGTGATCACGTGACAGCATTAGGAAATAGCAAATTGAATGAATATAGCTATCAATTTTTAGCAACATTAGTTTCTCGTTTGCAAGAAAAATACAGCTTTAATCGGGAAATTAATGACGAACGAATTCGTAGAGAGCAAATACTTCTCCCGGTTTCCTTGGACGGTGATCCAGACTGGCAATTTATGTCAGATTATATGCGGGCACAGGAGGCTTTGCAGATTTTGAATGCACTGAAACGATGAGCAATCTGAACCTTTTAACGATTCCTTAAACAATTTAACGATTCCCTAAACCTTTTAACGATTACTCGCTCAGGGGTACGAAAATCGGAAACAGGCACACCAACATGAGGTACAGAAAAGCTCTAAAATCATACAAAAACTGCCACGAAAAGCAGCAGAGGAAGTTCTGCAGAAAGGCGAAAATCCCTGTAAATCAAGGGATTTCGAGGATAAACACATGACTTACGCACCAGCGTTAAATTGTATCAAATACAGTGTCGGAATAGATTCTGCCTATGGTACGGGTGGTTTGCAACGCCGTGTGGCGGTGTTGAATAGTGGTGTGTTGGCTGGTGTGACTCTTGTGGTGGGTTCTGTGTTGGTTATGCCGATTTCTATGATTGCTTCTGGTGATAATAGTGTTGTTGCCGGTGTGGATGAATACGCGAAGTAAAAAGAAGGCTTCGGGCGATTCGAATAATTCTGGTGATGTAGGTATGGGCGATAGTGATGGCGTAAGTGGTGATGTGGATGATTCTGATGTGAGTTCTCGGGTTGCGTCCTTGTTAATGGCGATATGATTGTATATGCTATTTACACAAAAGATTCTGTGCCGAGTCCGAATCCAACTCCAAATCCTCCTACGCCGGAATTGAAGCCGCAGCCTGAGACACCAGCTCCTAAGCCGCAGCCTGAAAAGCGTATTGGTATGCTTCCTAAAACAGGCGAATCAGCATCGTTTGCAGGCTTGCTCGCAGCAGTGCTTGGCTTCTCGATTGTGGGACTTGCAATTTTTCGTAAGAAGAAAATGATGGAAGAAAACAATAAGTAGGCACTGCTTGTTTTAAGTAACTAGCATTGTTTATTGAAAGGTGGCTCGAGCTATATGTTAGAGCCATCTTTTTGTATGTAATCTTGTGAGTGTTATTTGAGATAAGCTTTCTTATTTCAATAAGAAATAATATGTTGCTCCGAGCTAAGGTTTCAGGATTCCTATAAATAGTTTCAGAGTTCAAGGGCAAGTTTTCATTGTATCCACCACGTGATGAAACTAAACAAGTTGTTACTAATCGCGTAAGAACGACCTTAATCATAACATTAATATCATTATACCATAGTTTGAAAAAATAAAAGATTATATTTCATCTACGTTTCATAAAAGGTGCGTAGATTGAAAGTAGCTATGAAATGCTATTGTGTCAAAAATAAAGTAGGAATGATTTATGAGAATTGAAAATTGAGAATTGCAATTATCTGGAGTGTATCAGATGTGGACGATGTAAAAAGGCTTGTCCAGTGGATGCAATTAGTTGTGGAGTAAGAAAATAGAGAGGAGTAGTTAGGAAAGTGATAAAAAATGCGACAGCATATGTTTTAAGAAAAAAGAATAGAACGGTGATAGTTTTTATTATTTTGACAGTAGTTCTTTCATGTTTATACGCTTGTCTGAATATTTTGAAATCAGGAGCCAGTTTGGAGAAGTCTTTATATAAATCTTCTAATTCATCTTCAACCATAGCCAGAAAAGATAGGCAGGGATATTTTGACAAAAATGAGTTAAAAGGTATAAACGATATAAAGGAAATTGAAGAGATAATTACTCAATATGAAGGCTTGGCAAGATTGTCAAATACCAATGCAGTTGACAGCGGACAACAAATTACCAGAGATGATATTCCAAGCTATTTAAAAAATATTGTATCAATACAAGCTACAAGCAATGTAAAAAGAAATGTTTTGTTTAATAGTGGAGTTTTTACAATAAAAGAGGGAAGAAATATTGAAAAAAATGATAAAAATAAGATATTAGTTCATGAGGAGTTTGTCGAAAAAAATAAATTAAAATTAAGCGATAAAATTAATTTAGAATTTGTGAATCCAAATCAAAATGATAAAAGTAATAAGCAAACTGAATTTGAAATTGTTGGAATTTTTTCGGGAAAGAAACAGGAGACACAAACAGGATTGTCTTCAGACTTGACTGAAAATATGATGTTTACGGATTATGATTCAGCACAAAAGGCTTTGAATCTTGAAGGAAATAAACTACTTGTAAATAAGATGCCATTCTTTACAAGTACTCCTGAAAAGATGGACGAGGCAATAAATAAAGTTAAAAAGATTAATGTAGATTGGGAAAAAACTTATACTGTTGATAAGGGTTCAAACTCATTTAAAGAAGCTTTAGAGTCATTGAGCGGCGTTAAACACATAATAAAAATAATGACTTTTGCAATTATGATTGGTGGTTCTGTAGTCCTTTCATTGATATTGATCTTATGGTTAAGAGAAAGGATTTATGAAATCGGAATTTTGTTATCCATAGGGGTAAGTAAATTAAAAATTATAGGTCAATTCATAGTGGAATTAATATTTATATCTATTCCTGCATTGTTCGTATCATTGATATTTGGAAATTTGGTAGTAAATCAAATTATTGGAGGATTGATTAGTTCCGAGGATACTACATCAATTACATCTAATTTTATAAGTAGCGGATACAATACAAACGGTTTAATAACTTTTGCACAAAGTTATGGGGCCTTGGCGCTAATTATACTTTTATCGGTAGTCTTTGCATCAGGATTGATTTTAATAAAGAAACCGAAAGAAATTTTATCACAAATTAGCTAGGAAGAAATAAATGAACACTTTAGAAATTAAAAATGTAACATATAGTTATGCGAATTCAAAAGAAAAAGTTTTATCATTAATAAATCAAGGATTTGAACTTGGCAAATTTTATGCGATTATCGGTAAATCAGGAACGGGAAAGTCAACTTTACTTTCACTATTAGCGGGATTGGATAAGCCAAATAGCGGAGAAATTTTGTTCAATAACGAAAATATAGAAAAAGCAGGTTACAGTAATCATAGAAAGAATAATATATCTTTAGTATTCCAAAACTATAATCTTATAGATTATCTATCACCATTAGAAAATATCAGATTGGTAAATAGTAAAGCCTCTGAAGATATCTTACTTGAATTGGGACTTGATAGAACTCAAGTTAGAAGAAATGTAATGAAACTATCAGGTGGACAACAACAAAGAGTTGCTATTGCAAGAGCTTTAGTATCAGAAGCACCTGTTATTTTGGCAGACGAACCTACAGGCAACCTGGATGAAACTACTGCAGGAGAAATAATAGAAGTATTGAAAAAACTTGCAAAAGAGAGAAATAAATGCGTAATAGTAGTAACTCATAGTAAAGAAGTTGCAAGTGCAGCCGACACAATACTTAAGCTTAATAATAAGAGATTAAAAGAAGTAGCAAAAAGTAATTAGGGGGTAAGTAATGTTTAAAAATGCTTTTGCGTACGTAACCAGAAAGAGTTTAAAATCATTAATCATACTTTCAATTATCTTATCAATGTCAGTTCTTAGCTTGATAAGTTTATCTATGAAAGATGCTACAAATAAGGCGTCAAAAGAAACTTTTGGAAATATTTCAAACAGTTTTACAATGGAAATAAATAGAAGAGTAAATCAAGGAACTCCCAGAGGTGGCGGTAATGTAAGAGGTCAAGATATCAAGAAAATTGTTGATTCAGGACATGTAGATAATTTTGTTAAGAGAATCAACAGTGTTGCCAACCTTGATGACAATTTAGATATAGTTCAAGCACCGGGAGTTGCTCAAAATGAATCTGCCGAAAGAGCTAAAAACTTCAAAAGAGCAGTTATGTTAACAGGTGTAAACAGTTCTCAAAAAGAAACAAAATTTGTTTCCGGAGCATATAAATTAGTTGAAGGTGAACATTTAAACAGCGAAGATAAAAACAAAATTTTAATGCATAAAGACTTAGCTGCAAAAAATAATTTAAAAGTTGGGGATAAGATTAAATTAAAATCCAATTTATATGATGCAGATAATGAAAAGAGAGCAAATGAAACTGTAGAAGTAGAAATTAAGGGTCTTTTTGATGGACATGGTGAAGGCGGAGTAACTTATTCACAAGAACTTTATGAAAATACTTTAATTACAGGTGTTCATACAGCCGCCAAACTTTATGGAAATACTGAAGATACAGCAACTTACCAAGATGCAACATTTTTTGTAAAAGGGAATAGAAATGTAGATCAAGTAATAAAAGATCTTCAAAAACTCGATATTAACTGGAGCTCATATAATTTAATTAAGAGTTCTTCAAACTTCCCTGCATTACAAGAATCAATTTCAGGTATATATTCAATTGCAAATCAATTATTTGCAGGTTCTCTAATATTTGCAGGTTTAGTAGTTACACTATTATTATTCCTGTGGATGAATGCCAGAAAGAAAGAAATTGCAGTATTGTTATCAGTAGGAATTTCTAAAACTAAGATATTCGGACAATTTGCCATTGAATTACTTTTCGTTGCAATACCGGCATTCATAGGTTCGTATTTCCTAGCCGAATATACAGGAAATTTGCTTGGAAACAGTATTTTACAAAACGTTACGGGAAGTATTGCAAAACAAATTGCTAGACAGTCAGCATCAACTAAATTAGGAGGCGGAGCTGAAGTTGACGGATTTAATAAGACATTAACAAGTTTAGATGTCAGCATTAATCCAAAAGCCTTTCTTTATGTAGTATTGTTCATGTCAATTGTGCTTGCAATTGCATTGGTAATATCTTCTTCAAATATTTTAAGAAAGAAACCAAAAGAATTATTAATTGATACAAATTAGTTTTTATCATAGGGGGTACTTCGTAATACTCTAATACGATAGCAAAAATTATCGGTGTATATACATCGATAATTTTTGTTTTTTGGAAAAATAGTATTAGTAATTTTTTATATAAAAGGTGGGCTTATGAGAATATTAGTTGTCGAAGACGATCAAATTATCAGAGATGGAATCTGTGAGTATTTATCTGCATTCGGTTATGACATTATTGAAGCGAAAGACGGACAGGAAGCCTTAATAAAATTTAATGACAATGAGATTAATTTAGTAATTTTAGATATACAAATTCCTTTCATAAACGGGTTGGAAGTCTTAAAAGAAATCAGAAAAAAAAGTAATTTGCCTGTGTTGATGCTTACAGCATTTAATGATGAGGAATATAAGATAAATGCTTTTTCAAGTTTGGCGGACGGTTATATGGAAAAGCCGTTTTCACTACCTGTCTTAAAAGTCAGGATAGATTCTTTAATTAAAAGGCATTACGAAAGTCATGAGAAACTTGAATATAACAATACTGAAGTTAATTTCACAAGTTATACAGCCAAGTACAACGGCAAGGATGTGGATATAAATGCAAAAGAACTTGAGGTATTGAAATATTTATTGGAAAACGAAGGACATGCTTTGACCAGAGCACAGATAATAGATAATGTGTGGAAAGAAACGGATGAAATTCCTTTTGACAGGGTTATAGATGTCTATATAAAAAAGTTGAGAAAAAAACTTGGTTTGGATTGTATTGTAACAATCAGAAATGTTGGTTATAAATTGGACAGAAAATGAAGAATTTAAAAATATTTCCAAAAATGTTTTTGCAGACATTCGGAATTCTCGGAACTGTAATTGTATTAATACATTTATTGGTGTATTTTATTTTTCCGATAACTTATTTAGAGACGAGAAAGCAGGAACTTTATTCAAAAGCCGATGAAATCTCAAATAATATTAAGGGAAAAGATTTAAAATTTGTAGAACAGTCTTTGGAGTTTTTTTCTAAAAATAGCGATATAAAGGCGGTAATAAAAGGAGAAAACAGAGACGGTGAAGTACAAATAGGTGATAACATCAACGTAAATACAAAGAGTGGAGATAATTCTTTAATCATTGAAGAAAAAGAAGTAGAATTGAAGAACGGTAAAAAAATCTCCGTACAATACATCTCTACTGCAGACATGAAAAAGAATGCCAAAGAACTCAGCTTTAAATTCTTGCCATATTCATTGGCTGTATCTTTTATTTTTTCAATCATAGTTTCGCTTATTTATGCAAAGGCGATAACTAACAATATAAAAGAAATAAAAAATGCTACTAAAAAAATGATGCATTTGGATAGAACAGCCTATTTAAAAATTAATTCTACAAATGAAGTTGGAGAATTAAAGGAACAGATTAATGATTTGTATAGCACTCTGCTAAAGCTGATAGACGATTTAGAGCTTAAAAACGAAGAAATAGTAAAATTAGAAAAATTAAAATATGATTTCTTTAGGGGAACATCTCATGAATTAAAAACTCCTCTTGCAAGTTTAAAAATAATATTGGAAAATATGAAATACAATATCGGAAAATATAAGAATAGAGATTTATATATCGAAAATTGTATTGACATAGTCGATCATTTGACAAGAAGTATTTCACAGATGCTGTCAGTTTCTTCCTTTGAACATTTGAAAAATGATGAAGAAATAATAGTTGTTAATGATATATTAGAAGATGTCTTGAAGCAATATATCTTACTTGCAAATAACAGAAATATAAAAGTCAACAATAATCTGAAAAATGAAAAAATCTATATAGGAATGACTGCACTTAAAATTGTACTGTCCAATTTAATAAACAATGCAGTTAAATATTCCGATGAAAATGGTGTAATTAACATTGGAAAAAAAGATGATTGGTTATATATAGAGAATTCATACGGTAACAATAAAATTTCGAATATGGATAAAATATTTGATGTTAAATTTGATTTAAATAAGGAAAATAGCAATGGATTAGGATTATATATAGTAAGTAATATTCTGAATAATTACAATATAGAATATGAAGCATTGCAGGATGAAGAATTCTTTATCTTTAAGATAAAATGCCTTCTTAAACAAGATATAATTTTGCAATAATTATTGAAAAATAGAGACTTATTATTAGCCATGGAAGTAAAGGCTTTTTTCTTATTGAAAGTGAACAGAAAATAATTGATGCAAGAAAACAGGATTTGAACACGCTAATAAAAATATTGTTAGTAAAACTATACGAGTTAGTCTTTTCGGATGCAGAGATTGTTTAAATATTTGATCGAATAGAAACTCAAAAAGTTTAATAAAACTCAATTATATAAGCAGTAGATGAATATGATGGTTATTTAGATTATTGATACAATGGAGGAAATAAATGTGGAAGCATCTAAATGTTCAATGTTAGAAATATTTAGAATTCAATATATTCCTCTTTTTTATAATATGTATAGTAGATGATTGTTTCCGGTGTGGATGAATACGCGAGGTAAAAAGAAGGCTTCGGGTGATTCGGATAATTCTGGTGATGCAGGTATGGGCGATAGTGATGGCGTAAGTGGTGATGTGGATGATTCTGATGTGAGTTCTCGGGTCGTGTCCTTGTTGGGGGAGTTGAGTGTTCCTGTAGGGCGACGTGTCACGACGTTGTCTGGCGGGGAGTGTCAAAGGACGGCGTTGGCGCGCGCATTAGTCAATGATCCGGAGATTATTATCCTCGGATAACACGGTTATTGTCGTCGTAAAAAGTAATTAGCGCGTAGGTTTAGGTTAACGCGTGCCCGAAGCCGTAACAAAATCAATAAGTTCTTCCATTCGCCCCAAAAGAGCAGGTTCAATATCTTTATAGCTTTGAACTTTACTGAGAATCCTAGCCCAAGCTTTGCCAATATCCTCCGGCGTATGATGTGGCCACCCCATACGCTTGAGCGTCCCCACCTTAATATCTTCACCGAGAGGAACCGTAGGCCAGGCGCGCAAGCCAAGACAAGCCGGTTTTACCGCCTGCCACACATCAACATAGGGATGCCCGAGAACAAGCACGCCCTCACCGGCAACGCTCTGAGCAATCCGTGATTCCTTCGAACCCGGAACAAGATGATCCACAAGAACACCGGCACGGCAAGAATTCGAGGGATGAAAATCGGCAAGAACTTGCGGAAGATTATCTACGCCCAAAAGCTCTTCCACCACAACACCTTCCAAAGCTAAATCCTCACCCCACACTTTTTGAATAAGCTCAGCATCATGCTTACCCTCCACCCAAATACGTGAAGCCTTCGCAACACGAGCACGATGCTCAACATGGAAAGAACCCGAAGCCGTGACTTTACGGCGTTGAGGCGCGTTAACAGAAACGGGCGGAAGAATATTAACGGGCACACCCTCAATCCAATAGCCTTTACCCAACGGAAAAGAACGCCGAACCCCGCCACGTCCTTCCAACTCCATCTGCCATTTCCCGGCAACGCGCCCAAAACTCATCACTTCACCCACAAAACCGGATTGAACATCCTCAATAAGTAGGCCCTGGGCAATATGAATATCTCGTGATTGACGCCGCCGATCGTAAGGGTCATGCGTTAACACATCATTACCGTAAAAATCGAACACGCGGACTCCTTATATTTCGCTCTTGGTGTGTATGCAGTACGAGACAAGCTTAGACGTTTACACTAGAAGAGTCATAGAATTAGCACTCAGGGTATGTGAGTGCTGAACTTCGTCCGTTTATCGTCGTCGTACAACCACCACAAACGGGTGACGGCGAAACAGAAGGTCAAGAACTTCAAGATTTCCACACAGAAAGGGGGAAAGATGGCAGCGAAGGAACGCAGAGCGCGCGTCCTTGAAGCCATTGTGCGTGATTACGTGACAACACGTGAACCTGTGGGGTCGAAAACACTGGTGGAACGCTACAATTTGGGCGTTTCCCCAGCAACCGTTCGTAACGATATGGCCATCCTTGAAGCCGCCGGATATATTACGCAACCACACACCTCCGCCGGACGTATTCCCACCGATGCAGGATATCGTGCCTATGTGGATACCTTGCCCGAATTAACGCCACTCAAACGCGCGGAGAAACTTGCGATTCAACGTTTTCTTGCCGAATCTCTCGATTTAGATGACGCCCTGGCGCGGGCCGGCAGGCTCCTTTCTCAGCTCACCCACCAAGTTGCGGTGATCCAATATCCTTCCCTGGAAAAAGTGCGTTTGCGGCATATGGACGTTATTTCCTTGGCTCCCGGGCGTGCGCTCCTCGTTCTCATTACCAGCGTTGGACGTGTGGAACAGCGGTTGTTGCGTGTTTTCCCCGAGGTGTGTTTCGACGATATCGAGGACATGCTTCGCGAAATTAATATGCGAGGGGCGGGGGAGCCTCTACGGGAGCTAGCGCTGGTGATAGCGGATATTGCGAGGAGACACACGGTAGAACGCCATGACAATATCGATGCAGGGACTCAGGAACGCCGCGCGCCGGATGTAGCCCATATTGCCAGCCAAATTGCGACGGCGGTTGAGGACTGTGTGAAAGACGATGCTGAGGAACGCATAACGCTCACGGGAACAGCGAACCTTTCCCGGCACGCCGTTGACTTTGCTCATTCAATCGCGCCGGTGCTGGACGCTCTGGAAGAGCAGGTGGTTATTTTACGTCTCCTCTCCGATATGCATAGTCGCACCGCTGTCACCATCGGTTCTGAAAATGAGCACGAGAATCTCAGCGAGGCCTCTGTTATCTCAACCGTTTATTCAGATTCCGGGCACGGAGTGGCGCGTATCGGTATTGTGGGGCCAACGCGCATGGACTACGCGGCGAATATTGCTGCCACACAGGCGGTATCCAATTATTTATCGGGACTGTTGTCCTCAACATAATGCAGGTGCCAATAATGAATAGAGTCCGCGCAATACCTCACCACCCCGAAAATATGCTCTCGTATTGCACTATCCACATATTTTTACGATTGTTGTCACCATAACGTCGTTATGTGAGGAAAAGTGTTGTGCTCTCACCATATCTTTGTAGAATATGGTGAATGTGCCAGATTTGTTGGCAGATGGATTGATGTGCCACACATTGATTCGCTACCCAATCCGTTCATTTGTCCATTAACTAGTGAAAGAGTAAGAACCCGCCTTGGCTGATTACTATGAAACACTTGGCGTTGCGAAAGACGCAAGCCAACAAGAAATCCGGAAAGCCTACCTGAAGCTTTCGCGCAAACTCCACCCCGATCACGCCGGCCCAGAAGCTGAAGAACAGTATAAAGCAGTGAATGAAGCCTACACGGTTCTCAGCAATGAAGAAACCCGCAGAAAATACGATATGGGTGGGCCAAGCATGGGCATGGGTGGCCCGGGCGGATTCGGCTTCGACATGGGAGATATTTTCTCCAGTTTCTTTGGTGGCTCGATGGGTGGCGGAGGCCCGGTACCCCGCGGAGAACGCGGTAAGGACATTCTCATTCGTCTCAGCATCACCTTAGAAGAAGCCGTTTTTGGGACGACGAAAGAGCTGACAGAAACCTTCTTTGTTCGTTGTGCGACATGTACCGGCAATGGTTGCACTCCCGGAACCTCGCCCGTAACCTGCCACAACTGCCAGGGGCAAGGAAGCGTTCAGCGCGTGACGAATTCTCTCTTTGGGCAAATGGTTACTCACGCGCCCTGCCCAACGTGCGAAGGGCATGGAACCGTGATCGCCAGCCCGTGTAAGGCATGTCGCGGGCAAGGGCGCACCCGCGAAGAAAAAACTCTTAGCGTCAAGATTCCAGCCGGTGTAGATACAGGGATGCGTGTGCGCCTGGCTGGTAGAGGAGACGCGGGAAGCTTCGGAGCGCCAGAAGGCGATGTCTACGTGGAAATTCAGGTTGCCGAGCATCCTATTTTCCATCGTGTGGGCGATGAGCTTCAGGGCGAGATCCAAATTCCTATGACGAGTGCAGCTCTCGGCACAACCGCAACAATCCCCACCCTCGATGGCGATAAAGAGATAACAATCCCCACCGGAACATCATCCGGCTATACGCTAACCCTCAAGGGCCTTGGCGCCACGCAGGTTAATGGGCGTGGACGCGGGGACATGAAAATACGAGTCGCCGTAAAAACCCCAACAAACCTCGATGATCGCCAGGAAAAGCTGTTGCGCGAACTAGCGGAGCTTCGCGGTGAAACCGTCTCCGATGTGGTGCTTACGGAAGAAAAACCGGGCTTTTTTGAAAAAATGCGTGAGAAGTTCAAGTAAATAATGGACGAGCGCACAGTGTGGATGGGAGCCGAGATAATGGGTCGGAAAAATTGGGGTGCAAGGTGACACTTCCACTTTTCTTTACGACGACGGCGGCTTGTGCGGGCAGGCCCGCACAAGCCGGGAGCCAGCTTACCCTTGACGGAGATGAAGCACGTCATGCGGTGAATGCTCGCAGGATTACTGTTGGTGAACACGTCCTTCTATCCGATGGTGCCGGTTTCTGGGCTGAATGCGAAGTAACACATACAGAAAAAAAGCTCCTTGAAGCACGTGTTGTTCATAGCGGAAAAGACCAGAAACCTCACCCATCCATTACGATTGTTCAAGCTCTCGCAAAGGGAGGAAGAGATGAACAGGCGGTAGAAACCTGCACGGAATTCGGCGCCATGCGTTTCATTCCCTGGCAGTCCTCACGCAGTATTGCGTCGTGGAAAGGTAAAGAGCACAAGGGTAAGGCTCGCTGGGAGGCAACTGCGAAGGCCGCGGCGAAACAAGCCCGTCGTACATTCATCCCGCGTGTTGAGAACGTAGTCTCAACACGCGGCCTACCCGCTCTTCTCGATCACCACACGATATTTATATGCCACGAAGAGGCACAGCTCAAACTTGCCCACATCCCCTTTTCTGCCCTTTTTGCCGAGTCTTCACAAGAACAACCCGCGCAGATAGCCATTATTGTTGGTCCTGAAGGCGGAATTTCCCCCGAAGAGCTCGATTTCTTCACGCAGGCGGGAGCCACCCCGGTTCTATTAGGCAACCATGTTTTGCGTAGTGCAACCGCAGGAGCTTACGCAATAGCAACAATTTTTTCACGTATAGACAACAACACAACAGATAATGGGGTGCAAAAGACAGCGAAACCCGAAACAACCGCAACATCACAACGCGCATACCACACAACAGACACTAACGCGGTGGCATGTTCGCATATAGGCTCGGATCAACACGAAACCACCACACATCAAACACACAGCGATACAGAAGATTGCGAACTGGTAACTTATCGCAACAATCCAGGTAAACGGCTACGATAGGACGTAATGACGCAACAAAACATTTCTCAGCGAATCCTCACAGTCCCTGAGCACGTTTCTCTGCTACGCCTTCTCGGGCATCGCGATGAAGTGCTCAGAACCCTAGAAAAAGGCCTGGAACCGGCGAATATTCACGTGTTAGATCACAGGATTACAATTTCTGGTGATCAGCAAGATGTTGATGTGGCAGCAACGCTTATAGGGGAGCTTATTGATGTAGTTGCCGACGGCGAAACCCTTACCAGTGATACGGTTGGGCGCGCCATCACCATTGCAAAAAAGGGCTTGATGAACCCCACAACGCTCATCCAAGCGGACATATTATCGGCTCGCGGGAAAACAATTCGCCCGAAAACACTGGGTCAAAAAGCCTATGTTGACGCAATTTCAGAACACACCATTACCTTCGGAATCGGCCCGGCGGGAACAGGGAAAACATATTTGGCTGTAGCAAAAGCCGTTCAGGCGCTGAACTCGCGCCAGGTCAAACGCATTATTTTAACCCGCCCGGCCGTAGAGGCAGGCGAGTCCCTCGGCTTCCTGCCCGGAACCCTCAACGATAAAATCGATCCTTACCTTCGCCCACTATACGACGCCATGTACGATATGCTCGACCCCGAATCTATCCCGAAACTCATGGCCGCCGGAACAATTGAAGTTGCACCCCTTGCCTATATGCGCGGGCGAACCCTCAACGACGCCTTCGTTATTCTCGACGAAGCCCAAAATACCACCCCCGAACAAATGAAAATGTTCCTTACCCGCCTCGGTTTTAACTCCACAATGGTCGTGACGGGCGACAGCACCCAGGTGGATTTGCCTGGAAATAAAACTTCCGGGCTGAAACTGGTTCGCCGTATTTTGCGCGACGTCCCAGGTATTCGTTTTTGCGAACTCGATAGTGCCGATGTGGTTCGCCACCGCCTTGTGGGTGATATTATCGACGCTTATTCGCGCTGGGATAATCGTCAGGACAGTTACAGGTAGAGTTTGTGACGATGAGAAACGAAAGATAGGGCACAATCATGATTGAAGTGAACGACGAATCGGGTTTCAGCCCCGCGCCTGACCTGCAAGAAATTTCAGACCTTGCCCGGTACGCCTTAGATTATATGCGTGTCCACCCCCAGGCGGACCTTTCCGTCGTCCTTGTTGATGAGGACACCATGTCAGATTTACATGTGAAATGGATGGATATTGAAGGGCCAACCGACGTAATGTCCTTCCCGATGGACGAAATTCGCCCACCACATGTCGGTGAAGAATCACGTCCGGGAATGTTGGGAGATATTATTGTGTGCCCGAGTGTTGCCCAGCGTCAGGCACATAATATGGGACATTCGACGGCAGAAGAAATTCTCCTTCTCGTCACACACGGAATCCTGCATCTTCTCGGTTACGATCACGCCGAACCGGAAGAAAAAGAAACGATGTTTGCCCTTCAACGAAAAATTCTCCTCGTATTTCTTGCCGAACGTGGTGGGGGAGACCCTCGCCCGACGGAGGTGTAAGTAGCGCATATGCCTACAGTTATTCTCTACACGGTTGCGGCGCTCAGCCTCTTTTTCTCGCTGTGGTGCACAATTATCACTTCCGCACTCGGACGCATGACGCGCACCGAAGCAGCAGAATATTTCACGCAACACGGCAAACGTGGCGCGAAAATCATGGATATTATGAACCGGCGTCCGGCAGCCACCGTTGGTTTAGCCTGCCTTCGTATTATTAGCATGGCAACCTACGGAATCACCTTAAGCCTCGCCCTTCTCCACGATCTGCCCCGATGGTGGCAAGTTATCACGATTTACTCTTCCCTCACCACGATTTCTGCACTCCTTTTCGCGGCATTTCGTCCCTTAAGTTTCGGGATTTCTCGCCACATTCGCGTTATTTCACGTACCGCCTGGTGGGTTGCCCCGCTGTCACGATTTTTCGCCATTATTACGGCTGAACGTGATGTTACCCCGGAAGAAACGGAAGCCCGCCAGGAAAATCAGCTTGCGGTTATGCTCGAACGAATGAGTGAGTCCGAAGCAATTGAGGATAACGAACGCGATATTTTGCAGTCCTTGTTTGACATGGGTGAAACGCGCGTGCGTGAAGTGATGGTTCCCCGAACAGATATTATTGCGATTAAACAGGACGCAAGTCTAGATAAAGCCCTCTCACTATTCACCAGGTCCGGCTATTCTCGTGTTCCCGTGTACAAAGATTCCATCGACCACATTTCGGGAATTCTCTATGTGAAAGATGTTATCCGGCGTATTCACCGCCGTAATGCCGATAACGTCTCCATCTCGGATCTTATGCGTAAACCTGTTTTTATTCCCGAAACAAAACTTGTGGACGATGTGTTACGCGAGATGCAGGCCGATCAGGTTCATATTGATATTGTTGTGGACGAATACGGTGGGATTGCGGGACTTGTTACGATTGAGGATTTGGTGGAGGAACTCGTCGGCGAAATTTCCGATGAACACGACCGTTCCGAATCCGAAATAGAGGAAATCGAACCGGGTGTGTACCGTATTCCCGCACGAACCCCAGTTGATGACGTGGGTAAACTTTTTGGTATGGAATGGGACGACGACGATGTGGACACGGTTGGGGGGCTACTCACAAAACACCTCGGGCGTGTGCCAATCGCGGAATCTCGTGCCATTATTGAAGGAATCGATATTGAAGCGGACCGTTTTGAAGGGCGACGGCGACGTTTGGCAACCGTGATTGCGAAACGTGCACCGAAAGAACGAGACGAGCGTGAAGGAGAATAACATGTTGGGTGAGGTTCCTGAACATTACCGGGCGGGTTTTGCTAGTATTGTTGGTCGCCCAAATGCAGGTAAATCAACCCTGACGAATGCCATGGTTGGCAGGAAGGTTGCGATTACGAGCGACCGTCCCGAAACCACACGCCGCATTATTCGCGCCATTGTGAGCACAGATGAAGGGCAAGCAATTCTTGTTGACACGCCCGGTATGCACCGCCCGCGAACTCTCCTCGGGGAGCGCCTCGGTGATATGGTGCGCGATTCCCTCTCCGATGTGGACGTTATCGTCATGTGTTTCCCGGCGAATGAAAAAGTAGGGCCGGGTGACCGCTACCTTCTTGATCTTGCGCTCAAATCGCGGGTTCCAATTATTGCTGCGATAACCAAAATCGATACGATCAACAAAGAAGAACTGGCGGAAAAAATTGTTGAAATTTCAGCCGTTCATGATTTTTCCGAGATTGTGCCGGTGTGCGCGCCTAAAAATAATCAGGTTGATATTTTAACCTCCACGATTATTCGCCATTTCCCGCTTTCTCCGCCACTTTATCCTTTGGATGCCGTCTCGGATCAGAGTGAAGAAACTTTGATTTCTGAGCTGATTCGTGAGGCGGGGTTGGAAAAGTTGCGTCAGGAACTTCCGCATTCCCTTGCCGTCACCATTGACGAAATGCAAGAAACCACAACTCCCCAAAAAACGCCACTTTTGAAAATACACGCCTCTATTCACGTGGAACGCGACTCCCAAAAGGGCATTATTATTGGCAAAAAAGGCGCCCGCCTTCGCGAAATAGGAAGTCAGGCACGCCACGCTATTGAGAACTTTTTAGGTGTCCGGGTGTATCTTATGCTCCACGTTAAAATCTCTAAGGATTGGCAACGTAACCCGAAAATGTTGGATCGTTTGGGGTTCTAAGTGGCGTTACAACGTTATTTCCATATTTTTTCGAGTTGGCGTTCTTCTGCAAACCCGTCGCGTCAACAAAGAGTTTTTTCTACGACGACAAATTCGGAACGTAGCGATTCTGTTCCCACGAATAATGGGAGCGAGCCCGCGCCCACGAAGAATGGTGATGGCGACGAAATGCTCCTTACAGAAAACGGGAGTGAACCGTCGTCAACCCTGAAAAAAACACGTATGCGTCCCTTGACGTTTATGCTCGTGTGGTTGCTGACCATACTTTTCCTGGGTGTGATCGGGATCAATATGGGGCCACATTGGGATCCGAAACCTATTAACCAGCGCGTCATATCGCAAACGAAGAACACAAAAATAGGTTCCTGTTTAGAATCTGGGTGTACGCCAACACAAACGTATGAAACGGAACGCGAAATGCGTGAGGTTCGTTTACGCGACGGGGTAACCGTTCCTGTTGAGGTGACAAAACCTTTGAGCGGGGAAGGAAAACGCCCCGGAATGTTATTTATTCACGGGACGGGGACTGATAAACCCAGTGCTTTTAGGCGTGAAGCTAATTTGATTGCCTCAACCGGGATTATTACTTATGTTCCGCAAAAACGGATTGATAACTACTCGACCCTTCATCGTGATTACCTAGCGCTTGCTCGGGATGTGAACGATGTTTTTAACCAGATGATTGTGGCATCTGATATTGATGCTGATAAGTCTGGGATTTATTCGGTATCGGAAGGATGTTTTGTTTCCCCGATTGTGGCGGCAACGAATCCTGCAATTAAATATGTTGCGTTTATTAGCGCGCCCGTGCTACCGATTCGTAGCCAGGGAAGTTATGCTGCGCAAACATATATGCAAAGTATTCACGCTCCTGAGCGGTTCAGCAATAATTTGAAGAAAATTTTGGGACAGAATTTTGGGGCAGGGAACCTGGAATATTTTGATTTCAATCCTTCTCTCTATCAGCAAGAAATACATGTTCCCGTGATGATGCTGTACGGAACGGGCGATAAGTCCATGCCGGTGGAGCAGGGGCCGGTTGCGATGCGTGAGGATTTACGCAAGGCCGGTAACGAGAACCTGACCATTCGCTACTATGAGGGGCGCGATCACGGACTTCAAGATAAGAAGAAGAAAATTTCCGGGCAGGCGATGCAGGACGTTTCCGATTGGGTGAATACACTACCTGAAAGTTCCCATGCTGAGCCGAGAATTGCCGGCGATCAACCGGATCAGGGCTTCGCTGTTCCGCCAATTGTGGCAGAATCGTTGATGCCTATCCCGTATCTTCTCATGCTGTATGCAACAGTTCCCGTGTTGTTGGTGTTGGCTTTGGTGATGAGTATTGTTGCGTGTTTGAGGCGAAAAGGACGTACGGTTTCCGATATTCTTCGTATGCTTTCGCCGAGCATGGCTTCAGGCGCAGTACTTCTTGCCACCCTTCTTGCCTACGTGTGGTACATCAAACAGGTTGCGTACACCGCCCTCAATTATCTGCAAAATGACCTCATTATTCGGGGTGGTTTTATTGCTGTTACTCTCCTGGCATGTTGTGCCGTTGGGGCAGGAATACGGGCGTTGTGGAAGAGCCGTGAGATGTGGGCGGATATATCTTTGCCCGTGAAAATGGCGATGATATTGAATTTTGCGTGGCAAATCGGCGCTCTCGCTATCCTCACATACCTCAACGTTTTCCCGACGTTAATGAGATGATAGGTCTGCTTCAAGATATTTTGAGAAATAAAGGGTTAGAATGGAACACATGCGAAAGGTTTTGCTTCTCCTTACCTGCCGTCGCGAGTCTTAGAGACAGGCTCCTCGCGGCGGGGTTTCTCGTGCCGGTCATACAACCGAAAATTTTTACCCTAGAAAAAGAGAAGATGTTATGAAGACCTCAGGAGTAGCCAATCGTCAACAGCCTTCGGGAATGCCCTATCAGAAGTATCGTCATTTCCTCGACACAAACCCCGTCAGCCTTCCCGATCGTACCTGGCCTAATAACCGGATTACTCACGCGCCACGCTGGTTGTCTACCGATTTGCGCGACGGAAATCAGGCGCTGATTGAACCTATGGACCCGAAGCGTAAACGTGCAATGTTTGACCTTCTGGTCAAGATGGGGTTCAAAGAAATTGAAATTGGTTTCCCGGCCGCTTCTCAAGCCGATTGGGATTTTGTTCGTAGCCTCGTCGAAACAGATGCTGTTCCCGAAGACGTCACGGTTTCTGTTCTTACGCAGTCTCGCCCGGATCTTATTCATAAAACCGTGGACTCCATGAAGGGGTTCCACCGCGCAACTCTTCATTTGTATAACGCAACCTCTCCGGTATTCCGCGATGTGGTGTTCCATTCCGATCGTGCCGGTATTAAACAGCTCGCCATTCAGGGCACCCAGGAAGCAACCGCCTATATGGAGAAGGTGCTCGGGGATGAAACGATTGCTGGCTTCGAGTATTCGCCGGAAATTTTTGTGGACACCGAGCTGGATTACGCTTTGGAGGTTTGCGAGGCCGTCATGGATGTGTGGCAGCCTGGAGCGGACCGCGAAATCGTGTTGAATCTGCCGACAACTGTTGAACGTTCCACACCGAATGTGTATGCGGATCAGATTGAGTATATGTCCCGGAACTTGTCTCGTCGTGAATTTATTGCGTTGTCTGCACATAACCATAATGATCGTGGAACCGGTACGGCGACGGCTGAACTTGCGATGCTTGCCGGCGCGGATCGTTTGGAAGGTTGCCTGTTTGGGCAGGGGGAGCGTACCGGAAACCTTGATTTGGTGACGGTTGGCATGAATTTGTTCTCTCAGGGAATCGATCCTCAACTTGATTTTTCCAATATGGATGAAATCATTGAAATTTCTGAACATTGCAACCAGATGGATGTGCATCCGCGCCTGCCTTATGCTGGCCGTCTGGTGTACACCTCATTCTCGGGGTCCCATCAGGATGCGATTAAGAAGGGCTGGGAGAGGCGTCGCGAAGATGTGAAAAAAGCAGGGGGCGACGAAACCAAGGTCCCCTGGACAGTTCCGTATCTTCCTATTGATCCGAAAGATGTTGGGCGTAATTACGATGCGGTTGTGCGTGTTAACTCTCAGTCCGGTAAGGGCGGAGTTGCATATCTCATGCAGGCGACGCGCCACATGGAGTTGCCACGCCGTATGCAGGTTGAGCTTTCGCATCTTGTAAAGAACTGGACGGCTGAGACAGGTAAGGAAGTTACCGCCGAGCTTCTGTGGGATTTGTTTAAGAACGAATACCTGCCTTCTTCTCAAACAAAAGAACGTTGGGGACGTTACCGTTTGCGCGCCTTTGAATTTACGAATACAAAGGCTGGCGTCACACATATGACAGCCCACGTGACAAGTCAAGCTGACGATGTGGAACATGTTGTTTCGGGTGAAGGTAACGGGCCGATTCACGCATTTATTGAAATCATGGGACACATGGGCGAAAACGTTAAGGTGTTGGATTATAGCGAACATGCGTTGAGTGAAGGTAAGGATGCACCGGCAGCCGCATATATTGAATGTGATGTTGACGGGCAGATTCTGTGGGGTTGCGGTATCCACACCTCAACAACTCGTGCAGGTTTGAAGGCCATTATTTCTGCTATTAACCGCGCACATCGTTAAGGTTAGAGGCAGTGAAGCTGTGCTGTAACATCAGGGTTTATGCAAGTTTTTACGTAACCCATAAGGTATAAGCCGTGAAACTTGATTCTGACATCGTGGTGTACGCAAGTTTTTGCGTGACGTAGAGAGGAGTTCGCCGTGAAGCTCTACTCTGATACCGCAGCCGTTTTGCGTACCCACGATTTAGGTGAAGCCGATCGCATCATAACGTTTATTACGCACAGACATGGAATTGTGCGTGCGGTTGCCAAAGGCGTGCGCCGAACAAAATCTCGGTTCGGCGCACGCCTTGAGCCTTTCTCACTCGTGAATGTGCAACTATATCGGGGTAAAAGCCTGGACATCGTGACGGAAGTCGAGGGTTTACACCATTTCGGCAGGGTTATTTCTGCCAACTACGAGGCCTACACCTGCGCTTATGCCATGGCAGAAACCGCGGAAAAACTCGGTGCCGAGCAGGAAGAAGATCGCCCCGCGTATCGCTTGTTTGCGGGCGCATTGGCGTCTTTAGCTCGCCAGGAACACGCGCCCGAGCTAATTATGTATTCGTATTTTTTGCGCGCTCTTGCTTTAGCCGGGTGGGCTATAGCCCTGGATTCTTGCGCACTGTGTGGCGGAACGTCACATCTTCAGGCTTTTCACGTCCAATCGGGCGGTATGGTGTGCGAAAATTGCGCTTCTCAAAATTCTTCCTATCTTAATGAAGAATCCGTCATGCTTTTGCGCGGGCTCGCACACGGAAAATGGGAAGATGTGGATAATGCCAGCCCCATGAGCATCCACATCGTCACCACTCTTGTGAAACAATATGTCCAGTGGCATATGGAACGCCGTATTCGTTCCCTCGATCTTGTGGAGGAAAGTTCATGAACCCTGAGGCACCCCGTCAACCTCACGCCAACACTACCCGAGAATGTCCTGATAGTTCCGTCCACACTGATAACGTCGTGCTGGCTGCAGAGCATTCTGACACGTCTGCTCAACCCCATCACGAAACACCCACGCCGGAACACCGCCCCGGCCTCACCCCGCCTCACCTTCGCAAGATTCCCGACCACGTTGCCATTGTGATGGACGGTAACGGCCGCTGGGCTAATAAACGCGGAAAACCGCGCACCGAAGGGCACAAAATGGGGGAGCGTTCCCTCATGGATGTCATTGCCGGCGCGCGAGAAGTGGGCATTAAAGAACTCTCCGTCTACGCTTTTTCCACAGAAAATTGGCGACGTAGCCCGCGTGAAGTCGCCTTCCTCATGGGTTTTTCCCGCGATATTATCCGTACTAACCGCAACCAACTCCACAGCTGGAACGTCCAAGTCCGCTGGTGTGGGCGTGAGGGGCGCCTGTGGTCCTCAGTTTTGAAAGAAATACGTGAGGCCGTCGCGCTCACACAACACAATACCGGGCTGGTTCTTAATCTCTGCATTAACTATGGCGGCCACAGCGAAATCGTAGACGCTACACGTGCCATAGCGGAAAAGGTTGCGAGGGGCGAGCTACAACCGTCGAAAATCACGGAAAAAACTGTTGCCGAGCATCTGTATTCGCCCGCGATGCGTCCAGTAGACCTGCTTATTCGCACGGGCGGCGAACTGCGGACGTCGAATTTCCTCATGTGGGAATCTGCGTATGCGGAGTTGTATTTTTCGCCGTTGCCGTGGCCGGAATTTGAGCGTGGCGCACTGTGGACTGCGTGTGTTGATTATGAAAATCGTGATCGGCGTTTCGGTGGTGCGGTAGATAAAGTTGATAAGATGAATAAGGTTGCTGGTGAAGAGTGACGCCACTGGGCGTTATAGAGAAAGGACAACCATGCGAGAATACGAACCCTATAAGGATTTACCCGCAGGTCAGGTTGATCTTCACCTGCGAAGCACAGATTTTGCGGACGGCGCATCGCTTCCCGAAACCGCGACGGGCGCGGGAACTCGCCCATTAGGTGCCGATAAAAATCCGCAACTTTCCTGGGATAAAGCGCCGGAAGGCACCAAAAGCCTCCTTATTTCCTGCTATGATCCCGATGCGCCTACGCCTTCCGGGTATTGGCATTGGGTTGCGATTAATGTTGATCCCGAAACTACGAGTATTGCTGCCGGTGGAAGTAACGATATGCCCGAGGGTACGCTTACGTTGAAGAACGACGGGGGAGCGCCAACTTTCCAGGGAGCAACTCCACCCCAGGGGCATGGCCCACACCGCTATATTTTCGCGGTTCTTGCGTTGGATACCGTTCTTGAGCTGGACCGTGAAACACGCCCCGCAATCGCGTATTTCCTTTCCCGTCCACACGTGTTAGGGCGCGGTTTGCTCACGGGAACTTGGGAAAACTAAAAGTTTACTCGGGCGAATACGGAACATAAACAATAAACAGGACCTCAATATGACAGAAATTCGTCGTTACTCTATCCTCACACCCTTCAACAACGTCAAAGTTGTTGCCGGAATTTGCGCACTTCATTCCTTGGATGTGCAGGTGTGCATGACATCTGCAGGCGTCATCGTATTCCGTAACCTGCCCGTACCCGTGTACGACGAATGGGATATTCGCCAAATTACGGGAGAACTTCCCGATGATGAACCGCAATCTCCGAGCGATAACGGCGCTCTTGTTGCCGCTCTCCTCTCTAGCCTCAGCCCGTATGGGGTGGTTTTAATGGACGTGAATGTGGACGATAGCGAGGAAGGTTTTGAACCGGGGGTATCGGGAATGGTTCGCGCTCGCCGTTTCCTGGAAGGGGAGCCGGGTGAAGAAATTGCGTCCGGTTTGTTGCTCAATGGTTTGGATCTAGATGTTGAGAATATTGTTGTGGGCGAGGGTCTCCCTGAAGATTTAGACATTATTTCGACGGCGGATGTGACTCGTGAAGACATCGAGCAAATTGCCGGAATGCTTGGAGAAGAACCCACAGATAAGTAAAAGCGAGTAATCACTGAGGGTGCATCCCACAGATAAGTAAAGGCAACCCACACCGTCAAACACCTAGCGGTACAGGTTGAGAGAGCAACTCACAGACAAGTAAAGGCAACGCATCGCAATGGATACAACCACCACATTCCCATCCCTTCAGTTGCTTCCCGCAGTTGACGTCCATCAGGGGAAGGCTGTCCGCCTCACCAGGGGCGCTATTGACGGCGGAAATTTTGGGCAGGCAGCCGATGTGGTTCGGGAATTTCTTGATCTTGGGGCCGCATGGGTTCATCTTGTTGACCTTGATGCTGCCTTTCAGCGCGGATACAATACGGAGCTTTTGGCTCAAATTGTTGCCGAGGTCGATATTTCGGTAGAGCTTTCCGGCGGGATACGTAACTTCGCGGATGTGAAACGTTCAGTGGATGCGGGTGCGCGCAGGGTTGTTTTGAGCGCCACCGCCTTGAGCGACCCTCACGGTATCCGCAAAATTTTGGATACCTACGGACCCATGATTGCCGTGGGGATTGATATTAACGGCGACGAAATTATTGCTCGTGGTAGCGGTGAACACGTGGGTAACGTGTGGGAGTTGTTGGATTCCGGGCTTCTTGAGGGAGCCGGCCATCTTGTTGTTACAGATACGATTCGCGACGGGGCACTAGCTGGCGCGGCTTTAGATGTGCTCACTCGGGTTTCTTCCCAAACGGATATTCCCCTCACTGCTTCCGGCGGTATTGCTTCGCTTGAGGACATTAGGGAACTTCGTGGACTTTCTCCTAAGGTCGATAGCGCGATTATAGGCAAAGCCTTTTATGTAGGGCAGATTAATTTTGTGGATGCTCTTCGAGTTGCCGGGCCACAGCATTAGATAAATATTTTTCACACTTCCATAGCCTCGGAAGTCTGTTAGCTCGACATTTGTTAACTCGGCATATGTTACGTAAGGGGTCTCACAGAAGATAAGCGAGTTGTGCCTTGCAATAAGATGCAGGCGTATGTAAACTATTATGCGACTAACCGGCATCCCGCCGGTAACGCAAGTGGAGAAATCCCACCTAGCCACCCGCCTTATTAAGGTTGGAAGAAATCGCTTCCGGGGTAGCGGGTCTTTATGCAATGACTTTTAGTCGTATGCCTCGGGAGTACTCCGTGCGTTATGTCCACGTTGAGGAACAGAGGAACTGCAATTAACAACGAACCATGTGTAAATGATCGCATTCACGTCCCGAAAGTGCGTCTGGTAGGTCCAGGTGGCGAACAGGTCGGTGTTGTGCGTACAGAAGATGCACTGCGTCTTGCTGTTGAAGCCAACCTTGATTTAGTTGAGGTGGCACCCAATTCCAACCCGCCAGTAGCAAAGCTGATGGACTACGGAAAGTTTAAATACGAATCCGCACAAAAAGCCCGTGAAGCACGCCGAAACCAGTCCAATGCACAAATCAAGTCCATTCGTATCGGACTCAAAATTGATGAGCATGATTACGATACAAAAAAGAATCAGGCACTTCGCTTCCTGAACTCTGGGGATAAAGTGAAGTTCGATTTACGTTTCCGTGGCCGTGAACAGTCCCGCCCAGAAATGGGTGTGCGTCTGCTCAAAGGATTAGCAGAAGAACTCGCTGAAGTTTCCACCGTGGAAGCAGCCCCACGTGCTGATGGTCGTAACATGTCCATGGTTTTGGCGCCCACCCGTCGTAAAACCGAAGCGAAATCGGATCAACGCAGGCGCCGCGAAGCAGAACGCGCACAACGCAAAGCAAAAGCTCAAAAGCGCGCAGATGCACAACGCGGAACAGAAACAGGGACAGAAGAACCACAAAACTAGGGCCCGCGGGAGGTCTATCCGCGCTGGCAAACCAGCAATGCCGTAGGCATAAGATAAGGAAAAGAATCAATGGCAAAGATGAAAACGCACTCCGGTGCTAAAAAGCGTTTCCGTGTAACCGGTAGCGGCAAGCTCATGCGTGAACAGCGCAACAAGCGCCACTTGCTCGAGCACAAGTCCTCACGACGCAAGCGTCGCCTTTCCCGCGACGAAGTCGTTGATAAGGCAAATATCCCAACGGTCAACCGTTTGCTCGGCCGCTAAACCACATTTTTATTTAAAAGGAGAAACACATGGCACGCGTGAAGCGCTCAGTTAACGCCAAGAAGAAGCGTCGCACAGTACTCGATCGCGCCTCAGGTTACCGCGGTCAGCGTTCCCGCCTTTACCGTAAGGCGAAGGAACAGGTCACACATTCATTCGTTTACAGCTACCAGGATCGTAAGAAGCGCAAGAACAACTTCCGCAAGCTCTGGATCCAGCGCATCAACGCTGCTGTTCGCGCAGAAGGCATGACCTACAACCGCTTTATCCAAGGCCTCAACCTCGCAGGAATCGAAGTTGATCGCCGTCAGCTCGCCGAAATGGCCGTGAACGACGCCGCAGGCTTCGTCGCAGTTGTTGAAGCAGCCAAGAAGGCCCTTCCCGAAGATGTGAACGCACCCCGCAACGCCTAGTTCCAGGCGAGGTGACGTTACCATTCTCTTGTTTCGGCTCGGAAGCAGGGCGCGCAACAAATTCTCACCTTTAACCGCGTGAAAGTGGCGTAACGTCACAGTTTCACTTTCACCATAAAGGCGACGTTACGCAAAACCCCTGCTTTTTCACCAAGGCGACGTTACCAAAAGTGCAAACATCACTAAGGCTTAAAGTGCCGGTACAACACATTTCGTGTTGTACCGGCACTTTTCGCTCTCCGTTTCGCCACCGCCAGCTTCAGCAGTTAGGATATACCTATGAAAGCCACACCTGCCTCGAAACTTCACCTTGACCGCGCCGTTCGCCTGCATGAACGCAAGCAACGCGAAAAATTCCAGCAAACCCTTGTTGAAGGCCCCCAGGCAGTTCGCGAACTCCTCGTCCACCAGCCCCGGCTCGTCCGCGACGTGTACTTCACCAAAGCAACACTTATTTCTCACCCCGAACTGCGCACACTCGTCGAAAAAACAGACGTCTATCACCACCCGGTGAACGCGGACGAAATTCGCGAATTGTCGCAAGATGCGCGCGGTATCGTCGCCGTTATTAATATTCCTCAACCACCGCGAAAGGCGCGCGTCCTAGAAGGCGCCAACCTCGTTATTGCTACCGCAAACGTGCAAGATCCCGGAAACGTCGGGTCAATTATTCGCGTAGCCGACGCTGCCGGTGCCGACGCCGTGCTGCTAGGGAAGGGGAGTGCGGAATTGTGGGCGCCAAAGGTTATTCGTTCAACAGCCGGCTCAATTTTCCATCTGCCTGTGTGTGACAACGTGAACGTCGGAAAAATCGATGCAGATATGGAAAGTTTCGGGTTACAGTATCTTGCGGCGGATGCGGGTGGCGACTGGGATTTCGCAACCCTCGTGGACAGCGCGAATGAGGAAACGTACCTCGGGGTTCCCGGCGAAGGGCCAAACCTCACCGAACCTACCTGCTGGATTGTGGGGAACGAAGCCCACGGTTTCGATGACGTCGATATTAGCGTGGATGCCGTAGTGTCCATCCCGATTTACGGGAAAGCGGAATCCTATAATGTTGCCACCGCGGCATCATTATTATTAACGACGACGGCGATGTTGCAACGCAAAAAACACGCAGGTAATTAAACAATTCTTTTGCCGGTGGCGAGCTTTTTAGTTTACACCTCATTCGACGGCGCGTAAGGAAGGGTTCGACAGATGAGTGCCCTATTGACGTGTAAACAATAAAGTAGGGATGGAAAAGTTCAATGTTTGTGGGGTCAAGGATGGTGTTTCATCCCTGACCCCACAAAGCACTAGGCGACATTATCCTTAGTTCAACTTGAATGCTGTGGAAGGAATCGTCGTCACAAGAGCTTCGGCGATTTCTTGGGCTTCATCCAGAGCCAAACGATGTTCGGCAACAAGGCGAGCCAAATACACGGCATCCATACGGCGTGCCACATCGTGGCGGGCAGGAATGGAAGCGAAGGCGCGAGTATCATCAATGAAACCGGAGGTCTTGTAGAAGGTTCCGTACGGCGTAACCTGTTCACGGTAACGGCGCATTGCATCAGGTTCATCAAGGAACCACCACGGGGCGCCCACGAAAACACTGGGGTAGTAGCCGGCAAGCGGGCCAAGTTCACGCTGGAATACGTCCTGATCCATGGTGAACAGAACAGTCTGGAAGTTCTCGTGATTACCGTATTCCGTCAGCATCGGCTGAAGAGCTGCCGTGAATTCGGTTGCCATGGGAACGTCGCCACCAACATCGGCACCGAGGCGGGCAAACGCTGCTTCGTCGTGATTACGGAAAACAGCGGGATGGAGGGTCATCACCAAACCATCTTCACACGCCAAACGAGCCTGGTCATTGAGCATATGGCGACGCAAACGATCGCCGTCCTCAACGCTAATCTTGCCCGCGAGCGCCTGCTGATACAAATCTGCCGCTTCACGGTCGCTCAAACGGGCCGTTCCAGCGTCGCGATGCGAATGATCTGAAGAAACAGCGCCATTTTTCTTGAAGAAACGGCGGATCTTGCGCATAGCCTCAACATGTCCTTCATAGGTGGAGACATCTTGATCGGCTGCTTCGCCAAGCTTTTCGGTGAGCGCCTTGAAACCTGGGCGTGCGGGTTCAATGTAGGCATCCGGACGGAAGGTCGGAATTACTTTGCCGTCCCATGTGGGATCCTCGTTGAGTTGCTTGTGGTAGCGCAAATCGGATGCGGGATCATCTGTGGTGGCAAGAAGGCTAATGTTGAAACGCTTGTAGAGAGCACGAGGCTTAAAAGCGTCCGTTTTGAGCTGTTCGTTGATAATGTCGTAAATTTCGTCCGCGGTTTCTTCCGAGGGGCGAATATCGACACCGAAAACATCAACAAATTCGGAGGTGAACCAGAATTGGACGGCTGTTCCGCGGAAAGCCCACCAGTTCTTGCAGAAAAGACGCCATGCGTTACGGGACTGTTCTTCAGTCATGGGGGTGCCCACGGGGACACCGAGATCTGCTAAATCAACGCGTGCGGTTCCATGAAGAATACGGTTGGTGTAATGATCGGGCGTGAGGAGCATGCTGACGGGATCGTTGAAAGGAATATCTTCAGCAAGCCATTCGGGTGGCACATGTCCATGTGGAGAAATAATCGGGTGTTGGTTCGCTGCTGCGAAGAGTTCACGTGCAATTCCGCGTACCTTTTCATCAGCGGGGAAAAGGCGATCGGGGTGCAGTTCGAGTTTCTTTTTCGTCATTGAATCTCCTGACCATCGTGGTGGGTAGAGATGATATTGAATCATCCGTTACTACGGTATCTCATGAGAGGCAAATACTCTAAGACATTTCGTGAATAGTGGAGCGCGTGCCATCGCTCACGAAACGCTGTGGACGAGTATGTAGAAAGAACGACGAATGACTAGAATTAGTATGGTTATTGACAGAAAGGTAGCTATGTCTGAACAGCTGAGCCCTCTCGACGAAGAAGGCATCCGCCACGCAGTCACCAGCGCGCAAGCAGCTTTCGCCGCTGCAACCACACGTGAGGAACTGAAAGAGGCGCGACTCGCCCACAGTGGCGTTGAGGCACCCATTACCCAAGCAAATACTCTTATTCGAACACTGGCGAAAGAAGAAAAGCCAGTTGCTGGAAAACTGATGGGTGCGGCACGTAAAGCCATTACGAAAGCACTAGAAGAAGCAACTGCCCGGATTGACGCCGAAACAGAAGCGGCGGCCATTGCGAGCGAACGCGTGGACGTTACCTTTCCCACACGTTCCACCCCCGTGGGGGCGCGCCACCCGTTAACGGTTCTCGTCGAAGATATTGCTGATTTCTTTGTATCGATGGGATGGGATATTGCGGAAGGCCCGGAAGTCGAACACGAATGGTTTAATTTCGATTCTTTGAACTTTGGCCCAGACCATCCGGCCCGCCAAATGCAGGATTCCTTCTATGTTGAGGGCGTTCAAAATAACGACGGCACCGTGGAAAAGCACAAGAACCTGATGTTGCGCACCCACACTTCGCCCGTCCAGTCTCACACAATGCTCGCTTCGGGTGCGCCTCTCTATATTGCCTGCCCCGGTAAAGTGTTCCGCACCGATGCCTTGGATGCTACGCACACCCCGGTGTTTCACCAGGTTGAAGGCTTAGCCGTCGATAAGGGCCTAACCATGGCACATTTGAAGGGCACATTGGATCATTTCGCCCGCCACATGTTCGGGCCGGAAGCAAAAACACGGCTTCGCCCCAGCTTCTTCCCCTTCACGGAACCCAGTGCAGAAATGGATTTGTGGTTCCCGCAGAAGAAAGGCGGGCCAGGCTGGATTGAATGGGGTGGCTGCGGAATGGTTAACCCCGAAGTTCTGCGCAATAACGGTATTGACCCGAATGTATACACTGGTTTCGCTTTTGGTATGGGAATTGAACGTACCCTCATGTTGCGCAACTCAATTGCCGATATGCGTGACATGGTTGAGGGCGATGTTCGTTTCTCCCAGCAGTTCGGAACAACCGGAAGGGGCATCTCATGCCGTTAATTTCTATGGATTGGCTGGGCACCCATGTTGAACTGCCCGATGATTTGACGGCCGCGCAGCTCGCCGCGGACCTTGTGAAAGTCGGTCTTGAGGAAGAAGAAATCCACTCTGGCCCGATTACCGGCCCACTTGTTGTCGGAAAAGTTCTCACCCGTGAAGCCAAAGAGCAAAGTAACGGGAAAGTTATTAACTATTGCCGTGTGGATGTTGGGCAGTACAACGATAAACCGGGAACAGGTAAGGAACCCAGCGCCTTTCCCAGCCGTGGAATCATTTGTGGAGCACATAATTTCGAGGCGGGAGATTACGTCGTCGTCGCGCTTCCAGGCGCTATTCTTCCTGGCGGTTTCGCTATTGCCGCTCGCAAAACATACGGACATATTTCGGACGGAATGATGTGTTCGGGGCGCGAACTCGGTATTAGTGAGGAGGCCGACGGCATTATTGTTCTCGACCCGGAAACGGTTCCCGAGCTTGGAACCCCGGCGTTCAAACTTCTCGGTATCCCCGAAGAAACGCTGGAAATCAATATTACCCCGGATCGTGGCTACTGCTTCTCCATGCGCGGTGTTGCCCGCGAATACCATCATTCTACGGGAGCAAAATTCACTGATCGAGCGCTTGTTGAAGGCTTGCCGAAAGCCACAGCGGATGGTTTCCCCGTTTCCGTTGACGATAACGCCCCGATTCACGGCAAGCCCGGTTGTGATCTTTTCGTGACGCGCATTGTGCGCGGGGTGGATCCGAATGTTGCGTCCCCGAAGTGGATGAGGGATCGGCTCACCCAGTCCGGTATGCGCCCGATTTCTTTGGCGGTGGACGCCACAAATTACGTCATGTTGGATCTTGGCCAACCGCTCCACGCCTATGATTTGGATCAGATGCGAGGCGGAATCGTTGTTCGTCGCGCTACGGAAAGTGAAAAACTTGTCACCTTGGATGATGTGGAACGTAATCTTCACCCCGAAGATCTTCTTATTACCGACGACGGCGGAGCGCGCGTTCTCGGTTTGGCTGGTGTGATGGGTGGTGCGTCCACGGAGATTACGGACGCAACCGTCAATGTTCTTATTGAAGCAGCCCATTTCGATCCCGTCAGTATTGCACGCACTGCACACCGGCACCGTTTGCCTTCGGAGGCCTCCAAGCGTTTTGAGCGCGGGGTTGATCCGGCTGTTGCCGAAGTTGCCGCCCAGCGCGTCGTCGATATTCTTGTCGAATATGGTGGTGGGCAGGCCGGGGAAGAGGTCGGTATTTTCGGGGAGGTTCATGAGCTTCCCGCCGTAGAATTCCCCGTCTCTGAAGTTGCGCGCCTGGCAGGCTTGGATCTTGAAGCTACGCGCATCCAGGCGATTCTTGAAGATATTGGTTGTAGTGTTGAAACGCATGGGGATGCGGATAAGAATGCCGTGTGGACGGTTCAGCCTCCAACATGGCGTCCGGATTTGGTTGCGCCAGCCCATTTTGTTGAAGAAGTTGCGCGCCTTGTTGGTTACGACGAAATCCCCAGCATTGTGCCATCTTCCCCGGCCGGCCACGGTTTAACTTTCGTGCAGCGCCAACGCCGCGATTTTTCCCGCACTCTTGCGGAAATCGGTTGGGTTCAGGTGATTACCTATCCGTTCGTGTGCAAAAAAACTTTCGACGCTCAAGGTTTTGGAGCTGAGGATATACGACGGACAACAATTCGTCTCGTTAACCCGCTTCAAGATGATGTAGCGTTGTTGCGCACGAGCCTTTTGGACACGCTCATGGCATCTGCGTCCATGAATGTGAAGCGTGGAAATCCTTGTGTTGCGTTATATGAAACCGGGCATGTTGTGCGTCCGAGCGGAATTGTCAGTAGCGATATTCCTCCGGCAGGTGCACGCCCAGATGAGGATGCTATTTCTGGCTTGAAGGGGGCAATTCCAGATCAGCCCTACCATGTGGCTGGTGTTGCGTGTGGGGCTGTCACCCAAACACAGGCGGGTATTGAGCCACTTTCTTGGGATTGGCGTGACGCTATCCAGGCGGCCAAACAGGTTGTGGAATTGACGGCGGTTGCTAGCGTCCAGGCCGCAGATATTGCGCCTTGGCATCCGGGGCGTTGCGCAGCAATTCTTGCCAATGGCAAGGTTGTTGGTTATGCGGGCGAATTGGCGCCAGCGGTGTGCCGTGCCTTTGAAATTCCAGCGCGAAGCGTTGCTTTCGAAATCGATACAGATAAATTGGCGGAACTCTCCACCGGCACACCCATGGCGGTTCAACCCGTCTACACAACACCGCCGGCTAAGGAAGATTTTGCCTTTATTGTGGACGAAAAAGTTACCGTTCACGAAGCTGAAGTTGTTATTCGCCAGGCTGTGAAGCACGGTATTGAAGAGGTACGTCTTTTCGATGTCTACACGGGCGATCAAATTGAGGATGGCAAAAAGTCCCTTGCTTTCGCTGTCCGTTTCCGTGATGATCACACGCTGAACGCCGGAGAAACCGCGGCTTTGCGTAAAAAGATCGTGAAAGCTATGGCGAAACGCCTGAAGGCCGAGCTCCGCGCCTAGGCAATGCCTTGCGGGAAGTTTAGTCCGCTTGTGCACAACGCCTGGGAGGCCGGGTTCCGCCGATTAACCAAACCTAGTGCTGTCATCCTTCGACTTCGACGGCTTTTGCCGTTGAAGTCGAAGGATCTGGCCTATATTTGACCTAGTCATTGCAAAATAAAACCTACATGAAAGACAAATATTCTCAAAACAGGGTATGATATAAAGAAGTAATTATTTAAAGGGAGGAAAAATATGAGATTTGAAAACAAAGTTTTAGTAATTACCGGAGCTTCTTCAGGAGTTGGTAGAGCTGCAAGCGTGATGGCTGCAAAAGAAGGTGCAAAGGTATATGCAGTTGCTAGAAGAGCAGAAAGACTACTTTCTCTCGCTGACGAAGTGAAGTCTCTAGGTTGCAAGGGGGAAATCGTACCTGTAACTTGCGACATTTCTAAAAAAGAAGACGTGGATAGACTTTTTGAAAAAGTTAAAAATGAAAATGCTAAGCTTGACGTCCTTATTGCAAATGCGGGTGTAATGGATAAATTCGAACCTGTTACAAGCTGCACAGAAGAAAATTTGAATTGGATTTTCGACATCAATGTAAAGGGATCATTTAGACTTTTCAAAGCCGCTATCCCAGTTATGAAAGATGGCGGCGCAATCGTGGCTACCACTTCAATCGCAGGCATAAGAGGCGGCAAGGCTGGTGTGGCTTACACCATGTCAAAGAGTGCAATCCACGGTCTTGTGAGAAACACTGCTGCAATGTATGCAAACGACAAGATTCGTTGCAACGCTGTAGCTCCTGGTGGAATCGCAACTGAAATCATGGAAAACTTCGCCGATGTGGACGAAAAGGGAATGGAAGTTGTTATGAGAGGTCCAAAGCTTGACAAGATGGTTGCAACTGCTGAAGAGATCGCTTCAAACTTACTCTTCCTTGCATCTGACCAAGCGTCAAACATCACTGGACAAATTTTGGTATCAGACGGCGGACTTACAAATATGTAAACAATATTTTGAGGGCTTGTTATTTAACAAGCCCTCTTTTTATTTTAAATATTAATTTCGCATATACATATTATTTTGAAATCATCAATGTTTGACCCGACAGGGTTATACCCGTTCGCAGCCTAGCCGAAATCTTTGATTTCGGCTAGGGCTCGTGCATAGCAAGGATCTTTAAGATCCTTTTTCTTATCAAGCACCACACCCAATAAGCCACACGATACTTCTCCAAGTAACAATATATCCGGCGTATCCTGCGGTTACGCCACCCAAGAAACCGTACGATAATATCTATGAGCACCGACCCCGTAACCTTCACCTCAGGAAAAGCCCACGCAACACTGCTTCACCCCTGGCACGCTCCAGATAACCGTGCACTGTGGGTAGGCCTATCCGGAGGTATTGGCGCAGGCAAGTCCACCGTCGCACAGTTTTTTGTTGAACGCGGTGCCGTCGTCGCAGATGCGGACACTATATCACGGGAGATTGTGGAACCTGGAGGAGAAGGGCTACTCGCTATTACACCATATTTTCCTGAAGCGATACGAGACAACGGGACACTGGACCGCGCCTACCTCGCGCACACAGTTTTTTCCCAACCCGAACAACGCGAACTTCTCGAATCGCTCCTTCACCCCATTATTCGAAGAAAAGCGGAGGAGATTTTACGAACAGCGCAACCCGGCGAGCTCGCCGTCTACGATATTCCGCTTCTCCTCGAAACACACTCACAGTCCATGTTCGATTGCATAGTGATGATCGGGGCACCGATGCGTGAACGCATTGCGCGCCTCACCGGCAATCGTTGCATATCAGAACAAAGCGCGCGGGCACGTATTGAGGCACAGGTCGATGATGAAGAACGTAAGCGAGTGGCGAACTGGTGGATATGGAATGCCGGAACGTCTTCCGACCTCAACCACATCTTGAGTAAAATGTATCAAAACCTCTTTTAGTTAAGGAAAATTCATGCCAATTATTTGGCTCTCGTGCGGTCTGATTGTTATTCTTCTTTTGCATGTTTTTGCGAAGGTCAACACGATGCTCTCGCTCATGTTCGCCGCTTTCCTAGTGGCATTTCTTAACGGCATGAGCCCCGACAAGGCGTTGGCGAGTATTACGACGGGTTTCGGAAACACCCTTGGTAGCCTCGGAATTATTGTCGCATTCGGAGCGGTTATCGGTAAACTCATGACGGATTCGGGCGCATCCTACGTTTTCGCGCGGAAAGTCATTGATCTATGCGGCGTGAAATATATTCGCTTAGCGGTGGTGATTATTGGCCTGGTGTACGGCATCGCCATGTACTATGAGGTCGCATTCCTCATGTTGGCGCCGATTGTGTTGGCTATCGCAAGCGAAGCTAAAATTCCGTGGCTAAAACTCGTTATTCCAGCCGTATGCGCGACGACGGTTTCCCACTCGCTCCTGCCCCCGCAGCCGGGGCCCGTTTCAGTTATCGCGGCATTCCATGCTGAACCCGGGCGCGTGTGGGTGACGGCGATACCGCTGGTTATACTGTGGGTAGTCATCGGTGGATACGTGTGGCCAGCCCTCATGAAAAATGGTGATGAGGAACTACCTAATGCGTTAACAAATCCGCCAGTAACCGGGGGAGAGGCGCGTCCGTCGTTCCTTCTATCTCTTTTGGTTCCTTTAACACCACCGTTACTCATGATTAGCGTGACAACCATTAAACTGTGGTTAAAAGAAACAAACCCCTTATATCCGTGGGTGGATTTTGTCGGTTCTCCCGTGATTGCGATGGGTATTGCCATGCTTCTTGCCATGACGTGTTTCGGGTTGAAGCGCGCCCGGCGAGGGACATGGGTGACGAACCGTTTTAATGACGCTATTGCCACGGTTGCCAATATTGTGATGATTATTGGTGCGGGGGGTGGCTTAACCCAGGTTGCTATCGATTCGGGGATTAGCGATTACATTCATCTTTTCCTCACCCACCACAATGTTTCGCCGTATTTGACGGCGTGGGGGCTCACCGTGATTTTCCGCATTACAACCGGGCAGGGTGTGGTGAGTGCCGTGGCGGTGTCTGGAATGATGAGCGCCGCCGTTATAGATCCGGCAACAGGCCTCCATCTCATGCCCATCCACCCGGTCCTTCTTGTGCTGGCAACGCTTGTGGGATCGAATTTCATGACGCATATTAACGACGTCAGTTTTTGGCTCTTCACCGAATACTTCAAACTTCCCATCCGAACATCCTTAAAAATTTGGGGTGGAATGTTGAGTTTCGGCTCTCTTGTGGGCTTAGCCTATATTATGATTTTGTCCTTCTTTTGGGGTTCGCCTGCGCCGGTTGGTGTATAAAATCCGTTGGCATGTAAAATCCGGTGGGGTGTAAAGCCAGGTGCCATGTAAAATCCATTGGCGTGTAAAGTCTGTTGGCATATAAAGTCGGCTTCGGTAGACGCATTTGGCCCAGGTGATACGCCTCCCACCCCCGGTTGGCGTATCAAACCCGCCGCGCGATACAGGCGTAAATACAGACGCAAACAGAGGCAAAGGGGCTCCTCACTCCCTCTTGCATAAAGCCAACTGCGAAGCCAATAGGAACTGCATGTCGCTTCCGCTACGATTACGTATATGTCTGGCGTAGAAACGCAAATTGTTCGTAGCGAAAAACCTTTCGAGGTTATTTCGGAATACACCCCTTCAGGGGACCAGCCACAAGCAATAGCAGAGCTCACAGAACGCATTAATAACGGCGAAAAAGACATTGTTCTCCTCGGCGCAACGGGTACAGGTAAATCCGCCACAACCGCCTGGCTGATTGAACAAATTCAACGCCCCACTCTCATTATTGAACCAAATAAAACTCTGGCCGCCCAAATGGCCGCAGAGTTTCGCGAACTGTTACCGAACAACGCCGTCGAATATTTCGTCTCCTACTACGATTACTACCAACCCGAAGCCTACGTTCCCCAAACCGATACGTTTATTGAAAAAGATTCCTCTATTAACGACGAAGTAGAACGCCTACGCCACAGCGCAACAAACTCTCTTCTCACGCGCCGCGACACCGTTGTCGTCGCATCTGTTTCCTGTATTTACGGTTTGGGTACTCCGCAAGAATATGTGGACCGGATGGTCGAATTATCTGTTGGGCAGCGCCTTGACCGCGACGATCTACTTCGGATTTTCGTGGGAATGCAGTACGCACGCAACGATATTGATTTCCAGCGCGGAACGTTTCGGGTGCGTGGGGATACGGTTGAGATTATTCCGGTCTATGAGGAAATGGCGATCCGTATCGAATTTTTCGGCGACGAAATTGACGCGATTTCTTTGCTCCACCCGCTCACGGGGAAAGTCATTGAGCGCACGGATCGCGCACATGTTTTCCCGGCTTCCCACTATGTTGCCGGCCCGGAACGTATGGAACGCGCCATTCGTGGAATCGAGGAGGAGCTTGAGGAGCGCCTCACTTACCTTCGCGCCCATAACAAGCTTCTTGAGGCGCAGCGCCTCGAAATGCGCACCAGTTACGATGTCGAAATGATGCGAAATATTGGCAGTTGTGCCGGTATTGAAAACTATTCACGCCATATTGATGGGCGCGGGCCGGGAACCCCGCCGAATACGCTCCTTGATTATTTCCCGGATGATTTTGTCTTGATCCTGGATGAGTCTCATGTGACGGTGCCACAGCTTGGTGCCATGTATGAGGGCGATATGTCTCGCAAGCGCACGCTCGTGGAGTACGGTTTCCGCCTGCCATCCGCCATGGATAACCGGCCCTTGCGCTGGGAAGAATTCCAGGAGCGTATCGGCCAAACCGTGTATCTTTCAGCCACTCCCGGGAAATACGAGTTGGGTGTTTCCGACGGCGTTGTTGAGCAGATTATTCGCCCCACCGGGTTGGTTGACCCGCGTATTACGGTAAAACCGACGACGGGGCAGATTGATGATTTGCTGGAAGAGGTTCGCCTGCGAGCCGAAAAAGATGAACGTGTGCTCGTCACAACGCTGACGAAGAAAATGGCTGAGGACTTGACGGATTATCTTGCAGAACGTGGCGTGAGGGTGGAGTATCTTCACTCAGATGTGGATACTTTGCGGCGCGTGGAGTTGTTGCGGGAGTTGCGTTTAGGAAAATTTGATGTTCTTGTGGGGATTAATTTGTTGCGTGAGGGCCTGGATCTTCCCGAGGTTTCCCTGGTTGCGATTTTAGACGCGGATAAACAGGGCTTTTTGCGTTCAACGACGTCGCTTATCCAGACGATTGGGCGTGCGGCCCGTAATGTTTCTGGGGAAGTCCATATGTATGCGGATTCGATAACTCCCAATATGAGGCAGGCGATCGATGAAACGAACCGGCGGCGTGATAAACAACTTACATACAATAAAGAGCACGGTATTGACCCTCAGCCTTTGCGTAAGAAAATTGCTGACGTTACGGACATGTTGGCGCGTGAAGATATTGATACGGAAACCCTACTTGCGGGAGGGTATCGTCAAGAACCGGAGTATGCGAAGGGACGTGCGAGTGCTACAGAGATTGCTCGGGCGAAAGGCGGGGCTGATTTGCGTGAGGTTATTGCTGAACTTACCGCGCAGATGCACGCCGCTGCGGAGCAACTTCAATTTGAGCTGGCGGCTCGCTATCGTGACGAAATCAAAGGCTTGAAAAGCGAATTGTGGCATTCTCAACAGGCACAAAAATAAGGTCCAGCGTCCCTTAACAGGCACAAAAATAATCCCGCTTCCGGGCGATTGCACCGTAAAACTGCGCGATGCGGGTGGTTATATGCAAGATGATTCTGGTTTAAGTGCTCGAGAGATTAACTTACATATGGTTAGCGCTACACTTCCTCAGCGAACCGTCGTCGTAACAAAAAAAATACGCAGATGTGGTGTTCCACGCTTCATTCGACACCCGCACAAGGTTGCGCTAAAGTTGAATTTTTGGAGGGGAGTATTCCCACACAATATTGAGTCGTCAACACGTTGCTGATGTGAAGCATCCGGCTTAAGGCCTTTCGGGGCGGGAAAAGACCTCCGGCATATGTTGATATACCGGAAGGAAAAGTGTTGGCACTTTCCGCAATGTTGCCTATGGCATCGACTCCTGAACAAATGGTTGTTCACACCGCTGAATGGGCGCTTCTTATTGTTATCGTTTTCGGCGTTTTTGCTTTCGACCTCCTCTCGCACGTTCGTAAACCTCACGAACCGAGCATGAAAGAATCGGCAAGCTATCTTGCCCTCTACTGTTTCCTCGCCTGTGTTCTCGGAACATATTTGTGGTGGCGGCACGGTTCCACATTCGGGCTGGAATACTTCAGCGTGTGGGGCGTGGAATATTCGCTGAGCCTCGACAATATCTTCGTTTTCATTATTATTATGGGCGCTTTCGATGTTCCTAAAAAATTGCAACAGAAAGTGCTGTTCTGGGGTATTGTTATTGCGCTTGTCCTGCGTTTCGTCTTTATTTTGTTGGGGAAGGTTATTGTCTCCTCCCTGGCGTGGTCCTTCTTCATTTTCGGCGCGTTCCTTCTTGTTACCGCGTTGTCGCAGATTCGTGAAGGTTTGAGGGGCGAGGAGGACGAGGACACCAGTATTGCAGATAATTTCCTTGTGCGTATTGCTCGAAAAGTTTTCCATGTTGCCGAGGATTACCACGGCGATAAGCAGGTCGTGAAGCTTCAAGGGAAACACCACGTTACACCGCTTTTCCTCTGCATTATCGCCATCGGCGGTATTGACTTAATGTTCGCCTTGGATTCGATTCCCGCCTCATTTGGTTTTACGACGGAACCGTTCATTATTTTCGCGGCGAATGCTTTTGCTCTCATGGGCTTGCGTCAAATGTTCTTCCTTGTGGAAGGATTGCTGGAAAAACTTGTGTATCTGCATTTCGGACTCGCAGCGATTCTTGGCTTTATCGGTTTGAAGCTCATTTTCGAAGCCGCGCATCACTACGGCTACGCCGAGGGCTTCTTCAGCTTTAATTCACTCCAGTCACTGCTGGTGATTGTTGTGATTATTGTGATTACGGTGATTTCTTCCTTTATCGCTTCGCGCGTGAAATCCCGCAAAAATGCGTTGCCCGATCGAGAACAGTAATCCGTAATATTTTCCGGTGGCGTTGCGTGCTTTCCCTCCTCGTTTCACGTCGGGTTCTTAGCGCCCCACACCGGCTTTGCGCGGCTTCGCCATTGTGCACAGAAGAACGGCAAGGAACATAAGCCCATCAACGGTTGCCATGGTTGCCGAGGTTGCTAAATTGCCCATATAGGCAACGTAAAAACCCCCAAGCGCCCCCACAACCGCGAAAATAAGAGTTGAGACGACGAATGTGCGTAACGTCGTCGAAAAAAGATGAGCCGTTGTGGCGGGAATAACCATAAACGCAATAACGAGAATCGCACCCGCTGTATGGAAAGAAACAACAACCGTGAGCGAAACGAGAGCCATTAATCCCACGTCGATCAGCTGAACCGGCATACCCATTGTGCGGGCAAGAACCGGGTCAAAAGTTGTAGCGATAAGAACGTTACGCGCCCACCACATAAACAGAGCATTGAGCGCAAAAACACCGAGCAGTAACCACATCATTTGTGGCCCAAAATCAAAGCCTCCCACAATAATGCGTTCGCTTTCCAACGCCATAAGGTTAATATCACCAGTGAACACCGTGTCTTCACTAATATGCACATTTTTTAACGACGTAGACAAAAGAATCACACCGATGGAAAACAGAACGGGGAAAATCAGCCCCTGATTGGCGTCACCAGTTAACAGCCCGGTTTTACGTAGCCAATCCGACCCGAACACCACAACCAGCCCCAGCAGAGTCGCTAAAACAATCATGAGTGGCGAATGCGTTTTCCCGCTAATAATAGCCCCGATCACAATTCCGGGAAGAACGGTGTGGCTCATGGCGTCCACAATCATTGATTGGCGTCGCAACACAAGAATAGTGCCCGGAAGCGCGCACGCCAGCGCGGTGCTGACGGCAAGTAAACTCACGGCAATAATGAAATTCATGTGTTTCTCCTGTCCGGTTATGCCATGGCGCGGGTAACGTCGTACTTTTTAGGAGTACCCTCCGGTAAAAGCGGTCCAGTTATGCCGTGGCGAGTGACGTTTTAGTTTTAATATGTGTGGGGTTGTATTTTTTGCACGCCGTATGCGTGGAATGTATTTTCTGCACGCCGTATGTGCGCGGTTGCGGAAGTGTTTTTTGTGGTTCACGACGAGCACGCTTCGCGTTCCTATAGCGCGCATATGCCGTCGAAAAAAGAGAACGTTGGGGCGAAAAACACAAAGAAACGGCAACAATAACGGCGAGAACAATAACAACAACGGGACCCGTGGGAACTTTCCCAAGACATACCGCCACGTAGGAACCAAAGGCTCCACCGAAAGCACCAAAAATACCCGAGAGGGTAACCATTGAACCGAAACTTCGTGTCCATTGGCGTGCCGCCGCGGCCGGCATAATAGCGAAGGCAATCATGAGGATAAGCCCCACGCCTTTAATGCCGATGACCATCGCAACCGTTACGGCGATAAAAACAGTGGGCATTAATCGTCGAGACGAAAAACCCAGGCTTTCGGCAAGTACTGGATCGAAAATATAGACTTTGATTTCTTTCCATAATGCCAACATGATGGCTAGAGAAACCGCTCCGAAACAGAGTATCGTGAGAAGATCTTGGGTGACGAGCGTGGCAGCATTTCCGAACACGTATTTTTCAATACCTCCACGATTCGGGAGTGTTGAACGTGAAATCATGCGAAAGGCAACCATCCCTGCGCCATAAAAAAGGGAGAGGCATATCGCCATTGCGGAATCCATTCCGAGGCGTGAATGGGATTCGATCCAATTCGCTAAAAGAACACAGAGCGTGGAGATAATAACCGCGCCAATCGTTAAGACAAGGACGGAACGTCCTTCGATGCCGATAACACCGGTGGCGATAACGAAAGCTAAAGCCACGCCAAGGATTGAGCTGTGGCCAATCACGTCCCCAATCAGTGACTGTTTTTTCAGGTAGAGAAGTGAACCGAGAGCGCCCGCAAATCCGCCGATAAGAAAGGTTCCGATGAGCATTGTGCGGAAGGTGTAGTTGGTGAAGAAATCGGTGAGGGGAATAATATCGAGGGTCGCTATGGAATGTACGGTTGTGATGGACTGTACGGTTGTGATCGAACGAACGGTCATGATGGACTGAAAGGTCATAATGGAATGCATTCTTTATTCACCACCGTTCATCATTGATATGCCGTAGGCGTCGCTAATAATGTCTGGGGTAAAGGCGCTATCTATGGGGCCGTTGGAGCATATTTTTCCGTCGCTCATCACCGTCGCCCATGTGCAAAAATCTTTTACCGTTCCCAAATCGTGGTGGACAATAATAATGGTTTTACCCTGTTCGCGGAGTTTTCCGAGTACCTCGCGAATGATCTGTTCTGAGGCGACGTCCACACCCGCAAACGGCTCATCCATCAAAAAAAGATCCGGGTTTTGGGCAATAATTCGAGCAACAAAGGTGCGTTGCTTTTGCCCGCCGGATAGTTCTGAAATCTGGCGGCGAGAGAGATCGCTAATTCCAACGGTGTGAAGGGCAGCGAGTGCGTCCTTGTTATCTTGTTTATTGGGGTGTTTGAACCAGCCTCGTCGCCCATAGGTTCCCATAAGGACAACGTCGTAGACGGTTGCGGGGAAGTCCCAATCAACTTCGGCTGCCTGGGACATGTATCCGACCCGCTTGCGTAGTGTATCAAGGCTTTCGCCAAAGAACAAACTTTGGCCGCTTCTATTGGGGACAAGCCCCAGAGCGGCTTTAATAAGTGTGGATTTTCCTGCACCATTCGGGCCGACAATAGCCATGACTTCGCCAATAGGGCAACGAATACTTGCGCCTAATACGGCTACTTTATCTCGATAACTTGCGGTGAGGTTGCTTGTTGTGAGGGCGTCTTTCATGTTTTTCCTTTGTGGAGAAATGAAGTTAACTTGGTACGTCGTAGTCGGTCCCGCCACATAGGGTTGTGGCGGGACCGACCTTGTTCGTTATTAACTCTCCCTCTATAACGAACATGTGCCAGGAGACGTTTACTTGCCTAGGGCTTGGGCAATAGTTGCGCAGTTATATTCCAAAGCGCCGAGGTAGGTGTTTGTTGGCGCGGATTCGCCAAGTGAATCTGCGAAGAGTGCCTTATCGGAAACCTCGACCTGCCAGCCTTTAGCCTTCACGGCTTCCTTAAGGTGATTAATGGCTTCCGGGTTCTTCAGGTTATCTTGGAAAATGACGGGAACCTTTTTCTCCGCAATGAGTGTGGCTAGTTCGTCGAGTTCCTTAGCGGACATTTCTGATTCGGAAGAAACAAAATCTGTTGCGTGGATTTCAATATCGAAAGTTTTGCCTAAATAGTTGAAGGCATCGTGGCCGGTAATAAGAACACGCTTTTCTTTAGGAATAACGGAGAGAGCTTTTTGCGCTTTTTCTTTAGCTTCTTTGATTTTAGCGTTGTAGGCCTCAGCGTTTTTCATGTATTCTTTGGCTTTTTCTGGCTTAATTTCAGCCATTTTTTTCGCTGTCGCCGTCACGACTTTCTGCCAGTTATCGGGGGAGTTCCACACGTGAGGATCGTGGCCTTCAACTTTTCCGTCTTCTTCCCAGGGCAGAAGGTCAGCTTCCGGAATTGCCTCCGCGGCCGCAATCTGCTTCTTCCCGAGTTTTTCGAGTTGAGCCATCATGTGATGTTCCATATCATGTGATGTCCACACAACGACGTCTGCTTTATCTATTTTTTGCGTATCTTCTGTTGTCAATGGTTGAGTATGTGGATCACCTCCAGGGCCGACGAGAACTGTGACATCCGCATCGGGTGCAATGTTTTTTACGGCATCTCCTAAGTATCCGGTTGTTGCAACAACTTTGATTGCGTCTTTCTTATCTGCCGACGAAACTGTTTTATCAGTGGAACATGCGCCAAGCGCGCCGGTTGCGAACACGAGTGCGAGGAGTGATCCCGCGATCTTTTTTATGGACATACGCCATACCTTTCTATGTGAGAACCATTCACACTAAGATTGTAAACGAAGATGATAATCGTTCGCAACTAAAGGAGGGGGAAGTTCTACTAAAGAAAACCGTGGCTACCGTCTAATCCTTATAACCGTCGCGTTTGCGTAAATGCTGGGCAAGTAACGCACACACAAAAATTTGAAGCTGATGGAAAATAACGACGGGAACAGTTAACGGAGCAACAATTGAGGGCGGGAAAAGCGCCTTTGCCATAGGCAACCCAGAAGCCAAAGATTTCTTCGACCCGCACATAAGAATCGCAATTCGATCTTCCATCGAAAAACCACACCATTTTGACACCTGCCACGTCAGGCCCAGCATGAGCGCCAACATGAGACAACACAAGCCAAAGAGGGTGGCAATCGTCGCCACTGTTACACCCTTCCAGGCGCCGTCTGCCGTCGCATTTAACACCGAAGAAAAAACAATAACGATAATGGAACTGTTATCCGTGGTACGTACAACCTTTGGGTGGGCTCGGAACCAATCACCAACCCAGGGTTGTAAACATTGCCCGACGATAAACGGAACAAGAAGTTTTAACAACACAGCGGTAATACCACCGGCATGTGCACCGTCGATATTGAGGAACAACAAAACGAGAACCGGTGTAATGAAAATCCCCGCAATATTAGAAATCGTTGCAGAAGTGACAGCGGCCGCCACATTTCCGCGCCCAATACTGACCATCGCAACGGAGGACTGAATCGTGGAGGGCAGGAGCGAAAGATAGAGGAATCCGAGGGCAAATCCTGAACCTAGGAAGGTGCCCGTAAGTTTGCCTAAAGCAAAACCAATGAGCGGGAACACCACGTAGGTGAAGATAAAAACGAGACCTTGAAGGCGAACATTTTTGAGTCCAGCCAGAACATCACGAGTATGCAAACGCATACCGTAAACGAAGAAAACAAGTCCCACACCTACGTCGCCCAATACACCCAAGGCGTTGCGCACACCTAGTGGTGCATGAATAATAAGCCCCAAAATCATGGCGATAATAATCCCAACAACGAGGACGTCAGGACGCCAGATAAAACGGTGTTTTCTCAAGTGTCTCACCAACCTAACTTTACCCTTAGACATGAGATGGGTGTGAGAGAGCCTCAAAAAGGTGCGTACGTTAGGGTTTTACGGGCAATCCTCGAAGTTTTTCAGGGATGGTTACCTAAAGGTTCTACACCTGGAATTTTCTATTTTTCAATGGGAGGGTAGCGCAGGTTTTGTAGCACGCTTGTCATAACCCAACAGCGGTGTTGGATGGGGAAGGTTAGTTTTTACACACAACGCCAACAGCGGAAGAAATTTCACCAGCTTTCGAACGTATGTTCACACGTGTAAGATTGACGCGATGGAAGAAATCATTCATGTACAAGGGGCGCGCGAAAATAACCTCCAGAACATTACCCTGGATATTCCGCGCAATAAAATGGTGGTATTTACAGGGTTGTCTGGCTCAGGTAAAAGTTCTCTCGCTTTCGACACTATTTTTGCCGAAGGGCAACGCCGATACGTTGAATCCCTCAGCTCCTACGCCCGAATGTTTCTCGGCCAAATGGACAAACCCGATGTTGATCAAATCGATGGGCTTTCTCCAGCCGTTTCTATTGATCAAAAATCTACCAATCGTAACCCGCGTTCTACCGTCGGAACAGTGACGGAAGTTTACGATTACTTGCGTTTACTTTTCGCCCGCGCCGGAACCCAATACTGCCCCGAATGTGATGCCCCCATCCAAGCCCAAAGTGCCGAACAAATCGTCGACACACTTTTAACCTATCCCGAACGGACAAAGTTCATTCTTGTGGCACCCGTTGTGCGCGGGCGCAAAGGCGAATATCAGGATGTTTTTGAGGAACTCCTTGCGGATGGATATGCGCGCGTGCGCGTCGATAGCGAGGAGTTGCGTCTCGACGATGGTATCCCTAAACTCGATAAAAAGCTCCGCCACGATATTGATGTTATTGTGGATCGCCTTGTTATTCGCGAAGGCGCTCGTTCTCGCATTACGGATTCAGTGGAGCAGGCGCTCACACTCTCGCACGGCATTCTCGTTGCAGAATTTCCGGGCGCGGGGGAGGGTGAGGAAAGTTCGCGGCGTTTTTCGGAAAAACGTTCCTGCCCGAATGGTCACCAACTTGCTTTGGAAGAAATCGAACCGCGCACCTTCTCCTTCAACGCACCCTATGGTGCCTGCCCAGATTGTGACGGCCTAGGCGCAAAACTCCAGGTTGCCGAAGATCTTGTTATCCCCAACACCGATAAAACACTGCGCGACGGCGCCATCGCCGCGTGGTCCGCACACCAAGATTTCTTCACCCGCCAAATGGAATCCCTTGGTGAAGAACTCGGTTTCGATGTGGATACGCCCTGGAAAGATCTGCCGAAGAAAGCGAAAAAAGCCCTTTTGGACGGCTCAAATTACGAGGTGAAGGTCAAGTATCGCAACCGTTGGGGGCGTGAGCGAATCTACGCAACAGGTTTCGAGGGCGTGCGCGCCTACGTCAAACGAAAGTACGACGAAACAGAATCAGATTGGTCCAGAAGTCGTTGGGAAGCCTATATGCGTGAAGTTCCGTGCGAAACCTGCCGGGGAGCACGCTTGAAACCCGAAGTGTTGGCTGTGCGCATTGGGGAACTTAATATTTTCGAACTGTGCTCGCTACCCATTGATGAAGCAAAAGATTTCCTTGATTCGGTGCGTTTAAATGAACGCCAGGCCGCAATTGCTGCCCAAATTTTGCGTGAACTTCAAATTCGCATGAGTTTCCTTGTGGATGTGGGCTTGTCCTATCTGACACTCGCTCGCGGTGCCTCAACGCTTTCCGGTGGAGAAGCTCAACGAATCCGCCTAGCCACCCAAATCGGTTCCGGCCTTGTAGGAGTTTTATATGTTCTCGACGAACCCTCCATCGGCCTGCACCAACGCGATAATGAAAAACTCATCGCGACCCTTGTCAAGTTACGCGACCTAGGGAACACGCTTATCGTCGTAGAACATGATGAAGATACGATACGTACCGCAGATTATGTTGTCGATATTGGGCCGGGGGCAGGCGAATTTGGTGGACATGTTGTCTACACAGGTGCCGTGGAGGGATTAATTGACTGCGAAGAATCAATAACCGGGCAATATTTAGCGGGTAAACGGCATATACCCGTTCCTCAAGAAAGGCGTAAAGTCAACAAAAAACGGCAACTTACGGTGAAGGGCGCGCAGGAAAACAACCTCAAAAATATTACGGTGAATTTCCCTCTGTCCGTTTTCACCGCGGTTACCGGGGTCTCTGGTTCGGGGAAATCAACGCTCGTAAACCAGATTTTGTATCAGGCGCTCGCCAATAAACTCAATAGGGCACATACGGTTCCTGGGCGTCATAAGGATGTTACAGGCACTGAGGAGCTCGATAAAGTCGTGCATGTGGATCAATCACCCATTGGGCGAACCCCACGATCCAACCCCGCAACCTATACGGGTGTGTGGGATAAAATCCGCAATCTTTTTGCAGACACCCAGGAAGCAAAAGTGCGCGGATATAAGGCCGGGCGATTCAGTTTTAACGTTAAAGGCGGGCGATGCGAAGCCTGCAAAGGCGATGGAACAATCAAAATTGAAATGAACTTCCTGCCCGATGTCTATGTTCCCTGCGAAGTGTGCCACGGAAGTCGCTACAATCGTGAAACTCTTGAGGTGAAATACAAGGGAAAAAATGTTTCCGAAGTTCTTAATATGACGATTCATGAAGCGGCTGAATTCTTTGATCCTATCGCGTCCATTACGCGGCATTTGACAACCTTGGAGCGGGTGGGCCTCGGCTATATTCGCCTCGGGCAGTCCGCTACAACGTTATCCGGCGGGGAAGCCCAACGTGTCAAACTTGCTTCAGAGCTACACCGCCGATCCAACGGGCGGACGGTCTATATTTTGGACGAACCCACAACAGGCCTGCATTTTGAAGATATTAGGAAACTTCTCCTCGTGTTGGAGGGGTTGGTGGATAAGGGAAACACCGTCATTGTGATTGAGCACAACCTGGACGTTATTAAATCAGCCGATTGGGTGATCGATATGGGGCCTGAAGGTGGGCACGGAGGTGGAACCGTTGTTGCGCAAGGTTCCCCGGAGGACGTTGCGCGAGCTGAAGAATCCTACACCGGGCAGTTCCTCAAACCCCTTTTGACGCGAGGGTAAGGAATTCGTATGAGTCACTCACCCGTTGCGTACGCTACCACTCACAGGCACGACGCTCACAAAGAAAATGTCGAGTGCAAACGGGTGTAACGTCGCAAATTATCAAACGCATCCACAATAGACGCAACACAACACGAACACATATTAACTACCCGTTAGGAAAGGAGAAACGTGGCAGATCCACAAAGCTACCGCCCACCCACATCCTCCATTCCGCGCGACCCTGGCGTGTATCGTTTTATTGACGACGAAGGGCGCGTACTTTACGTCGGAAAAGCAAAAAACCTTCGCAACCGGTTACAGAACTATTTCCAACCTCCGGAGAACCTCATTCCGCGCATCCGCAAAATGGTTTTTACCGCGACCCGCGTCGTGTGGGTTGTTGTGGGAAGCGAAGTTGAGGCACTCACTCTCGAATATTCCTGGATTAAGGAATTCGAGCCGCCCTTCAACGTCATGTTTCGTAAGGACGATAAATCCTATCCGTATCTTGCCGTGTCCATGGGGGAGGAATTTCCCCGCGCCTATATCACGCGAGAAAAACACAAAAAGGGAACCCTCTATTTCGGTCCCTACACAAAAGTGTGGGCTTTACGCAAAACCTTGGACACCATGTTACGTATCTTTACTATGCGTTCTTGTAAAGATGCCGATTTTAAACGCGGGCAACGCACCGGAAAACCATGTTTCAATACACATATCGGGTTGTGTAACGGTTCGTGTGCAGGGATGGTGAGCGCTGAGGAAAACCGAGAGGTTGCCAAACAATTCGTGCGTTTCCTGGATTCCGACGGTAGCGAATACATTAATGAACGCACCCTCGACATGAAAAAAGCAAGCGCAGAACTCGATTTTGAACAGGCCGCAAAAATACGTAACGAAATCGAGGCGCTGAAAACGGTTCGCGAGCGCAACGTCGTCGTTTTTGACAGTAATCTTAATGCGGATATTATCGGGCTTGAAGCGGACGAAATTGATGCGAGTGTCCAGATTTTTTATGTACGTGGCGGGCGTATTCGTGGCCAAATTGGATGGGTAGAAGAAACCGAGGGGACGACGAATGCCGATGTCTTGAACGCGGTTATTCTTCAAACCTACGGCGATGTTTCCTACGACGATTATCGCGGGGTAGGTACGGTATCTAAGCCGCTCACTCATGAGGGGCGAAGCATTGACGACCGCTCCCACACCCCGGTTGGCGCGATTCCGAGCGAGATTTGGGTGCCTGAGCTTCCAACCGACCGCAAGAATCTTGAGGAATGGTTGCGCGAACGCAGGGGAGGGCCGGTTCATTTCAAGCAACCACAGCGCGGAGCTAAGGCTCAGCTCGCTGATACCGTCCACGTCAACGCGAAGCAGGCTTTTGACCGCAATAAACTTGCCCGCGCCACGGATATTACGGTTCGTAGTCAGGCGCTTGAAGAGCTTCGCATCGGTTTGGATTTGGATCGGGCGCCCCTTCGCATCGAGGGTTACGATATTTCCCACACTCAGGGTCAGCAACAGGTCGGCTCGATGGTTGTTTTCGAGGATGGTTTGAAGAAAACCGCGGATTATCGCCATTTTATTGTGCGTGGCCCCGATGGTCAGGGTGTTCCTGATGATACCGCAGCTATGTCTGAGGTGTTACGACGACGGTTGTTGCGTCTTGAGTCCTCACGTTTTGCCGATGATGCGGGAGGGGAAGAGGATTCCGTGCAGCACACCCGCCGTTTCGCTAATAATGCGGGAGCAGCAGAAGATTCCGGGCAACATACTCGCCGTTTCGCTGATGATACGGGTAGGGAAGAAGATCGTGTTTTATCTGGCGGGGAGGAGTCGGGTGAATTGTCCGTTGCCGAAGCGGAGTTGAAGAAACCTCGCCGTTTCGCCTATCGTCCTGATGTTCTTGTGGTCGATGGCGGACTACCTCAGGTCAATGCCGCCCAACGTGTTGTGGACGAACTTGGTGCAGATGTGCGAGTTATTGGGTTGGCAAAACGACTGGAGGAAGTATGGCTTCCAGGAGAATGCTTCCCGGTGATTTTTCCGCGAACTTCGCCGGCTTTGCGGCTCCTCCAACAGCTACGCGATGAATCACACCGTTTCGCCATTACTTTCCATCGCAAAAAACGCGGGGAAAAGATGACACGTTCCCTGCTTGACACAATTCCGGGGCTCGGACCGGCGAAACAAAAAGCATTACTGAAAGCCTTGGGATCAGTGAAGCGTATTCGCGAGGCCAGTGTGGAGGATTTGCAGAAGGTAGCGGGGATTGGCCCGGTATTGGCTCAAACAATCCATCAACATTTGTCCGATTCTGCTAATTAGCCAGGAACTTCATAGCTTGAGGGCTATCCTCGCCTATACAGAGTTATTGGCTGGAAGTGAAGCAACAGTGATGTGCTTAAACGATTATGGCATGATAGAGATATGAGCCACAATGCAGATATAAATGACACCTCACGTATTCCGAAAATTGTGCCACAAGCCGATGTGGAGGCGGAACTTCCTGCCCCGCATGTGCCCGAGATTATTATTGTGACGGGAATGTCCGGTGCAGGGCGTTCGCGCGCGGCGGCAACCTTGGAAGATCTTGGTTGGTATGTTGTTGATAATTTGCCACCACGTTTGCTCAAAGCCATGTCGGGTTTGATTAGCGCCGATGGTGGGGTAACGAAACTTTGCGCAGTTGTTGATGTGCGAAGTCGTGAATTTTTTGCAGAACTTGTGGACGTACTCGGGGATTTGCGTGTAGGTGGCATTGCCTATCGGCTGTTTTTCATGGATGCGAGCGATCAAGTTCTTGTTCAACGCTATGAATCCGTGCGTCGCCCACATCCCCTCCAGGGGCACGGACGTTTACTCGACGGAATTTTGAAGGAACGCAAAGTCCTTGCGGAACTGAAAAAACGTGCGGATTCCATTATTGATACCTCAACCCTATCTGTTCACGATTTGGCTCGGAAACTTCGCAAACTTGTAGGCCAAGGCGTTGATGAATCACCAACGCAAATCACCGTCATGAGTTTCGGGTTTAAATACGGGCTGCCTCTCGATGCAGATAATGTTGCGGATGTGCGGTTCCTACCTAACCCGTATTGGGTTTCGGAATTGCGCCATTTAACGGGGCACGACGAACCTGTAGCTAACTTCGTGTTGGAGCAAGACGGCGCTGCGTGGTTTGTTGAAAAATATAGTGAATTAATTGAGGGTATCCTTGATGGGTATGCTCGCGAACTCAAGCCTTTTACTACAATCGCGATTGGATGTACGGGCGGAAAGCATCGCAGTGTTGCGATAGCTGAAGCTATTTCAAAGATTCTTCGTAATAACGGGCGGGCAGTTCGCACAATTCACCGCGATTTAGGGAGAGAGTAATGTCCGGGCGTGGAAGCAGAGGACCGAAAGTTGTGGCTTTTGGGGGAGGGCACGGTTTGGCAGCCACCCTTTCCGCATTACGGCTTATTACCCAAAACGTGACAGCTGTTGTCACGGTTGCGGACGACGGCGGATCTTCCGGGCGTTTGCGTGATGAATTTTCCGTCATCCCTCCTGGGGATTTACGTATGGCATTATCCGCTCTGTGCGACGACGGAGAATGGGGTCAAACCTGGCGCGATATTCTTCAGTACCGTTTTTCCTCTAATGGCCCATTAAACGGGCATGCGTTGGGGAATCTCCTTATAGTCTCCATGTGGGAACAAATGAAGAACACGGTGGAGGGTTTGCAGTGGGTTGGTGATCTCTTACAGATTAAAGGGCGCGTGTTGCCCATGTCCCCAATTCCCTTGGATATTGAAGCAGAAGTGAATGTTTCCGGCGTTACAGAAATTTTCCGTGGGCAGGTTGCGGTTGCAACGGCTCCAGGGCGAGTGCAAAGGGTGAGCCTTATTCCTGAAAATCCTCCGGCTCAACCTGAGGCACTTACAGCGATACGGGAGGCAAATTCCCTCGTTTTCGGCCCGGGTTCCTGGTACACCTCCATTATTCCCCACCTTATGGTTCCCGATATTCACGACGCACTCGTCGCCTCTCAAGCCCGAAAAATCTTATCCCTTAATTTGCGCAACGATCACGAAACTCGGGGAATGAATGCGGCAGATCACATTCGCAGTTTTGCAAGGCATGCCCCCGATGTACGCCTCGATGTTGTTCTAGCGGATCCGAGAAGCGTGGACGATATTGCGCAGGTAAGTGAGGAAGCGGCTAAAGTTGGAGCAACATTATTATTGCGCCAGGTGAGGTCGAGCGAACGTAAGGATGTCCATGACGCCTTGCGTTTGGCTGCCGCTTATCGCGATTGCATGGAGGGCATTTTTGGGGATGCATAATCGGAAAGATATGTTATGACGCTATTGCACACGAGTGTTGTGAAGGAACTTCTGAGCATAAAACCGGCACATCAAAATGAAGCCCTGGCAGAATTAATGACAATTTTTCGGTGTGGGGGAAAAATTGTTGAAAAGGATGGGGTATATAGTTTAGAAGCCTTTTTTACGAGTGAGAAAATTGCCGGAAGAGTTGCGCATCTTCTTCACGCACTTTTTCAAGTCCCCTCCACTATTACCTCGGCTCAGCGTTCCGGTCAGCGTCCCCGCGCTAAATTAGTGTGCACGGAAGATGTTGCAAAAATTGGGCTAAAACTCGGTTTATATAATATTCACGCCAATCCTGTGCGAGGACTTCCAGCAACACTTGTTGGCGCCAATAAATCTCATGTCGGCCCCGCCTGGAGGGGTGCTTTCCTTTCCGCCGGAAAACTTCACGATCCCTTACGTAATTGCACAATAGATATTCTATGTCCGACGATGGAGGCCGCTTACGGTTTGGGAGGGCTAGCTCGTCGTGTCGACATTCCATATCGTGTCCGGGAGGCGCGTGGCGTTTATCGTGTTGAGGTTCGTGAACCTATCCCGGTTGCCGATATTTTACGACGAATGGGTGCTACAGCGAGCGCGAGTCAGTGGGAGCAGGCCTGCAAAGACCGTACCATCGAGGTTCCGGTTCATCGTCTAGAGAATTTTGATGATGCAAATTTGCGACGCAGTGCCACCGCGGCGAAAATTGCCACAATACGTGTGCGTCGTGCTTTTGAAATCCTTGGTAACGATATTCCGCAAAATTTGAAAGAAGCGGGTCAAGCACGAATTTGTCACCCTGAAGATTCTTTGAGTGTTTTGGGAACCTATCTTCATCCGCAGGCATCGAAAGATGCTGTTGCCGGGCGTTTGCGTAGATTAACGTCGATGGCGGATAAGGTTGCTGAGGATCGCGGTATTCCTACCACGCTTGATGCCGTGAAAGAAGCCCAGCAAAATTAATATTCTATGGCGGTGGCGTGCGCTACATGCGTGAATTTTTACGAACATGTTGAGCAATGTCACCTAATTTACGCAATGCACGTAATTATCACTTTTTGAGACCGGGATAATTGAATTTACTAAGCGAATAATGCTAGAATGTTGTATGGGTTTTTCTTCTTAAATTTGGCGAGATTTCGCGGTTTTATGTGCTAAATATCGCATGTTTTTTCTCCAGAAATGCGTGAATAGGGCAGTTCACCAGGTAAAATAGAAAGTGGTTTCGGGAGGCTTTCCCGAACAACATCCGAATAGTCGGAATCTACTAGAAACGCGCATAGCGCGTGAGGAGGAAAAATAGTGACAGCTAAAGTTGCTATCAACGGTTTCGGTCGCATTGGCCGTGATTTTGTACGTGCAGCCCTTTCACAGGGCGCCAAGTTCGAAATCGTCGCAATTAATGACCTCACAGATGTTAAGACCTTAGCCCATCTTTTGAAGTATGACACCGTGGGCGGTCGTCTTTCTGTTCCCGTCGAAGCTGGCGACAATGCCATCTTTATCGATGGTAAGGAAGTCAAGGTCTTCGCTGAAAAGGATCCCTCAAATCTTCCCTGGGGTGAACTCGGTGTAGACATCGTCGCAGAATGCACCGGTCGTTTCCGTACCGGCGAAACTGCATCCGCCCACATCAAGGCTGGTGCTAAGAAGGTCCTCATTTCCGCTCCTGCTAAGGGCGAAGATGCAACCTTCGTCGTTGGTGTTAACTCCAACGATTACGATCCTGAAAAGCATAACGTTATCTCTAACGCATCCTGCACCACTAACTGCTTGGCTCCCGTTGCCAAGGTTCTCGCTGAAAAGTTCGGTATCGTTAAGGGCTTGATGACAACAATCCATGCCTACACCGCCGATCAGAACATCCAGGATGCTCCGCACAAAGATCTTCGCCGTGCACGCGCCGCCGCACAGAACATGGTTCCCACCTCTACAGGTGCTGCTAAGGCAGTTGCTCTTGTTCTTCCTGAACTCAAGGGCAAGGTTGATGGTTACGCCGTTCGCGTCCCAACCATCACCGGTTCTTTGACAGACCTCACCTTCGTTCCGGAAAAGACAGACGTCACCGTTGAAGAAATCAACGTCGCAATGAAGGAAGCTGCTGAAGGCGAACTCAAGGGCACCCTTGCTTACACTGAAGAACCCATCGTTTCTTCCGATATTATCAACGATCCTCACCAGTCCATCTTCGATGCAGGCCTCACAAAGGTTATCGATGGTGTCGTCAAGGTTGGTTCCTGGTACGACAACGAATTTGGTTACGCTTCCTCCCTCGTGAAGCTCGCCAACATCGTTGCTTCTAAGCTCTAAATCATATTGATATGATGTGAAGTGCCCGTGCGCGCGTATGCGCGCACGGGCACTCTCATTGAAAGGAAATATACACATGAGGACAATCGAATCACTCGGCGATCTCGCCGGTAAGAAGGTTTTTGTTCGTTCAGATTTCAATGTTCCCCTGGATGAAGAACGCAACATCACCGACGATGGCCGTATTCGCGCAGCTTTGCCCACGATTACACGCCTTCTTAATGCGGGTGCAAAAGTTATTGTTACCGCACATCTTGGACGCCCCAAGGGCGAACCCAACCCCAAGTTCACGCTCGCACCCGTCGCAAAGCGTCTCGGTGAGCTTCTTGGACGTGAGGTTCCTTTGGCTAAAGACACCATTGGCGAAGATGCCAAGGCAAAAATTGCTGAACTGAAGGACGGAGATATCGTTCTCCTTGAAAACGTTCGTTACGATAAGCGTGAATCTTCTAAGGTCGATGCAGAACGTGAAGAACTCGCCAAAGAATACGCAGCCCTTGCAGACGTTTTCGTTTCCGATGGCTTCGGTGTTGTCCACCGTAAGCAAGCCTCCGTTTACGATATTGCAAAGCTCCTTCCTTCAGCAGCAGGCGAACTTGTTGCTAAGGAAATCGCAGCGCTGACAAAAGCCACAGCCAACCCGGAACGCCCCTACACCGTTATTCTCGGTGGTTCCAAGGTTTCCGACAAGCTCGGTGTTATCGAAAACCTCCTCGATAAGGCAGATACTCTCCTTATCGGTGGCGGTATGGCATACACCTTCCTTCGTGCTAAGGGCTTTGAAATCGGCGAATCAATCGTTGAAGAAGATCAAATTCACGTTGCACGTGGCTACATCGAAAAAGCCACAGCAAAGGGCGTTGAACTCCTTCTTCCTGTAGACACCGTTGTTGCTGAAAAGTTCGATAAGGATTCTCCGTCCTCCGTCGTCGCATCCAACGATATTCCCGCAAACGAAATGGGTATGGATATCGGCCCACAGACGGCTGATCTTTTCGCCGAAAAGATTGAAGAATCTAAGACGATTGTCTGGAATGGCCCTGTTGGCGTTTTCGAATTCCCACAGTTCGCTGAAGGAACAAAGGCTATTGCTCAGGCAATGCAGGATGCTGAAGGCTTCACCGTTATCGGTGGTGGCGATTCCGCAGCCGCTGTTCGCACCCTTGGTTTCGACGAATCCAAGTTCAACCACATTTCCACCGGCGGTGGCGCTTCCCTCGAATTCCTCGAAGGAAAGAAGCTCCCAGGTATTGCAGTTCTGGAGGACTAATGGCACGCACACCAATTATGGCGGGCAACTGGAAGATGAATATCAATCATCTTGAAGCTACCCACCTTGTTCAAAAGCTTGTATGGACACTTGACGACGCTGGTTTCAACTACACCGATGCCGAAGCTGTTGTCCTTGCTCCATTCACCGATTTGCGTCCCATCCAGAGCTTGTGCGAATCAGAAGGATTCCGCATTTCCTTCGGCGCACAAGATGTTTCCGTTCACGACGAAGGCGCATACACGGGTGAAATCTCCACCTCGATGCTCTCCAAGCTGGACTGCACATATATCGTCGTCGGACATTCCGAACGTCGCGAATACCATGGTGAAACCAACGAACTCATCGGAGCGAAAGCAAAGAAAGTTCTCGATGCAGGCATGATTCCGATCGTGTGCTGTGGTGAAGCACTGGATATCCGCAAGGAAGGCAAGCAGGTCGAATACGTTGTCGGGCAGATTGACGCCATGTTCAACGGTTTCACCGCGGAAGAAGTAGCCAAGCTCGTTATCGCCTACGAACCCATCTGGGCTATCGGAACAGGCGAAGTGGCAACACCGGCTGACGCACAGGAAGTGTGTGGCGCAATCCGCGCACGTATTGCTGAAACCTTCGGTGCTAACACAGCGGAGAAGGTTCGCATCCAATACGGCGGATCCGTGAAATCCAGCAACGTGAAAGACATTATGGCTCAGCCTGATGTTGATGGTGCGCTTGTTGGTGGCGCAAGCCTGAAGGCTGAAGAATTCGCAAAGATTGTGATGTTCAACAGCTAAATTCTTCATGATGTGATCGTGAACGGTTCCCCTCAGCTGTTATCGTTCACCATGCAACGTAGAAACATAGATGGTGGGTTTATACTCTTCACAGAATATAAACCCACCATCTATGTAGTTCATCATAGTATTCTAGACCCACGTGGCGTGAAATTCAGATATAATTATCGGGTTGTATTAGGTATGCATACCAATCAAAGGACGTAAACGTGACAACTTTGCTCTACATCTGCGAAGGGCTTCTGCTTATTACAAGTATTATCCTTACCCTCTTCATTCTTCTTCACAAGGGTAAAGGAGGCGGAATTTCCGATATGTTCGGCGGAGGAATTTCTACTTCTATGCGTTCTTCAGGCGTTGCAGAACGAAACCTTAACCGCATCACGATTGCGGTTGCCATTATTTGGCTTATTTCCGTCATTTTCATCGGCCTTATCGTTAAATATTCTTAAAGTTAAAAGCTACTAAGCGCTTTCATACTTATTCCTTTTTACATATAAGTGTGTGGTGGTTTCCCTGGGGAGGGAAACCACCACACACTTATATCGGCTGTTTTTAGTTCTGGAATGCAGGATAATCCAGGAGCTCAAGCCCTTTAGTAAGGACCTGCTCATAGGCATAATCCGGGGTCAAATCCCTCAGATCTTCGATGAGCATATCCGCCAGATCGCGTCGGTTTAAAGCAACCATCTGATCTTTACGCCCGGGACGAATCATGGTGGCGAAATCTGTTCCAGGGCTACGTTCAAGCCCTAATGTCTCACCCTTATCCGTCTCGAAATAGACAGAATTAATAACGCTACCTTCGCCCTTAATAATTTCTACGGGAATATCAAGCAAAAGCCGTAGCCAGGCCGCCAAAAGGTACACAGAACCACTAAAATCTGTTCCGTTAACACGCGCAGATACGAGTTTAATGCCGGGGAATTCGTCGAGCATAGAAGCCAAATAGTTACGCCACAGCGAACATCCAGCCCACGATAAATCAGTATCTCCGGGAGTGTAGGAATGCCGCAATTTCGCTAAACTGCGGACCGGCTCATGGCTGGTACGTGCCGTCGTAATACGACGTTGAGCAATACTTCCCGCATCTGTTGCAGCACAGTTTTCTGGAATCTCTTGAATCCACCACGTCACAACCGGCGTGTCCGGCAAGAGCAGAGGCATCACCAATGTTTTCACATTATCTGCAGAACGCCCATTGGCGCGAAGAATAATGACTTCAGAGGCCCCAGATTCCGTTCCTGTACGGATCTCTGCATCGAGAGAATCTTTTTCTGATTCACCCGGAAGAACAACGATAATGCGCGACGGGTGGGCACGGCTAGCGCCACCTGCGGCCTGAAGGGCATCACGCACCCCGCCTTCCGTTTTCGCCATAATAATGAGGGTGAGCACGCGCCCAAGAGCACCCGTGCCTTCTGTTTCACGTTGCGTTTCCAACCTCATCCCCACATCGGCCGAGGTTGTGTTATTCATGTGACTAATCATGAGTTGCCTTTCCTATCCGATGTTACGGGCGACGCCATGCGTGGCCGTGCTGAGCAAGCATATCATCTGCGCCCTTCGGCCCCCATGTGCCAGGTTCGTAAGTTTCCAAAGTTTCTGGGCTTGAATCCCAATAGTTTTCAACCTCGTCGATAATACGCCACGATTCCTCAAGTTCCGTACTTTGCGGGAAGAGGGGAGGCTCACCGAGAAGGACATCCAAAATAAGACGTTCGTAGGCTTCCGGCGTGTAATCCGTAAACGCATGTCCGTAAGCGAAATCCATGGTTACGTCACGCAAACGCATTTCTGATCCCGGAACCTTCGAACCAAACTTAAAGGTAATGCCTTCATTCGGTTGAACACGAATAACCAGGGTGTTTTGCCCTAAATCGGCCGCATCTTCAAAGGGAAGGAATGGTGGCTTCTTAAACGCGATGGCGATTTCGGAAACGCGCCGCCCAAGCCTTTTACCTGCACGCAAATAGAAAGGAACACCAGACCAGCGGCGTGTGTTAATCGTCAACGCAATCGCCCCGTAAGTATCCGTAATGGAATCCTGGGGGATACCATCTTCATCCTTATAGCCCTTCACGTACTGTCCGCCCTGGCAGCCAGCAGAATAATGGGCGCGAACGCTTGCCTTCTCCACAGGACCATAAAGATGGGTTGCACGCAAAACCTTTTCCTTTTCCGCACGAAGTTCGTCGGCAGTAAAAGAAATAGGTTCTTCCATGGCTGTGAGAGCCAAAAGCTGAAGCAAGTGGTTTTGAATAACATCGCGGGTTGCACCAATACCGTCGTAATATCCGGCACGCGAACCGATACCGATGTCCTCAGCCATGGTGATTTGGACGTGATCAATATGGCTGGAATTCCATAGTGGCTCATAAAATTCGTTAGCAAAACGAAGAGCCATAATGTTTTGAACGGTTTCCTTACCGAGATAGTGGTCGATACGGAAGATTGAATGTTCAGGGAAAACGCCGGTGAGGTAACCGTCGAGCTCCTTGGCGCTTTCGAGATTATGACCGAAAGGCTTTTCAATAACGACGCGACGCCAATTATTTCCGTTGGTTTTATTGAGTCCGGCAATTCCAAGCCCGCGTGTCACGACGGGGAAGAGCCCGGGTGGAATAGACAGGTAGAAAGCGAAATTCCCGCCCGTTCCGCGCGTTTCATCGAGTTCCTTGAGTGCGTCTGAAATATCCGTGTAGAGCTGATCGCTATCATAAGCGCCCACAACGAGATGTAAACCGGATAAGAGCTGGTTCAATGTTGTGGGATTCACCGGGGTTTGCGCACCTTTTGAGATGGATTCGGTGAAGAGTTGTTCCACATCGATGTGACGACGCGCGATACCGACGATAGAGAACGACGGGGGGAGAAGTCCTCGATTTGCAAGATCGTAGAGTGCCGGCAAAATTTTTCTTTTCGCTAGATCTCCGGTTATTCCGAAAAGCACGATACCGCACGGTCCAGCAATGCGGTGGAGGCGCCTATCCGGTAACGCACGGAGGGGATTTTTTTCCATCATGCTACCTTCGCAATCTGCCACAGGGGCGAGGTTGTTGTGAAAACAGGTGTAAACCTTGAACGATTTATCTACCTTGATAGATTTTATTCGTTTGTTGATTAGCAAGCGCGAAGAATACATTACATGAACGATTTTTAGCGTTGAGCTGTAATGACCATTTACGACGGTAGAGGCTTTTCTCATCCAACCGTGCGTGTTTGCTCCGGTATATGAACTCCGGTGGAGGAAATTGTTTTCTCATGTGGTGTTACGTGGAAAAGACGAATATATGGGTGTGGTGGGGTTCAAAAGCTGAACCCCACCACACCCAGTTTGTGTAATGTTGTGTGAAACTAAACCTTAGTTCGCAATTTTACTTGGTATTTTTACTTAACAACTTTACTTCGTTGCAGCGATGGATTCCTTTGCGTTGGCAACAACATTTTCTGCTGTCATACCGTATTCCTTCATAAGGACTCCGCCGGAACCGGATTCACCAAAGGCGTTCACGCCAACGGTGCGTCCTGCGTCACCAACATATTCACGCCAACCGAATGTGGAGCCGGCTTCAATAGAAACACGAGCCTTAACATCGGGAAGAATAACGCTGTCGCGGTAATCCTGATCTTGTTCTTCGAACCATTCGAGGCATGGCATGGATACAACGCGAGCACCAATGCCTTCCTTTTCAAGTTCTGCACGGGCTTCCATTGCAATGGAAACTTCTGAACCTGTAGCTAAGAGTTGAACATCAACCGTTCCCGTGGGGGAGTCGGCAAGAACATATGCACCCTTGAGGACGCCTTCCGTGCTGGTTCCTTCCAAAATCGGCAATGCCTGGCGGGAAAGAATGAGGCCAATCGGGCCACCTTCGTTACGTTCGATAGCACCACGCCATGCCGCAGCTGTTTCATTCGCATCGGCCGGGCGAACCATGCTCAAACGCGGAATTGCGCGGTATGCCCACATGTGTTCAATCGGCTGATGTGTGGGGCCGTCCTCACCAACGCCGATGGAATCGTGTGTCCAGACGAAAATGGTTGGAATATTCATGACGGCAGCCAAACGAACCGCTCCACGCATGTAGTCGGAGAATACGAAGAATGTTCCACCGTAGGGGCGTGTTAGACCGTCGAGAGTGATGCCGTTGAGGATGGCGCCCATAGCGAATTCACGAATACCGAAGTGGAGGGTACGTCCGTAAATATTGCCGGGGAACATTGCGGACCCGCGATGTTCGGGAAGGAAGGAGGGCTGCCCCTTCATCGTCGTATTATTGGATCCGGCCAAATCGGCGCTACCGCCCCACAATTCAGGCAGAACATCAGCGAGAGCTGTCAGAACCGCACCGGATGCTGCGCGGGTTGCAACACCCTTATCGCCAACCTTCCAAGCCGGAAGTGCATCCGTCCAGCCTTCGGGGAGCTTCTTTGCAGATACACGGTCGAAGAGCTTCTTGCCTTCAGGGTTAGCCTTTGCCCATTCTTCGAAACGCTTATTCCATGCATCGTGAGCATCCTTGCCACGCTTAGCGGCGTTGGCGCGAGTAAATTCAAGAACCTTATCTTCGAGCGGGAAGTCAACCTCAGAGTCAAAGCCAAGAATTTCCTTGGTTGCCTTAATTTCATCCTCGCCCAAAGCTGCACCGTGTGAAGCACCCGTGCCCTGCTTTGTGGGAGCAGGCCAGGCAATAATTGTGGAGAGCTTAATAATGGACGGCTTATCCGTAACCTTCTTGGCTTCTTCAATTGCGGCGTAGAGGGCGTCAACGTCTTCCTTGTAATCGCCGTTGTTCAACCAATCAACGTGCTGGGTGTGCCAACCGTAGGCCTCATAGCGTGCAAGAACATCTTCTGTGAAGGCGATAGACGTATCATCTTCAATAGAAATGCGGTTATCGTCGTAAATAAGAATAAGGTTACCGAGTTCCTGGGTTCCCGCGAGTGAGCAGGCTTCGGAGGTGACGCCTTCTTGGAGGCAACCATCGCCGGCAATCACATATACGAAGTGATCAAAAATGGATTCTCCCAGCGGGGTTTCCGGATCAAAAAGACCGTGTGCACGGCGTGAAGCCATTGCGAATCCAACTGCGGAAGCCAAACCCTGTCCCAACGGACCTGTTGTCATTTCAACACCGTTGGTGTAGCCGTATTCGGGGTGGCCCGGTGTCTTGGAATGAAGGGTGCGGAGCTTCTTAATATCGTCCAGTTCGAGGCCGTAGCCCGCAAGAAGAAGCTGGTTGTATTGGGTCAGGGAGGAATGCCCAGCCGAAAGAATGAAACGATCACGTCCAACCCATCCGGAGTCCTTCGGATCGTGGTTCATGACCTTCTGATACAGCAAGTATGCTGCGGGTGCCAGCGACATAGCGGTACCAGGATGTCCATTTCCTGTTTTTTGAACCGCTTCGGCAGCAAGGATACGTGTGGTATCAACCGCGCGCTGATCAAGATCCGACCATTCGAGTTTCGCCATTGAATTCTCCTCATCTATAGGGTAGTAAACATCACTATTCTAATCGGAACACCGCATAAATTCATTATTTTCCAACTATGTCCAGTAAGCTCAAGGCGCATTTTCTATCATTTTTTCTGTAGAGAGTGCTCGAATGCTTATAAAACCCAAATATGCGAGGAAAATCCTATAATAGTGGCGGTAGCGTCTCTTCTTCGTGTGTTTTCTCCGTCGAAAATACATCTACTCACCATTCAACAGTGTCAAAGGAAAATGAATGACAAACGATAATGGACGACGGGTTACTTCTCCGTTCAGTTCAGCCTTACGCCAATTTTTTGGTCATTTATCCGTTGAACGAGCACTGTCCACAAACACACTTGCGGCGTATCGTCGTGACCTCAAAAAATACGTGACACACCTGGAAAACCGTGGCGTGAATCAGCTGGAGAAAATAACGGAAGAGGATGTGGAATCCCTTCCAGAATCCCTTGAAACAATGGCACCAGCTTCTGTTGCCAGATGCGTTGTTGCTGTGCGCACCTTCCATAAATTCTTGTACGACGAAGGTATTCTCGAAAAAAATCCCGCGGCGTTTGCACACCCTCCTTCAACCCCGCAACGGCTCCCCAAGGCCTTAAATATTGAAGAAATCCAGGCGTTATTGGATGCAAAAAGCGCAGATGATCCTATTTCTTTACGTGACAGGGCGCTTCTTGAAATTCTCTATGGCACAGGTGCCCGTATTTCTGAAGCCGTCAATTTAACAGCAGATGATATTGATACAGAATCTGGCTTCATTCGCTATTTCGGCAAAGGGCGTAAAGAACGTATTGTGCCACTAGGTAGTTACGCTGTTACTGCCTTGGAGGCGTATATTGTGCGGGCGCGTCCAGTTTTAGCTGCAAAGGGAAGCGGGACAAGCGTACTGTTCCTCAATAAACGTGGGCGTCCGTTATCGAGGCAAAGCGCCTGGGGAATTATTCAAGAAGCAAGCGAGATTGCGGGCCTGGGGAAAAAAGTGAGCCCACATTCTTTACGGCACTCATTTGCCACACATCTGCTTCAAGGCGGGGCAGATGTTCGTATTGTTCAAGAAATGTTAGGGCATAGTTCGGTAACGACAACACAAATTTATACACGAGTTACTCGCGATACGATGCGTGAAGTTTACGCAACTGCCCATCCGCGTGCTCTACACACGTGAGTTTATAGTCCTATACACGGGACGTAATCTTCGTACACGCGAGATTTTATAAGTCCTATACACCGAACATAACCGTCGCATATACGAGACTTTATAAGTCCTATACACGGAACGTAACCGTCGCACATACATGGCTTTACCGTCGTACATATTTTGTGAGATAAAGATATTACGCATGAATCATTATTTTTAGGTAACCTAGAAGAGTGAGTGAACAAGAGCCCCTTTTTGAAGCAAGGGAAAATATTGATTTTCCAGAACCGGCCCCCTTAACAACGCATGGGCCGGCAAGAATTATTGCCATTTCAAACCAAAAAGGTGGGGTTGGTAAAACAACCACCTCGGTGAATCTAGCCGCAGCACTCGCAGGATATGGCCGAAAAGTCCTTATTGTAGATTTCGATCCTCAGGGCGCCGCATCCGCCGCACTTGGTGTGAACGCACGCGCCATGGAACGCACTATTTACGACGAACTCATCTCTGCAAAACCAAATGTTCGCAGTATTATTACCCCAACCGGGGTGAACAACCTCGATATTCTTCCTGCAAATATTGATTTATCCGCTGCAGAAATTGTTCTTATTAACGAAGTGGCACGCGAACAGGCTCTTTCTCGCGTTATTCGCCCAATCACCGACGATTACGACGTTATTATTATTGACTGCCAACCCTCACTTGGCCTGCTCACCGTCAATGCCCTTACGGCAGCCCATGGTGTTCTTATCCCGCTTGAAGCTGAATACTTCGCCATGCGCGGTGTGGCATTATTGATTGAACAAATTGAACGAGTCCAAGATCGGCTCAACCCCAAACTTCAACTGGACGGCGTTCTGCTCACTATGGTCGATACGCGAACCCTACATTCACGTGAAGTGACACGTAGCGTTTACTCGGGCTTCGGCGATAAGGTCTACACAACATACATTAAACGAACCATTAAATTCCCCGATGCTTCGGTCGCGGCTGAACCTATTATTTCCTATGCCCCCAAGCACCCCGGAGCTGTTGCATACAAGAAACTCGCGCGAGAACTCATTGCCCGCGGGCACTGTGCGTGAGCCAATGAGCGTGAGGCAATATCAGAAATACCTCACAACGCCTCAGGAAGTACCCCAGGAATCGTCGAGATGATGAATACACAACAGCAGGACACAGCACCAACTCCACAATTCATTGTGGACCTCGATGTGTATTCTGGTCCCTTTTCCGTTCTCCTCGATCTTATTGCGAAGAAAAGCCTGGACGTCACAACCGTTGCCCTTGCCGAAGTAACAGACGATTTCCTCGCATTTATTCACGAACATGAGGGTTTCGATATTTCGACAATGAGCGAGTTTCTCGTCGTCGCATCAACACTTCTTGATATGAAAGCCGCTCGGTTGCTACCAACCGAGCCTAAGGACGACGAAGATTGGGAACTTATAGAACAGCGCGATTTTCTTTTCGCAAAACTTCTTCAATATCGTGCCTACAAACAGGTTGCAGACGATATTCGTGTGCGAATGGAAAAGGAGAGTCTTTCCTTCGGCAGAGATGTTCCTCTTGAAGAGCGTTTTGCGAAGGCTGTGCCGAAAACCCGTTTGAACCTGACCGTTGAGGATTTGGTGATGCTTGTTGCGCAGGTGTATGCGCGAAGCGATGCGCCACGGGTCGGTATTGCGCATTTGCATCACCCGCTCGTCGACGTGCCTTCACAGGTCACCTACATTCGCGACCTGCTCAGTAAGGCACGCGGGACAACAACGTTTGCGGAACTGTGCGCAACGGCTCCCAACACGGCAACTGTTGTGTCACGATTCCTCGCTGTTCTCTTCCTTTTACGCAACAAGGCTATTGCGATTGAGCAACCCCAACCCTTCAGTCCTTTGATTCTCACCGCAACGCCCGCGGAAGAAGAGGGTGGCATCTACGACGACGAAATAGGAAGCTACGGCGGAGAAATGGGAAGCTACGACGACGAAATGGGAATCGACGACGAAGAAACCGGATTCCACAACGCAGAAATGGAAAGCTACAACGAAAAAACCGGAGTCTACGACGAAGAAACAAGAAACTAGGTGCCCAAACGAATGAACATCGGAAGGCTTAACCACGATGAATGAACAACATCTTGACGATGCTCAAACCCCAGAGGTGATAAACAATCACCTCGATGAGGATAAACGAGGAAATGCGGACGAAAAGACGACGGAGAAGAATCCCCAACACATTACGGTTGTGGACGAGGAACTCCTTGGCCCGCTTGAAGCGCTCCTTTTCCTTGCCGCATCACCGCAAACACCGCAGAGCCTCGCGGATGCCCTCGGAATTCGTGAAGAGGATACTCTCGCGCTTCTTCACAAATTGAGCGAAGAATACACGAGGGGCCGGCAACGTGGTTTTTATCTCAAAGAAGCCGGTGGAGGCTGGCGCTTCTATACACATCCACGATATGCCGATATTATTACGGCTCACGTAACTGCGCGTCAGTCGGGTAAACTATCACAGGCGGCATTAGAAACACTTGCCGTGATTGCCTATAAACAACCGGTAACGCGCGCGCAGGTGGCAGCAATTCGAGGTGTCAACGTCGATGGCGTTGTGCGCACATTACTCACACGTGGCCTTATTGAAGAAACAGGGGAGGGCGCCACCGGTGCCATTCTTTATGGAACAACCCCGTTTTTCCTTGAGGCAATGGGGATGAATTCCCTGAACGAACTTCCGCCACTGGCACCATATCTGCCGGAGGCTGACGAATTAGATGATGTAGAAAAGGAAATCCGATGAGAGAACGTTTACAAAAAGTGATGGCACACGCGGGTGTGGGGTCACGCCGCTATTCGGAGATTCTTATTGAACAAGGTCGCGTGGCTGTTAACGGGCAAATCGTGACAACAATGGGAACGCGAGTCAACCCCGAAAAAGATACGATACACGTGGACGGAATGCCGATTTCCCTCAACCCCGAACATCTAACGATTGCCCTCTACAAGCCTTTCGGCGTAGTTTCTTCCATGAACGACGAATTTGGGCGCCGCGATTTGACAGAATTCGTCGAAAAATACGAACAGCGTCTGTACCACGTAGGCCGTTTGGATGAGGATACGGAAGGGCTGATTCTTCTATCAAACGATGGGGAACTCACACACCGTTTAACACACCCTTCCTACGAGGTTCCCAAAACCTATGTGGCGCGTGTGGAAGGTAAAGTGACACGCGGTTTGACGCGCGTATTAGAAAAAGGAATCACCTTGGAGGATGGGCCTATTAAGGTCGATAAGTTTGTGTTACGTGAAGCCAGGGATCGTAACTCTATTGTGGAGCTCACCCTCCATTCGGGGCGTAACAGAATTGTTCGACGAATCATGGACGAGGTGGGACATCCCGTCATGGAATTGGTGCGCATGCGCTTCGGAAATATTCAGGTGGGACGTTTGAAGCCCGGCCAGACTCGCGTGATTGCCGGCAATGAGCTTTCTGCTCTCATGCATCTTGTGGAGATGTAATGCAATTTCAACGCGTACTCATTATTGGTTCCGGGCTACTTGGGGCATCTCTCGGTTTGCGGTTGCGCATGCTCGGAGTTGAGGTGTTTCTGGAAGATAATTCGCCGATGGCGTGCAGTCTTGCCCGTGATTTAGGGGCTGGTTTTATTGCATCCAAGGACGAGGATATTCGCCCGGATCTTGTTATTGTAGCCGTTCCGCCTGACGTGACACCACGGGTTGTGTGCGAAACTCTGGAACGCTTTGATGATGCGATTGTGACAGATGTTGCATCGGTGAAAAAACGCATAGCTGAGGGTGTTAATGGGCATTCTCAGGCGCATCGCTATATCGGTTCACACCCCATGGCGGGGCGAGAACGAAGCGGAGCGATTGCGGCGGATGCGGATCTGTTTGAGGGGCGTCCGTGGGTTGTGTGTGCTGGCCCAACCGTTCCACCCGACACGGTGTTGGCAATCCAACAGCTTGCTTTAGAAGTGGGTGCCATGCCTGTGATGCTGGAACCTGCCGAACATGACCGTGCGGTGGCACTTGTCAGCCACGTACCGCAGTTGGTTTCCTCCCTTGTTGCCGGTACTTTACGTGGTGCATCTGCGAAAGATTTGGGTTTAGCAGGGCAGGGTTTGCGTGATGTTACGCGAATTGCGAGTTCTGATTCTGCACTGTGGACATCCATCATCGCCGCCAATTCACGTTTCATAGCCCCTATTCTCGAAGACATTGGGAAAGGCGCTCTTGATCTTGCAGCCGCTCTTCGCCAAGGTGAAGAAAACCCTGGCGCACCGGGTGTAACCGTGAACGTTGCCCAGGTGATTAAACGCGGAAATGATGGTGTGGACCGTATTCCAGGTAAGCACGGCGGGGCTCCGGAGCGTTATACTCATGTGTTCGTCCTCATCCCAGATAAACCGGGTGAACTTGGGCGTCTTTTTTCTGATATTGGTGATATCGGCGCAAATGTTGAAGATTTTTCACTGGAACATTCGGTATCCCAGCAGGTGGGACGCGGTGAAATTTCAGTGATTCCCAGCGCATCAAAATTCTTGGCCTCCGGCCTTGAAGAACGCGGTTGGCAAGTATTTATTGAAGGTGGCGAACAATGAGCCTCATTATTGCAATTGACGGGCCCTCAGGTTCTGGAAAATCAACGGTATCCAAAGAAGTCGCGCGCCGTTTGGGCGGGGAATATTTAGATACCGGTGCTATGTACCGCGCGGCAGCGTGGTGTGCATTGCGAAGAGATATTAACCTTGATGATAAAGATGCAGTCACCGAGGTTGTGAAAAGCATGGATCTTCGCATGCCACTTGATCCAGATAATCAGAGGTTTTTCTGCGAAGGTAAGGATGTTACGGATACTATTCGGGTCAGTAGCCTTTCCCGCATAGTTTCCAAAGTTGCCGTTAATCTTGATGTTCGTAAAGAGCTTATTGCCCGCCAACAGGCGATTGTGTACAGCGCGGACAAAATCGTCGCAGAAGGTCGCGATATTACCAGTGTTGTTGCACCTGACGCCGACGTTAAAGTTCTCCTCATAGCATCCGAAGAAACGCGGTTGGCGCGGCGAGCCCGGGAGGTTCGCGGAGGAGACAGCCAGGCACAGATGGAGGAAACCCGCGCTGAGGTGAGCGAACGTGATGCTAAAGATTCCACGGTTGCCTCCTTCATGGATTCTCGCGAAGGCGTCACAACCATTGATTCTTCACACATGACGATTTGCGAAGTTGTTGATACTATTCTTGGGTTAATCCCGACGAAACATTAGGCGGTTGTTCATGAGCGAAAACATCACACCAGATTCTGAATTCTACCCCGAAGGTTTCTCTCCGGAGGATTTTCTTCCCGTTGAGGATAATGGCACGTTTGTTGCTGGCACCAATGATTTTTTCGACGAGAGCCAGGACGCGGATATCTACACCGAACGTATGCTGCGCACGGGACTTGACGAATACGAACTGACCGATGAAGATCTGGCGATGTTGGAAGGGGAGGAGCTTCTTGAAGAATCTCACCTCCCCGTCCTGGCGGTGATTGGCAGGCCAAACGTCGGGAAATCATCTCTTGTGAACCGTATTCTTGGTAAGCGTCTCGCAGTCGTACAGGATACTCCCGGCGTAACACGCGATCGGGTGAGCTACCAGGCAAGTTGGGCGGAACGCAAGTTTATCCTCGTGGATACGGGAGGTTGGGAAACGTCCGTGAAAGGGCTGGATCAGCAGGTTGCCGACCAGGCCGAGCGCGCTATTGCGGACGCGGATGCTGTGCTTTTCGTTGTGGACGCCATGGTTGGTATGACGAATACGGACGAAGCGTTGGTGCGCGTTTTGCGTAAATCGAAAAAACCTGTCATTCTTGCCGCGAATAAAGTGGATTCTCCGCTTCAAGAGGGTGATGCTGCGGCGTTATGGTCGCTGGGTTTGGGAGAGCCTCATTCCGTTTCCGCGCTTCATGGCCGCGGTAGTGGTGATTTATTGGATGCCATTCTTGAGGTTCTTCCCGAAACGACGACGGTCAAGCGGCATCATAAGGACTCTTCTTTGAGTCGCGTTGCCCTCATTGGGCGTCCGAACGTCGGAAAGTCCTCTCTGCTTAATCAGCTTGCTGGCGAAGAACGCGTTGTGGTTAATCCTGAAGCCGGAACAACCCGCGATCCCGTTGACGAGATTATCAGCGTGGGTGGCAAAGATTATGTGTTTGTTGATACTGCGGGCATTCGTCGTCGTGTTCATCAAACTCGTGGCGCGGATTTTTATGCTTCTCTTCGCACACAACGAGCCCTGGATAACTCGGATCTTGCCCTTGCGCTCATTGATGCTTCCGAGCCCTTAACGGAACAGGATATTCGCGTTATTCAGCAGGCGATTGATTCCGGGCGCGCGCTCGTCATTATTTGCAATAAATGGGATGAAGTGGATGATGAGAGGCGTTTTGAACTGGGCCGTGAAATGGATCGGGAGCTGGTTCAAATTCGTTGGGCACCCACTGTGAATCTTTCAGCAAAAACCGGCTGGCACACGAATCGTTTGGCTAAAGCTATGGAAAATTCGCTGTATTCGTGGCGTCGGCGTATCCCTACGGGAAAGCTGAATTCTTTCCTCCACGATTTGACCTCAGCTCATCCGCATCCGGTGCGTAGCGGTAAGCAACCGCGAATTCTTTTTGCGACGCAAGCTAGTACGTGCCCTCCGCGTTTTGTTTTCTTCGCAACCGGTTTTATTGAAGCTGGGTATCGTCGTTTTCTTGAAAATAAATTGCGTGAAACCTTTGGTTTTGAGGGAACTCCGATTCAAATTTCTGTGCGTGTTCGTGAGCGTCGCCAGCGTCGTTAAATCCTCGATATGAACTGAGCATTCTCGAGCATTCTGCCGGCCTCGGCAAAAACAAAAGGTCGCCAGCATCCTGAAATCCTAGATGAGTTGTTGTTCGGTTCTAGAGCAAAACTAGCGTTAGAATCTCGAGGAAAACTGTTGTTCGGCTCTAGATGAGAACTGAGGGGACGTAACCTGCAAGTCTTGCGTCGAGCTTGTGGACTTCTTCTGCTATCCCGAAGGCGAGTTCCTTACGGTGTTGCGCATCCAGCATTCTCTCGATGGGAGCCGTGACGGATACCGCAACAATTTCGCCGTTTTTAAACTGTATCGGGACGGCAACGCAAGCAATGCCTTTTTCGTTTTCTTCAAGTTCTTCGGCCCATCCGGATTGGTGTACGCGATGAATTTCTTCAGTAAAACGGCGCCGTAAATACGGGTTGGGGATTGTTGCGTCAAGATACCAGTTGACCTGTTCCGGTGTTAGTTTCATGGAGGCGAGTAGCGCCCTGCCTAATGCTGTTCGTACGGCGGGGGAGCGCCGTCCTATGGCGGAAACTACACGAATCGGCCGGTCTGGTTCTACTTTGTCGAGGTATTCGATGTTTTCGTCGACGAGTCGTCCTAAATGGGTGAGTTCGTTGAAACGATGGGTAATCGCGACGAGTGCGGGGCGAAGGTTGTGAACAATACTCGCACAACGTGTTCTGTATTTAATAATGGGGTCAATGCCGTTACTCAGGTAGTAGTATCCGGTTGAGCTATCTTGATCCACCCAGTTTCTTTTGCGTAGGGCCGCGAGTGTGTGGTGGACGGTTGCTTTATTGGCGCGGATGTAAGAGGAAATATCTGCAAGTGAAGCGCCCGTGTTTCCTTGGTTTGCAAGGTATTCGACGATGGTGAGGGCTCTGTCTATGGAGGACAGTTTTGGTTGCGTGCTTCGACGTTGAGTCACGTGACTTCCTTTCCTCAATGAATAGAATGTAGAGATTGAACGTGGTGATGTTTCACAGTTTCGTCGCGATTCACTCGTAATAAGTATAACTGTCGTTTCGATATATGAAATATTTTCCGCCTCCTGTACTGAACCCTGAAAGTTGGACGTTTATTTGTTCAGTTTTTAGGGTTAGGGGTGTTATGCGTTCTGATAGTTCGTTGTCGGTGGAGCAGCGGGCGGTGGCTGTTGATTTGTTTGAGGCGGGCTATGGCTCTCGAGCCACAGCCAGAAAACTTGGTTTGCCATTTCGGCCGGTGAATTCGCTTTATGACAGGTGGGTTCTTCATGGGAAAATGGTGCTTGTGACACGTGATACGAAAGCTGTTTACTCGTGGGAGTTCAAGCGCTCGATTGTCGCTCGTTTCCTTGCTGGAGAGACTGCGAGGCAGCTCGCGGCAGAGTTCAATTTTTCTTCG